>CAZFRU010000091.1:0-2247 GCA_964521385.1 uncultured Gemmatimonadaceae bacterium | reverse complement strand
TACCGCGCTGCTCGAAATACGGTCATGGCCGAATCCGGCAATTCCGTGCAGGTTCCGCCATCGCGCCATCCTCACTTTCGGCTTCTCGCAGGTCTCGGCCGCTTCGGTCGACTGGCCCGAATGCGACACTCCGGGGAGCGGGGAGATCGGGACGTGCCCGCCGTTCCCGTCAGAGACGTGCGACACCCAGTGCGACCTCATCTACCGCACCTTCGGCAACTGTCGCCCCAGCGAAAACGCGGGCTGCTGCCTCTGCGCCTACTGAGCGATGCATAGGGCCGGGCGTCGTCCACCGAATTCACCGTGGGCGACGCCCGGGTTCATTGATCACAGCCCCCCCGCGGGGATCCACCCTGGCGTCGTGGGCAGCAAGACGAAATCGACGGCGCTGATGTCGGTGTCGAGGAGCATCGTCCGCCCGTCGCGTGCCGAGACTACGCGGCGCTGCGCCGAGAGGGCCGATTGCCGCCCGTCGCTGAACCCGCCGGGGATCGCGTCGAAGATGGGGTTCACCGGGTCTCGGCAGAGGGGAAAAGGGGAGAGGGTGGTGAAGGCCTCGGCGTTGTCCCACCAGATGTGGGTCACATCAAGGACCCGCTCCCGGGGAATGCGGACGAACTCCCACGGTACCTCCTTGGTGTCAGCCGGATCCTTCAGACGCGGCAATGAGCCGATGTCCGTGGGCTCGGCGAGAAACCACTGGCTTCTATTGGTGAACACCAAATTGTGGACGAAGGGCTCTGGCCCCACGTCTTCGAGATCGGGTACCGCGGGGTTGTCAGCCAAACCCAGATCGCTCGGGCGCATCTCGAAGTCGGCGTTGGTCAGGTCGTGAAGAGTCGGGTGGATACCCCGATGGTCCGTGGCGCTTACCGCCACCACCACGGCCTGGCCCGGCGCCACGGGATGATCAGTACCCCGCCCCGGAAACCGCAAGAACCGGTCGCTCCACAGTCCCTCCGGATCCACCCGCATCGGCTCGGTGGCGGAACAGGGGCGGTTACCCATCCGGCTGTAGTCCTTGATGGTCCGGTAGATCTTGCCCAGAAGCACCCCGTCGAGGAAGACGGTCGTCGGTCCGTTGTTGTACAGCTCGAGGTAGACGGCAACGTAGGCGTGCCCCTCATACGAGAAGACCGGGGGGGTTTCCAACGCCACTTCGCTGATGACGAGCCCACCAGGATGGGGCGGGCGCAGGGCCACCTCGAACTCCGCGTCGGGTCCCGCTTGCGCCTTGCCTGCTCCAGCCAGCATGGCCACCGGCCACTCCGCGCCCAGAGCCTCCGCCTCGGTGTCATCCAGCCACCGGGCCACGGTCACCCACTCGAGCCCCCCCGCCAGCCCGTCGAAGCGCGCGGAGCCGGTGAGGTCGGTGCGACCCTCCAGGCGGCCGATCGGCTCGAAGTCCCGGACGCGTAGCAGGGTGACGTCGGCGTCGGGCACGCCCTCTGCCCAGCCGAAGGCCGCTGCTGACACACCCGTTTCGGGGGCCACCACGGCCTGCACCTTCAGCGCGTTGGTGGGCACTACCTGGCCTTCCGGCTCCAGCAGCCGCACCTCGCCGCGCTCGCATGCCTGGGCCAGCAATGCGACCGACAAGAGCGGCGCCAGCCGACCGACAACACGTCTGCGGTCTTCGCTCATGTGACTCTCCTCTCCGAGCCAGGTGCCCTTCACTCCTTCAGCCTACGTCGAGGGCGGGCTGCCCGAAAGAGCTACCGCGCTGCTCGAAATACGGTCATGGCCGAATCCGGCGATTTCGTGCAGGTTCGGCCATCGCTGATGGGGTGGCGGATGGGTATTCTGGGAGTGAGGGCGTGATCATCACATCTCAACCGGGAGGCTACGATGAACCGCTCGATCCTGACTCTCGCCAAGGCGGCTTATGTGCTCGCGGTCGCCGCCATCCTCACCTTCGGCTTCTCGCAGGTCTCGGCCGCCTTGGTCGACTGGCCCGCATGCGACACTCCGGGGAGCGGGGAGATCGGGACCTGCCCGCCGTTCACGTCAGAGACGTGCGACACCCAGTGCGACCTCATCTACCGCACCTTCGGCAACTGTCGCCCCAGCGATAACGCGGGCTGCTGCCTCTGCGCCTACTGAACGATCGTGGGGCCGGGCGTCGTCCACCGAATTCACCGTGGGCGACGCCCGGGATCATTGATCAAGGCCCCCCCGCGGGGATCCAGCCTGGCGTCGTGGGCAGCATGACGAAATCGACGGCGCTGATGTCGGTGTCGAGAAGCA
>CAZFRU010000090.1:0-2806 GCA_964521385.1 uncultured Gemmatimonadaceae bacterium | reverse complement strand
CGGCCTCCTCCTGGGTGAGAAAATCGATCCCCTGATCGGTCTTGAAGTGGTACTTGACCCAGAACTTCTCGCCTGCCGCATTGACCCACATGTAGGTGTGGCTGGAGTAGCCGTTCATCCGGCGCCAGTTCCTGGGAATGCCGCGATCACCCATCAACCAGGTCACCTGGTGCGCCGACTCGGGCGAGAGGGTCCAGAAATCCCACTGCATGTCGTGGTCGCGCAGGCCACTGTCGGCGCGTCGCTTCTGGCTGCGAATGAAGTGCTGGAACTTGAGCGGATCCCGCAAGAAGAAGATCGGCGTGTTGTTGCCGACCATGTCGTAGTTGCCCTCGGTCGTGTAGAACTTGATCGAGAACCCCCGCGGGTCACGCCAGGTGTCGGGGCTGCCACGCTCCCCGGCCACGGTCGAGAACCGGACCAGGGTGTCGGTACGGGTCCCCGGCTGGAAGAGTGCCGCCCGGGTGTACTTGCTGACGTCGTGGGTGACCTCGAAGCGACCGAACGCACCGCCGCCTTTGGCGTGCGGCTGCCGCTCCGGAATCCGCTCGCGATTGAACATCGCCATCTGCTCGATCAGATAGTGGTCGTGCAGAACGATCGGGCCGTCCGGACCCACCGTCAGCGAATGCTCGTCACTTGCCACCGGGGCCCCGGCGTCGGTGGTGGTCGGGTTGGGCTTCTTGTCGGTCATCGGTAGAGTCTCTTCGGTTCGGGGAAGCGTCGTGAGATGCGGTTGTTCACTTCTGAGCTATTGCACGTGCTGGATCCGTGATGATCATGCCGACTGGATCGCTTCGCTGGACCCGGCCCGGCAACGCGAGCAGTCTCCCCAGAACACCACCTCGGCCTCGTCCACTGTGAAACCGGAATCGGTATCGGGGGTCAGGCATGGGCACGCCCCTCGAATGCAATCGACATCTTCGATGTGTCCACACTCGCGGCATACCATGTGATGATGATTGTCACCGACTCGGCACTCGTACCGGGCCGGGTGACCGGCGGGCTCGATGCAGCGGACCAGGCCGGCACGACGGCATGCCGCGAGCAGGTCGTAGATCGCCTGCCTCGACACCGACCCGAGTCGCTGCCGCACCGCGGCGTTGATCTCGTCCACCGATGAATGGGGGTGCCGAGCCAGCCAGTTCAGCGCCTCGGTCCGTGGCTTGGTGACCCTGAGACCGGCCGAGCGCAGTGCTCGGCGGATCGAGTCGACTGATTCGTTCGAGGGTCGGGTATCGGGGCTCGCCATGGCGGGGAAGCTACAGCGTTATCTGGAATGAATCAAGTTACGGCGAAGGTGGAGAGTGGATGCATCCGTGAGAGCGGTGAGTCGCTGATATCGCTCCTCCTACAGCGCCAGCGCCCACGATCCAATACTCTGAGGTTCGCACCGTCCACATCTGGAGGCGAGCAGCATGGGCACTTCACTGTCATACCACTGCACTCACTGCGGGCACGAAGTGCTCGCCGGAGAGGGGCGGGGCGTCGGGTTCATGGCGATCGTCTACGCGATGCGATGCCGCCGGTGCGGGTACGCGGGCGATATCAATGTCCGAGGTGCAGCGCCCTCGGTGGAGGCGGACACTGAAGCCGAGCTCGCCGCGCTCGAGCCATGCCCGAAGTGCCGTGCGCGGGACTACGAGCCCTGGGAGGAGCCGTATCCGTGCCCGAAGTGCAAGAAGCCGATGGGGCCGGGCGGGGCAGTCGTGATGTGGGATTGACGATGGATATCCACCGCTCAGGGGTCTCCCCTCGCGGTCATCGTGTGTCGACTGCACGAACCAAGACAAGCCGGCTCACCCTCTTCTTGGTGCCGAGCGCCTTCCTGATCCTGCACGGCATCGTGGACCGGGTGAAGGACGCCGTATCGCGCCGAACGACACCCACCAGAGACGCGGAGGCGATCACCGGGGATTGAACGCACCGCGGGTGGGCCGGTTGGGGCCTCTACAGAGCGTGCACCTACGGCGCCTCAGAGGGGAAGTGGCCCCGAGCGGGAACCCGTGACGGCTCGGGCCCGTTCGGAGGACGACCCACCTGCCCCGTGATGCCAAGAGGCTCGCGGCCCCCGGGCGGTGAGTCCTCCGCAGGCTGGGCCTGCTCGCGACCGTCGTCGTCACTGTCCTGGTCATCCGAACGGCACGGCGCGCGCCAGGACGTGTTCGCACTATTGGCGATCCGGGACGTCGATGGCCCTTCGATCGACCGCTCCCGATCGCGTTCTGGATCCCCACCCGGATTCGAGAATCCGCGAGCGCATCTGTCCCATCTAGCCATGGACGGATCTGGGAGGGTCGGAACGCGATCGTCCGGGATGCGGACTGGAGGTGCTCGTGCCGAAGGCTTGCTACTGAGCGAAGGCCTGCACCACCTGCAGAGCCTCAAGACCTCTCGACGTGACTCCTGGGGCACTCGAAGAGGCCCCGAAACCCGCCGTTGGATTTCAGGTGTTCTGGTGACGGTGGATGCTGGAGGAGGGGGCGCATGGGTGGGTTCGGAGCGGAAACGAAGTGGGATCGGGCTGAACCCGCTGAGACCGATGCCGATACCGACGCGGAGGCCCCCGACCCGGACGACGAGGTCTTCCTGCTGGGTGAGCGGATCGCCGATTTCACCCGGTGCATCAGTGTGGCCGAGCACGAGGTGCTCACGCTGCTCGTCGATACCGACGGCACCTATGTGGTGAAGGGACACCTCGAGCGACGACCCTCGTCGCTCCGGCGTCGGTGGCGTCCGCGTTTCCTCGGATAGGGGGTATCCATTTAACCGGACCGATTTTCCTCGACTGTGCGCCACGGGCGAT
>CAZFRU010000089.1:0-3766 GCA_964521385.1 uncultured Gemmatimonadaceae bacterium | reverse complement strand
GGGGACCCTCCGGGAGACGGCCGCGGCCGCAGGCCGCGAAGCGAAGCGCGGCTCCCGGAGGGTCCCCCTTCACCTGCCCCAAACCACCCAAATGTCTGATCAAAAGTTCATCTACCACATGCACCGCCTGGGCAAGATCGTCCCCCCCAAGCGCGAGATCCTGAAGAACATCAACCTGTCGTTCTTTCCCGGCGCAAAGATCGGCGTCGTCGGACCCAACGGTTCAGGCAAGACGTCACTCCTGAAGATCATGGCCGGGATCGACACCGACTTCCTGGGTGAGGCATGGGCCATGAAGGGCACCCGCATCGGCTACCTGGCGCAGGAACCCGAGCTCGACGCCAGTCTCGACGTGCGCGGCAATGTCGAGTTGGCGGTGCGCGAGACCCGCGACCTCCTGAAGCGATTCGAAGAGGTCAACATGGCCTTCGGCGAGGTCGCCGACGACGACGCCATGGAGGCGCTCATCGCCGAGCAGGCCAAGCTCCAGGACCGCATCGACGCAGCCAACGCCTGGGATCTCGATCGCAAGCTCGAGATCGCCATGGACGCCCTGCGTCTCCCGCCCGGCGACACCGACGTCACCACGCTCTCGGGCGGCGAGCGTCGGCGTGTGGCGCTCTGTCGAGTGCTGCTGGAAGAGCCCGACATGCTGCTCCTCGACGAGCCCACGAACCACCTCGACGCCGAGTCGGTGCAGTGGCTCGAGCAGTATCTGGCCGCCTACCCGGGTACCATCGTCGCCATCACCCACGACCGGTACTTTCTCGACAATGTGGCCGAATGGATCCTCGAGCTCGATCGCGGTGAGGGAATCCCATGGAAGGGCAACTACTCGTCCTGGCTCGAACAGAAGCAGGAACGGCTCCGCGTCGAGGAACGTCAGAGCAGCGCCCGGGCGAAGTCACTCGAGCGTGAACTCGAATGGGCCCGCATGGCGCCTCGTGCCCGGCACTCCAAGGGCAAGGCACGCCTCAACGCCTACGAGGAACTGCTCGCGGCGGACGAACGCGAGCAGGTGCGCACGGCCGAGATCCTGATCCCCAAGGGACCCCGTCTGGGCAAGGTCGTGATCCAGGCCGAGCACCTGCGCAAGGGATTCGGTGATCGACTGCTCATCGACGATCTGTCGTTCGATGTACCTCCGGCCGCCATCGTCGGGATCATCGGAGCCAACGGTGCGGGCAAGACGACGTTGTTCCGGATGGTGACGGGCGCGGAGGTTCCCGACGAGGGGACGCTCACGGTCGGCGACACCGTCCGTCTGGCCTATGTCGACCAGAGCCGTGAGGCTCTCGACCCCGATCGCACCGTGTTCGAAGAGGTCACGGGAGGTCTCGAAGTGCTCGAGTTCGGGCGCGCGGAGGTCAACGGGCGGGCCTACCTGTCGTGGTTCAACTTCCGGGGCCCGGACCAGCAGAAGAAGGTCGGCGTCCTCTCGGGTGGGGAACGCAACCGGCTGCACCTCGCCAAGCTGCTCAAGGAAGGCGGCAACGTGCTCCTGCTCGATGAGCCCACCAACGACCTCGACGTCGACACACTGCGTGCGCTCGAAGACGCCCTGCTCGCCTTCGCGGGCTGTGTCCTGGTCATCTCGCACGATCGCTGGTTCCTCGACCGGATCGCCACCCACATCCTCTCGTTCGAGGGCAACAGCGAGGTGGTATGGTTCCCGGGCAACTTCCAGGAGTACGAAGAAGACAAGAAACGACGGCTCGGCGCCGATGCCGATCAGCCGCACCGCATCCGCTTCAAGAAGCTCGTCCACTGACACCCCGAGGTCGCCTGATGCCCATCTACCGCTTCTTCGCCTGCGCGACGCGTCCCTTCGTCCTGGGGCTCGCCCTCACCGCCGCAGCGCTTCCGCTCGCGGCCCAGGATCCACAGGTCCGTGAGGGTACGCTCGATGCGAGTGACCCCGTGGTCGACGCCGACGCCGGCCGGGTGGGCGAGCAGCACACCTTCGAGGCCGAGACCGGCCAATTCGTGACGGTGGCCCTGCGGTCGGGTGAGTTCGACGCCTATCTGAGGGTCGAATCGCCATCCGGCATGCGCCGTGAGAACGACGACAGCGGCCAGGGTACCGACAGCGAAGTCTCGTTCGTGGTCGACGAAGCGGGTGTGTGGACGGTGACCGCCGCCGCCTACGGCGAGGGGCAATTCGGCTCGTATGTCCTGACCTGGAGTGTGACCGCTGCCGGCGAGGCGCAAACCCTTCAGGGTCGTCTTTCGGCGATGTCCCCAAAGGGCCAACCCTACGATTCGCTGACCGTCGACCTCGACGCGGGCCGCGTGATCCTTCAGGTGACCCCGTCGTTCGAGAGCTACCTGACGGTGTCGGCACTCGGACCCGACGGCCGCCGGCGCACGGCCTTTACCGATCTGGGAGGAGCGACGCTGACGGTGTCGGGCGTGCCGGCGGGACCCTGGCAGCTGTGGGTCGTGGGCGAAGAGGGTGCCGGCGTGGACGACCTCGCCTACACGCTGACCGCCATCACGACCGAGGGCGGTAGGGCCGAAGAGATCGAGGGAACGCTGAGCAGCGGTGACACGCGCCTGCCCCTCGGGGAGTACGCCGACCTCCACCGGATCGACGTCTCCGACGCCGGCGACATCACCATCGAGGTCTCGAGCGACGATTTCGACACCTTTCTCGTGGTCGAGACCGCGGGAGAAGCTCCCATCGTCAAGCGCAACGACGACGCCGACGATGGCGGCATCCGAACCTCGTCGGTGACGTTCACCGCCGCCGAGCTCCAGGGTCGAACCGGCACATGGCATGTGTGGGTGACGTCGTTCTCAGCCGATCAGACCGGCGACTACCTGCTGAGAATCATCCGTTGAGGGGGGTCCGCCGCTCGCCTGGGAGTGGCTCATGCCTCATCTTGTGGGGTCCAGGTCGTCGAACAGAGGGGGGGTGGGGCGGTGGTCAAGATCGATCTTCATAGGGTGACGCGTGCCGCGTGGGCGGCCTGCCTGGTGTTCGGGGTGGGCGGCCCCCTGGCGGCCCAGGATGTTCAGACTGCAGCTCGCCCCGTGGCCCGGGCGGTGGAGCGCAGCGGCGAGATTCATCTCGATGGCCGTCTCGACGAAGCCGCGTGGCAGGCCGCTCCCCCCATCACCGACTTCACCCAGGTCGATCCCGAAGAAGGTCGGCCGGTGAGTCAGGCCACCGAGGTACGGATCCTGTACGACGCCGAGGCCCTCTACATCGGCGTGCGCCTTCACGACGACGGCGCAGTCACCGCTCGGCTCGGACGTCGCGACATGGATCTGGGTGATTCGGACTGGTTCGGTGTCGTCCTCGACAGCTACCACGACCGCCGCACGGGCTTCGTCTTCGACGTCAACCCCGCCGGAGTCCAGCGAGACGCCGTGAAATCGGTGGCCGGTTCGGGCGGTGAGCGCGATGACAACAGCTGGGATGCCGTCTGGGATGTCGCGACCTCGGTCGACGAGGGTGGGTGGACCGCCGAGTATCGGATTCCGTTCAGCCAGCTCAGCTTCAACGAAGAAGATGAGCCGGTGTGGGGAATCCAGCTCGAGCGCGTGATCGGCCGGCGCCGCGAATACGCCGTCACCTCGTTCACGCCCAAGAGCCAACCGGGGGGAATTCCCACCTACGGATACCTGGAAGGCCTGCGGGGCATCCGCTCGGGAAATCGGCTGGAGTTGCTTCCCTACGTGCTGTCGCGCGCCGAGTTCGTCGATCCGGGCGCCAACCCCTTCCGCACGGATTCAGAAGGCTCGGGTGAGATCGGCCTCG
>CAZFRU010000088.1:0-4161 GCA_964521385.1 uncultured Gemmatimonadaceae bacterium | reverse complement strand
GAGATCATCGCCGAAGGCCGAACCGCGGCCGAACGTCTCCGCAAGGAACTCGAGGAGAAGGCCCGCACCGAGGCGCAGGGCATCATCGAGACGGCGAGGCGCGAGATCGGGCACGAGAAGGACCGGGCTCTCGCCGAACTCCGCAAGGAGTCGGTTGAACTGGCACTCGCCGCGGCCAGTCGGCTCATGCGCGAGCAGCTCGACGAGGATCGGCACCGTAGCATGGTGGTCGACTTCCTCGACCAGATGGCTGCCGGCGACGCCGAGGGAGCGCAGGCGTGAGAGACGAGACCGTCGCGAGGAACTACGCTGAGGCCCTGTTCGAGCTGGCGCTGCGGCACGAGGGTCTCGACGTGTTCGGTGAGGGGATTCGCCTCGTGGCCGCGCTGATCGACGACAATCCGCGCGTGCGCATCTTTCTCGAGACCCCCCGCGTCGACGCCGACGACAAGAAGGCGCTTCTCGAGAAGGTCTTCGGTGGACGGATTCCGCCGATGCTGGTCAATTTCATTCTGGTGACCATCGACAAACGTCGGCAACGACTCCTGCGGACCATCGCCATGGAGTTCGACGCACTGGTCGACCTTCACGAGAATCGGGTCCACGTCGACGTCACGGTGGCCCGACCCCTCGACGACGAGACGTCGGTCGCTCTCGAGCGGCGCCTCTCGGCACTCCTGGGCAAGACCGCCGTGCCCCACATTCACGTCGACCCCGGGATTCTCGGCGGCGTGGTCGTGAGGGCCGGAGATACCATATACGACGGTTCGCTGCGCCGGCGGCTCGACCGCATGCGTCGACAGCTCATGGCGGCTCAACTGCCCGCGAGCAGCGCCTAACACTCAAGGATAGACGGATATGGCCAACGATTCCCATCTGCGCGCCAGCGAGATCAAGGGCGTCCTCCTGGACGAAATCGAGCACTACGAAGAAGCGCTCCACGCCGAGGACGTGGGAGAGGTGCTCGAGGTCAAGGACGGGATCGCCCGCGTCTACGGCCTCACCAAGGCGATGGCGAGCGAGATGCTCGAGATCACGGTGTCCGAGACCGGGGACGTGGTCACGGCACTCGCGCTGAATCTCGAAGAAGACAACATCGGCGCGGTGATCATGGGCGACTGGACCTCGCTGCACGAAGGGGACCAGGTCCGCCGGACGGGTCGGGTGCTCGAGATCCCGGTGGGTGCGGGTTATCTCGGTCGCGTGGTCGATCCTCTCGGAAATCCCATCGACGGCAACGGGCCGATCGACGGGATCGAGGGGTCACGCCAGATCGACATCGTGGCCCCCGGCATCGTGGCCCGACAGCCCGTGAACGAGCCCCTGCAGACGGGCCTCAAGGCCATCGACGCGATGATCCCGATCGGGCGCGGTCAGCGGGAGCTGATCATCGGCGACCGCGGCACCGGCAAGACGGCCATCGCCGTCGACGCGATCATCAACCAGAAGGGCACCGGCGTCATCTGTGTGTACTGCGCCATCGGGCAGCGTGCGGGCAAGGTGGCCAACGTGGTCGAACTCCTCCGCGAGCACGGGGCGCTGGAGTACACCATCGTCGTGACGGCCAATGCGGCCGACCCGGCCCCGCTCCAGTACATCGCGCCCTACTCGGCCACGGCTCTGGCCGAACACTTCATGTGGCAGGGCAAGGCGGCGCTCTGTGTCTACGACGACCTCTCCAAACAGGCGCAGGCGTACCGACAGCTGTCGCTCGTGCTGCGGCGCCCCCCGGGTCGTGAAGCCTACCCCGGCGACGTCTTCTATCTGCACTCCCGCCTGCTGGAGCGCGCCGCACGGTTGTCGGACGAGCAGGGCGGCGGCTCGCTGACGGCCCTGCCGATCATCGAGACCCAGGCCGGCGACGTGTCGGCCTACATCCCGACCAACGTGATCTCCATCACCGACGGTCAGATCTTTCTCGAGCCCGACCTCTTCTACTCCGGGGTGCGGCCGGCCGTCAACGTGGGCATTTCGGTGTCCCGTGTCGGAGGCGCCGCCCAGATCAAGGCGATGAAGAAGGTTGCCGGAAATCTGCGCCTCGACCTGGCCCAGTTCCGGGAACTCGAAGCGTTCGCGCAGTTCGGGTCCGACCTCGATGCGTCCACACAGAAGCAGCTCGCGCGGGGTCAGCGTACCGTCGAGATCCTGAAGCAGCCCCAGTACCTGCCGATGCCCGTCGAAAACCAGGTCGCGGCCATCTACGCGGTCTCACGTGGGTTCATCGACGAGGTTCCGGTCGAGCGCGTGCGCGCCTGGGAGCGGGGCTTCCACGAGCACCTCACCGTGCACCACACGGCGCTGCTCGAGTTGATCCGTACGGGCAAGCAGCTCTCCGACGAGGTGGTGTCGGGCCTCGACGCGGCCATTCGTGAGTGGAACGAGGCCTTCTCGGCTCAGCAGTCGCCCGTCGGCGCCTCGGCCTGACCCCCACGAGCGAAGGAGTCTGACCCGTGGCTGCTGCCCGAGACGTCAAGCGCCGAATCAAGTCGGTCGAGAACACCAGGAAGATCACCCGCACCATGGAGCTGGTCGCCACCAGCAAGTTGAAGCGGGCCACCGACCGTGTGCATGCGACGAAGCCCTACAGTGAGGCCCTGCGGGAGATCGTGGGGTCCCTGTACGCCCCGGCGTTTGCGGAGCAGTATCCGGTCCTGCGTCGCCCCGAGAAGATGCGACGTGCGGCGGTCCTTCTGCTCACGGCCAATCGAGGCCTCGCCGGCGGGTTCAATGCCAACCTGATCAAGCAGGCCCGTCTGGTGCTCGACGACCTGCAGGAGCGGGGGGTCGAGTCGGAATTGCACATCTCCGGCAAGAAGGGGATCGCCTACTTCAGGTTCCGCGGTGAGCCCATCGCGTCGCAGACGACTGCGATCGGTGATGCTCCCACCATCGAAGACGCCGAAGGGTTGATCGGGCCCCTGCGGAGTCGGTTCGAGAGCGGGGAGTTGGACGCGGTCTACGTCATCGCGTCCGAGTTCCGGTCGGCGATGTCGACACCGCCCGGAGTGCGCCAGGTACTGCCCATCGAGCCGGGCGAGACGGGGCAGGACGCCGAGAGCTTCATCCTCTCGCCCGGGGCCGGACCGATCCTGGAGCGGATCCTGCCGGCGTACGTGAGAAATGCCGTGTTCATCGGGCTGGTGCAGAACATGGCCGCAGAGCAGGGGTCCCGTCGGGCCGCCATGAAGAACGCAACGGACAATGCCGGGGACGTGCTCGAGCACCTCACCCGAACGTACAACCGGGCCCGGCAGGGTCAGATCACTCAGGAAATCGCCGAGATCGTCGGGGGCGCGGCGGGCCTGGAGTAGGCCCGCATTCCCCACGGTTCGCCTTCGAAGAGACAAGGGACATGGCTGACAACATCGGAAAAGTCGTGCAGGTGATCGGACCCGTCCTCGACGTGGAGTTCGACCCCGCCCACATGCCGGACATCTACAACGCGCTCGTCATCCGAGGCGACTCGGAGGGCGGAGCGGCCATCAACCTCACCGCCGAGGTGCAGCAGCACATCGGGCGGGGGCAGGTGCGGGCCGTCTCGATGTCGTCGACCGACGGCGTGAGCCGCGGAATGGACGCCGTCGACA
This sequence comes from uncultured Gemmatimonadaceae bacterium, assembly GCA_964521385.1. Lineage (GTDB taxonomy): Bacteria > Gemmatimonadota > Gemmatimonadetes > Longimicrobiales > Gaopeijiaceae > Gaopeijia. The sequence goes on along the minus strand of CAZFRU010000088.1, from coordinate 574 downwards.
CGGGCAGCGCGATCACCGTGCCGGTGGGCGATGTGCCCCTCGGACGGATCCTGAACGTGCTCGGAGAGCCGGTCGACGAGGCTGGTGAGATTTCGGCATCGGCCGAACGCTGGCCGATCCACCGCCTGCCTCCCAAGTTCTCCGACCTCGAGCCGAAGACCGAGATCTTCGAGACCGGAATCAAGGTCGTCGACCTTCTGGCCCCCTACGTGAAGGGCGGCAAGACGGGCCTCTTCGGCGGCGCGGGCGTGGGCAAGACGGTCATCATCCAGGAGCTGATCAACAACATCGCCATGGAGCACGGCGGTCGGTCGGTCTTCTGCGGGGTGGGCGAGCGGACCCGCGAGGGCAACGACCTCTGGCTGGAGTTCAAGGAAGCCGGCGTGCTCGCGTCGACGGCGCTCGTGTACGGCCAGATGAACGAGCCGCCGGGTGCCCGCCTGCGGGTGGGTCTGTCGGGTCTCACCATCGCCGAGTACTTCCGCGACGTCGACAAGCAGGACGTACTTCTGTTCATCGACAACATCTTCCGGTTCACGCAGGCGGGTTCGGAGGTGTCGGCGCTGCTGGGGCG
>CAZFRU010000087.1:0-4323 GCA_964521385.1 uncultured Gemmatimonadaceae bacterium | reverse complement strand
GACGGTTACGTCGTGGGCCCGCACCGTCGTGCCTTCGGCCCTCGTGGCCGCGGCCGCAGCGGCGGTGATCCTGCTGGTGGTGCCGGCGCCTGCGCCCGTCGTGGACGTGGGCATCGAGGAGTTGCTCACGGCGGGTCTCGACGGCGAGCCGATTCCTCGAGAACTGAATGACGAGGCCGGGTCCGGAGTGGTCTTCGTGGCAGCGGAGATCTTCTGACATGACGACCCAGACACGTGCCCGGTTGATGTCCCTCGTGGTTCTGGGCGTGGTCTTCGCTTCGGGAATCGTCGTGGGATTCGCCCTGGACCGTGGCCTCGATACGGCTGAGGCCGACGCTGCCCGGGTCGAGGGCCAGAGGTCGGACGGGCGCCCCGCGAGGGGCTCCGACGAGGGAGAGCGGCGGCGCCGCGTACCCATGTACGAGCAGGTGAATCTGACCGAGCAGCAGAGGGTGCGCATCGACTCGATCGTGAAGGCGTATCGCGAAGACCTGCAGGTGTTTCATCGTAACTCCCGCAAGGCGTATGAAGAGGGAACCGGAAACCTCGTGCTCGAGACCCGGGACGCGATTCGTGGTGTGCTCGACCCCGATCAGGCGGCGCGCTACGACTCGCTCACGGCGGCGTGGGACGCGCGCAACCGGGATTCAGGGGGTTCAGGCGGGTCCAACCGCAACTGAGATCAGTCGCTCCACGCGTCATAGGCGCCACGAGCGGTCCATACATTCAGGGAGGACGTGGTGAGCGAGATCATTCGGACAGAAGGGATCGAGAAGTTCTACTACCTCGGGGCGGAGACGGTGCGGGCCGTGCGAGGCATCGATCTCGTCATCGAGCGCGGGGAGTTCGTCTCGTTGATGGGTCCCTCGGGTTCCGGCAAGAGCACATTCATGAATGTGCTCGGCTGCCTCGATACCCCCACGGCGGGCAAGTACTGGCTGAACGGGCAGCTCGTCAGCGAGCTCAGTGACGACGAGCTCGCTCGGGTGCGGAACCGGTCGATCGGCTTCGTCTTCCAGACGTTCAACCTTCTGCCCCGGGCTACGTGTCTCCATAACGTCGAACTTCCACTGGTCTACGCCGGAGTTCCCTCGAAGGAGCGGCGGCGGCGGGCGGCTGAGAAGCTGGAGTTGGTGGGTCTGGGAGATCGTATGGACCACAAGCCGCCCGAGATTTCGGGAGGACAACGGCAGCGGGTGGCCGTGGCCCGCGCCCTGGTGAACGAGCCTGCGCTGCTGCTGGCCGACGAGCCCACCGGAAACCTCGACTCGGTCACCTCCGAGGAGATCATGCAGGCCCTCACCAATCTCAACGACGAAGGCCAGACGATCCTCCTGGTCACGCACGAACACGACATCGCCGCATACGCCCGGCGCCAGATCCATCTGCGCGACGGCGTCATCGAAAAAGACTATATGAACGAAGCGTCGGGAGTCGCATCATGATCAAGCGCATGGCAGTATTGGCGATGGCGGTGGCCGTCGGCGCGTGCAGCACCGGTGAGTCGGCTCCGGTGAGCACCTTCCAGACGGTGGCAGCGTCGCGGGGGACCCTCCGCATCACGGCCGAAGCCACCGGCACCATCGAGCCGATCCGGACCGTCGAGGTGAAGTCGAAGGCGGGCGGTGAGATTCTCGAGATGCTGGTCGATGTGGGCGACGAGGTGCAGCCGGGCACCTTGCTCGCTCGGGTCGATCCGCGCGACGTGCAGAACCGCTTCGATCAGGCCAAGGCCGATCTCGAAGTGGCACAGGCACGCCTCGACATTTCCAAGGCCCAGCTCGCGCGGAACCAGGAACTCCTGACTGCGGGTGTGATCACCCAGCAGGAGCTGGAGGGGTCGAACCTGGACTACGCGAATTCGCAGGCCAACCTCATCAAGGCGAGCACCAACTTCGAGCTCGCCGAATTGCAGTTGAACGATGTGACCATCCGTGCTCCGCTGGCGGGAACGATCCTCACACGCAACGTCGAGGAGGGCTCGGTCATCCAGTCGGCGTCGGGCAACGTCTCCGGGGGCACGGCGTTGTTCACCATGGCCGACCTGGCGTCGATGCGAGTCCGTACCCTGGTCGACGAAACCGATATGGGTGATCTGCGGGCCGGTATGCCCGCCACCGTGAAGGTCGAGGCGTACCCGGACCAGTCGTTCCGGGGCCAGATCGAGAAGATCGAGCCGCAGGCGATCACCCAGCAGAACGTGACGATGTTCCCGGTCATCGTCACACTCGACAATTCGGCGGGGCTGCTCAAGTCGGGAATGAATGCCGAGGTCGAGATTCTGATCGATCAGGCCATCGACATCATCCTGGTGCCCAACAACACCATCGTACAACTGCAGGATGCGAGGGCCGCGGCGGCGGCCATCGGGCTCGACCCCGAGACCATCGACGTGGCGCAGCTGCGTGGGGGCCGGACTGCCGCTCCCGCGACCGGTGACTCCTCGGCGGCACCAGCGGCGGGTGGGGTGAGCATGGATTCGCTGCGGGCGAGGGTCCAGCGCGGCGAGATCTCGCAGGACTCGATGCGGGCCATGCTGGGTGCGGCTCGCGCCGCTGCGGGGGGTGCTGCGGGAGGCGGCGCGCGTGGTGGGGGCTTCACCCGGGGACAGGGCGGAGCCCAGCAGGCGGTGAACCCGCGGGCGCCGCGGCAGGCTCTGCTGTTCGTGGTCAATGCGCAGGGCGCCCCGGAGCCGCGGGTCGTCACCATCTCACTCAACGACTGGGACAACACGCAGGTGGTTTCGGGGATCGAGGAGGGTGAGCTGATCGCCTCGATCGGTGCCGCGCAGCTCCAGGCGGCGCAGGCCGCCCAGCTCCAGCAGATGCGCGACCGCATGGGCGGTGGATCGAGCCCCTTCCCCTCGACGAGCGGTCCCGGTCGGGGTCGATAGGAGGCATGCGATGAAGCTCGCCTACGAGATCGTCATGGTGGCCCTCGCGGCCATTCGCGCCAATGCGATGCGGTCGTTCCTCACCACCTTGGGGATCATCATCGGCGTAGCGGCCGTCATCACGATGGTCGCCCTCGGTGAGGGCGCGCAGCAATCGGTCGAGGAGCAGATCCAGCGCATGGGCACCAATGTGCTGACGATCCGACCCGGCCAGTCGATGTTCGGGGGGGTGAGCCGGGAAGGTACCTCGCGGCTGACCGTCGACGACGCCGTCGCATTGCGCCGCGATCAAGCCGGCGAGTTGAAGGTGGCGCCCGAGCTCAGCTCTCGCTCGCAGCTGTCCTACCTACGGTGGAACAGCAACAACACCGTCGTGGGCACCTGGCCCGAGTACTTCGAGATCTACGACCACAAGCTCGTGTTGGGGCGCTTCTTCAATGAAGGTGAGGTGCAGGGTCGACGGCGGGTGGCCGTGCTCGGGCACGGAGTGCCGGCGCAGCTCGGCGATACCCCGCCCGAGCTGCTGGTCGGCAAGACGGTCCAGCTGGGCGGTCAGCCCTTCGAGGTGATCGGCGTTCTGGAAGAGAAGGGCGAAGCCGCCTTCATGCGACCCGACGAGCAGGTGTTCGTGCCGGTGTCCACCGCCATGTATCGCCTCTTCGGTGGACGTGACCGGCTCAACTCCATCTATGCGGCGACGGCCACGCCGGCCGAACTCGATCAGGCCTACGCCGACATCGACCGGATCCTGAAGCGAGAGCACAGGATCCGACCGGGTGCAGAAGCCGATTTCAGCATTCGCAACTCGGCCGATCTGTTGTCGACCTTCAACGAGACGAACCAGACCTTCACCTACCTCCTGGCCGGGATTGCCGGCGTCAGCCTGCTGGTCGGAGGCATCGGCATCATGAACATCATGCTGGTGTCGGTGACCGAGCGTACCCGTGAAATCGGGGTGCGCAAGGCGCTCGGGGCCACCCGCAAGGCGATCCTGTTCCAGTTCCTCATCGAGGCGCTGGTGCTCTGCTTCCTGGGAGGGCTGATGGGTGTGCTGGGCGGGTACGGTGCAGCGGCTCTCATGAAGAAGTTCATGAGTTGGGAGACGTTGGTGGCACCCGAGGCCGTGATTGGTGCGCTGCTGTTTTCGGCCGGCATCGGGCTGTTCTTCGGGATCTGGCCGGCGCAGCGGGCGGCGCGGTTGGATCCGATTGATGCTTTGCGGTATGAATAGATAGGGCGGATGAAGTGGCGCCGTACGGGCGTCCTGGAGCCGCGCTGCGCTACGTCGCCTTCGGCGCCGGCCGTCTCCAGGACGCCCGTACGGCGCCACTTCTCCTTTTGGTGGGGCGGAGGGGGGGGGGGGTGGGGCCCCCCCCCCGGTTTTTTTGGGGGCGGGGGGGGGGCCCGGGGGGGGGGGGGGGCGGCGGGCG
>CAZFRU010000086.1:0-4859 GCA_964521385.1 uncultured Gemmatimonadaceae bacterium | reverse complement strand
GTGCATGTGGATCATCCCCTGGATCGAGATAGAAACGTCGAACCGACCAGCCCTCGATTCTCCGGCTCGCCGGATTCAGTATTCGGGTGATCCGCTCTCTTCGTGCCACGCCGCCAACACCTCGGCTTCACGTTCCGCGGTGATTCCAGAACGCAACTCCGCCTGGCGTTCCGGAGGCCGCGAGAAATGGAAGTCGAGGGTATCTTTCGCGGTCACCGCCAACGGGCGGAAGGTGAGTCCGCGCTCGACCTCGGGGGTCAGATCGAACCGGGCGTACCCTTCGCGACCGGGTGTGGGCGGCATCCATACCGGCATCTCGGCGTAGGGCCGGACCCGATGCTCCGCGAGAAACTCACGGGGGACCCAGGTGAAGGTGGTCTCGGCGGTGGTCACGGCCCGAATCCCGTAGAGCAACTCATCGATGGGCCGGGGGGTGGCCGGGCCGATGCAATTGAACACCCCGTTGTACTGATTCTCGGCCACCCGCACCATCCACTCGGTGAAATCTCTCACGTCGATGATCTGGATCGGGTCGGACCCGTCGCTCGGAGCCAGCACCTCGCCGCCCCGGTGGATCCGCACCGGCCAATAGGTGAAACGGTCGGTGTCGTCGCCGGGACCGATGATGAGGCCGGGCCTGAAGATGGTGGAGGTGTCGGGAAACACCTTCAGCACCTGCCGCTCGCAGAGCGCCTTCTGGAGTCCGTAGGGAAGCTGCTCGGCTCCGGGCTCGATCCCCGCCGTCTCGTAGGTGAAGGTGGGGGCGTGCGCACCCATGGGAATCGAACTGAGATCCGAGTAGGCCGACCGCGACGAGACGTAGTGGTAGCGGTCCACGGAATCCCTCAAGAACTCGGTCGAATACTCCACCCAGTCGATGTTCGAGGCGTTGTTGTCGAAGCAGACGTCCCAACGCCGGCCCCGCAGCGATTCCAGGTCTCCGTTGCGGTCCCCGATCAGCGTCTCGAGCTCGGGAAAGAGGTCGGTGTTGCTGCGACCCCGGTTGAAGAGGGTGACCTCGTGGCCTCGGTCGATGGCGTACCGAACCGTGTGGGGTCCGATGAACCCCGTGCCACCCAGGACGAGGATCTTGAGCGGGGCCCCCATTCCGGCTCTTGCCGACGCCTCAGCTTCAGGGGATTGCGCCTCTGCCTGGACCCCGGGAACCAGACCCAGCCCCAGCGCGCCTCCCGCGGCAGCGGTCGTACGAAGAAAGTCCCTGCGGCTCGTACCCGTCGTCTTCATGGCGTCCTCATCAGGTCCACGCTCCTCATGCTCTCAATTGATCGCGGATCGGAAGCCGTCGAATCCGCTTGCCGACCGCCGCAAAGATGCCGTTGGCCAGGGCCGCCGCAACCGGCGGGACCCCGGGCTCTCCGGCACCGCCCAGCGCATGCTCGTTCTCGAACAGTGCAACCTCGACCCGCGGTGCCTCGGCGATGCGGCAGACCGGATAGTTGTCGAAGTTGTCCTGGACGACCGCGCCGTGTTCGATGGTGATCTCGTTGTGCAGCGCGATGGACAGGCCGAAGACCACCGCGCCCTCCATCTGCGCTCGCACCCGGTCGGGATTGACGGCCAGACCGCAGTCGATGGCGGTCCAGGCGCGCGGCACCTTGACCTCACCCTCAGGGGTCACGGTCACTTCGAGCGCCGCGGCGGTGAAGCTCCCGAAGCTGGTGAACGCAGCGAGGCCGATGCCCGTACGCGGCGGGAGCGTACGCCCATAGTCCGACATCTCCACGACTTTGCGGAACACGGCCTCAAGTCGCTCGGCAGCCAACGCCGGCGGTTCGGCGCGCTCGGGATCGTCGGCCTCGGCCGCCGTGAGCACCGAACCGAACAGGTCGTACCAGACCTGGTCGCTGCGCTGGCCGGTGGCCGCCGCGATCTCGCCCATCATGGATCCCATGGCAAAGCCGTGCTGGATGCTGGTCACCGACCGGAGCCACCCCACGCGGACGTGCGCCTTCGCCTCGCCCGACGAGATTCTCAGCGCGGGAATCGCGAGGGGCTGCTCCATGACCGGGGCGACTTCGAACGAAGCGGCCGCATCGGTCTGCTCGCCGGTGGCCACTTCCAACAGAGACGGATACGCGGCCCGGTGATCCCACGCCTGCACCTTGCCCGCAGCGTCGAGGGCCACGTCGACACGCTGCGCGGAGATGGCATGGTAGTACCCGTGGCGGACGTCGTCTTCCCTGCTCCACACCATCTTGACCGGCCGGTCCATGTGCCGCGCCAGCAGCGCCGCTTCGACGGCGAAATCCGGCTTCGATTTGCGACCGAATGCGCCACCGAGAAGGGTCGCTTCGACGTAGATGTCCTTGGGCTTCAGCTTGAAGTACGGCGCCACCGTGCCCTGGACGGCCTGCGGGTCCTGGCAGCAGGTCCAGATCCTGAGGGTGCCGTCCTGCCATTCCGCGGTCGCCGCGGGAGGCTCCATGGGTGCGTGATGCAGGTACGGAATGAAGTAGTCCGAGGTGATTCTCGTGTGCGCCGACGCCAGCGCCGCACTCACGTCGCCCCGGTCGTAGGTGACGGCGCCCCCGTCCGTGATGGCCCGCCACAACGTGGCTTCGTAGTCGGTCGTATCGTGGTCCGCATTGCGACCGGCGTCGAAGGTCGCATTCAGCGCCTTCCGTCCTTGCATGGCCGCCCAGGTGTTGCTCGCGACGACGGCCACGCCACCGAGCGGGCGAAAGCTCATCGGCCACTCGAAGGCCGGTAGCTCGACGACATCCAGCACCCCCGGCACCGCCAGAGCCGCCTCGCGATCGTACGCCTTCACGTTGCCCCCGACCACCGGGGGCCGCGCAGCCACCGCGAACACCATGCCGTCTCGTCGCACATCTTGCGCATAGATCGCGCGACCGGTCGCGAAGTCCTCGGCGTAGATGTTGCGCACCGGCTTGCCGATGTACCGGTGTTGCGCCCGCGCCTTGAATGGGATCGACTCGGGTGGCGGGACGTCGAGCAGAGCCGCTGCGGCCACGAAGGTGCCGTAGTCGAGCGCCTCTCCGCTCAGCCGGTTGTGGATCTGGTGGTTGCGGGCCTCGACGCCATCATCGTCGACGCCCCAATGCGTGGCCGCGGCGTGCTCGAGCAAGGTGCGGGCCGTGGCGCCCGCGGTGCGAAAGGCGTCGTAGAACATGCGAATCGACGAGGAACCGTCGGTGTTCTGGCTGCCGAACTTCGTGTCGCCGTAGGTCGGCATGACCCGAATGCGATCCCAGTCCGCTTCCAACTCGTCGGCGATGATCTGGACGAGTCCCGTCGCGCTGCCCTGGCCCATTTCCACCCGGTGCACGTACACCCGGACCGTGCCGTCGTCGTCGATGGCGAGGTAGACCGAGGGCGACAGCCCATCCGCCGCCGAGGATCGGCCCCGGACCAGAACCCGCAGGGGCTCGGGGAGCACCGTCACCGTGAGCAGGAACCCCCCGGCCAATCCCAGCGACTTGATCACGCTTCGGCGTGACACGTTGGCAACGAGCAGTGTCATGTCACGCCTCCCTGACCGCACGATGGATGGCGCTGCGGATCCTCTGGTAGGTGCCGCAGCGGCAGATATTGCGAGAAAGAGCCTCGTCGATCTGCGCATCGGTGGGGCTCGGGTTATCGGCCAGCAGTGCCGAGGCCGCCATGATCTGGCCGGATTGGCAGTACCCGCATTGGGGCACATCCTCCGCGATCCACGCCTCCTGCAGCGCGCTCAACCCCTCGGGCGAGAGGCCCTCGATGGTGGTGATCTCGCTGTCGGCGACCCGCGAGATGCGCGTCACGCACGAGCGCGTGGGCGAGCCGTCGATGTGGACCGTGCAGGCCCCGCACTGGTTCTGGCCACAACCGAATTTGGTGCCTGTGAGACCGAGCAGGTCGCGGATGACCCAGAGCAAGGGCATCTCGGGCGGCGCCTCTACCTCGCGCCGCTGGCCGTTGACGGAGATCGAGTAGGTGGGCATGGGATTCCTTTGTTGCTCGCGTGCAGACGATGGAGCGGGCGCGAGGGTGGGAGGCCCCGTCGGGGGGCGCGCCGACCGTCGGGCCGTGATCAGTTTAGGGCGGAAAGCGCGTTTTCGCGATGGCGATGGGCGGGTGCGCGATACCCGATGCGTGCAGCCGTCTGCGTCCGATACGTGCAGCCGTCTGCGCGGCGTAGGGGGCGAGCGTGCCGAGCGTGCATCGTACTCGGTCGCACAAGTCGCGGTGGGCATCGTGACCTTCCCGATCGCGTACTGGATCCCGGCATGGTTTCGGGACGATGCGCGCACACGTGTCCCATCCGGACCATGTGTCTCATCCAGATCATCTGTCCCATCCAGATCATCTGTCCCATCCAGACATGGACAGATTTCAGGTGGCCGGGGCGCGATCGTCCGGGGTGCGAGCCGGGCGTGCCCATGCTCAAGGCTGGCGGGCTCCTCCGCGGCGATCGAGGGTCTGCCCCACCCGCCGAAGCCTCGCAACCCCTCGGGGCGCCTTCTGGGGGTGCCCGAAGAGGCCCCGAAACCAGCCGTTATATTTGATGTGTTCGCGTGATGGTGGGTGCCGGATGAAAGAGGAGGTGGCGCATGGGTGGGTTCGGGGTGGAAACGGTGTGGGATCGGGGGTTGGACTCGGGGCTGGCGTGGGATCGAGGGTTGGACTCGGGGCTGGCCTGGGATCGAAGGCTGGGTTTGCCGGGCACCGAGGGCAGTCGCAGCTGGTGGGTGCGCGAGGCGCGACCCGACTATGATCCGGCGCCTGAGGTGGTACAGGAGGGGGCCGGGCTCGCCCTGGATGCCGGGGCCGAATCCGACGCGGAGGCTTCCGACCCCGACGACGAGGTCTTCCTGCTGGGCGAGCGGATCGCCGAT
>CAZFRU010000085.1:0-4994 GCA_964521385.1 uncultured Gemmatimonadaceae bacterium | reverse complement strand
CCCCCCCCCCCCCCCCCCCCCCCCCCCCCCCCCCCCCCCCCCCCCCCCGGGCCGCCGCCGGGGCTTTTCGCGGGGGGGGCTTCTTCGCGGTTTGAGACCTCTTCGCGGTGGTAACCTCTTCGCGGTGGGGGCTCCTTCGCGGTTTGAGACCTCTTCGCGGTGGTGACCTGTTCGCGGTGGGGGCTTCTTCCCGGTGGGGCCTCTTGGTGGTGGGGGAGGCCTTCGGCTGAGGCCACGCCAGGTCGGAGCCGTGATGGCCGAGTCGTGGGACCTCCCTGAGCCGTCTGGACCTCTCCTTCACGAAGCGTCCGGATGATCTGCTCCTCGATGCGCCGATCGCCCGCATCTGAGTCACCGGACCACGATGGGAGAGAAACATCCGTCCCATCCGTACATGGAGTTGGTGCGCCCTCCCCCCAATACTGGACGGGACCCATTCTGAGCCCTTTCCTGTTGGTGGAGGTGCGTATGAGGACGATGCTTCTGGTTGCGGTGACGTTGATGCTGGCGGTCCCGGCAACGGCATCAGCTACGGAGACGGTACCTGGCTCCGAGGAGATCATGTCGGCAAGCGTGCTCGAGACCCCTTCGTCGATCGAACTCTGCGTTGAGGATGGACTTGCGGTCCCTTGTTGGCGGGAGCTCATCATCGCCGGTGCGACTGGCATCATTGCGATGGCCACGTTGGCGGCGTGCGTTGGGACCGCCGTCACCCCGTTTCCCGGCGACGAGACATTCGCCTGTCTGACATCGTACGGAACGACCACGCTGGCCGGAATATCTCTCTTCGATCTGATCGGATGCCTGTCGCCGAATGAGGAGGAGGAACCGCTGGTCGAACCGTCGCTGGTGGTCTGAACCATGGCGAACCCGAGTCTCTTACGCCGTTGTGTGTACATGGCGAGTGCGGCGACTCTGGTCTCAGGCGAGGGTGTGTCGGCGGCGCAGGTCGCTGACACACCCGTCCCGGCCGTCGCCATCGAGCAGCTGGCCCTATTGGAGGGCGGTCCCGACGGCCCCTTCGGCGAGATCACAGACGTGGCGTGGACCGACCTTGGCCACGTCGTCGTCCTGGACAGGATCCAAGGGCAGGTTTCGGCCTTCACGGCCTCAGGGGCTCACCTTTGGACTACCGGGACGGTCGGCGAGGGCCCTGGAGAACTCTCCAACCAGAGTACTGACGTTTCTGATCTCCCCGGAGGCCGCGTCCTGGTTACCGATCCAGGAAATCTCCGGGCGTCGGTGTGGGACAGTGCCGGAACGTTCCTCGAGTTCATCCCCCTTCAAGTCGTCGAGACGGTCGGGGTGGTGCGGACGCTGGAGCCCGTGGGCGACGATTGGATGCTGGCCGAGGCACTGAGCGTCCGTTCCGACGAAGGAAGTACGGGCTTCAGGCTCACTCTATGGGCTCTCGACGCTGAAGGTGCGCCGTTGCGCGAGGTCCATTCGTTCGAAGATGTCCCGGCGAACATCTCGCGCGACGTGGGCGGTCAGATAAGCATGCGGATGGTGCCGGTGGCTTCGCTTTGGGCTGTCGACCCGGACGGGCGGGTCGGGGTGGGCCGGTCCGACCGGTATCGGTTCGCCGAGGTGACAGACTCGGCCGTCGAGCTTCGAGCTGCTCGAGATGTCCGCGCCCGGGCCGTATCGTCGAGGGAGCGTGAGGAAGCGCTGTCGAAGATCCCCCCGCTACCGTCGAACGTGCGGATCGCTCAGGATGACGTCCATCCTCTTACGGGCAAGGTCCTGTTCGATCGCTCGTCTGGGGTATTTTGGGTATCGCGCGGGGTGGGGTTGATCGACCCACTCTCACCTCGAGGTATGGAGGAAGGGGACCCGGTCCGTTACGATCTCTTCGATTGGGATTCTGGTGAGAGGCAAGCGGTAGCGATCGCCCCGGTGGGTGTAGCGGTTCACGACCTCGATGACGGTCGGGCGGTCGGAGTGATGCGAGGCCCGAGCGACGAGCCGTACTCGTTCGTCGGATCGATTCGTCGAAGCTACGACGAGGGAGGTTGAGTCGAATGTCTCTGGTCAAGCTCGACCGACGCTTCGAGGATCAGTTGGATGCGATCCTCCCACCCGATCTGGACGACGAGGAGTTGCGGGCCCGCCTCGAAGGCATTCGGGAACGGTATCATCAGGGCCGGTTGGGGCGAGCCGCCTTCGCCCTCGTCACTGCTGCCTTCGTGGCGATCGTACTCGCGGGATTTCCAGTCTTCCAGGTGATCGGCGTGGTCGGCGCCGGAGTCATGTATCTGGTTACCCGTTCGATCGGAGAGGAAAAGCTGGAGTTCCTCGAGCAGCGAGTCGAGGCAATGATCGAGGATCGACGGTCGACCGACCTGATTGATGGTGCCCCAGGCTAGACTCAATACCGTTGCTTTAGGAAATCACACCTGCCAAGTTGACTGGAAATGCGTAGGCTGTGTTTCCAGAGGAGGAGGCTATGGCACGGACGGTGGCGGAGATTTCGGGGGGTGTGCGGGTCACGGACTTCATCAGCCTCGGGGTGATCAGTCGGACAATCACGTCCGAGGAGATCGCCCGGGTGTTGCGGGAGACGGGCCGGGCGAGCGAGCGGCATCGTAAGCTGCCGATGCAGGTGATGGTGTACTACGTGATCGCGCTGGCGCTCTACATGGACGCCTCCTATGGGGAGGTTCTGCGCTGCCTGCTGGAGGGGTTGGAGTGGCTCGGGCTTCCGGTGAAGCCGATCCGGACGGTGCAGAAGTCCTCGATCTCGCGAGCCCGGACCCGTCTGGGCGTGGAGCCGGTGCAGCAGTTGTACGCGGAGTTGGTGGGCCCGGTGGCGTCGCGAGAGACGCCAGGCGCGTGGTACCGGGATCGGCGCCTGGTCTCGATCGACGGCAGCACGTTGGACGTGGCTGATACACCCGAGAACGAGGCCGCCTTCGGGCGGCCCGGGGCCTCTCGCGGTACGGCGGGCTTTCCGAAGCTGCGCTTCGTGTCGTTGGTGGAGAATGGTACCCACGTGCTGTTTGCCAGTCAGCACGGTCCATATCGAGGCACTTCGGAACAGGCCCTGGCTGTGGCGGTGCTCCCGCGTCTGGAGGCCGACATGCTCTGCCTCGCCGATCGCGGGTTCTTCAACTTCAAGCTGTGGAACCAGGCGCTGCAGAACGGAAGCGACCTGCTGTGGCGGGCCCCGAGCAATGTTGTGCTGCCGTGCAGTGAGCGCCTCGAGGACGGATCCTTCCTCAGCCAGCTCTATCCCTCGCAGAACGATCGGAGACGAGGCCGCCACGGGGGGGTGGTCCGCGTGATCGAATTCGAACTCGAGGGGGTCGCGCACCAGACCGATGCCGATCGACCGCTCTATCGGCTCGTGACCACCCTGCTGGACCCCACCGAAGCGCCGGCCCTGGAACTGGCCGCGCTCTATCACGAGCGGTGGGAGATCGAGACCGCCTTCGATGAACTCAAGGTTCACCTGCGCGGTCGTGCCATCGTGCTCCGCAGTCGCACTCCCGAACTCGTGTGTCAGGAGTTCTACGGGCTCCTGCTGGCGCACTACGCCGTGCGGGACCTCATGCACGAGGCCGCCCTCGGAGCCCAGATCGACCCGGACGACGTCTCCTTCGTACACGCGATTCGCGTCGTGCGCCGAAAGCTCCCTCAGGTCGTCGCTTTTTCCGCCTCAGGGTGATCAGCCAACGCTCTACCAGGCGATCCTCGACGAGATTCTTGAAGAGCGGGTCTCCTCCAATCGAGGGCGCTTCAACCCACGCGTCGTCAAACGAAAGATGAGCAACTTCCCCACCAAGTCCCGCAGCCCACACCGAGGAACCCTGCACCATCGTCCCGCGATCCAGATTCGAAATGTATCTTAAGCAACGGTATTGGGTCCAGCCGGGTCCTAGAGCGGAACGCAATCCCGGAACATCATCTGATGGGCCCGCTGCGGAGTGGCCACCTGCTCGTAGAAGTGGAGGAGGTACTCGAGCGTGTCGTCCCGCGCTGCGGGTGCCAGGGGTGTGAAGCCGCGGACCAGCGCCTCGAGGTCCGTGCGAGCCCGCAGGAACGGCGCCAGTGCTTCCGCCTCGTCTTGCTCGCGCCAGCAGTGCCCACGGTAGAGGCGCTGCTGCACCGTCACGATCGGCAGGTCCGGGGCGGGGGTGGCGTAGGGGGCTCCCACCGCTCCCGCGAAGTCGAAGTCGTAGGGCACCGGCACCACCCGACCATCCAGCCCCAGGATCAACACGTTGTGCACCCGCGCGTCGGCCCAGTCCGTGTTGCCGATGAGGTACTGGAAGATCGCGACGCGGGTCGAGGACCGGGGATCGAGCAGCTCTTTGCGGACGATCTTGCCGTCGGGAATGTCCAACACCTGACCGCCCACGCGCAGGGCCAGCGCCTCGTCGTTCTCGATGAAGAAGGCCGGCCGGGTGAAGGGCTCCCGCTCGCCCGAGGTGTCCACAAAGGTGATTCTGGCGAGCCGGACCTTGAACGACGCGGGTGTGAACAGGGCGTAGACCTTGTACAGCAACATCTCGCGAAGGACCAGCTCCTCGTACGAGTCCCACTCGGGGCGACAGGGCAGGACGATCTTGAGCTTGTCCTGACCCTGGAACACCGTGCCCTCGGCGCTCTCGGTCTTCACGTCGAGGCGCAGGGGGGGAAAGGAACAGACCGCAGGATCCCGCCGGAAGTTGCCCCGAGGGCGTAGTTCCACCGCCAGGGTGTCGCCGTCTTCCAGCACAAGGAGTGCGGGCCGGTCGTCGGGATCGTCGGAGCGGTCCTTGCGAAGGGCCTGGAAGTCGGCAGCCAGCGTGAGGACCACCGCCGCGTCGGAGGCGAACAGCGGGACGGTGTCACCCGCCTGGGGCCCACCCCCGGCGAAGACTACCCACAGGGCGACGGGGGCCGACCACAGGTGAGTCGGTCTTCCCGGAGATGCACAAGCAGCTGTATTCATCCCGGCTTATTCACCACGGGCAGAGCGCGGTCGATAGTCTGGATATGAAAAGCCC
>CAZFRU010000084.1:0-6500 GCA_964521385.1 uncultured Gemmatimonadaceae bacterium | reverse complement strand
CCCGCCAGTAGTTACAAAGCGGATTGCTCCACTTGGTGGGAGGAACTTCCGCTTAATGAACCGGGCGGTCACCGGCGAGCGACGATCTCCCTCTGGGAGGACGTCATCCCAGTATTCCTCAATATGTCGATCGAGCACGGGCGGCGGGTGGTAGTCCGGAATGCGGAGAATGTCCGGTCGGCTCGCACTGTCCTCAATGGGCCAGCGTCTTACCTCGAATGCCATCCCACCTGCGATATAGGCCGCGCTTTGGCCGACCGCCGCAGTCGCAGTGGCTGGAAAGGGGAGGGGGAGCATGTATGGAATGCCACCGGGCATCAGAAAGAACTCCGTGGCTTCCTCGAAGCGGGCAAGGGGCGGTTGGGCCGAGCCGTCCATGCGCTGCCAGCGGAACTCGACGGGCCAACCTCCGGGGCCCTCGGACTCAGGTCGGGAAAGCGTCCGATCCCGCCGGAGTACGGTTGGGCCGACAGCGCCCACCGGGCCCCTTGCTCCCGCCCACCCGTCGGGACTGGTCGTACTGAAGCCCCCATCATCTAGCGAGATCCGGTAGAAGCGCCTTGAGCCGCCGTCCCACGCGAGCATTGTGTCTACCGACCTATAGGGCACCAGATACGAACTTGTGAATTCCCCTGGACCACTGCCCTCTCGACCGAAAGTGGACAGGAAGCGACCGTCTGGACCGTACGTCCTGAGGCTCTGGCTGCCGCGGTCGGAGACTGTGAAGCTGCGGTCCTGGTGGATCTGGGCGCCCGTGATCTGAAAGAAATGCGTGTTCGGATCGGAGGAGGTACCTATGGCTACGAGCGGTGTGTCGTTGACGGTCCATAGGGGGAGTGTGGCCAGTACCGCAGCCGGAGGTGAGACGATGGTCACCCCGGCGCTGTCGAATCGGTGGGCACTTGCAGTCCCGGCTTCACCCAGGCTGGAGCGCGCTCCTTCTTCGGACGCGGAGTCGATCGAGCACGCTTGCAGGGCAAGGCCCGACCAGACGATCACGAGCCCCCCTCTCCATCGGTGGACCAGCGCTGGGAAGGAGCCCCGCAGCTGTCGGGCCTGCCTCATTTGGCCCGCTACGTCGGCGACGGCCGTTGACCTCATACTCTCGTATCCTTCCGTCAAGCGTCGCAACCAAAGAACGCGAAAAACTCTGCACCCGCTGGCATCCCTGCAACTCAGCCGGGGTCTCGAGTGGCGTTGGGCCTACAGACGCTACCGCGGGGCCGCTGCGACCGCAATCGAGCAGCCGTGCGGGGGTCCGCAGGCAGATCGGGGGAGTGATTCCCGGATCGGCCTGGGGCGGTACGGCTCGGGCGGTGCGGGAAACCGAGCGCGCCTGGCGGCTGGGCAGGAGGCGAGCGCACTTCGCTACTCCCTGTGCTGCAAACCCTGCATGCCCTCGGACGGTCGCGGCGCGGGTGCGCGCTTTGCCGCTCTACGTGCTGCGAACCTATCGCGAGCGCTCGCGTCGAGGAGGGCGAGCGCGGTTTCCAGCACGGTTGGAGCCGCGCCGGCCGCCCGCCGCGGCGCCCGCCACGGCACCGGCCAGGCCTCTTGCCGGTCAGGCCTCTGCCGCCCAACCTCCGTCAGACACCTTCCTCACGGGCCCTACGCCTACAGGAAGTCCTCGACCACCAGGCCTTCGGCTTCGAGGATCTGGACGATGGTGGTGACGTGGGCCTGTCCTCGGGTCTCGAGTGTGAACACGATCTCGACGTCGCCCACCGAAATGTCGGCAAAACCCCGCCGGTGCGAGGTCTCGAGCACATTGGCACCGAGGCCGGCGACGAGGTGGGTGAGGCGGGCCAGCGACCCCGGCGCATCGGGCACCTTCACCAGGAAGCGCACCAGGCGTCCATCGGCCACAAGCCCGCGATCGATGATCCGCGACACCATGTTGACGTCGATGTTGCCGCCGCTCACCACCAGCACGGCACGCTCGTCGGGCTCGAGAGCCACTGCGCCCCGTGCCAATGCGGCAAGAGAAACCGCTCCCGCGCCCTCGACCACGCTCTTCTGACGCTCGAGCAAGAGCAGGATCGCGCTCGCGATCTCTTCTTCCGACACCACGACGAGTTCGTCGACCAGCGCCTCGATGATGGGAAAGGTGATTTCGCCCACCCGCTTCGTGGCGATCCCGTCGGCCAGCGTGCGGCTGCTCGTGATATTCACGATCTCACCGGCGCGACGCGACGCCAGCGCCGAGGGGGCCGCGTCGGCCTCGACCCCGACGATCCGGACATGGGGTGCGAGTGCGCGGACCGCCAGCGCGATGCCCGAGATCATGCCTCCGCCGCCGACCGGCACCACGATCACATCGACGTCGGGTACCTGCTCCAGGATCTCGAGACCCATCGAGCCCTGTCCCGCGATGACATCACGGTCGTCGAAGGGGTGGATCATGGTGAGCCCCTCGTCGGCCTCGATGCGCCGGGCTTCCACCGCGGAATCGTCCAGCACGGTTCCGAGTTGGATGACTCGGGCGCCGTACCCCTCGGTGTTCGAGACCTTGATCAACGGAGCCGTCTCAGGCATCACCACCGTGCAGGGAATCCCGAGGCGCTCGGCGTGGAAGGCCACCGCCTGCGCATGATTGCCGGCGCTGGCCGTCACCACTCCGCGGCGGCGCTCCGCTTCGTCGAGGTGCAACAGGCGATTGAGCGATCCCCGGTCCTTGAACGAGCCGGTACGCTGGAGGTTTTCGAGCTTCAGGTAGAGCCGACCCGGGGTCAGGTCGGCAAAGACCATGCTGCGCGGACACGGCGTGTGGACCACATGCGGTGCGATCCGCTCCCGGGCCGCTTCAATGGCTGCGAGAGAGATCTCCATCAGCCGTCTGCGCCCTCGTGCGTCTCAGCCACCGGTCATGCCGTCGGACGGTACACGCCGAGGTCGAGCGGGGGATCGACGTGCACGCGGAAGTGCAGGCGGTTTTCTCCCTCCTGCACCACGGTACGCGTCGCCTGTCGGGTCTTGGGATACGACGCCCCGTGTTCGCTTTCGATCACGAGCAGGTCGCCTTCGGCCAGTCCCGCCTGCACCTCGCGAATCCGCTCTTCGAGCTGGGCAAGGACCTGTTTCTCGACCTCGTCGTGCACGTCGCCCTCGACCTCGGCCGCCAATGCGTGCTCGCCGATGCGGGTATGGGTGGCCACGAATTCGTCCCATTCAAACGAGACCTGGTGGTCACGGCGAAAAGCGATCTCGTTGAGGGCGCGACGGTCGAAGTTCAGATCGACCGAATGGAGGCGGTCACCATAGCGGCGTAGGAGCATGACGATCAGAGCGGTTGAGGTAGGTCTGTCAGTTGTGCTTGAGGAGTTCGGCCAGCTGCTCGGGGGTCAGCTCTTCGGTGAGGCGGGCGCCCATGCCCCTCGGCGCTCGGGAGTGACGTCCCCGGGCCCCCCCCGTCGAGCGCTGGTCTTCGGGAATCCCGGTGTAGTCGAATTCGGGAATCGTCTGGCGGGGCACCGGACGACCGAGATGATGCTCGAGCGTCTTGAGGTGCCCGAGGTCGCCTGCCGAGACGAAGGTCACCGCCGTGCCCGCCGCTCCCGCGCGTCCGGTGCGGCCGATCCGGTGCACGTAGTCCTCGGGGTCGAGGGGCACATCGTAGTTGACGACATGGGTGATCCCGTCGACGTCGAGCCCCCGCTGGGCGATGTCGGTGGCCACCAGCACCCGGATCTCTCCCTTGGCGAAGCGGTCGAGGGCCCGGGTCCGTTCCCTCATGCCACGGTCCGAGTGCATGGCGTCGGCCCGAATCCCCTCGCGCTCGAGCCGGGACTCCAGCACGTTGGCACCCGCCTTGGTGCGACTGAAGATCAGCACGTGATCCCAGCCCGGCTCCCGGAGCAGGTGCAGCAGGAGGTCCGGCTTCATTTCCGGCCTCACCGAATACGCTCGCTCCTCGATGCCACTGGCGGTGGTGCCGGACGGGGCGGCCTCGACCCAGGCCGCGTCCTTCGTCAGACGCAGGGCCAGGTCGTGCACCCCGTGCGGCATCGTCGCGCTGAAGAGCATGGTCTGCCGGTCGCGAGACAGGCCCCGCATGCAGTCCTCGATCTGCGGCCGGAACCCCATGTCGAGCATCCGGTCGGCCTCGTCGAGGATGAAGAAGCGCACGGTCGAGACGTCGGCCTTTCCCTGGCGCATGTGGTCGATGAACCGCCCCGGCGTCGCGGCAATCACCTCGTACCCCTCCGACAGGGCATCCAGCTGGGGACCGTACTTCACGCCCCCATAGATGGCCGCGCTCCGGATCGCCGTCCCGCGAGCCAACTGCGCGGTGTCGTCGGCAACCTGCTGCGCGAGTTCGCGGGTGGGTGCGAGGATGAGCACCTGGAGCCCACCCCCGACATCGATGCGCTCGAGCGCCGGAATCATGAACGCGCCGGTCTTGCCGGTGCCGGTCTGGGCGATCCCCACGATATCCCTGCCGGCCAGTGCCGGAGGAATGGCCTTCATCTGGATGGGGGTCGGGATCGTCCATCCCAGAGCCTCGACCGCGGCCTGGGCTGGCTCTGATAGACCGAGGGCGGCGAACGAAGGAACGCTGTCAGCTGTGTCGGACACGACGTGGGTACTCCCTGTTTTCGTATGTATCATCAGCCTCGAAAGGTAGGTCCACCCGGCGTCGCCGCATAGCGCACGCCCTTTCGAGCCCCGGATTGCGATCGCCGCAGAGGCGCGCTTTCTTGGAGGTATGACCCACTCCCAGACGACTCCGCCTTCGACCTCGGTCCTGTTCGTGTGCCTGGGGAACATCTGCCGCTCCCCCCTGGCCGAAGGGGTCTTCCGGCACCAGGTGCAGCGTGCGGGACTCGGTGAGACGGTCCGCATCGACTCGGCCGGAACCGAGGGATGGCATGTAGGCAACCCCCCCGATCGTCGGTCCATCGACGTGGCCCGAGCGCATGGAGTCGCGCTCGACGGCCAGAGGGCACGACGCGTGAGCACCGCCGATCTCGAGGACTTCAACCTGGTGATGGCGATGGATCGCTCCAACCTCGCCGAACTCACCACCCTCCGGGACCGGCACGGGGGAACGGCCCGCCTCGCCCTCCTGCGCGACTTCGATCCCGAGCCGGACGACGGCGAGGTGCCGGACCCGTACTATGGTGGGCCGGACGGATTCGTACAGGTGTTCGCCATGGTCGACCGCAGTTGTGCCCGCCTGCTCGAGTACATCCGGGGCAACGCTCCAGCGCCCTGGTGAGCCCCTAGGCGAGAACCGCGGCCATGCGTCGGATCGCCTCTTCCAGCACGCCATCGGACGACGCGATGCTCATGCGGGCGTACCGGGGCGCCCCGAAGGCCTCGCCCGGGACCACCGCCACACCGGTCTCTTCGAGCAACCACGAGCAGACGGCCGCGGCCGAGTCGCGATCGGCCGTGAACGCCGCATCGACCCGGAAGAAGAGGTAGAAGGCCCCTTCGGGACGCAGGTACGGAAAGGCGGGCAACATCTCGTCGAAGAGGCGCACCACCAGATCGCGCCGACGCTGGAAGGCCCCGCGCATCCGCGCCACGTCTTCGTGCAGGCGTCCCAGATCGCTGTAGGCCGCCAGCGCCGCCATCTGCGAGGGGGTGGCCGCGCTCGACGTGATGTGGCTCTGGACCCCGGCCATCGTCGCCGCGAGCGAGGTGTTCGACACCGAAAACCCGATCCGCCAACCCGTCATGGCGAAGCTCTTCGAGGCGCCATCGATCAGCACATGTGGACCCAGTGAGGTCGTCGGCAGCCCGAGGATTCCCGGTGCTTCGGCGCCCTCACCGAAATAGATGTGCCGGTAGATCTCGTCGGAGATCAACCAGATGCCCCGATCGCGAGCCCACTCGGCCACGGCCTTCAACTCGTCGGCCGTATAGACCACTCCGGTCGGATTGCAGGGGGAGCTGAACAAGAGCCCTCGGGTGGCGTCGGTGGCCACCCGATCGAGGTCGGCGGGATCGAGACGAAACCCGGCCTCTTCACGGCCCTCGGCAAAGACCGATGTCGCCCGCGCCAGTCCGACGATCTCGGGGTAGCTGGTCCAGTAGGGCGTCGCCACGATCACCTCGTCGCCGGGACCGAACAGGCTGAAACAGGCGTTGAACAAAGCCTGCTTGGCACCGGACGAAACGACGATCTCGGCAGGGTCGATCGCCCGACCGGGCACCGAGAGGAACCGCGCGATGGCGGTGCGAAGCTCGGGGATTCCTGCGGTGGCCGTATACCGGGTGCGGCCCTCACGGATGCCCTGCATCGCGGCATCGGAGATCCATCCCGGGGTATCGAAGTCGGGCTCACCGGCGCTCAGGTCGACGATGTCTCGCCCCTCGGCCACGAGGCGCTTCGCCAGCGAACTGACGGCGATGGTCGCGGAAGGACGCAGGGCGGCGACGTTGGGGCTCAGCTCCATGGAGGCAATCGCTGGTCGAAGAGGGGACTCGTCCCACCCGGGCCCGAGGGAATCGAGGGAGGGCAATATCAATGCGGAGGCGGCGCGGATCAAGCG
>CAZFRU010000083.1:0-7537 GCA_964521385.1 uncultured Gemmatimonadaceae bacterium | reverse complement strand
CTTAACCCGCAGGCCGGCAGGTCCAACCCCACCATGTACACACGCGAAGAAGCCCGCGCTCTCGTCGACCGGATCATCGACATGGCCGCGCCCGATCCGGTCGAGGTCAACCTGGTGGGGGGCGAGCGCTCCGGCACCCGCTGGGCCAACTCATCCATTACGGTCAACCTGGTGCAATTCGACCGCCAGGTCTCGCTCACGCTCCACCACGACCAGCGCGTAGGCACCGCCAACACCCGGGACTTCTCGGACACCGGCCTCCAGGCCATGATCGACGAGGCCAGGGCCGACGCGCTCGACGCGGAGCCCCGCGACGAGATGCCCGAGCTCCTGGGGCCCCAGACCTACATCGAGGTGGACTCGGCCCGCTCGAGCATGATCGACTTCGGCCCACTGCAGCGGGCCGAACTCGTGAAGGCCAGCCTGGACCTCTCCGAACAGATGGGGGTCGTCGGTTACGGCTACATACCCAAGAACGATCAGGTGTCATGTCGCGCCAACTCGAACGGGCTCTTCGCCTACTACCGTGACGCGCAGACCAGCTTCATCCTGACCTGCCGCACCCCCGACGGGCGGGGCTCGGGATGGGCGGGCACCACCGGAATCCGCGACACCGCCCAGATCGACCCTTCCGACATCACCCGGCGGGCCTCCGAAAAGGCCCTGCTCAGCGCAAACGCCCGCGCTCTCGAACCCGGGCGCTACTCGGTCATCCTGGAACCTCGGGCCAACGCCCGCTTCCTTTCGCTCCTGACCGGGATCTTCAACCAGGACAACGAGGGCGGCAACAGCGGTGCGGCCCAGTTCATGGAGGGTCGGCAGCCGGGCGACAAGATCTTCAGTGACCTGTTCACGCTGAAGAGCGATATCGGGAATCCCATCCTGTCGCAGTCCACGATCCAGAACGACCAGCGCCCCGCCGCCCCGGTGACCTGGGTCGAGAACGGGGTCCTCAGGAACTTCGGCGAGGACCTCGGTGCCTCGCCGAACCAGAGCCTGGTCATGGAGGGGAGAGAGAAGTCCGTCGAGGAGATGATTGCCGAGACCCAGCGCGGGCTCCTCGTCTCCTTCTTCTGGTACATCCGGGGCGTACCCGCCACCGATCAGCCTCTCCTGAATACCGGCATGACCCGCGACGGGCTGTTCCTCATCGAGAATGGCGAGATTACCGGAGCGGTGCAGAACTTCCGGTGGAATATGTCGCCGGTCGTGGGGTACAACAGCCTCGTCGACGTGGGGCGTTCCGAGCCCATGCACATGGGTGAATCCTACGACGGCGGAAACAGCGCCCTCATTCCCCCCGTTCGCATCGAGGACTTCAACATGTCCTCGAACAGTCCCGCCGTCGAATGACCGCCAAGACCTCCTGCCGCGAGATTCTCCGATGACGCCGACCCGCCGTGAATTCGTGACCCAACTGGGGATGGGCGCTGGTGCGCTCGCCCTCTATTCGAACGACCTCGTCGGGCAGCTCCTCGCTGACTCGCCTCCGGGTGTGGCGACCCGTTCGGCGGTTCAGGGATTGGCCGACATCGCGCTCTACGAGGCGCGCCAGGCCGGCGCCAGCTACGCCGACATCCGGCTCACCTACACCGCGAACCTCGAGGGGGCCTCGGTCACCTGGCGGGACGAAAACGAGGAACAGGGTGGTGGTGGGGGTGGTAGATTCGGTGGTGGCGGTGGAGGCCGTGGCGGTGGTGGTAGATTCGGCGGCGGCGGGACCCGAGCCACCCCCCCCGGAGCCGAAGAGCGCGAACCGGCCGGGTTCGGGGTCCGCGTCATCCACTCCGGGGTCTGGGGCTTCGCCTCGAGCCCGATCGTGACCGAAGGCGAGGTGCAGCGCATCACCCGTATTGCGGTCGAGGTGGCCCGGGCCAGCGCCATCGCGAAGCGCCAGGACGTGCGCCTCACCCCCGTCGAAGCCTACCAGGCGAGCTACCGTACCCCCATGGTGATCGACCCCACCACGGTCTCGGAATCCGACAAGGAAGCCTGGGCGCAGGCCATCGTGGATCTCGCCAAAGCCGTGCCCGGCGTGATCGGGGTATCGGCCTCGGCTCGGGTCCAATACGAGTGGCGTTACTTCGCTTCGACCGAGGGATCCTACATCGAACAGGAGCACTTCACGACGAGCCCGTCGCTCAGCGTGACCGCCCGGGTCGGCGACGAAACCCGCACGAGGAACTATCCCGGTGAGGCCCTCCAGGGCGGCTGGGAAGTGGCCACGGAATCCAAGCTCCTGCGGGACGCCGAACAGGCCGCCGTGGACGCGGTGGAGATGTGCACCGCGAAGCCGCTGGGCGCGGTGGGCATGAAGGACCTGATCCTCTCGCCCTCGCACGCCATGCTCACGATCCACGAGATCATCGGCCACGCCACCGAACTCGACCGCGTCGTGGGAATGGAGGCGAACTACGCCGGAACGAGTTTCATCGGATTGAACGACGTCGGAAGCCTCGAGTACGGCTCCGAGCACTTCAATGTCACCGCCGACCGGACCTCTCGGGGTCTGGCCTCGGCGGGCTACGACGACGACGGCGTCGAGACCATGGAGTGGCCCATCGTGCGCGACGGGATCCTCGTGGGCCTCCAGACCAACCGCGAGACCGCACACTACCTGAACGAGGACTTCAGCCGCGGCTGCACCTACGCCAGTTCGTGGCGGGACTATCCGTTCCTCCGCATGCCCAACGTGGGTATCGACGCGGGCCCTCCCGGTTCTCCCACCATGGAAGAGATGATCGCCGACGTTCGCGACGGGGTCATGATCGACGGCCGTGGCAGCTACTCGATCGACCAGCAGCGTTACAACGGCCAGTTCGGAGGCCACATCTTCTGGGAGATCAAGGACGGCCAGATCACACGCCAGTGCACCGACGTGACCTACCAGGCCATCACCACCGATTTCTGGGCGAACCTGGACGCGGTCTCAGGGCCCGACCAGTACGAGCTGCACGGCACGGGTGGCGATGCCAAGGGGCAGCCCACCCAGACCCAGAGCGTTTCGCACGGATCCCCGTGGCTCCTGGTGCGCAACATCATGGTGGGCGGCGCCTATACCTGATCGGGCGGCCCTCGCTGGGGTGGAACGTCGTCGTCGGGCCCGCGGTTTTCGGGCCGACGACGGCGGCCTCCATCAGGTCATGGCGTAGACCACCAGGTTCACGGCGAATCGGGTGTTGTCTTCGGAGCGGAATCGCTTGTTCTGCCAGTCGTAGTCCCACTCGCAGCCGTAGTCCTTGTTCGAATAGAGGACTCCGATACGATTTCGGTGCTCCACGGCGCGCAGATAGTCGTGCACCATGTCGTCGCCCCAGCCGTTCAGTTCGTGGCTGGTCTGGGGGGGACCGCTCGAGAAGTCGAAGAACGACGTGTAGAGCGGGTGCGAGCCCGGGATCTTCGGAAGCACTTCACCCCCCGCCTCGTCGGCCGGGAAGATCCGCGCCATTTCAGCCTCGAAGGAAGTCGAGTAGAGCCCTTCGATGTCGTGGTTGCAATCGTCCGAGAAGAGAAAGCCGCCGCCCTGGACGTACCGCTCGAGCCCCGCGCGCTCGGCCTCGCTGAACCGTACCAGGGTGTGTCCGGTCATGAAGAGGAACGGGTACGCCTGGAGTTCGTCGGAGTCGGCGGTGATCACGATTTCGTGCGGGTACACGGGGATCTGCGTGTACTGAAGCACCGCATCCAGGAGGTTCGCCGCCACCTTGGGGTTGTACTCCCAGTCGCCCGAGTCGTATCTCAGCCGGGCGAAGACGAATTCGCCGAAACGGCGGGGCGCGCCCGGGGTTGGCGCACCGGCCACGGCCTGCGGGCCGGCGGAAAGCCCGGCCAGGGCCCCGGCGGCGCCCCATCCGAGGCGGTGAAGGAAGGCGCGACGATCGAGGATGGACATGCCGTGACGATAGCCCGATCCTCGGCAGCAGGACAGGCAGTCGACGATCGAATGCGGCGGCAGAAACATGACAAGGTCGCCGCCGCTGGGGCGGCGGCGTCATCTTCCTGCCATATGCGGTGGCGAACATCCCACCGGGGCGGGTGCCGCAACGGCACGCGGTATCTTCCTGCCACATGGCGAGGTGAACATCCCACCAGGCCGCGCAGCCTTACCGCCCTGGGATGTTTTCGCCGATCTGCTCACCCTGCCGAGCCCCGTGCGGCAGTATCGTCTCCACCACGTGCCATCCGACCTTCTTTCCCTTCGCTGTCACCACGCCAGGCATGCAGCTTGACGCATGCGCATACAGCCCGATCTACCTGTCCATGCCTGTCCTCCTGTGGGGGTGGGTTCGGCTGGGCTCTCGCACATCCCGGTGTGTCCCGTCCCTCCAGGGTTCGACCGATCCTTCCTCGGGCCACCAACCGCATCGATCCTCGTCCCATCACGGACACGCAACCCCTACAGTGCCTATTCCTCCACAGGGTCGAATTCCTTGCGCATGTGGCTGGGAAACGCAACTATCGAGTTGATCAGTTCCACGATACCCAATCGGTGGGTCGATGGCACGGATGGAAGGACTCGCGTCTATTCTACTCCTGCTCTGTTCGGGGGCTGTCGCGGGATGGCCCTCAGCAGCCCATGAAGTCCACGCGCAGGGCGTCGAGGGAGCCACGTTGCGAATCGAGCACGTGGTCGATCTCATCCCGAGCACTCAAGTAGAGGCCGGGATACCATTTGCCGCGCTTGCCCTGCGCGACGGCTACGCGTTGCTGACGTCGTCTCCGACGAAGCCGCTGCGCCTATTCGATCGAATGGGTGCAGAAGTCGCGCTGCCCACGGCGACCCTGGAGATCGTCAAGGGGCCGGTAGCGCTCGCATCGGGAAATGGGGGCGAGTGGTGGCTCTACGATGCCATCCAGGAGCAATTGATCGCCCTTTCGTCGGACGGGACGATCATGACGACGGCGAGCCTGAAAGAGCCGCAGATGGTGCAGGTGCTCGTCTTCAGGGGTCGCCCATTCCTCATATCAGCGGTTGCCGATGAGCCCGACCGGTTTGGTCTTCCCTTCCACCGCCTTGACCTCCGGGCTTCTGGAGCGCGCGTGCTGCAGTCCTTTGGGCGGGATGCACGCGCCGAAGTCGCACTTGGCGAGATGCACCTTCTCGTCCGACTTGTTGCACCATCCGGTGTAGCCGCAGAGCGGTTTTGGGCAGTATCTCCGTTTGACTACATCGTGGAGCGCTTCACGATCTCTGGAGTGCGTGAAAGGACGTTCCGACGTGACGCAGTGTGGTTCGCAGGCGGCACTCGCGGAGGAGTGGGTTCTCCTGATTCACCCCCTCCTACTGCGATCGCTGGAATAGCCGAAACGCCCAGTGGAAAGGTGATGGTGCTCGGCTTGGTACCGGACAGTGGTTGGATGCGTGCCTGGGATGGAGTGGCGATCGCGGACGATGGATCGATCCCCTTGGCGGCTCTGGATCGCTCGAGGTTGCTGGATACAGTGGTTGAATTGCTTGATCCGGACAGTGGTGAGTTGATCGGAAGCGGGACGTTGGACGGTTTCGGGTTTGCTGCACTCGAAGGCGGTCAACTCATCACTTGGGATCCGGGGCCTGTTTCCAGGGGCCGTGTGTGGCGTGTGAGCGTAAGGAGCGGGCCATGAGATTTCTTTCGATGGGAGAGTAGATCATGAGGACGTTTCTGATTGCGGTTGCGCTTCGGACTTCGATGACGCTCGCGAGCCCTGCTGCGAGCCAAGGCCCGCCCTGCGGATACTGGACGGCTGCAGGGTGCGGCTGGATCGGGGGTGACCACAAAGCCCCGGCGGATCCCACAGGGAACATCCAGGGCCCGCACGGTGACTGCCGCGTCTGCGCGGTGGGGGACTGCGGCCATCTGCCCTGTGAGCCGACCGAGGATGATGCAGAACTCCCAAGGCAACTCGCCTCCGGCCTGAGGGCCGAGAACACCGCCCTGGTGAACCAGGTCGTCGTCGCTCTGGACGGGATCCCCTCGTTCAATCGAGACCGGGGGCTGATTCAGGTCTTGGGTTGCGCGGGTGGGGTCATCGCCCAAATGCCTGTTCCGGCCTCCCTGGCGGCCGACCTCTTCGACGGGCAGTAGCGTATGAGAGCGGGCCGGACACGGGCATCGCATCCTTTGGTTTCGATACACGGACGCACAGCGTGGTGGCTGGGGCGTGGTGCGTCAATCTGGCTCCTGGCCCTATTCGGAGTTGCGGCTTGTCGGGAAGATTCCGGTCGTCGCGCGCCCACGGCCCACCCGCAACCCCCAGCGGTGGGATCGATCGAGATCGAGGAGGTGCTTCGAATCGGCACGCTGGCCGGCCCGGAGGCAACCTCGTTCGGCATGGTGGCCGGGGTTGTGCCCGCGCCGAACGGCGGATGGTATGTAGCCGATGCATTGGCCCACGAAATCCGCCGGTTCGACGAGGCGGGCACTCCGGTCGCAACGGTTGGGCGACGGGGTGAGGGTCCGGGTGAATTCCAGGCCATCGATGGGATTGGAGCGACCGACGCCGGCACGCTGATCGTCTGGGACGGCGCCAACGGCAGACTGACCTTTTTCGACGACGGGGGCGCCGTCGACAGCACGTTACGAGTGCCTGGGGGCTACGGCGACCCCGAGAGCCTCGTGGTCAGCCCGTCGGGCGAGGTCTATGTGGTGGTGGCGCCCTCGCGGCGGGACGGAATCCCCGCAGGGCGAGCCGATTGGGTACGAATCGTCAACGGATCCTTCAACTGGCAGGCGTCCATACCGTTTCCGGACTTCGAAGGCGTCAAGTACGCGCTCTCGGGAGCCGGTGGGTATTACCGACCATTCACTCGTGAGACGCTGTGGGCTCTGGACGTTCGCGGTCGGCTCTATGTGGCACGAAATG
Organism: uncultured Gemmatimonadaceae bacterium; assembly: GCA_964521385.1. Classification (GTDB taxonomy): domain Bacteria; phylum Gemmatimonadota; class Gemmatimonadetes; order Longimicrobiales; family Gaopeijiaceae; genus Gaopeijia. The sequence goes on along the minus strand of CAZFRU010000083.1, from coordinate 694 downwards.
ACGAGTATCGGATTCGCATTTCGGAACTCGGGAAGCACATCGGTGATCGAGGGCGATCCGATGTGGAGGTGGTCCGGGTCTCGGCTGAAGAGAAGGACCAATGGGAGGTGATTTCGCGATACATGGAGCGTCGCGCCGCTGGACTACCGTTCGATGTCGACACGTCCTACCCGCCCATCCCCGACACCAAACCCTTCTTGAGGGCCATCCGCGTCGATCTCGACGAACGTTTGTGGGTCTCGCGATACACGCCGACCATCTATCGGCCCTACGATGCGCTGGAGCGGCAGGATCGCATGGAGCGAGACAAGGAGTTCGACTATGTCTGGCGCGATCTGCCGTTGTGGGACGTCTTCTCTGCGAACGGTGAGTACCTGGGCGATATCGTTCTTCCTTTCAACACTTCCCTGTACGGGTCGAGAGGCAGCCTCCTCTGGGGTGTTCAGGACGGTCCACTCCGCGAGCCCTACGTGGTGGTATGGCGCATGCGAATCGACGCCGACCTGTAGCGCCCAGCACGCTCGCACCCATCGGCGCGTCCAGCGCGCTCGCACCCATCGGCGCGTCCAGCGCGCTCGCACCCATCGGCGCGTCCAGCGCGCTCGCACCCATCGGCGCGCCCGGCGCCGCCAGATGAGTCCACCCGGCAGAAACATGACAAGGTCGCCGCCGCTGGGGCGGCGGCGTCATCTTC
>CAZFRU010000082.1:0-7976 GCA_964521385.1 uncultured Gemmatimonadaceae bacterium | reverse complement strand
GCGAACGACCCCTCACGCGATCCCCCATGATGCGCACACCCCACGTACTCGCCTGCACCGGATCCCTCGTCGCGCTGACAGCCACCTGCGCGGCCCTCGCCCTCACCCCTCGGCCGGTCGCCGCCGCCTCGGTGCAGGACGCCACGGATGATCCCGCTCAAGTCCTGGTCAGCCGACTCACCCTCGACGACTACAAGGCGACCCTCAAGGGTCTGACCCAGTTCGGTGATCGCCGTCAGGGCACACAGCGCAATCGCGACGCCGTCGACTGGATCGAAGCGCAGCTCCAGGCCGTGGGGTGCACCAACACCGAGCGGATCACCTATGAGTACGCGCCGGCGCCCCGCGCTCCCCGACCTCCGACCCAGGGTGCACCGCCCGTGCGTCGGCCCCCGGCGACTCCCCCCTCCCCGCCCGATCTCACCACGCCCACGGGCGGCAAGGTGGGCCGCAACGGCAACGGTCCCGGCGGAAGCTCGATCTTCGGCTACCGCGCCCGCACCGGCGTCAACCGCGACCTCGAGGCCCAGCCCGACGAGCGCATTCGGGAGTTGAACCGCGAGGAGCCGGTCGACGGGATCCGCACCGAGGTCTACTGCACGAAGGTCGGCACCACGCGCCCCGACGAGATGTACATCGTCGGGGGTCACATGGACGGTCATGGAGTGAACGAAGCCGTCAACGACGATGGCTCCGGCACCGCCCTGGTCATGGAACTCGCGCGGGTGTTCAATGCGCCCGACGTCGAGACCGAAGTCTCGATCCGCTTCGCCCTCTGGAACAACGAAGAGACGGGCCTCAACGGAGCCCACGCCTACATCGAGCAGCGCCGCGAGCTGCAGGGGATCGAGAGTCCCGCGGGATCGGGCCAGTACCCCGAGCCCCGCTGGCTCGGCATGATCCAGCACGACATGATGCTATGGGATCACGGTGCGCCGAGTGCGGACGGCACGGTGAGTCGTGACCAGCGCCCCGAAGCCGACGTGAACATCGAGTTCCAGTCGAACTCGGTCATGGCCGAGGAGTCGATGAAGCTCGCCTTCTTGTTCAAGGCGGCGGCCGACGCCTACAACACCGACTATCCGGCGACCGTCGGGCCCCACATGACCAACACGGATTCGGGTCCCTTCCAGGACATCGTCCCCGCGATCAGCCTGCGCGAGAACGAGCGCGGCGCCCAGACCGGCGCGGGCTGGAACCCCACCTGGCACACCGAACTCGACGTGTGGACCACCTTTACCGACGATGACTTCAGGCTGGGACTCAATGCGGCCCAGACGACGCTGGGGGCGATTGCGCGGCTGACGGGAGCGACGGTGGGAGGGCGTTAGGAGTCCGCGGGATCGTCTGACTTCGGGCGTCGGTCGCCCGGACGACCCTGGGGTGTCCCGAAGCGGTCGGGTGCGCCGTCGCCGGTGGCCATCTCGATCCGCAACCGAACCACGTACTGTACGTCGGCCTCGTCGCGGGCCACTCCGTAGATCGCGTCACCGACGAAGATGCGGGGCTGGAATCGGGGCGGCATCGTGACGACGCCGAGAAAACGTCCTGCGTCGTCGAACACGTCCCAGTCCGAGTCCCCGAAGTCCTCCAGGAAGTTGTAGCGCTCGATCTCGGCATCGGTGAGTTCACCCGGGGCGCGGATGGGTTGCACCCAGAGTGAGCCTGCGGGACCCGTGTTGAAGAACGCGAAGGCCGGAAACACCTCCGCGAAGCTGACACGGCGGTGGTTGGCCTCGAGGCGAGACGGAGGGACCCCCGCTTCGAGCCACGCCTGGTCGAGGTAGGCGAAGAAGGCACGGATATCGCGATCGGTGATCGGGCGGGGCTCATGCGCTTTCGAGAGGACCCTCGTCAGTTGCCCCGACCGGTCGTACGAGCCGATGCGGTATTCGCTGTTCACCGCGTACAGGATCGTGAGGGAATCCGACAGCGCCCAAGAAGGTTCGGGCGTGAAGTAGCGCGTGACGTTGGGCCCCAGCAGCTCACCCGAAGGCACCCGCAGGAGCACGTCGCCCAGCTCTCCGGTCGGCTCGAGCAGGCGCAACTCGTCCGTAGTCACCGCGTCGTCGTCGCTGAGCACACCGGTGGGACGCAGTTGCACCGCCGCGCGACGGGCCGCCGCATTCCACTTGAACCGCAGCGGACGATAGCGCTCCATGTCGAGCGACGCGGAGCCCAGCAACTCGCCGTCGGGTGTGTAGCGATGCACGCGCCGGTTTCGCACATCGGGGATCAGCACTCCATCGTCGGGGCCCACGAAGACGTCGCCGACCCCGACGCCGAACTCGCCCGGGCCGGTGCCGGGCTCACCCACGGCCCGGATGAAGTCACCTGCCGGCGAGTAGAACCTCAGCTCCCGGAGCTGACGATCCACCACGACGATCTCGCCGCGGGAATTCACCGCGATGGCACCCACCTGACCAAACTGGTAGTTCGCGTTTCCGCCGAACTCGCCGATGCGAAGGTCTTCTCGGACGGTCCAGGCCTCCTGGGAATCCCATAGACCCTCTTCCGGATTCGTGACGAGGGTGACTCCGGCGCTGTCGCGCACCGAACCCGCCCACTCGCGTTCGCCCGGCACCCCCGTGCAGGCGAGCGAGGCAGCGAGCACCAGCACCGGAGCAAGCAGCACGCGCGTCACTTCGACGGCCTGGCCTCCGGGGCGGCCGAGCGTGAGGATTTGCGCGTCGGAGAGCGCCTGGCCTTCCAACGGCGTGCCTGCCATGGGCCGGCTCTCAGCTCGAGGGGTCGGACCGCGAGGCGTGGCTCTTCTGCGAGCCGCTGCCACCGATACGGTCGACCAGGAGAGTGCCGGCGAGTCCGGCCAGGAGTAGCGCCAGCGAGCCCCCGACCTGGCCGCTCGTGGGCGTGAAGCGTACCAGCGGCCAGTCCTCTTCGTCGAGGTCGGCGATGGCCGCTGCCTCGAGCACCGTTCCGCGATAGAGGTCACCCTCCACCGGCTGCACGGGTGCCTGAAAGGGATACAGCCCGACGACGGCGCCGAACAAGAGCCCCAGCAGCGCTCCCAGCGTGGCTTTTTCGAAGCGCTCCAGGAGCCACTTGAAGAGGTTGCTGACCGCGACCACTCCGACGACCACCCCGAGTCCGACGGGGATGACCACCTGCATCGACGCGAGTACCGTGGCAAGGTCGAAGCCGCTGCCGCCTTCGCCGAGCAGCCCCACCTTCAGCAGGTCGACGGCGCCGAGGATCGGCTCGTACTGACCCAGCAGGAGCAGCAGGTAGCCGCCACTGATGCCTGGCAGGATCATGGCCGAGGCACCCGCCACCCCGGCGAGGAACAAGAGCGGCGTGCTGGCCCCTCCGCCGCGGCTCACCTCGCCCCCGAAGGCCATCACCACCATCAGCCCGAAGCTGATCGCCGCGGCCACCCACATGGCAGCGGTGGCGGGCCGCGCGAGGCGCCAGACGAGGGGCACGCCGCCCAGGGTCAGTCCGATGAACAAGCTGTACATTACCCAGCGCTGCTCGACCACCAGCGTCCGCACCGAGCCCGCCAGCAGCAGAATGGCGAGCACGGCACTTCCCACGATGACCGCGAGCGCGATCAGCGACCGCTTGCGGAAGCGGAAGGTGGTGACGTCGGCGATCGCCGCGATGAAGGTCGGAAACACGCCGGCCGCCAGCAGCATGGTGCCCCCGCTGATGCCCGGCACGAGATTGGCGAGTCCCATGAGAACACCGCCGATGCCTCCGCGGGCGACCAGGGCAGGGATCGGGAGCGCTTCGGCGTCGGCAAGGGCGTGGCCGTGCTCGGAGGGTGGAGTCGACATGTATGGGGGTGTGAGGGTCAGGTATTCGAGGGCGGCAGGTGTCGAGCCGCGTCGCATTCCTCGACCCGCTCCTGGGCGCGGCGATGGGCGATGGCCCGCAGGATCCCCTCCCCGAGGCTCACCAGCGCCGAGAAGCCGAGCACTCCCGATCCCATGGTGAGGGCCCAGGCAGTCAGGGTTTCGCCGGCCTCGATCAGGTAGGGGCGCGCAGGAAGGATCCATGCGATCAGGAACGCGAGCACCAGCGCGGGGACCACGTCAGATACGAAGTCCTCGCATTCCTCGACGGTGTCGTTCGGGTCGTCACCCGCAAGTGCTTCCCGGCTGGACGCGCGTCGCAGCGAGCGGCGCAGGGTGTAGTAGGCGTAGCCGAGCGGCAGGATCATGCCCATGAAGAGGCCGAGCCCGACCTCGAAGAAAAGGTCGTCGACCGACATCATCGCCACGAGGGGAATCGCCACGGCCACGATCTGGGCGACCACGAAGCCGCCCGCGCCAGAGCGATCGCGCCCTTCGGCTGACGGGAGGGCGCCTGACGGGAGGGCGCTCGCTACCTGGTCGATCCACGATTCTGCGGCGTCACCGAACTCGACCCGCTCGACAGCCGTGTGGTCTTGCCTGGAATCCATCGGATCAGCCTCACCTACCGGGGTCGCAGCGCATTCCCATAGTATCGGCGGCAAGGGGGATTCCTGCTACCTCATCGCGGCGGGCGCCAGTTCGCCACACTGGCCCCCTCCTGCGGCTCACCGTAGAATCGGGGCCATGACTACCCGTCGAGAGTTTCTGCGTCGAGCCGCCGCCGCCTCGGCGGCATCCCTGGCCCTGCCGGCCTGCGCCGCCCCGTCTGTGTCGGGCAGCGGGGGCACCGGCACCGAACTGCCCCTGCCGGCGACCTCGCCCGGGTCTCCGCCCGCCGCGGCACGAGACGAGGCGTACTGGCGCGAGATCGCGGCCTACTACGAGGTGACCGACCGCACGACCAACATGGAGGCCGGTTTTTTCGGCATGATGGCGGCGCCGGTGCTGGCGGCATACCACCGCAACATCGATCGGGTCAACCGCGAGAGTTCGTATTTTGCGCGCCGTTCGTATGGGGCGATTTCGGGCGCGTCGCGGGTGCGGGTGGCCGAGGCCCTGGGGGTCGCACCGGGCGAGATCGCCTTTTCACGCAACGCCACCGAGTCGCTCCAGACGCTCATCGGTCAGTACAACCGGGTGCGCGCAGGCGATGTGGTGATGTACGCCGATCTCGACTACCCGGCCATGCAGTTGGCCATGAACGCGCTGGCAGCTCGGACCGGCGCGTCGGTGGCCACCTTCGACATTCCCGAGCCCGCATCGCACGACGCCATCATGGCCGCCTACTCGGCGGCGCTCGACGCACACCCCCGTACGCGGTTGGTGCTGCTGACCCACGCCAACAACAAGACCGGGCTGATCCACCCGGTGCGGGCCCTCACCGAGCTCGCCGAGTCACGAGGCGCCGATGTGGTCGTCGACGCGGCCCACTCGTTCGGCCAGGTGCCGCTCGCACTCACCGACCTGGGCGCCGCCTTCATCGGCCTCAACCTGCACAAGTGGGTGGGGGCGCCGGTCGGTGTCGGAGCCCTCTACATTCGTCAGGATCGGCTCGACGCCATCGATCGCGCGCATGGCGACGAGGGGCCGCTCGACCGCATCGACAGTCGCATCCACACGGGGACGACCGACTTTGCCGCGGTCATGACCGTGCCCGACGCCCTCGATTTTCAGGACGCCATCGGGGTGCCCCGCAAAGCCGCCCGCCTACGCTACCTGCGCGATGCCTGGGTGACTCCGGCGCGCGCGATTCCGGGGGTCGACATTCTCACCCCCGACGACCCGGCCCTGGTGGGGGCCATCACGAGCTTCCGACTGCACGGCAACGGGGGGCGAGCGGCCAACATCGCCCTGGCTGATACATTGCAAGACGAATTCGGCGTCTTCACGGTGGCGCGCTCGGGGCTGGCGCGGGGGGACTGCGTGCGGGTCACCCCCTCCCTCTACAACTCGCCGGACGATGCGGCCAAGCTGGTGACGGCGCTCACGGTGCTGGCGGCGCGAGCAGGCTGAGTGGCGCTGGGGGCGCGAAGGGGCTGAGTGGTGCTGGGTGTCGAGGCCGGTGGGGTTCGCCGTCGTCTACCTCAGTCGCGACCGCCCGCCGCAGGCACATTCATGTACAGCCGGTTGACCGAGCCCGAGTTGGCGAAACCGATCTCCGGATAGCCATCGCCCGTGAGGTCTCCCGCTGTGACGCCATAGCTCTGGTTGGGCTCCTCGCCGAGCCAGACCGGTGTCCACACCCGGCCGGAGCCGTCGTTGAAGTAGACCGCGTTGGGTCCCCCGGCATTGGCGACCACCAGGTCGATGTCGCCGTCACCGTCGAGGTCTGTGGTGGCCACCGCATACGACATCTCGTCGGCGCCGAACTCCACGCCGGCGTCGAAGTTGCCGTCGCCATCGCCCAGAAAGACCGCGTTCGGTTCGCCGATGTTGGCCGCCACGATGTCGAGCGTGCCGTTGCCGTCGAAGTCGGCCAGGCTGACGGAGCGCGTTTCGTCGCTGCCGGTGCCGAAGGTGCGGACCGATGCGAACCCGAGTGAACCGTCGTTGAACAGCGTCTGGTTGGCCTGGCCATCACGATTGGCGAGCACGAGATCGGGATCGCCGTCGCCATCGAGGTCCCCAATCGCCACCGCGATGGTCGATCCATCGGGGTCCCCGAACTCGCGCTTGGGGCCGAAATGGCCCGTGCCATCGTTCAGGTAGAACCCGTTGGCGGTGCCCCGGTTGGTGACCAACACGTCGAGCGAGCCGTCCCCGTCGAGGTCATGAAGTTGAGCGCTGCGTGTCGGCTCGATGTCGGGGCCCACCGCCCACGCCAGCGAGAAGCGCCCCGTGCCGTCGTTGAGATACACCCAGTTCTCGGCCTGATCGTTGCCCACCACCACGTCGATGTCGCCGTCACCGTCGAGATCACCCGCGGGCACGGCATAGGTCGTGGCCTTTTCGAAGCCCAGGGCGTAGCCGACCGTGAACCGGCCGGACCCGTTGTTCAGGTACACCTCGTTCATCTGCGCCCAATGACGGCCGTTGGCATAGATGATGTCGAGATCCCCGTCCGCATCGACGTCGACGAATTCCACCGCCGCCGTGAGGTCGTCGGACGAGCCCAGGATGGTGCGGTCGTTGGTGGTGAAGCCGCGCGCCTGCGCCAGGGCGGGGAGCGGCATCAGGCCGATGAGGAGAGGCGCTGTGGTGAGGAATCTCACGTGGACGGCCGGCGTTGGGGTTGGGGTACCTCGGAGTCGTCCGCGACCCACATGGAACAAGGCTCCCCACGAGACCACCGCGCGGTCGGCCCCGGTTGGCGAGTCCAGATGCACATCAATGCGGGTTGCCGGGGGGATGGGCAAGGGGCGGGTTGTGGGTCGTCTCACAATACGCGCTTCTCTGAGCCCGACACAGGGTGCCCCTCTGGTCCGTGGGCGGTTCCGGCTGGGGGCTTCGGGCTGGGGGCTCACCTCCCCCGTTCTCGCAGCTGTTCGCCCCGAACGGGGTTGAAGGCTTTTCGGACCCCGGCTGGACCGGCATCACAGGTGCCCGCGGATCGCCGCGACCAACGGCCGTTTGCGGGCGCTCTCGCCGTGAGCACATGTGTCCCATCCAGACATGGACGGATTTGCGGTGGCCGGGACGAGCTCGTCCGGGAGTCCGCTCGGAGACACCAGTGGCGAAGGCTGGCGGACTACTGAGCGGCGATCGGCCGCCTGCCCCACCCGCCGAAGCCTCGAAACCCCTCGAGGCGCCTTCTGGGGGTGCCCGAAGAGATCCCGAAATCTGCCGTTAGATTTCATGTGTTCGCGTGATGGTGGGTGCAGGATGAATGAGGAGGTGGCGCATGGGTGGGTTCGGGGTGGAAATGGCGTGGGATCGGGGGTTGGATTCGCAGCCGGCATGGGATCGAGGGCTGGATTTGCCGGGCACCGAGGTGAGTCGCAGCTGGTGGGTGCGCGAGGCACGACCGGACTATGATCCGGGGCCCGAGGTGGCCGAGGAGGGGGCGGGGCTCGCCCTGGATACGGAGGCCGACGTCGACCTACCCGACCCCGACGACGAGGTCTTCCTGCTGGGCGAGCGGATCGCCGATCTGGCGCG
>CAZFRU010000081.1:0-8265 GCA_964521385.1 uncultured Gemmatimonadaceae bacterium | reverse complement strand
GTATTGGATCTTCTCGGTGCGACCGTCCCGGGTGAGGTTGGTGTGTTCGTCGCCGCCGGCCGACACCCGCCAGATGTCCCAACCGTCGCTCAACAGCACGGCTCGTGAATCACTCGTCCAACCCAGTGACGAGTTCGGCGGATCCTCCACATTGTGGTCGTCATCCACGTCGACGAAGCTCACCGGTGCGCCGGTCGTGATGGGGGTGTGGCTGTCGGAGGCGAAGTCGTAGACGTGGTACTGGGCGTCGCGAAAGTAGAGCAACTTGCGGCCGTCGGGTGAGGCCGAGACCGGCCAGCGTTGTTCAGCGAGGATCGTCGTTGCGGAGCCGTCGCGGGTGTCGATGGCCAGCACGTCCTGACGCGAGCCGCCGTCGATGGCGTCACGCAGCGAGTAGGCGCGGCGGTCATAGCCCACCGCGTAGCGCTGGCCCGGATTCAGGCGCACGTCGCGTACTTCGTCGCTCGCGAGCTGCACGAAGCGCCCGTCGGCCACGTGGTAGACCGAGAGGTAGGTGAAGCGCCGATCGGCGCCTTCCTGGATCTGCTGCCGGGATTGGAGCTCGGGATCGCGGCCATGCCACAACACCAGCGAGGGCAGGTCATCGTCGTCGCTCAGGTCGGGCGGCGGCGTCTGCATGGCGCCGGGTACACCCGCGACAGGACGCACATCGGGGCGTGGGTCGGCAGAGGCCTCTTCGTCGCGATCTTCGGCGATGCCGAAAAAGATGGCCGAGCGGTCATCCGACCATTGCGGCGCCCGGGCCGGAGCGATGCGCATGCCCTCGGGAAAGCCGGAAAGGGCGGTGGCATCGACGGTGACCGTGCGGGTGCTCTGCCCGAATCCGGTGAATCCCACGACGACGAAGGTGGTGTCTTTTTCGGTCGAGTCGGGGCGTCCGCGCAATACCGCGAGGGCAGGCGCCAGGACGCGTTCGGGTCCCTGGTCGGCCCAGGCGAGCTGCGAGTAGACGGCCGGGTCACTGTCGAGCGTCTGCACCACTCCACTGCGCAGATCCCGCACCGACACGCCGTTGCCCACCCGATCGGGGCTCTGCGATGTCCAGGCGAGCCACTCCCCGCCCTCGCTCACATCGAACGACCCCACGCTCCCTATGCTCGTGACCAGTCCCGTCGCCAGCTCGACCAACAAGAGGTCGGTGCCGAGCCCCTTGGGCGCATCCTTTACGGGCACCCGTGACATCACGAGCCAGTTCGGTGCCTCACCCGCGAACTCGTAGCCGGCAATGCCCTCGAACTCCCGTTCGGCGCCGGTCGCCAGATTGACCAGCGTGACCCCGTTGGTGAGCCGCGCCTTGCTCTTCTTCGCCTTTGCGGACTCTTCGGCGGTGGGATACCGGGTGAAGGCGAACCAGGCGCCGTCGTCGGAGAGCGCCATCGCCCCACCACCGCTCGACATGAACCCGCCGCCGCCCGGCTCGCCGACCGGCCATTGGCGCTTGTCATCGCCATTCGAGCGCATGACCATCACCTCGCCGTCGCCCTCGTTGGGCCCGGCCTGGATCGCGACCCAGCGCCCGTCGGGGGTGACCTGCGACGCCCGCACGGTGACCCAGAAGTCGAGGTCCTGGGGATCGAGGACGGCTCGGTCCGCAGACCTGCTCTGCGCGAGGGTCGCGCCTTGATTCGCGGACCCGTTCTGGGCGAAGGCCGGGGCAGCGGGGGCCACCAGGGCCAGGAGGAGTCCCAGAGCGAGTGTGGGGGTCCAGGGAGTGAGCTTCATGACGGATACCTCGAATGCCGGGCGCGAGAGCGAGTGGTCCAGAGGGCGAATCTCTCCCGGGTGGCTGCCCGCACGCAACCACGACGTGGGCAAGCCTTGTGTCGCCTGTTCGCCGCAGGTAGGGCGCTCGTGATCGCTGCTCGCCGCAGGTGGGGTGCTCGCAACAGTCTGTTCGCCGTAGGTGGGGCGCTCGTGATCGCCTGCTCGCCGCAGGTGGGGCGCTCGCAACAGTCTGTTCGATGTGTGCAGTCGTGGGCGGGCGGACGCGCGGGCCGTTCTGGGCCGGCCGCACCGCGGGAGGAGATCGCAGCGGTTGTCGATGAAGGGGCCGGGGGCCTTGATGGGCGGGCGGCGGGGGGGCGAGGGGTGGCGGCGAGGGCAATGAACTCCGTGGCGCCTTCGGCCGCGCCGCCCGACATTCGTGCGTACGGGGCGGCTTCTCCGGCGTACCCTTCCGGCCTCTCCGGGATTTCTCCCTGGCCTGGAGGCAGAAATGAGCAACAAGTCCGAAGCCATCATGCGAGACCTGCTGGCCTCAGCGGGAGTGGGGACCGATGGCGCTCGGCCCTGGGACATCGAGGTCCGCGATCGACGGGCCTACGGGCGCATGCTCCACGAGGGTGTCATGGGTTTCGGGGAGTCCTACATGGACGGATGGTGGGACTGCGATCGCCTCGACGAGTGCTTCGACAAGCTCATTCGGGCCGACCTCGAGCAGCGGGTCGAGCGCGACTGGCGAGTGGCCCTTCATGTCGGCATGGCCAGGCTCTTCAACCTCCAATCCCGGAGGCGTGCCTCGGAGGTGGGCGAGAAGCACTACGATGTGGGCAACGACTTGTATCGGGCCATGCTCGGCGATCGCATGGTCTACTCGTGTGGGTATTGGAAGGACGCAACGACCCTCGAGGAGGCCCAGGAGGCCAAGCTCGACCTCGTTTGCAGGAAGATCGGGCTCCAGCGAGGTATGACGGTGCTCGAGCTCGGCTGCGGGTGGGGAAGCTTCGCCAGGTATGCCGCCGAGATGTACGGTGCCGAGGTAACGGGCGTGACGGTCTCGCGAGAGCAGGTCTCCCTCGGTCGCGAAATGTGCAAGGGGCTCCCGGTCACCATCGAGCTCAAGGACTACCGAGAGGTCTCAGGGCGGTACGACGCGGTGATCTCCATAGGCATGTTCGAACACGTCGGATACAAGAACTACCGCACGTACCTGGAGACTGCGCACCGCTGCCTGAAGAATGACGGCATCGCCTTCGTCCACACCATCGGAAGCAACAACAGCGTGACCATCGGCAATTCCTGGTTCCACAAGTACATCTTCCCCAATGCCATGAACCCGTCCATCAGCCAGATCGGGCAGGCGATGGACCACCTGTTCATCATGGAGGACTGGCACAACTTCGGTCCCGACTACGACCCGACCGTCATGGCATGGTACCACAACTTCGAAGAGGCCTGGCCCGACCTGAGACACGCCTACGACGAGCGGTTCTACCGGATGTGGAGGTTCTACCTGTTGACCGGCGCGGCCTCGAGCCGGTCCCGACGCACGCAGTTGTGGCAGATCGTCATGACCAGGAAGGGGCGAGCGCAGCCGGAGTGCCGGTTGAGTTGACGGTCCGGCGGGGCAGGGGCCCGCCGGACCGGCAGCGGGAGGGCTCGGCGATCTCAGCCTACGGATCGAGCTCGTGGGATCAAGGCGGAGGTCGCCGGTCGACCGGCGTAGCCCCGTCTCAGCCGTCCGGCACCGGACGGTTGCCCGCCTCAGCCGTCCGTCACCGGCCGGTTGCCCGTCTCAGCCGTCCGGCACCGGACGGTTGCCCGCCTCAGCCGTCCATCACCGGACGGTTGCCCGCCTTCATCATCGCGTTGAAGAGCAGCTTGAAGGTGCCTGTGGTCTGGGCGCGGTGCTGCACCCGGAATCCGTACATGTAGATGCGCCCCGAGCCGTATTCGACGTCGAGAATGTTGGCTTTGCCGGCCAGGTGTTCGGCCCCCACGATCAGGCCGCTCATGAGCAGCTGTTCCGGATCGGTGGCCCAGCGACCCACGGTGTGGACCCGGCCGGCCTCGCCATCCCATCCCGTCGGTTCATACGCGCGCCCCCCCGCCCACTTGGCCGCCACTTCGGCGGGGCTGCCCGATGTCAGGGGGTGCTCCAGGTCGAGTTCGGTACGCAAGAGCGAGGTGGGGGTGAACAACTCCGAGCGCGACACGCCGTCGAGCGCGTCCCGCACGGGCACGTCGAAGTGCTCAAGCACCACCGCATCACCCCGTTCGAGAGTGACCAGGGTGCCGCCGCCGCGCACGAACGCCTTGAGATGATCGACGCCCTCTTCGCCGATCCCACCCCGAAATCCCTCGGGGGCATCGTCTTCGTCGGCTCCGTCGATCAGGCGGCTCAGTGAGATCTCCGAGGGAATGATCACCACGTCGAAGCGGGCGCCGAGATCACCCTCACGGACGTCTTCGTTGGCCAGCGTGGTCAGGTCGAAGGCGTATTCCTCCAGCAGCAGCCGGGTCCAGCCCTCATCCATCGCTCCGGCCCAGCCCTGGTAGAGTCCGACACGGGCACGGACCATGGGCTCGATGGCCCCGAGGCCGCTCGGATCGGCCGACACCGGTACGCCGGTCTCGCTCGCCATCCTCCGCAAGAGGTCGGCCGCCAGGGGCTGGTCGGCGGGGACGAGGAACCAGTCGTCGGTGCGCGAGACAGCGATGCCCTCGGCCATGAGCTCATTGGCCACGTGATAGGCCTGGCTCACGGCGGTGCTCATGGCGAACCACTGTCGCGCCGTGGGCAACACAACGGGCGTGGGTATGAACGACGGCTCGCCCAGGGGCGCTTCGATGGGCTCGTCCAGCAACACGGTCTCGACGCCCATCTGCATGGGCATGGTGTAGCCCGCACCATCGTAGCTGCGCAGGAATGGACCGTCGGGATACTCGTACAGCAGCTCCCGGTCCTGGGGCATCATGAGGTCTTCGATGGCGGCCCAGGAAGGTTGGGCGGCGAGCACCACCCACGAGCCTGCGGGAAATGTGCGCGGGGCGGTGGGCCGGGCCTCGGCGCTGTCTTCGTCACCGCCATCTTCATCGGCGCGATCGGCCCCCACGCGGTCCTCGTCGCCGGCCGGACGGGCCTGCGCGCGACGGGCCTGCGCGCGACTGCCCCCCACCCGATTGGCGTCGCTGGCCACACGGGCCTCCGAATCTCCGTCGCGCGCCCCGGCGACGCTGTCCCCGCTGGCCCCCCTCGCGTCGTCGTCGGGCTCGATTCTTCCCGACCAGATCCCCAGCTCCAGCGGATCTCCGCTCTGGGGCCGGGGCCCGAGCGCGGAGGGAGTCGCGGTGAAGTCCTCGCCGACCTGCCTGACCTCGATGCCCTGCATCTGGAGGCGGCGCGCCATGTCGGCCGCGGCTACCGGGTCGGCCTGATCGGCGGGAATCACCCATCCATAGGGCGCCTCGGCTTCGGCCCGTGCGATGGTCTCCGACGCCATTTGCCAGCGCCCCATGACATAGCGATCCCGGTAGCGCGCCGTCTGTTCCAGGAACGACATCGCGGCCACCATCTGATACGAAACGATGTCGCCCAGCGTCCATTCACCGCCCCACCAGGGGTCGACGAAACTGGTCGAGAAACCGTAGCTGCCGGCCGGGCGGTCGAGTTGCTCACGCGTGACCGTCACGGGCGAAGCGATGTCGACACTGGCCGTTTCAGTCAGCAAGGCCACGATGTTGTGGTGCCGCCCCGTCAGGGCACCTTCCTGTCCCCAGATGCGGTACATCTCCCCCGTGATCACCCCCTTCTTGTTGGCCCGTTGCAGGTCGGCCACAATGCCGCCGCCCATGAACTGCAGCGACTGCCATTGCAGTGGGTGCACGTCGGGGTCCATGGGATCGGGGTAGGGGGGCACGAAGATACGCGGCCCGGTGCTGCCCATCTGGTGCTGGTCGAGATACACCTGCGGATAGGCCGAGTGGAACATCACGTCCATCCAATAGCGCGTCTCGACGAGATTGCCCTGAAAGAAATCCCGGTTGTTGTCGTGCCCCGCGTAGCTGTGGTAGAGGTACGGCATGCGGGCGTCTTCGAAGTCGGTGCCCAGGTTTCGGCGGTACCAGTCTGTCACCATGATCTGACCGTCGGGGTTGGCCGAGGGGATCAGCACGGTGACCACGTTGTCGAGGATCTCACGGGCCTGATCGTCGGTGCCCGCCGCGAGTCGATAGACCAATTCCACGCTGGTCTGCGACGAGCCGATCTCGGTCGAGTGGATGTTGTGGTTGATGACGGCCGTGGCCGGCAGATCCCGCGCCAGCGCTTCGGCCTCGGCCCGCGAGATGCGCCCCTGCGCCAACGTCGCCGACGCCGCCCGGATCTGGTCGAGGCGCGCCAGATTGTCGGGCGACGACAGGGTGACCACGAGAAAGGGGTTGCCCAGCGTGGTGGGCCCCACGCGCTCGACCCGAATCCGATCGGAGCCGGCAGCGAGCACCTCGAAGTACGACACGATGCTGTCCCAGCGCGCCAACATCTTCGAGGTGCCCATCTCGAAGCCGAAGTACTCGGCCGGAGTGGGGAGCGATTGCGCGTAGGCGGGGGAAGGATGCGCGGCCCCGACAGCGAGTGTGGCTACAGCGGCGAGGGCACCGACGATGAGCCGGCGACGAACGCCGCTGAGCGGGCGACGAACGATGTGACCCGCGCGCACGAGCGGGCGGCGGACGATGTGACCCGCACGCATGAGCGGGCGACGAACGATGTGGAACGCGCGCACGAGCGGCCTCTCCCGAATGTGTGGCATGGGCGACATAGCTGGGGCGATGTGACAGGGGCGATGTGACAAGGCGTGGTGACATGGATCCCGAAGTGGCCCAAACTACGTTGCCGACGGAGCCGAGGCGACATGGACCTGTCGGGACCCCATCAACCGAGTGCCCACAGCCAAGTGCCCACAGCCAAGTGCCCACCGCGTTGAGACGATTCTTCTTTGGAGCCGCCGCTGCCGCCTGTCTGTTTCCGCTCGTCAGCAGCCCGGTGGCCCTGCTGGGTGGATTTCTGTTCACCCTCGCATGGGGCAATCCCTTCGAGGCGGCCACGCCGACTGCCGTGAACTGGTTGCTGAAGACCTCGGTCGTGGGACTGGGCTTCGGCATGAACCTCAATCAGACCCTCGCCGCAGGCCGCGACGGCCTGGGGCTCACGGTTTTCACGATCGCCTTCACGCTGGCTGCGGGATTTCTGATCGGACGTGCCCTGGGGCTTCAGCGCCCGACCAGCCACCTCATCGCCTCGGGCACGGCCATCTGTGGCGGCAGCGCCATCGCCGCAGTGGCTCCCGTGATCCGGGCCACTCCGAAGGACATCGCCATCGCCCTCGGGGTGGTGTTCGCGCTCAACTCGGTGGCGCTCCTGCTGTTCCCCCCCGTCGGCCATTGGCTCGAGCTCAGCCAACACCAGTTTGGCCTGTGGAGCGCCATCGCCATCCACGACACGAGCTCGGTGGTGGGCGCAGCGCTGACCTATGGCGAGGAAGCGCTGCGGGTGGCCACGACGGTCAAGCTCGCGCGCGCGCTGTGGATCATCCCTGTGGCCGTGCTGTCGGCGGTGTTGTTCCGGACCGAGGGACGTGCGGTCAAGGTGCCGTGGTTCATCGCCTTCTTCGTGATGGCGGTGATCGTCAACACGGTGGCGCCCCTGCCGACCGCACTCACCACGGCCATCACCTTCGCGTCGAAGCGCGGGCTCGTGCTCACCCTGTTCCTGATCGGTGCGGGGCTCTCGGTCGAGCGGATCCGCGAGGCGGGATGGCGGCCCATGATGCTGGGGGTGTCGCTGTGGGTCCTGATCTCGGTGATATCCCTGGGGATCGTACGGGGGTGGATGTAGGGGGGGGGGCGGAGCCTGCCGATCGCGGCAGACCGGCTGGGAGCGGGGGGCAGCGATGCGGAAAGGAGCCATTCTACCAGCTACTCACAACATTGAGTAAAAGAGAGCATTCCATTGAGTAGTTCCTGGTATGAGGTGTTCCCGGTCTATGAATCTCCTCCGGAGTTCGAAGCTACGGACGGGAACGAGCAGATTGACGCCCCGGGCGGCGGGCGGGCAGCCGCAGACTGCTGAAGGGGATCCCAAGGTGCTGGAAACTGCGCAGGCCGCGGTCGACGAGCGCGCGCGTGAAAGGTTTGCTGCTCCAGGAGCGGCAAATCGCGCATGCGAGGCCGGCGGCAATGCTCTCGTGCAGCTTTTCCCGCACTGGGGGCCGCAAACTGCGCAGAACGACTAATCCGCCGGCGCTCATGCTCGGTTTGCAGCACCGCCGACCGCCCGCGCCGCCGTCAGCCGCCCGCACCGCCGCCAGCCGGCCCGCGCCGCCGCCTACGGCCCGCGCCGCCGCCTACGGTCCGCACGGCCGCCTACGGTCCGCACCGCCGCCTACGGTCCGCACCGCCGACCGCCCGCGCCGCCGTCAGCCGGCCCGCACCACCGCCCACCGGCCCGCGCGCCGCAGCCGGCCG
>CAZFRU010000080.1:0-8919 GCA_964521385.1 uncultured Gemmatimonadaceae bacterium | reverse complement strand
CGCGCGAGCGCTCAGTTCTCGAGCGCCCCCTGCATGATCCAGTTGCGCAGGTTGCCGAGGTCGATCGAGTCGAGGGCAACCCCTCCGAGCGGCATGCGGCTGCCCACCGACTGACGCCCCTCGACCCGCATCATCAGGTAGCTGCCCTGCGCGTCACCCGGAATCACACGCACGATGGCCTCGGTGGTGGCGGTCACCCCGACCAGAGAGGCGTACGCCGCGCCGCTTCTCAGGTCCATGCCCGCCGACTGCGCGCTGCCGTGGCACCCTGCCGAGCTGCAGCCCTTGCGGTCGAAGATCTCCTGGATGTCGGCCGACAACGTTGGATTGGCCTTCACCACTCGGTCGTGACCCCCATCGGGCCCGCTGGGTGAGTCGCTCGAGCAGGCCACGGCACCCACGATGAGCGCGGCGGCCAGCACGGCGCGGAGTCGGCCATCAGCGATCCAATCCATCGGAGATTCCTTGTCGGGCACGGGCGGGGCGGCCAGGGCTACGGATAGAGCCGCAGGTACGCCCAGTCGCGCTCGGGCTGCACCACCAGCTTGAGATGGATCCGTCGATTGACGGCGTCGTACCAGTACAGCGATCCGTCGCCGGCCTGAACCGCACTGAGCGACGCCGCCGGATTCATGGGATTTCCGGACCAGTAATCCCGTATGATCTTCGATGGAGCCGCCGACAGGGGCAGCTCGACCTCGAGCCATTCACCGGCGCGGGCGTCTCGCAGGCTCAGGCGCAGATCGGGTGCGTTGGCGGCGGTCTCGAAGCGGTAGGCGCGACCCGACACCAGGCTCATCGACGTGCGCAGCGGGTTGTTGCCCACCCCCACGAAGTGCTCCCGGGCGCCGTCGTCGCGCACGGCATCGAGCGGAGCGAAGGCGGTCGACGCCTGGAGCAGCAGCCGCACGTAGGGTCCCGGGCAGACCCAGGCATTCCATTGCGGACGAGGCGCGCAGCCGGGCGTGGTGAGAAAGGGCGTGTTGGCCACGACCCATCGCCCCGCCGCGCCCGAGACCGTGCCCAGCGCATCGAGAAAGACCGCTCCCTTGTCGCCGTCCTTGTCGGCCTGGGGCGCTTCCAGGTACACGGCGTTGGCATCGAGGAATTCCAGATCCTCGGCCACATTGCCGGTGCTGACCGAAAACGCGTTCCTGCGGTTGTAGCCCAGGGCGCTCCAGGGAATGCTCCCCGCGCCGGCAAATCCCTGAAAGGTCACCCGCCGCGCACCCACCCGACCGTCGTAGAACTCGAATCCCCGGTAGACGTCCTGCCGGGTGGTGTTGTTGGCCGATTCACCCACCACGAGCGCGTCTTCGAGAAAGCTCTCCGAACTGGCGAAGGTGGCGCCGATCTGGTTGTCGGCGAGGATCGCCCCGGTGAGCCGATGCGCATGCCCGCGCAGCCAGACGCCGCGCGTGCGGTTCTTGTACGCCAGCAGGTTTTCGAAGACGGCCGGGACCACCTCCGAATCGGGGTCCCCAGGCACCAGGATCGGGCGATAGCTCGTGGTCTCGATCTCGTTGTCGGGCCGCGGTCCGTGATCGACGAACAGCCCACCCCGCTGATTGGAGTGCGCCACATTGTCTCGAAACACGCCAAGGGGAGTGCGCCGAGGCAGGTCAGGTTCGCCCGCCGAGGGGCCGAGCGGTCGCTCGGGCAGCGCATACCAGAAGCCGATTCCCTGGGATCCCGCAGCGACGTTGCCCTCCAGGTGATTGTCGGGGTTGGTGACCCAGAAGGTGGCGGGCCGCTCGTCCGAGGGCAGCAGCCGCGCCGTGCCCTCGGGTCGACGCCCCAGCACCCCGAGATTGCCCACCAGACGGTTGCCGGTCTCGGCGCCCTCTTCGAGGAAGAAGCCATGCCCCAGGTGATCGTAGCAGACGTTGTCGACGACCTCGAGGTGATCGGTGCCGTGGACCGTGATGCACCGGTTGTGGGTGCGCCACACCGTGCTGTTGCGAATGAACTGTCCCGCGACCTCACCGGCCAGATGCCAGTGCACCGGATAGCGAGCGAGCAGGCCGGTCTGCCCCATATGGACGAACTCCACCCCCTGGATGTGGGCCTGGGCGCCGGCCAGGATCATGACGTGTCCGCCGAGGCCGACGGAGGCGGGCTCGACCACGCCCTGGTCGTCGATGCCCGGTCCTCGAATCGTGAGGGTGCGGCTCAGCAATCCGATCTCGGCGCGCTCGTCTACGCTGCGCCCGGCGATGGTCTGGACCTCGCCGAAGTGCAGGTGGGTGAGGGGGCGATCGAAGGTGAGCGTGCGCCCGCTGATTGCCGCGATGGCGCGGTCCTCGGCCTCCTTGGGGTCGAATCCGCTGGGCGCGATCACGACCCGTTCGCCGACCTGCCAGTCGACGTCACCGGCCAGCGTGACGGTGCCGCTTCCGGCGGGGGCGGTCGCGGCCAGCTGCGTCCAGGCGGTGCGGGTCTCGCCCCAGAGCTCGAGGTGCCCGCCGGGAAGCACGCCCAGGACACGGTTTCCCATGCCGGGAGAGGCTTCGACGTCGAGGGGACCGGTCAGGATGATCTGGGCCCGGTCCGTGAAGGGGTGGCTCTCGCTTCCGATGTGGAGCGATCCCGCGACGAGGATCCAATCGGCCGTGAGCTCGAGGTCGCGCCGCGCAAAGACGAGCTCGCCCTCGATCCGCAGTCCCCCGAGTGGCGGCGGCGAGACGTCGAGCTCGAGGGTGGTCCCCGCCGGCACCACCACCGTCTGCCCCGCTTCGGGGACGACGCCCGCGGGCCAGGCGGAAGGATCCGACCAACGGGCGATAGAATCTGCCGGAATCGGATCGACGTCCGGACCCAGCGCCTTGTCGCCGGTCTCACACGCAGCGAGCAGCGCAACGCCGGTCGTGGCGCAGAGAAGCAGGAGGGAAGGGCGAGCCATGCGGGTCTCTGTGAGGGGGGTGGTGGGGGGGTGGGTCGGCTGGGGCGGGGGGGTGGTACGGTCGGATTGCAAGGTTTGCGCCGGGGGGGTGGGGGTGGGCGGACGGGCGGGCCGGTGGGTGGTGGGGGGATGGGTGGGCGGGTGGGTGGGCGGTGGGCGGCGGGCAGGGGGCGCTCTCCGCCCATGTCCGCCGGAAAGGCGACAAACCCGGACCGAAAAACTTCTCGAGTCGAGTTTCCGGCGCCTGGCGCCGGAAATCCTAATGCAGTGTTTCGCGGGGTTGGCTGCCGTCGCCTTTCCGGCACATAGCGCCGGAAACGCGAGCGCAGCCGGAAGCTGAGCCGGGATTGTCGCGTTTCCGGCGGGCTTCGGCCGCCCACACCCTCCTCGAAGCGCGGATGGCGGGGCTGGGCGGGGGGGTGCGAGGCGGCCGATGCGCGGTTGCGACGTGAGGATGCGCGGGTGCGACCGTGGGATGCGCGGGTGGTGGCGGTGGGCGGTGGGGCGCGACGCGGCCGATGCGCAGTTGTGAGGTGAGGATCCGCGTCTGGTGGCGGTGGGCGGACGGGGCGGGCCGGCGGGGGGTTGCGCCGCGCTCAGGTCCGTCGGAAAGGCGACAAACCCGGACCGAAAAACTTCTCGAGTCGACTTTCCGGCGCCTGGCGCCGGAAATCCTAATGCAGTGTTTCGCGGATTTGGCTGCCGTCGCCTTTCCGGCACATAGCGCCGGGAACGCGACCACAGCCAGAAGCTGAGCCGGAATTGTCGCCTTTCCGGCGGACCTCGGGCCGCCCACGCCCTCCTCGCACCGCGGATGGCGGGGCTGGATGTGGCGACGGAGTCGCTTCCGGGGTATTGATGGCTGCAGCGTCGTGCGCCCGGTGCGCCCCAAGCATGCGCCCGATGCGCCCCAAAGGTGCCCCCGGCGTGCGTCCCGGCGTGCGTCCGGCGTGCGTCCCGGCGTGCTCCCGGCGTGCCCCGAGCGTGCTCCGAGCGTGCTCCCGGCCATCGAGCCGGTGAACCCTTTTCTCGTCATCTACAACTACGGAATCCCATGGACAACCCGATCAGCAATCCCACATCACTCGTCGATCTCGTGGCCTATCAACCGGGATCGGTGGTCAGCCGCGTGCTGCTGCGCAACGAGGGCGCGGTGATGACGCTGTTCGCCTTTGCCGAGGGAGAAGGGCTCACCGATCACATGAGCCCGCACGAGGCGGTCGTGCTCCTGGTCGAGGGCGAGGCGCGGATCACCATCGGCGGCGAGGCGCATCTCGTGAAGGCGGGCGAAGTGCTGCACCTGCCGGCGACGGTGCCGCATGCGCTGCGCGGAGAACGGGCGTTCAAGATGTTGCTGACGCTCTTCAAGCAGGGATCGCCGAAGTGAGGCGGGTTTTGGGCGCGCAGGTGAGGTGTATGGACAGGCGCGCAGGTGAGGCGTATGGCCAGGCGCGTCGGTGAGGCGCGTGGGTGAGGCGCGTCGGTGAGGGGCGCCTCGTGAGGCGCGCATCGTGAGGCGTGCATCGTGAGACCGGGGCGGCTGCTCCTGCTCGCATTGGCGCTGATCGTCGGCGGAGACGTGCTGGCGTGGCGAGTGCAGACGAGTGGGGGCAGCGTCGCGGTGCGCGACGTGCGCTGGGTGGGATCGGGGGGCACGCGAATGAGCGCGCTTCTCTACGTGCCCGATGGCGCCACCCCCGACACCCCCGCACCGGGGATCGTGGCGGCTCACGGCTACATCAACTCGCGCGAGACCCAGAGCGGGTTCGCCATCGAGCTGTCGCGGCGTGGCTTCGTGGTGCTGGCCATCGACCAGACCGGGCACGGCTACTCCGATCCGCCGGCGTTTCGCAACGGATTCGGCGGTCCGGACGCCCTCGCCTACCTGCGCACCCTCGACATCGTCGACCGCGACAACATCGGCCTCGAGGGCCATTCGATGGGGGGATGGGCCGTGCTCATCGCGGCGGCCGGTGCGCCCGACGACTACCGCTCGATCGTCATCGAGGGGTCGTCGACCGGATCGTCGGGTGCCCCCGCGGCGTCGGACACCTACCCCCGCAATCTGGCGGTGGTGTTCTCGAAGTACGACGAGTTCTCGGGAGGTATGTGGGGCAGCCCCGTGGCGGCCGACGTGCCGCGCGGCGAGAAGCTGATGGCGGCGTTCGGCACCAGCGAGCTGGTCGAGCCGGGCCGGGTCTACGGATCCATTGCCGAGGGCACCGCCCGCATCTTCCATCAACCTCCGGTCACGCACCCGGGCGACCACCTTTCGCGGGTGGCCATCGGCCACGCCGTCGACTGGTTCCAATGCACCCTCAACGGCGGGAGCTCGCTGCCGGCCGCCCAGCAGATATGGTACTGGAAGGAGCTCGGCACCCTGGTGGCGCTGGTGGGCATGGTGGTGCTGCTGTTCGCGGTCGGGGGACTGTTGCTGGGCACCCCGTTCTTTGCCGAGCTGGCCGGCTCTCCGCCGCCCGCGCGCGGGGCGACGGGCGTGGGCTGGTGGGGCGCCGCCCTCGTCTTTGCCGCGCTGCCGGCCGCAACCCTCTTTCCATTCAAGGGACTGGGGGCTGGCTGGCTGCGACCCTCCGCGCTGTTCGCGCAGAGCATCACCTCACAGGTCATGGTGTGGGCGGTGCTGGTCGGGATGATCAGCGCCGTCTTGTTCGGCGTGTGGCACGTCGCGTCGGGCCGCCGGGGTGGGGCGGGGGATGACGAGGGTGGTGGGGCGGGGGCCGACGAGCACCCCGGGGCGGGGGCCGCTGAGCACGTCGGGGCCGACGAGCACCCCGGGGCGACGGCCGACAACGGCGCCGATGGGGGCGGTGAAGGGGATGGCGAGGGCGCTGGGGAGACGGCCGACGACTACGGCCTCACCTGGGCGGGCCGCGTGGTGTGGTCGAAGGTGGGCAAGTCGGCGCTGCTCGCCTTCCTGATCGCTCTCGCGGCCTATGCGTCACTCGTGGCGACGGCCTTCTTCTTCACCACCGACTACCGCTTCTGGGTGTTTGCAATCAAGCCGATGAGTCCGCTGCAGCTACGGATCTCGCTGTCGTATGGGATCCCATTCGTGGCGTTCTTCATGGTCTACGGAGTGGTGCTGTTCGGCCAGTTGCGGCGTGACGGGGGACCGGGGCGGGAGATGCTCCGGGTGGTCGCCCTCTCGACCCTCGGGTTCGTCGGGCTCATCGCCTATCAGTACGTCCCGCTCTTCATGGGCGGCACGCTCGCCATCCCCGGCGAGTCGCTCTGGAGCATCATCGCCTTTCAGTTCCTGCCCATCATGACCATCGTCGGCCTCGTGACGGCCCACTTCCAGCGCAAGACCGGCCATGTGTATGTCGGCGCCGTGCTGAGCGGTCTGCTGGTGACCTGGATCGTCGTCGCGAGCCAGGCCACGCAATTCGCCTTCTGAGGGGGGCGCGCCACCAAACTTCTCACAGGGCGAGGATCGAGGACGGCGCCCGTTGAAGGTGCGGTGGGCACGGTCCATGAGGCCGGGCGTGCGGATTGAACCGAGAGGGCGGGTCACGGGATGTGGGAGCGATCGATGGTACGAGGCATCCCGAGTGGTCGACCAATTGCGCATGGGCATCGTGATGCGTATCGTTATACGATCATCATGCGCATTGGAGGGATCATGCCAAAGAAACGCCTGAATATCACTCTCGACGCCGACGTGGTTGAACGCGCTCGTCGGTACACCCGTCGCCACGACACCAGCATTTCCGGGCTCGTAGGCGAGTTCCTCGCCCACCTTCCGGATGACGAAGGGTCTGGCGCCGACGATCTCTCGCCCGCTGTAGCACGCCTGCTCGGCGTGGCAAGGGGAGGTCCGGACCGCGAGGACTACCGTCGCCATCTTCTCGAGAAGTACGGCTCGTGAAGCTCCTCTTCGATATCAACGTCCTCCTTGATGTCTTGCTCCAGCGGGACTCGTGGGCGGAACCGGCTGCCACTCTTCTCTCCAAGGTCGAGCGAGGCGAGGCTGCCGGATTCGTGCCAGGGCACACGATCACAACCATCCACTATGTCGTCTCTCGGGCCCGGGATCGTCAATCAGCAGCCGAGGCCGTCACGGATCTTCTTCGCTTCCTGGAGGTCGTCCCAATTGAGAAGGCCGACTTCCACCAGGCTCTGATTCTCCCAACAGGTGATTTCGAGGACGCCGTTCAAGCGGCAGCCGCTTTGAAGATCGGGGCAGACTACATCGTGACACGGGACGAGAAGGGGTTCGGCGACCTCTCGATTCCATCCGTGAACTCCGGCGAAGTCCTCTCTCTCTTCTGAAGGTCGAGAACGTGCCGGACGGCATCCTCGTGGACCGTGCCACGACGCAGTCCGGTCTGCCGGAAACCCGACAGTTGCTCGGCGCCGTGCTGAGCGGCCTGCTCTGGTGACCTGGATCGTCGTCGCAAGCCAGGGCACGCAATTCGCCTTCTGAGGGGGGTGGTGTTACCCGCCCTGCAATCCCCGTGGTATGTTCGAGGGAGACTGACGCGGGGACCGGTTTTCAGGGACGGAAATGAATCCCAGACCCAATCAACAGATCCATATCGGTGTGCTCCGGGCCATGTCTGCGGAGGATCGCCTACGAAAGACGCTCGAGTTGTCGGCGCTCACCCGTGAACTGTTGATGACGGGCCCCCGCCGGCGTCATCCCGAGCTGCCTGAGCCCGAGTTGCGCCAACTCTACCTGCAGCGTCTGCAGAAGAGTGGGAACCGACCGGAATAGGCCATGACCCAGGCCGATCTTCTGCGACCTGTGACGCCACCGCGAAAGAAGCGATCCCAACTCCGGGAATGGATCAGCCGGGTCTGGGTGACGTTCGGAGTGACGGCCATGCTGGCCATGGCCTGGTCCTATCAAGCCCACGGCGTGGACCGGGCGGTGCTCGAAACCGATTCGCTCGTGCGCGTCACGAATCACGACGGCTTTCTCGAATTCACTCCCCTGACGAACCCGAAGGCCGCCCAACTCCTCTTCCTTCCCGGAGGCCTGGTTCAACTCGAGGCCTACACCCCCATGGCGCGCCGTATCGCCGAGGCGGGGTATCGGGTCGTGCTGGTGCGGTTGCCGTTCCTGAACCGCCACGCACTGACAGAACGTGACAAGCGTGAGGTGATGGCCGAGGCGCGGAGACAGATGCAGGCGGCGGATGCGACCGTTCGATGGGTCGTTGCCGCGCACTCGTTCGGAGGAGTGCTCGCCTCGCGCATGGCCGACGAAAGTCCCGAGGTCATGGCGGCACTCGTGTTGATCGGCACCACGCACCCCCGGGATGTCGACCTGTCCGATTCAGGACTGGCGGTCACGAAGATCCTGGGCACGCGAGACGGCATCGCCAGGGTGGAAAAGGCGCGCGTCAACGCCGGTCGGTTGCCGGAGTCGGCTCGCTGGATCGAGATCATAGGGGGCAACCACGCGCAGTTCGGCTACTACGGTCCCCAGTTGGGGGATGGCCGTGCGAGCATCACCCGCCTGGATCAACAGCGCCAGCTCCTGAACGTACTGCTTGGAGAGCTCGATCGGTTGGCCTCCACAGCGGACAGCTCGGGCAGTGCGATGGATGGCATCAACGGCAGATAGGTGCGACGCGGTGGATGCGCCGGGGGGCGGGGCCGATGAGCGGGGGGGCGCGAGGCGGACGGGTGGCGCCGCCCCGATGCGGCCGGGTCCGCCGGAAAGGCGACAAACCCGGGCCCGAAAAACATTTCGAGTCGACTTTCCGGCGCTCAGCGCCGGAAATCCTCATGTAGTGTCTGGCGGGTCCGGCTGCCGTCGCGTTTCCGGCATATAGCGCCGGAAACGCGCACGCAGAGCAGAGGCACGGCGGGATTGTCGCGTTTCCGGCGGGACCAAGCCCTGCGTAACCTGCGCCTGCCCGGCCCGTCGTCGCCACTCCTCACATGCGCCCGGTCCGCCGGAAAGGCGACAAACCCGGGCCCGAAAAACATCTCGAGTCGACTTTCCGGCGCTCAGCGCCGGAAATCCTCATGTAGTGTCTGGCGGG
>CAZFRU010000079.1:0-9198 GCA_964521385.1 uncultured Gemmatimonadaceae bacterium | reverse complement strand
ACCTCGAAGGCGCGCAGGTCGTGCTCGGCCTTCTGCCGCTGGGCACGAAGACGGCGGGCGTCGATCGCACAGCCGGTGAACCCTCGGAACTCACCTTCCGAGAGCTGGGGTGCACCGATGATCCGTACCCACCGGTAGGCGCCGTCGCCCCGGCGGTATCGCACCTCGACCTCGTAGGGTTCGCGGCGGGCGGTCGCCGCCAGGTGCATGGCCTTGAGCGAAGCCCGGTCGTCGTCGTGCACGAAAGCCAGCCACCCCTCGCCGGCGGCTGCCTCGGGCGGGCGTCCGGTGAAGCGGGTCCATGCGCCCGCCATGGCCACGCACGCCCCCGTGGCATTGGTGGCCCAGAGGGCGACCGGCGCCAGTTCGGTGAGGCTGTACGAGGAGGGTACGACCGGGTGGGCGAGTGCCCCCCCGAGCCGGCCCGGTTCGAGGGGAAACACCCCGAGCCGGCCCGGCTGCGGAGTCATCGGACGCCGGGATCCGTAGACTCGGCCAGGCGGTCGCGTTCGATCCGCAGCGCCTGGTGGAGACCCCCGGCGTCTCCCCGCTCGCGTCCTGATTCGACCGCATAGATCTGGTCGAGCAGACCGAGCGCAAGGTGAAGGTCGAGTGCCGACGACGGTCCTGGCCGGGGAGTGGGGGCGACGTCATCGAGCAGACCGACCACGACGCGCAGGGCGTCGTCGGACTCACGAAGCAGGTCGTCGGTGAACCGGGCTCGGCGAATCATGGCGGGCTCAGAGGTCGCCGGACCGGAGCAGGCGCCGGGCCGTCTCCGACATGACCTCGGGTGCGTCGTAGTACCCGGCGTCGAGACGCCCGCGGAACCACGACACCTGTTCGGCCGACAGGCCCGCATCGGCGGCTTCGGCCATCGCTCGGCCCTGAGATGAGATCTCGACCCGATCCGCGCGCTCCCGATTGCCGGTGGGCGCGTCGCTCCGGGTGCCCGGGCTCGCCCCATCGGCCTTTCTGGCGCCCGGGGCCTCCTCGGGTCCGAGGGGTCCCTTGGCGGGTCCCATTCCATTGACGTACATCGTCGCCTCCACTCCTGTTCGGCGCGGTCCACTCGATGTCTCGAGTATCGGCCCGGGCTGTCCGGATCTTTAGAGATAACCGCTGAACTGACCACCCCGATTGCCGCCGCTCGTCCCGCTTCTGCCACCGGCGAAACGGGATCCCTCGACGCGCCGATCGAGCTCCTGGAGTTCGCCGAGCGTTTCGGCGCGCACCCGCGCGATCCGTTCCTCGAGCTCGGCCGCCAGCACGCTCACCTCGCGCGCCAACTCTTCGTCGGTGCGCCCCTCGGGCACACCCTCGTCGTCGAGCGGTTCGCCCTCGGATGGGGAGTGGGAATCGGATTCCGGCGGGGAGTCGTCGTCGTCGCGGTGGATCAGCTCCACCAGGTCGTCCAGGCGCCCCTCCTCGAGGGCCCGATGCTGGGCCTGCAAGCCGAGATGCCGTCGCCGGAGCCAGGCCGACGCAGAGGGGCCGACGATGCCCGAAACCGGGCGCACGCTCCCCCCGCCGCCGATCATCCGCCGGCCTCGGCGGGAGCGGTGGCGTTGTCGTCACCGGCATGGGCCTCCAGATGGCGCCATGAGCCGTACAGCCCCTCGATCAGCGCGATGCTGCGCTCGAGCCTCACCACGTCGAGGGTGCGACCGACCTCGTTGATCTCGGTGATGAAGAAGCCGTACAGGCTGGCGAGGCGCCCGGCCAGATCACCTCCGGCCTCGAGATCGAGTGTGCCCAGCAGTTCGAAGATGATGTCGAGTCCATGCTGGAGACGCTGGGATTTCATCTCGAAATCCTTCGCCTGGATCGCTACGACGGCTCCGCGCAGATCGGCCAGGAGTCGCTCATACAGCAGCACGACCAGCCCTTCTCGGCGCGTGCCCACCACCCGGCTGTTCTGATACGTCGCTACTCCGCTCCTCATGATCTCTCCTCTCTCCGACCGCGTCAGCGGTTGTTCGACCCATTGAGACTGGCAAACTGCTGCGTGAGCCAGGCCGACTGCGACTGAGCGCGAGCCATGGCTTCTTCGAGGGCCGTGAACTTGCGGACCAACTGCTCGCGCTTGAGCACGAGGCGGTTCTCCCAGCGGTCGACCCGGTCGCCCAGGCGATCCACGGCGCGATCGAGCCCTTCCTGGATCGCGGTGACCGACCCCGGCTCGGTGCCGAGCAGGGCTTTCAACACCTGCGACATCGACTCGGCCACGCCCTTGCTGTAGGTGACACTTCCCAGCAGTCCGGTACCCGAGCCCGGCGCGCGCAGCGACAGCCCCTCGGCGGTGGTACCGGCCGCTGCCGTGAGCACCGCACCGACGCCCGTGGCGGCCTCGCCGCCGATGGTGCCGACGATATCGGTGCCCTGTACCGCGCCCGCCGTGAGTCCCAGCGAGGCGGTACCGTCAGCGCCGCCGGCGGTGAGGGCGAGGGTGAATCCCGACGCAGAGCCCGGCTGCGCGGCCCGGATCTGGATCTCACCGCCCACATTCTCGGCGACCAGCGTCGAGGCATTGCGGCCCTCGACGGCCACGTCCATGGTGCCCAGGAACGACTCGTTGCCGACGATGTCCGAGCCCACGGTCACGGCCAGGAGCGAAGAGCCCGCGCTGCTGGCTCGAACCA
The DNA here is from genome assembly GCA_964521385.1 of uncultured Gemmatimonadaceae bacterium. Classification (GTDB taxonomy): domain Bacteria; phylum Gemmatimonadota; class Gemmatimonadetes; order Longimicrobiales; family Gaopeijiaceae; genus Gaopeijia. The sequence continues at coordinate 6,556 of CAZFRU010000079.1, read as the reverse complement.
CCAGGTTGCCGTTCTCGACGGTCACGTCGGCCGAGCCGTTCAGCGCCGACTGCAGGGAGTTGCGAAGCTCGCCGAGCGTCTGGGTGCCCGGGTCGGTGACGGTGAAGGTGCGCAGGAACGACACGCCGTTGGCCTGGACGCCACTGAAGGTCACCACGCTGCCGGGCACGAAGCCGGCCCCGGTTCCGTCTCCATAGTAGAGATCGGAGAGCAGGGTGTTGTCGTCGGCCACCGCCGTCTGCCCCGCATCGGCGTACACGGTGCGCGAGGCCCCGAGTTCGCGAGGCTGGGCGAGCGCCAGTTCGGCGTTCAGGCGATCGACGATGGCCTGTACCGTGTCGCCGTTGTCGAGGGCGATCTCGTACGCCCGGTTGGTCGAGCTGTCGGTCAGCGACAGCAGGTCGGGCACACCGTCGTCGGCGTAGGTGGCCAGGGCGCCCACCGAGGTCAGTGAGGCCGTCGTGGCCGCGGCGGTGACCACCACGTCGTAGGCACCCGGGCGGGTCGCATCGCCGGCGCTCAGATACGAGAGCGAGGACGACGAGGTGAATCCCTGCCCCTGGAAGAGGTTGGCGACACCCGTGGGATCCTGCTGGAGCGCGGCCGTCAGCGCCGCGGCGTCGAACGAGAAGGTGCGGTCACGCTGAATCTCGATGCCGACGTCGCCCAGTCGGGTGAAGCCCCCGCCCAGCGTCGCCTGGATGGTCGATTGCAGCGCGATCTGCAGCGACGAGCGCATGGTGCGCAGCACGCTGTCGCCGGTGAGCGGCGGACGCGCGCTGCCCGTGACGCCCGCGCCCTGGTCGACGAACTTGGCCAGGGCGTTGAACGCCTCGATGAACGCCTTGACCGCGTCGACGGTGGCGCTCACGTCGCGGGTGATGGCAAGGTCGACCACGGTGTTGGGATCGGCCGACGACAACTCGAGGGTCACGCCGTCGATGGCGTCGGTGACGGTGTTGGAGGCGCGCTCGAGGTAGGCACCGTCGACCTCGAGCAGGGCATCGGCACCGGCCACAACCTCGCGGCGACGACCTTCGGCGACCACCGTGGTCGCGCCCGGATCGAACGATCCTCCGCCCTCGTTGCCCGCCAGCACCTCGAGGTCGAGCAGCGAGGCGCCGGCCGTGCCGTCGACAACGCTCAAGCGACCGTCGAGTGCGATGCTGGCCGTGGCCGAGCCGTTGTAGCCTTCGGCGCCGTTCAGGCGGTCGACCACGGTCTGCAGCGTGTCGCCGCCCGCGACCGTATGCGTGAACTCGAAGGCGGTGCCGTCCCCACGCGTGCCGCGAAAGGTCAGCGTGTCGCCCACGGTGACACCGGCCGCGGTGCCGCCGGTCCACAGATTGGCCAGAGCCGTGGCGGCCGTGGCCGGAGTGCCCGCGCCGTCGGTGGCCAGCACTCCCCCGGCGATCTGCTGCGCCACCGCCGAGCGCCCCCCTTCGACGGCGCCCAAAATCTCGAGCACCCCAGCGGAGTCGACGTAGGTGGCGGTCCCGGACACGGCCAGGCGCACCCCTCCGTCGGCCATCGTCTCGACCGCGGCCGAGACCGCGCTACCGGCCACACCGGCGGCGGTGTTGATGGCGCCGGCGACATCGGCCAGCGACATGGTGTTCAGGTCGAGGGCCACCGAAAACTGGGTGGCGCCCGAGCCGAGCTGGATCGTGCCGATGCCGCTGCCGGCGGGAAGCCCGCGCAGGGCGGCGACGGCTGTGGCGCCGTCGGCCAGCGCATCGCCCGTGAAGCCGCTGGCGGTGCGATTGCGAAGTGTGGTGGTGCCGTCGACGAGACCGAGCGACTGGAGCACTCCATCGGGATCGCCCAGGCGAATGCCGTTGGCGCCGGTCTCGGTGGCCGAGAGCATGAGACGATACGAGCCGTCGACTCGGGAGATGGTCGCCCCCACGTTGGTGCGCGCGGAGCCGGTGTTGCGGGCGTTGATCTTGCCGGCAAGCGTCTCGAGCGAGTCGGTGGCTTCGACCTGGATGGTGGCGCCGTTGACGAGCAACGACCCGGTGAGACCCAGGGCGGTGCTGCGTGACGATTGCAGGGACCCGCCCACCATCTCGGACTCGGCCCGGGCCAGCACGCGCACCGTGTGCGTGCCGGGGGTCGCGGACGACGACACCGAGGCCTGGAAGGGGCTGCCGGTGGTGGTGGAGAATCCTGAGAGTCCGACCGAAAACGCACTGAACGCCGACCCCGAAGACAGTCCGGTGGTGGCGGTCTGCAGCGACTTCAGCAGCGTGCGGACCGAATCCCACGCCGCCGTGCGGGCCTGCTCGGCGTCGATCTTGGCCTCGAGGCGTTCCACCGGGCGACGCTCGAGACGAATGATGTCGTCGATGAGGTCGCCCCATTGAAGGCCACTGGCCAGTCCGCTGATCGATGATTCCACGGTCGCGCTCTCCTGAGGAGTGGATGCGCACACGCCCGGGACCGGAAACCCCGGCCCCGGGCGAGGCGCACTACTGCGAAGCGTTCCTCATGACTACTGGAGGAGACGCAGCACCAGCTGGGGAGCCTGGTTCGCCTGGGCGAGGACCGAGACACCGGCCTGCTGGAGGATCTGGTTCTTCGTGAACTCAGCCATCTCGGCCGCCATGTCGGCGTCGCGGATGACCGATTCGGCCGCTGCGAAGTTCTCGATGGCCGCGCCGACGTTGGCGAAGGCGTAGTCGAGACGGTTCTGCTTCGCACCGATGGTGCTGAAGGCGTCGGCGACCACCGTGATGGCGGCGTCGATGGCGGTGAGGGCGGCTTCGGCGGTCGTGTCGGTGAGAAGGCTCTGGCCGGTCATGCCCAGGCCGGCCACGGTCAGGTCGAGGCCCGACATGGTGATCTTGTCGTCTCCGATCACGCCGCTGGAGCCGACCACGAACTCGGCCGTGCTGCCGGCGACCACGAGGTTGCCGGCGCCGTCGCCGGCAGCCGTGATGTCGAAGGCATTGGAGGTCGTCAGCGTCACGCCGAAGGCGTCGAACGAGATCGAGCCGCCCGCCGTGAAGCCCACCAGGCTCACCGTCTGCTGAAGGGTGCTGGCAGCCGGGGTGAGGCCGTTCATGAGAGTGATGCTCTCGGAGCCATTCGTGGCGTCACGGGTGAACGTGTAGGTTCCCGCCGCAACGCCGCTGATGCTCGCCGCGGTGACTTCCGTGCCACCGGCCAGGACAGTGCTGTTGGCCACATTGGCATCGACCTGGGCTCCGAACGACCCATCGAGCAACGCCGAACCCTGGTACTTGGTCGACGCCGAGATGCGTCCGATTTCTGCCGAGAGCTCGGCGAACTCGGTGTTGATCCGGGCCCGCCCGTTGGCGTCGACGTTGTCGGACACCGACTGCGTGGCCAGTTCCTTCATCCGCTCGAGAATGCCCTGGATCTGCTGCGCGCCACCTTCGGCGATCTGCAGCAGCGCATTCGACTGCTCGGCGTTGCGCGAAGCCTGCTTCAGCGAACGCAGGTCGGCGCGAAGCTGGTTGGCGATACCGAGGCCAGCCGCGTCGTCGGCCGCACGGTTGATCCGGAAGCCCGAAGAGAGGCGTCCGATCGAGCGATTGACCGCCGTGTTCGACACGCCCAGCGAACGCTGGGCATTCATCGAAGCGACGTTGGTGTTGATGCGCATGGGTGTTGCTCCTTCCTTGGAGTGTGGTTCCGGCGCATCCTTGCGCCGTTGCGGGTTGGCCTTCCAACCTCTGCGAAGTAGTGTCGGGCGCTGTCTGAAAAACCTTTAGCAGGTGAAGCGATGACTCTCGAAGCCCGGGAATTGCGGGTCCTGGTGGCCGATGACGACCCCTCCCTACGACTCGCGCTCACCCTCTCGCTGGAGCGTCGGGGTCACACCGTGCAGGAGGCCGAAACCACCGATCTCGCTCGTGCCCTGATCCGAGACCAGGCACCGCACGTCGTGCTCATCGACGCGGGCATGCCCCGCAGTGGAGTCGAGCTGTGGATGGAGCTCGATGAAGGGGGCGGCGAGGGGCCGGTGGCGCTTCTGCTCACCGGCGACGTCTACGCGCTGGGCGCGCTGGCCCGTCACCCTCGTGTGATCGAAAAGCCCTTCGGGTTCGCTGCGCTCATCGAGCGCATCGAGGCGTTGGCCCCCCGGTAGCGCAGAGGCGCCCGGTTACCCGCCCGAGGGCGGGGTCGTACCGGCGACCGCCGGCGTATCGCCCGCTGCCTCTCCGGCCACGAAGAGGGTGACTCGGCGATTTCCCGGATTCCGGGGCTCGTCGGCGTAGCGTAGACGCCGATCGGCGTAGCCCCTCACTTCGAGGATCCGGCTCTCGTCGAGCCCGGCGGCCACCAACAGGCGCCGGGCCGCGTTGGCCCGATCGACCGACAGTTCCCAGTTGGTGTAGCCCGCCCGGGGATAGGGCGCGGCGTCGGTGTGCCCCTCGAGCACGATGCGGTTCGGCATACCCTCGAGTGATTCCAGGACGACGGCCAGCACCCGCTGCAGCGCCGGCTCGGCCTGGGCCGACCCGACCGAGAAGAAGGTCTCACCGTCCTGCCCCTCGGCCAGCTCGACCCGCAGTCCGTCTTCGGTCACCGACACCGCGATGTCGGCTGCGACCCCCTGGAGTCCGAGACCTTCGACCCCCTCGCGGATGTTGCGAGCCGCCGACTCGAGCGGGTCGCCGCCGCTGCGCTGGAGGGTCGCCACCGGAGTGGGGCGCGACATGGTGGGGCCGCTGCCGGGAAAAGCCGGGCTGTTGCCCGTGGCGTATCCGCGACGAAAGCCGATGGGGTCGTTGAAGTAGCCCTCGACCACATCCTTCACCCCCTCGTCCATGCTGACGATCCACATCACCATGAAGAAGGCCATCATGGCCGTGACGAAGTCGGCATAGGCCACCTTCCACGATCCCCCGTGATGACCTCCGCCCCTCGCCTTCTTGCGAGGACGGATGACGATGATCTTGGGCTCGACCTTCAGCCCCCCCTTGCCCGCCATCAGGCCACCTTCTGGCGCGTCATCTCTTCGACTTCCTGGAAGGACGGGCGTTCTTCGGGGTGAATGCTGCGGCGGGCGAACTCGACCGAGGTGAGGGGGGAGTCGCCGCGCGCGAACGACAGCAGAGCGGTGCGAATGCAGAGCATGTATACGTGCTCGGCCTTCATGCGCGACTCGATCGACGACGCCGCGGGACCCACGACCCCGTAGGCCATGAGTACGCCCACGAAGGTGCCCACGAGGGCCGCGGCCACGCTCTCACCGATCACGGCTGGTTCCCCGCCGATCTTGCCCATGGTGATGATGACGCCGAGCACTGCGGCCACGATGCCGAATCCGGGCATGGCATCGGCGATCTGCGCAATGGCGTGGGGGACCTCCATGCGCTCGTCATGATACTGCTCGATGTCGAGGTCGAGGATCTCCTGCAGGTGGTGGTCCTCGACGGCTCCGGTCAGGAGCACCTTGAGCGTGTCGGCCAGGAACTTCACCGCGGCCTGATGCGCACGGAACGCCGGGTACTGGTTGAAGAGCTCGCTGGTCTCGGGGTTTTCGATGTGGTCTTCGATCCCCATCAGGCCATCACGTCGCGCCGTGTAGAACAGGTGATAGAGCACCTGGAGGAGTTCCTGGTATTCGCGGTGCCTGTAGGGGGCCGGCTTGAGCAGACCGCCCAGCTCGCGAAAGATCTCCTTGACCACATGCGGCGAGTTGGCGACGAGCAACGCACCCAGGCCGGCACCTCCGATGATGATGAATTCGGAGATCTGCATCAGCACCATGAGGTTGCCACCATGCATGGTGTACCCCACGGCGATGCTGCCGAAAACGACGACCATCCCGACTATGACGATCACGGAGATCTGGCCACTTTGAATGGGTTGCGGGGATTGCCCTGCGAGTTCCAGACCGAGTATCGACCCCTGCCCGCCAGAACTGGAGACCACGTGACCTCAAAGGGCATTCCCGCCAGCGAGCGGATCCTGGCTGGGTTCTGTCACGATTTGAATGGCGAGTTGACCAACGCTCTCGGCTTCGCCTACCTGCTGGGAACGCAGGAGAGCGCCAGCGGTCCCCTCGAACATCTGCATGCCAGCCTCGAGCGCATGGAGGCCCTGGTACGGCAGCTCCGGCTACTGGCGCGCGAAGGTGATCGCCGCCCCGAGCCCGTGAGCCTGTCGGATCTGCTCGATACCCTCGAGCAGGTCGTGCCCCGGCATCCCCGGTTCCAGCGGGCCGCATTCGAGACGCGGCGCGGCGATGACCTTCCGGCCGTGCGGGTCGACTTCGCCTCGGCGCTGCGCCTCCTGGTAGCGGCCGTCGCCGCTACGGCCCGTGGAGCCGACGTGCGGCAGGTCGAGGTCGAGGTGGAGGTCGCCGCAGACCGGGTCAGCGTGCGGATCACAGGAGACCGCACGGGCTTTGGCGCCGACGAAGCCACGATGGGCGAGAGGATCGCGGTGGCCGAGGCGGCTGCGGTGGGTGAGGCGGCTGCGGTGGGTGAGGCGGTTGCGGTGGGCGAGGCGGGTGCGGTGGGCGAGGCGGCTGCGGTGGGCGACGAAGCCGCGATGGCCGAGGCCGCCGACGCCGGTG
>CAZFRU010000078.1:0-12705 GCA_964521385.1 uncultured Gemmatimonadaceae bacterium | reverse complement strand
CGGCCACCACATTCGTGCTCGTCGCCTGGCGGTCGTTGGCTGCACTCGGGTCGGCGGTCGCCGCCACGACCCGCGCCCGGTTGACCAGCGCACCGCTCGCCGTCGCCGGGATCGTCGCCGTCACCGTATACGCCGCGCTCGACGCGCCACTCGCCAGCGACCCAATCGTCGGCCAGGTCACCACATTGCCCGCCGCCGAAAAGGTGCCGCCATTGCTCGCCGTCACCGACGTCACCCCGGGGGGCAGCGTATCGCTCACCACCACCCCCGTTGCCGTGCTGGGCCCCGAGTTGGTCGCCTGCACCGTCCAGCTGATCGTCGTCCCCGCCGTGTCCACCGCCGGACCCGTCTTCGTCACCGAAAGATCGCTCGATGCCTGGATCACGGTCGTGACACCGACGCGGTTGTCGGCAGGCGCCGGATCGGGAGAACCCGCCACCACTGCGGCCACATTGAGCACCGACCCGGTACTCGCCCCGGAGACCGCCACGGTCAGCCCGTACGACACCGATGCACCGGGCGCGAGCGTCGCCGTCATGGGCCAGCTCACGACACCGCCCACAACTGCGCCCCCCCCAGTGGCCGACACGAAGCTCAGGCCGGCGGGGAGCGTATCTCGCACCACGATGCCTGTGGCGGCACTGGGGCCGACGTTGGTCACACCCACCGTATAGGTGACGTTGGTTCCTGCAATGGCCGTCGCGGGTCCGGACAGCGTGGCACCGAGGTCGGCCGAGACCTGCACGGTTGAGACGGTTGAGGCCCGATTGTCCGCCATCACCGGATCGGGTACGCTCGATGTCACGGCGGCCACATGCGCGATCGCAGCCGTCCACGCCGGATCGACCGCGACCGTCACCTGAACCTGTCGGGTCGCTCCGGGAAGCAGGGTGGCGCTGGGCCAGCTCACCACCGACCCCGATGCCGTGCCACCGTTCGTGGCCGAAACAAAGGTCACCCCGGCCTGTAGCGTGTCGAGCAGCACGACGCCCGTCGCCGAGCTGGGGCCCGCGTTGGTGACGGTCAGTGTGTAGGTCGCGGTCTGTCCAGCCACCACCGTGGCGGGTCCGGCGAGGGTCAGCCCCAGATCCGCCAACCCCGAGAGCGCCGTCACAGCCGTCGCCCGGTTGTCGGTGCTATCGGGGTCCTGAGTACCCGAGGCGGCCAGGGCGACATTGGTCGTGCTCCCGGTACCCGACGGATCCAGAGTGATGCGCAGGGTGCGCACCAGACTATCGCCGGGGACGAGCGTCAGTTGAGTCGGCCAGGTCACGACCCCACCCGACACCGTGCCCCCGCCGCCCGCCGAGACGAACACGGCCCCCGGCGGTAGCGAATCGCGGATCGCAACGTCGCGAGCGTCACTCGGTCCGGCATTGCGAACCACGAGGGAATAGTCGGCCTGGGTACCCGCGGTATCGGCCACCGGACCTGTCTTGACCACGGCCAGATCGGCGCGACTCGCCACCGATGTGGTGGCGGTCGCTCGATTGGTCGACGAATCAGGATCAGTCGTGGTCGACGCCACCCGGACCGTGTGACGGACAGGACCATTCGTGGCGGGCGCCACCGCCACCACGACATCGAATCGCGTGCTGTCACCCGCGTTCAAGACGGGGATCGCAGGCCAGGTCACCACCGAACCCACATTCGATCCCCCACCCGTCGCTGAAACGAAGGCGGCTCCCGTCGGCAGCGTGTCGACCACCACCACTGCAGCGGCATGGGCCGGCCCCCGGTTCCGCACACCCGCGACCAGCGTCATCTGGGTTCCGGCGATGAGCGAGGCCGGGCCGCCCGCAATCGCCTCGAGATCGGCGTGCACGACGATGGGAGTGACGAGCGCGGCCGCATTGTCGGTCAGGTCTGGATCCCGACTGGCGCTGGTCGCCGTCGCCACGGTGCGCACCTGCCCTGCCACACCCGGGCCCACCGCCACGGTGAAGTCGTAGACCACACTGTCGCCCGCCACCAGAGTCGGGACATTGGGCCACCCCACGACCCCCGACGTCAGCGTTCCACCGCCGGTCGCCGACACGAAGGTGGCGTTGGCGGGCAGGCTGTCTCGGGCCACGACGCTCACGGCATCGCTGGGACCCCGGTTGTGCACGATCACCCGGTAGGTGGCCTGGCGACCCGCAAACACGCTGTCGGGGCCGAGCGTCACGACCTCGAGGTCGGAAGCGCGTACGATGCTGGTACTCGCCTGCGCCGTCCTGAAGACCGGAAGGGGATCGGGTGTGGGTGAGGTCGCTGCGGCGACGTTCTGCAGCACTCCCACTCCATTGCTCGGAATGTCCACCTCCACCGAGAAGGTGCGTTGGGCACCCCGCTGAAGCGTCCCCACGGTCCACGACAGGACGTCGCCCGCCAGAGTGGAGCCCGACGGCACCGCCGCGAGAGCCGCGTTGGTCGGCAGCGTGTCGGTCAGTACCACGGCCACCGCGGGGCTGGGGCCGTCATTGCGGAGCTGGAGGCTGTAGGTCACCCTCGTGCCCGCGGCTGCCGAATCGGGGCCGATTTTCGTCACCCTCAGATCGGCGAGTGCCTCGACGTTGAACGAGACGGTGACGTCCTTGGGACTGTTGAGAGCCGACCCCGACAACAGGCGAGCCCGAGCGCGGTGGGTGCCCGGAAGCAACGGCACCGGATCCACCTCGAGAGTGAGCTGCGCCGGATCCGACGACCCCGACAAGGTCGCCGTCAGCCATCCGGGCATCTCGGTGTCGTACACCACGCTCACCGTGAGGTCGTTCAAGGTGCCACCCCCGATGTTGGCGATATCGACGACCTGTGCGGGGGGTCGGGATCCGCCACTGACGGCGGCGAAACCCACCAGCGACGGCAACGCCTGGATCACCGGTTGGTCGGCCACCACACGCAGCTGCACGGGGATCGCCAGAGGGCTGTTGGCGGCGACGGGCGAGGTGAGGGTGACGGTCGCGGTGTACGTTCCCACCTCGAGTCCGGCCGATTCGGCCACGAGATTCAGCGTCGTGGGCGCCGTCGTGCTGCCCAGGGACGGTGACAACCATCCGGTCGGCGCACCGGTCGGATAGGTGACACTCGCATCGAGGCCGTTGAGCGTACCCGATCCCGCGTTCTCGACCGCGACCGATACCGGCTCCGGAGGGGGCGTGCCCCCGACCAGTCCGGCGAGGGTCTGCACCCCGCCCGGAACAGAGATGGTGGGGGGTGGCTCGACGGTGACGATGGCGGTGCCGGACACGCCCTGCGCGGTGGCCCGCACCGTAGCCGTGCCGGCACCGAGCGCCGTGACGAGGCCGGTCCCGTCGACCGAAACCACCGACCCCGGAGTGGCCGTCCACGTGACGATGCTCGAGGGCACCGCGTTGCCATCCTGATCCCGAACGTCGACGGTGAACCGTCGGCTCTCACCGATCACCAGCGTGAGCGTCGCAGGGCGGAGCGTGACCGCCACGACCTCGACACTGCTCACCTTGTCGGACGAACACCCCCCCGTGATCAGGAGACCGAGGGCGAGGGCCCCACACCACCCTCGCAGCACACCTCGACGACCGACCCGAGGGCAGCGCCTCATGGCGAACCCCCCGATCGCCCGGACACCGGCCCGCCCCGCGGCAGTGCGACCCTGAACGACACCTGGAGAATGACCGGACTCACGAGCGCGACCGGCGACCGCACCTCGATGCGTGCCGCATAGGTGCCGGCCGCTAGCCCCTTCGGGCTGGCGCTGATCGTCAGGCGAGCCGGGGCCTGGGTCGAAGACAGGTTCACGGAGAGCCAGCCGGTCGGGCCACCCGACTCGTAGACGACCGCCGTGGTGAGTCCGGTCAACACGCCGGCACCGCCATTGTCGATCCCCAACTCCTGCGAAGCCGCCTGCGTGCTGCCGAACACGGCGTTCAATCCGACCGATTCAGCGTCGAGCTTGATGATGGGAGGCGGCAGCGATACGACGAACTCCACCCTCAGATCGACCGCCAACCCTCCCGCTGCCGGCGAGGTGATCCGCACCGTGCCGCCGTAGGTGCCGGGTACGAGGGTGGCCGCCGAGCCCACGAGGGTGAGAGAGGTGGGCACGGTAGTCCCGTTGAGTCCCACCGACAGCCATCCCGTCGGACCGCCCGCGTCGTACGACACCTGCGCGGTGAGTCCCGAGATGGCGCCGTTGCCCCCGTTCGAGATCCCCACATCCAGTCCGGCCGTCACCTGCCCCTGTCGCGCCGACAGCCTGGCGGTGTCGACGCCGAGCACGAGCGAAGGTCCCTCGAGGACCGTGATCTGGACCTCTCCCGTCCGGCCCTCGGAGGTAGCGCGTACCGTGGTCTGTCCTGCCGTCAGCGCCGTGATCTCCACCTGACCACCCACACCACCCGAAAGCGCGACGATCGAGGGATTCTGGACCGCCCAGAAGATCGTGCGGCCGGACAGCGCTTCGCCTCCCGCCCCGCGAGGTGCGGCCCGTGCCGTGAAGACCTCGCCCTCGACCATCGTCTGTTGCGCGGGGACGACCTGTACCCGGTCGACCTCGACCACGACGACATTCACGGTCTCGCAGCCGACCAGCGCCAGTCCGGCGATCAGGGCTCCGAGGAGCGCAACCCGAAGAGTCCGCGGCGGTCTCAGAAGGTGACCCGGAGAAGTCGCACGGCCACCCCCCCCGCGCCGCGCGACATCGTCGGCCCGAACCGCAGGGTGCTGCCGCCGACGGACGCCAACTCGACACCGGCACTACCGCGCGCGTGAAAGAACGCCTCGAGCGCTCCCGCCAGCATGAGCGCCCCCGCACCGGCCAGCCCGTAGGTGCGATACGGCAGCGTCCGGGTTTCGCCGATGATCTCGCTGGGCGGGCAGGATTGGCCGGGCTCCACCGCGTTCAGGCACCGCACGTCGACCTCTTCGATGAGGAATCCCGCCGCCGCCGCACCACCCGCCAGCGCAAGGATCACGACTCCGCCCAGAGGGCGCCCCGTGTAGAACTGACCGCCCCCGGGCAGCAGGATCCCAAGAGCCAGGGCCGAGCCCGAGCTCCGGCTCTGGGTAGGCACCACCTGGAGCTGCCCGATACGCTCCGATACCGGATTGGCATCCGGAGCAGAGGGCCGTTGGCTCAGGTAGCTGCGGTACGCTTCGACCGCAGCCGCCGGGCGTCCGAGGGCCTCGAGCACGATCCCCCGGTTGTAGTCGGCTTCGGGAAAGTCACTGTGGAGCTGCTGGGCGGTCGAGAACGCACGCTCGGCATCGTCCATCCGGCCTTCACCAGCCGCGGCCACACCTGCTCGAAACACCTCGAGCGCCTCGGGAGGAATCCGACGTCGGGTCGCATCGGCATAACTGTCGATCCGGTTGCGAGCGTCCTGTGCATCATCATCGGCCGCCCCGAAGGCGAGCGCCCGGCAATACTGCTCCACCGCAGCCCGCGTTTCACCCAGATCCTCGAGCACCCGCCCGTATTGATAGGCCAGCCCGGCCGCACCGCCGTCGAGGGAAACGGCCCGGGTCAGCAGTTCACGAGCACGGGTCAGGTCACCGAGAATCACCGTCTGCCGGGCGGTCGAGCCCAGTTGGCGCGCCTGACCCCGTTCCTCTTCGGTCGGTGGTTCCGGAGCCGAGACGGCCGCACACTGAAAGGGTGTCAGCCCAGTGACCTCGCCCTTGATCGGGAGGCCCTGCCCCGCCAACTCCACCGGGCCCGCCACCGACACGAGCACCAGGAAAGCTGCGATGCGACACCCGAACGGGTGCGACCGACGGGGGGACGACTTGAGCACCATGGGCGACGATTCTCGACAGGACGAACCGGCCGGCCACCCTGAAGGCAGCCGGCCGCGATTCGTTCGGACAGGACGTCAAAGCTCCCGACCCACCCCTCTTGCGTCAAGCGTCGTGACGCTGGACCTGGTTCCAGCCCCCCCGGCTCCAACTCCGGTGTCCTATCCCGGTTGGCCTGCGTCCGGATCGGCGGTGGGTCCGAGATAGGCACAACCCTGCAGTCGTCGGCCGCCGATCTCGACTTCGGCGCTGAGATGCGAGTAGGCCCCGGACATCGCGTCGCGACACGGAATGGGAGTCAGCGACACGAACACGTTGCTGCCGTCGGCATCCGTGCCCTGCAGCACCCACCCCTCGGCATCGTCGCTCAGCGGTCCCATCTCCAGCGTGCGCCGACCCTCGGGTGTCGCGAAGTCGACCTCCTGATCGGTGACGCGCAAGGTCCAGAAGGGCTCCGTACCCCGCGCTTCGACCACGACAGCGGGATCGTCGTCTCCGCAGTTCCACCCCTCGTAGGCGGCGCGACGCACCCGCAGGGGGATGAGCGATCCGGAATAGTCGATACCGGAGCCCATCGCCGGACCGGGGCCCAGATGCCCTACCAGATCGACGAACACCCCTTCGAACGGCTCGACTCCAGGCGCGAGCTCACCGTGAAGCTCGACGAGGTCGGGCACGAGCGGGCCGTCGAGCCAGAGGGGCTCTCCGCCGTCGCACGGCCTGAACTCGACGGTGCCTTCGCCCAGAACGAACACCCCCGCCGTCCGCACCGGGCCCGAGGTGGGTACCGCCGCCACGCTGTCGGCGGCCGGTGCCTCTGCGGGCGGCGGCGCATCTGCGTTCCCACCACACGCGCCGAGTCCCCACAGGGCCACGACAGCCCCGACCCGACACCTCGTAGTCGTCGAGCGCATCAGTTGACCTCCCGATACCCGCGATCCTGCAGCACCGCCCGCGCCGTCATGGCCGACAAGGCGAGCGTCACACCCGGCCGCAGTCGATCGGTCGCGATCCCGCGCGACATCGCGCTCTGCCCACACAGATAGAGTTCCACCCCTGCCTCGGCGAGCGCGTCGAGGAGTCGTCCGTTGGCCGACTCGACGCCGAACTGCTCCCTGAACGCGACCGCATCGAGCGTATGCCGAGCCGCCCCCCCGTGGAGCACCACCGCGACCTGGAGCTGCGACCTCGGCACTCCAGCCCGCGCGTGCATGTTCAGAAACCGCGCCACGGTGTTGAGCTCGGTCGAGAGCCCTGCGGGATCGTCGGGCGCATCCGAAACGTCGAAGACCACCTGGTATGTCAGCTCCGTGGGGGTCGCCAGTTCGAGGCCGGGTACGTCGAAGACCGCTCCGAAGCCGTGGATCAGGGGGCCGTCGGTGGCCTGCCCCGCCACAGGAGAGGTGACCAGCGCCATGAGCAGCCCGAGCGTGCCACTCGCTGCGCCTATGGTAGTGCGTGGACTCTCGATCATGATGTCACTCCCAGGGGGAAGGCGTTCGGGGCCTGGCCGGGGCGGCCTAGAACAGGCCTGTCACCTGACCGTCGACCACATCCATCCGGACCGCGGCCGGGCTTGCCGCGAGCCCGGGCATCGTCATCACGTCGCCGGTCTTGGCGACGACGAAGCCGGCTCCCGCAGAGGGGATCACTTCACGGACGGTAATGCGGAAGTCCGACGGGCGCCCGAGCAGGGTCGGATTGTCGGAAAACGAATACTGCGTCTTGGCGATGCACACCGGCACGTCGCGGAGTCCGATCTCTTCGAGGCGCGCGATCTGTTTGGCAGCGGCCGGGGCCACATCGACCCCGTCGGCCCCATAGATCTCGCGCGCAATGGTCTCGAGCTTCGAGACCAGCGACCCCTCGAGCGGATAGAGCGGTCGATAGTCGGCCTCGCCGGCTTCGAGCACATCCCAGACCGCGTCGGCCAGATCGAGGCAGCCTTCCCCGCCGCCGCCCCAGGGATCGGCAACCTCGACCCGAGCGCCCATGGCGCGACACCCGTCGAGGACGACGGCAACTTCGGCGTCGGTGTCCGACGTGAACCGATTCAGCGCCACGACCGGCGGCACGCCGAACTTGCGCACATTCTCGATATGGGCCTGGAGATTCACGAATCCCGCTCGCACGGCCTCGATGTTCTCAGGACCGAGGGCGTCTTTCGGCACACCTCCGTTCATCTTCAGCGACCGCACCGTCGCCACCACCACGGCTGCCCCGGGACGCAATCCCCCGAACCGGCACTTGATGTCGAAGAATTTCTCTGCGCCCAGGTCGGCCCCGAAGCCGGCCTCGGTCACCACCACGTCGCCCAATGCCAGCCCCGCTCGGGTGGCTGCCAGGGAGTTGCACCCGTGGGCGATGTTGGCGAAGGGGCCGCCATGGACCAACGCCGGCGTACCCCCGAGCGTCTGGACCAGGTTGGGGTTGATGGCATCCTTGAGCAGCATGGCCATGGCGCCCACCGCCCCGAGATCGGCCGCCCGCACGGGCGCTCCGGATCGATCGTAGGCGACGATGATGCGGCCGAGCCTCGCCTTCAGATCTTCGATTCCGTCTGCGAGACAGAAGATGGCCATGATCTCCGACGCCGCCGTGATCACGAACCCATCCTGCCGGGGCACCCCGCCGGTCCGTCCTCCAAGGCCCACCACCACCGAGCGCAGGGCGCGGTCGTTCATGTCGACGGCCCGCGGCCACGAGATCGACGTCGGGTCGATGTCGAGTGAATTGGGTCGATAGAGGTGGTTGTCGAGCAACGCCGACAGCAGCGCGTGCGCCGACGTGATCGCGTGAAAATCACCGTTGAAATGGAGGTTGATCTCCTCCATGGGCACCACCTGCGAATGGCCGCCACCGGCCGCGCCCCCCTTGATGCCGAAGATCGGACCCAGCGACGGCTCGCGCAGGCACAGGACGGGGTTGCGTGACCGCAAGGTGAAGGCATCGGCCAGACCGACCGCTACCGTCGACTTTCCTTCGCCGGCGGCGGTGGGATTGGTGCCGGTGACCAGCACGAGCCGCCCGACCTCACCCCCACGCGACAGCGCGACATCGAGCGGCACCTTGGCCTTGTGATGCCCGAAGGGCACGATGTCGGCAGCCTCCAACCCCACCTTCTCGGCGATGGCCTGAATGGGTTGGAGTTGAGCGGCTTGTGCGATGTCGATGTCACTCTGCATGGGGTCTCTCAATTGAGGTTGTGGAGTGGGGCGGCCCGATCAGCCCGGGTACGCCGCGAGCAGGTCCAGCACGTGGTCGATGTCCGCTTCGGTGTGGTCGGCGTTGATCTGGGTCCGGATTTCCTCGTCCCCCCGCGGCACCACCGGAAAGGCGAGGCCCGTGACCAGCACCCCGTGGTCGAAGAGGTAGCGCACGAGGTCGCGCGTGCGGGCGGTGTCACGGATCATCATGGGCACCACCGGATGCTCTCCGGGAATGGTCTCGATCCCGACGCGTGCGAGGCCCGTCTCGAACCTGCGGGTCAGCGCGCGCAAGCTTGCGAGCAGGCCACGTCCCTCGGCTGAGTCGACAATGGCCACGGCCTGGCGAGCCGCCTTCGCTTCACCGGGGGTGATGGGATTCGAGTAGATGTACATCGGCGAGGATTCTCGCAGGAACCGCACCAGCGCTGCGCTCGACGCCACGTATCCGCCGTTCACGCCAAAGGCCTTGCCGAGGGTCCCGACCAGGATGTCGACCGGGCCACTCCCGGTGAACTCCTCGGTCCCGCGCCCCGTGGTGCCGAACGATCCCACACCATGCGAGTCGTCGACGATGAGCACGACGTTTTCCGGATACCGGTCGTCGTAGCGACGGCAGACCTCGACGATCTCCGTCAGCGGCGCGTGATCGCCGCGCATCGAGAAGATGCCATCGGTCACCACCAGCGCCCGGCGTGCAGAGCCTGCGTGCTCGGCGAGGGCGGCTTCGAGCGCAGCGACGTCATTGTGGCCGTACACGGCCTTCGCCTGCGGACGTGCCAGGCGCATGGCGTTGATGATGCAGTTGTGGTTGAGCTCATCACTCACCACCACGGTCTCGGGGCTCACCAGAGGCACGATGGTCGAGACGATGGTGGCGTACGCCGATGAAAACGCCATGGCGGCCTCGCGGCCGTGGAAGGCGGCCAGAGCGGCTTCCAGCTCGACATGCACGTCGTAGGTTCCCGAAATGAACCGCACGGCACCCGGTCCCGCCCCATGGGCCCTGGAGCCTTCTTCCTCGGCAGCGATCACCGCGGGATGGAGTCCCAGTCCCAGATACGAGTTCGAGTTCATACGCAAGAACTCGGTGTCGCCATGCCCGGCCAGCATGAATCGTGGGCCTCGACCATCACGGGCCGGAACCACCCGTGTGACCACCGCCTCGTCCCCTTTGGCGGTGCCGGCCGCTTCGAGGTCGGCGACGTGAGCATCGAGAATGGAGGTCAGACGGTCCATGGCCATTGGCCAGACTCCTGTGCTGGGAATGAGGTGTTCGGGTCGCGACCGTGCGAGGTCGGGGTCAGGGCACTGGAGCTTCCGCCACGATGCGTCGCACTCGCCGTAGCATGTCGATGGTCATCGAGGCCAGATCGAAGTGTGGCCGCCATCCCCACTCGGCGCGGGCCGCCGAGTCGTCGCAACCGCGCGGCCAGGAGTCGGCGATGGCCTGGCGGATCGGATCGACGTCGAAGTCGAGCACGAACTCGGGGATGTGCGCACGGATCGCGTCACCCAGCCGTTCCGGCGTCAACCGCATGGCCGAGATGTTGAACGCATTTCGGTGCACCAGCTTCGATCCGTCGGCCTCCATGAGCTCCATGGCGGCTCGTACGGCGTCGGGCATGTACATCATGTCGAGTTGCGTGCCCTCGGCCAGGAAGCAGGTGTAGCGGCCCCGCTCGACGGCGGCGAAGAAGATCTCGACCGCATAGTCGGTGGTACCGCCCCCCGGAGGTGCGGCACTGATGATCCCCGGGAACCGCACCCCTCGTGTGTCGAGTCCATAGCGCGTGTGGTAGTAGTCGCACAGCATCTCGCCGGCCACCTTGGTCACGCCATACATGGTCGTGGGTCGCTGCAGCGTGTCCTGGGGGGTGGCGTCGCGGGGCGTCGAGGGTCCGAAGGCGGCGATCGACGACGGCGTGAAAACCGCACATCCCGTCTCGCGCGCCGCCTCCAACACGTTGAAAAGGCCCCCGAGGTTCACCTCGAAGGCCTTCTGCGGCTTGCGTTCCCCTACGGCCGACAACAGCGCGGCCAGATGATAGATCACGGTGGGGCGATAGGCCTGTACCCGTTCGGCCACCGCACCCGCGTCGGTGCAGTCGAGGATCGCGAACGGCCCCTCGCCGTGGTGCGTCGGATGGAGATCCGTGGCCAGCACGGTCGATTCACCGTAGGCCTCCCGCAACGCCGGTACGAGCGCCGACCCGATCTGACCCGCAGCTCCCGTGACCAGAATCCGTCTCACCACGTTCCCCCTGAAGTTGGACTCCGGAGACGTCTCCCCCCCGGACGCGCCGCCAATATAGAGGCGCATCCCGACACCGTCACGGGTAGGGGGGTCGATCTGGCCCGGATATGGGCGAGGGTCGGCCGCTTCAGCGTCAGATGATTCAGCGCTGGTTCGCCCGCTCCGAGGCGCTCAGCGCCCGGACCTCGACGGCGGCCGTCCCCGGTCCCACCACCCCGAGCTCGCGGGCGGCCCCGTACGACAGATCGAGAATCCGCTCGTCGACGCGAGCGAACGGCCCGCGGTCGTTGATGCGCAGCACGAGTCGGCGACCGTTGTCGAGGTTGACCACCTCGACCCAGGTGTCGAGCGGAAGGGTGCGGTGCGCTGCACTGAGACCGTGCATGTCGTAGGTCTCGCCGCTGGCCGTGGGGCGGCCATGAAACGCCTGCCCGTACCAGGACGCGCGTCCCCGCTCCCGATAGCCCTCGGCCGAGGTCAGCACCTGATAGGACCGCCCGAACACCTCGTACCGGGGGCCACCCTCACGAGATGGCGCAGAGCCCGGCGCGGACCCGGCGATGGGGGCGACCTCACCTCGACCCGACGGATACCCCACGAGGGTGCAGCCACCCAGTGCCACTAGCCCGAGGCCCATCAGCACCGCGAGAATCGTTCGTGTTCCCATGCCTCAACAATACGGGAACAACTGTTTCTGCGCCAAGGGAATCGGACGGGCGCCGCGGTCGACAGGTGTACAAAACGAAATCGGGAGTGGCGTGCCAACGGCACCCACCCCCGATCTCTTCCAGACTGGAGCGGCCCGGATCAGGCTGCCTGGGACCCTCCCTTCACCAGACGTTCGTCCCCGGGCGCGCTCCGAAGCCCTCTGTACTCAGACCGATGGGCGGGAAACTCAACGCTCATGGTCCGACCGATCGGGGTAGGGGCCTCATCCCCCCGGCGGCTGAGACAAGGATATCAGTCCTCGCGCCGAAGGGGTGTCGGGGGAGGTCCGCGCGGGACTGTAGGGATATCTCCTAATCGATATGTCCTGGGAGCGCGTTGGATCGATGTGACGGGAGGGGTTCCGCCAGGGGGCAGATGGGGGGCGTGATTTCCGGATCGGCTCCAGACCCGTTGGGGTTTCTGGCTTCGTCAACTTCCCGAACAGGATCCGCTCGGGGTGCGCTCGAGTTTCAGCACCACCACCTCCTCGATCCCCAGGCCATCCTGGCGGAGACCCAGGATCCGGTCGATCCCGATGTCCCGAATGTCGACACCGGCGGGAGAGGTGGTGCGAGCCTGGGGTTCAAGCTCATCGTTGACTATCACCCAGGGGATGGAGCCGTGCGGTTCGGCGCCGGAGAGCTCGATCCATAGACAGCCAATGGCATCGACAAGCAGTCCGGTGATGGCCGGGAATCCATCGGGGAACGGCATCTCCTTAATCGGAAGTTCCCTCGATAAGAATGGCCGGAAGCCCGCACTGCACTTGGGATTTCA
>CAZFRU010000077.1:0-12708 GCA_964521385.1 uncultured Gemmatimonadaceae bacterium | reverse complement strand
AGAGAGCGGATCACCCGAATACTGAATCCGGCGAGCCGGAGAATCGAGGGCTGGCCGGTTCGACGTTTCTATCTCGATCCAGGGGATGACTCACATGCACGCACGGTTCAGACTTCTTGCCGCCACGTCCGCCCTCCTGTCGATCGGCGCCTGCGGCGGGGAGACCACCGTCGAGCCGCCCCAGTGCCAGGTCTCGAACGTGGCCGTCCTGCTGGCGGCCACGGAAGTCGACGTCGGCGCCACCACGGCGGCGAGCGCGAGCGTCACGCAGCAGAACTGCGGGTCGCTCACTCCAACCTGGAGCTCCGAACCAGAGAGCGTGGCCACGGTGTCGGCGGCTGGCGTCGTCCTGGGCGTGACGCCGGGAAGCGCCACGATCCGCGCCACCGTCGGCGGTGTGTCGGGGACCGCTGCCGTGACGGTGCGGGCCGTCTGCTCCGTCGCGGCCGTCACCGTGACGCCGTCGACCAACACGGTGCCGGTGAACGGCACGGTCGCCCTTACGGCCACCGTCGCCCAGCAGGGTTGTCCGGGTCTCGCCGTCACGTGGGAGTCGCTGCAACGGGACGTCGCGACCGTGTCCGACAACGGCCTCGTCCTGGGCGTTGCGCCCGGGACGGCTACCATCCGCGCTACGGCAAATGGCGTGAGCGGCACGGCGCAGGTCACGGTACAGGCGTCACCGCTGGGCGAGTCCTGGACCGCGAATCGCCTGGTGGTCGCCGGGACGGGCGACGTGCCCCTCGGGAACCTCCGGGCCGTGGCGGTCTTCGGCCCGAACAGCGCGTTCACGGCCAGCGACTTCGGGGTCTATCGCCATGACGGCGCGGCGTGGGCGCAGATTCGCGGCGTGAGCTCGGGGATCGAGGGGCTGTGGGGCACCGGTCCCACCGACCTCTTCGCGACCGGCGGCGGCGGTCTGATCGAGCGGTACAACGGCGCCGTGTGGACACCCATGGCGAGCGGCACCACCGAAACGCTCACCGATGTCTGGGGCGCTGGCCCCAGCGCTGTGTTCGCGGTGGGCACCAACGGCGTCATCCGTCGGTTCGACGGCACCAACTGGTCCGCCCAGTCTTCGGGCACGACCCAGTCGCTGTGGGGTGTCCATGGCACCGGCCCGACCAACGTGATCGCAGTGGGCGGCGGTGGCACGATTCTCCACTACGACGGCTCGACGTGGGCGTCCATGGCGTCACCGACGACCCAGACGCTTCTGGGCGTGCGCGTGTTCAGCTCGACCGACGCGTTTGCCGTAGGCCTTGGCGGCATCGTGCTTCGGTTCGACGGGGCGGTGTGGAACCAGCTCCCGTCGCTGAACGCCTTCTCGCTGCTGGGGCTCTGGGGGGCGAGCGCCAGCGACCTCTACGCCGTCGGCGCGCACGGCTTTGCGGCGCATTTCGATGGCGCCACCTGGACGGAGCTCGACTCGAAGATCGCCACGACGCTGGAAGCCGTCGGCGGGAGCGGCACCACGGCGTATGCAGTCGGCCGGTCGGCAGTGACGATGCTCACCCCGACGGCCGCCACCCGGCTGGCCTATGCCCCCGACCTGACCGCGGTGTGGGCACTCGACGCCGACAATGCGGTCGCCACGACGGATGCGGGCCTCATCTGGCGGTACAGCAACGGGGCGTGGCAGATGTTCGACACGGGCACGAAGCACCGCTTCCGCGACGTCTGGGCCAGTGGCCCCGGCGACATCATCGCGGTGGGCGGACAGTATCCCGTCAGTGCCGGCGCCGCAGCGACCCGTTTCGACGGGTCGTCGTGGACGACGACGCTCCTGCCGCCCGGGCTGGGCTATATGGCGACCGTCTGGGGCAGCGGGCCGGGCAACGTGATCGCGATCGGCCCCACCCTGGCACAGTGGAATGGCGCGACGTGGACCCCGGTCGCCGCAGGTGCGTTCGGCACGATGGAGGCCGCCTGGGGAACATCGGCGTCCGACATTCTCGCCGTCGGCCGCAATGGCACCACCCTGCGGTATGATGGGACCACCTGGGCGATCGGATCGCTGGGCGTCGACGAGCGGGCGTTGGGCGTGTGGGGATCATCGCCCACGAACTACTACGCCGTGACCGACGCCGGCCATGTGTTCCGCTTCGACGGCGCCAGTTGGAGCCAGGTCTACAGCATCGGAACTTCGCTGCACTCCGTGGCGGGCACCGGGCCGAACGAAATGCTCGCGGTCGGCTTCAGTGCCGAAATCGTGCGCTACGATGGGTCGACGTGGAGCCAGGTCTTCGGCGGGTTCACGCAGGAGGTCGCGCGCGCGATCTCCGGGTCCGGCGGCAGGTTCTTCGTCGTGGGAGACCACGGGTTCGTCATGATCACGCCGTAGTCGCGGCATGGACCCTGGGGCCTGGGATGGCCTGGGATTCCTCCCGCCCCGCACGTCGCGCGCCGAACGCCATCGCTCCGAGGGCCTTGACTAGTGACCGATCGTCACTAATACTGACTGCAAGTCACTACTTGTCGAGGGAATCGCCATGACCACCGCCGAACAGTTCCTGCCGATGAAGGCCGACGAGTTCCACATTCTGCTGGCGCTCGAGCAGACCGACCTGCACGGCTATGCGCTGCTCCAGGAGGTGCAGCGGGCGTCGGGGCATCGGATCGCGATGGCGCCGTCTCCGTTCTATCGCAAGCTCAAGCGACTCGACGAACAGGGCCTGCTGCGCGAGACCGAATCGCGGCCCGCGCCCGAACTCGACGACGAACGGCGACGCTACTACGGCCTCAGCGAACTCGGACGTGAGGTACTCGCTGCCGAGGCCCGACGGCTCATCGCGCTCGCGGGCGAAGAGCGTGTCATCCGGGTGTCGAGGGGATGAGGCTGCCGCCCTGGGTGAGACGATGGGCCAGGCTGATGGCACGTCTCTTTCCGCCGAACTGGTCGACCGCCCAGCGAGCCGACCTTGCCGACCTTCTGGTCGACGCAGCGCGCACGGGCGGAGTCGAAGGCCGCGATCGTGGCAAGGCGCCGATCCACCTCATCGGGTACGTGGCTCGCAACACCTTGATCTGCGCGTGGGACGCCGCATTCGAGTGGGTGTCGGCCGGCGCGCGGATACCGACGAGGGGGTATGGGATGGGAGCGCTCAGGGGACTTCTGCGCAGGCCCGGATACGCGGTCCCGGCCTTGCTCACGCTCGCCCTGGGCATCGGCATCAACACGGCCGTGTTCAGCGTGCTCTACGGCGTGGTGCTTCGGCCTCTGCCCTATCCCGAACCTGCCGAACTGGTGCAGGTCTTCGGTGCGGATCCGGAGCGCGACGAGCGCTTCGCCTCGGTCTCGCTCCCCGACGCCTCAGATTGGCAGGAACGCTCCGAGACACTCGCCGCGCTCGCCGCCTACACCATTCTACCCTCGGACTTGATCTACGTCGCCGACGGGACGGCGAGCGGGGTGCAAACCGCCTGGGTCAGCCACTCCTTCTTCGACGTGATGCGACCCGCGCCCCGAGCCGGGCGCTTCTTCACCCGCAGCGAGCGCGACGACGACCCCATGGTCGTCGTGGTGTCGGAGCGCTTCTTCCGGCAGCGCCTCGGCTCGAACCCGGCGGCCATCGGAGGCACGATCGAACTCACGGGTCGTCGGTACCGCGTGCTCGGGGTGGCCCCCGCCAGCATGGCCTTTCCCTCGCCCGGGATCGACGTCTGGACGCCCCTCTCGACCATTCCGGCCTCGGAGATCCCCCTGCACCTTCGTGAGGTGCGGATCCTGAACGCTGTCGGTCGGCTGAGCGAGCAGCACACCGCCGACGAAGCCCGGGCCGAGCTCACCTCGATCGCGATGGGACTGTCGGAGGAGTATCCCGACACCAACGAGCGATTGCGGGGTGCCACGGTGCGGCCCCTCCAGGACGGCATCGTCGGGTCGGCCCGGAGCGCCCTGGTCCTGCTCATGGGTGCCGCGGTGCTGGTGCTGGCGATCGTGTGCGTGAACGTGGCCAACCTGGCTGTGGCCCGGGAGTCGCGGCGAGAGACCGAGCTGGCCGTGCGTGCCGCTCTCGGGGCCTCCGCCGCACGGCGCACGGCACTGGTGCTGAGCGAAGGTCTGGTGCTGGCGTTGACCGGGGGCGTCATCGGACTCGTCGGCGCCGTCTTTGCGACCCGCTGGCTCACCTCGTCGGCGGCCACCGTGATTCCCCGCGCGGCCGAGATCGGCGTCCAGTGGCCCGTTGCCTGGTTCTCGCTGGTGGCGGCTCTCGGCACCGGCGTCGCCTTTTCGATCTTGCCGGGGCGGCGGGCCGCTCGAGCGGACCTCGCGGGCCGGATCCGGTCGGGCTCCAACCGGATCGGAGGCGACGGTCGGGCCCGGCGTCTTCTGATCGGCATCCAGACGGCGCTGTCTCTGGGACTCCTGATCGGCGCCGTGATGATGATCACGAGCCTGGCGAACCTCGCCGAGGTCGATGTCGGATTCGAGACCGAGGGACTGGTGGTGGCCGAGATCACCTTTCCCTCGAGCAGGTATCCCGAGAATGCCGACTACCTGGCCCGCTATTGGGCCACGCTGGAGGCCTTTCGGGGGATTCCAGGTGTGCGCAGTGCGTCGGCCGTGCGACGGTTCCCTTTTCGGGGGACCGGCGAAGGCGTGCCCTGGTCGGTTCCCGGCATCAAGCTCCCGCCCGAGGAGACGTCGGCCCAACTCCTGCAGATCGCCCCGGACTACTTTCGAACCATGGGGATCCCCTTCATCGAGGGCTTCGACGTACCGCGAAGCCTCGACGCCGAGGGCTTGATTCCGGTCGTGGTGACCCGGAGTGTGGCCGAGCGCGCGTACCCCGGTGAGCCGGCGGCGGGGCGCCTGCTGAACATCGGTGGCATCGAGCTACTGATACGCGGCGTCGTGGACGATGTCCTCCAGTCCGGTCTGGTTGAAGAGGCCACTCCGCTCATCTATGTGCCGCAGGAGGCCATCCCGCGCCGGGGCGCGTGGTTCGTGTTGAGCACCGATGGCGCGCCCGGGGTGCTGCAGCGGGTGCGCGACGCCGTGCGGACGGCCGACCCCGGCCAGCCCATCAGCGAGCTGGCCACGGCACAGAGCCTGTTGAGCGAACAGCTGGCCCGTCCAGCTCTGTTCACCTCGCTGTTGTCGTTCTTCGCCTTGTCGGCGCTGGTGCTGAGCGCGTTGGGCGTCTACGGCGTGGTGGCCTTCGGGGTCGAGCGCCGCCGCCGCGAGATCGGGGTCCGCATGGCTCTGGGCGCCGACCGCGGCCGCGTGCGCGCGATGGTGGTGCGCGACGGCATGACGCCCATCATGGCCGGGGCGGTGTTCGGCCTGGGGGCCTCGGCCCTGGGGGCCCGCGTCATGGAGTCGCTGGTGTTCGGGATGGGAGTGCGGTCGCCTGCCGTGTACGCGCTGGCCGCATCGACCATCGTCGGCACGGGGGTGTTGGCGTGCTATCTGCCAGCCCGGCGGGCGTCGAACATCGAGCCGACGAGGGCGCTGGAGGGGGAGTGAGAGGGGGGGGTGGTTGCGAGCCCGTAGTGGCGGGTTGATTGTGTGCGGAGTAGCGGCAGACGGGAACGACACCTGGCTCGGATAGCTACCCGAGGTTCGGCTCCCATGACCTACGACGACGGAGAGCCGCTGATGACCAGAACTACGCCCTTACTGATGTTCAAAGATCAACTCGAGGCGGCCATGGAGTTCTACGCCGCCACCTTCAGGGACTCCGACCTCGGGGGGATATGACTTCGTCTCGACTACGGGTTCGAGCGGCCCTCGCCCTTCTCCGCGGGCACCGCGTGCGGTTCGAGCGAGCCGCCGCCCTCACTGCGATGGCGATCGTCATGGCGTGCGGGGACGCTGCTCCCGGCGAATGGGACGACCTGCCCACCCGAGTTGCCGCAGAGGACATCCACCTCGTCGGCACCTCCGACCAGATCGCTTTGATTGAGGATCTTCTTCCCGCGACCGACGACACGGTCTGGGTGCTCAACAGTACCGAGCCATTCCTGATCAATCTCTCCGCCGAAGGTGAGGTACTTCGGACGCGAGGTGTCAGCGGTGGCGGGCCGGGGGAGTTCTCCTGGCCGACCACCTTGGTAGAGGACCTCCCCACACGCTCGATCTGGGCGTACGATGCTGGACTCAACCGCCTGATTCGGGTGTCGGACACACAAGAGGTTCCGGAGACGGTCGCCCTCGTTGAGGACTCGTCCACGACGGCTCGCTTGAACTCGTACGAATACCTCTGGATGAACAACGGAGGGCGTACCTGGATCGAGGGCACACCTCGAGGAATCGTATTCGCGCGGGCCGATCCGACGGTGCCGTGGATGTTCTCGTTCTGGACCACCGAGGTCGTGAGGGTCGGCGCAAGCGGGCCGGGCGTGTCGTTGGTTGCCACCGCCGCGGTCGTGGGTTCACCCGAGCCACGGTTTGGCGCATCTCGTCGTTTCCTGCCTTATCCCATATGGACGTCATGCCCCAGCGGTGCGCTCGCCTTGTATGACCCGAACGCGAACTCGATTCACCGCTTCGACCCCGACGGAAATCCCACGTTCAGTCACGATCTGCCTCCACCGCGAGAGGTCGAGATGACAGTGGGCGGGGTCGTCGAGGCGGTCTACCCGGGGTTGCTCAGGAATCGGATCATGACCGACCCTCCTGAGGAGGACGTGCTGATTTCAGCCATCCGCCGTGACTATGAGGGGAGAGTGGAGGAGTTCTCCGATGTCTTCCCGGAGTATGTCCATATGGACTGCGGTCGAGACGACTCCGTGTGGCTTCAGGTCTTCGACTCGACCCGCGGACAGATGGGACGAGGCCCTCGGTGGATTCAGGTTGCAGAGAGCGATGACCGGCGAGTGGTCACCTTCCCAGATGGCTTTCGACCCCTCCGTTTCAGGGAGGGTCGGGTCTGGGGCGTCCAGACCGATGCGCTGGGGATCGAGTACGTCGCCTGGACCCATGTTGCCGGGGTCGGCTGAGTCTACAGTGGGGGAACCGTTGGGCGCATGATTCAGAGGAGAGACGAGGCCCAGGAACTCATGGAGGCAGCGCGACGCTCGTTCAGGTCGCGTGCCGCCGATTTCGGCCTGGATGGGACCCGCATTGACGTCCGCTACGTCCTGACCTGGGGGGGATTCGTGAACACGTCTCTTCGAGTCTGGGATGGCCGGGCGGGACTGCATGTGAAGCTCTCGACGAGCGATGGGGGTCAGGCCGCCCTCCGCCGGTGGCACGAACTGGACTCCATGCTCCGACCGCACCGCGCGCCGCCGATCCTCGACTGGATCGACGTGGGAGGGGCGGCCGGACTGGTGTTCCCGTTGCTCGAAGGTTCGACTCCGTCGTCGAGCCCCGAAGTGATCGCGTCCGTGCTCGATCAGGTCCAGAGCCTGTGGGCGGATGCCCAACTCGCGGAGCGACTCGGGGGCGGGACCGCTGTGACGGCCGCCGACTGCTATCTCGGTACCTATCACGATCGGTTCTGTGCAGACCTCGCCGCCGTGGACCGCGAGCGGCCTCGATTTCTCGCCGAGGATGATCTGCGCTACCTGCGAGAGGAGGTCGCCCGCTTGGAGGGTCGTGTGCGGGAGAGCTCGACCTTCCTTGAAGAAGTGACTTCGCCGACGCACGGCGACCTTTGGCTGAACAACGTGTTGTGGCATGGGAGCCGCTCGTGGTGGCTCCTGGATTGGGACGACGTGCAGCTCGGCGACCCGGCCATGGACCTCGCCATGCTGACGGGCCCCGCATCGACCGACCTGCAGCCGCTCAAGTACCTGAATCAGACCGTTGGTGTGCTGAGCGGCGAGGCGCAAGAACGTCTGAAACTGCTCGGGAGGGCCTCGCTGCTCGATTGGGTCATCGATCCCCTGGCGGACTGGATCGAAGCAGGCGCGGCGCCGGTGCACGAAGCTGCCGTGCGGGCCGAGAAGGAGAGAGTGCATCGCGCGGCGCTCTCACTGTATCGCGAGCTGTACCCCTGAGCGACTGGACGAGCCTGGCGTCCCCACGCCATCCTGGAAGAGATCGGTCGAGGAGGAATGGGGGCGGTCTACCGCGGTGAGGGTTGGCCCCTTGCCACCCAATGCCACAATGTGGTATTCATGGATTTCGAATCGATCACCACAATGTGGGCATCATGTGTGGCCCACCGGAGTCGGCACCCATGAAGCAGCATCTCGGCGAGTTCGAACAGATCGTTCTGTTCACGGTGCTCCGCCTCGGCGACGACGCCTATGGCCTCGCGATCCGCGACGCCATCGAGGAGCATACGGGCCGCCGCGTGTCGCCCGGGTCCATCTATACCACCCTCGGGCGCCTGGACGACCGGGGGATCGTGCGGTCCACCGTCGAGGCCCCCGGCATGCCCGGTCGCCCGCGCAAGTTCTATCGTCTCACGGCTGAGGGAGCCCGGCGCCTCCAGGCGTCGTACGACGCCCTGCGCTCGGCAGCCAGGGGGGTGACCGAGCGCCTCGCCTCCCTGGCCGAACGGCGCCCATGAATCCTCGGCGGGAGTCGCCGCCCGGGAGGCTCCGGCGGTGGGCGACGCGCTGGATTTCGGGACCCGACGCCCGCTTCGTCGTCGACGACCTGGACGAGGTGTACGCCCGGGAACGGGGGCGGGGCAGAGGGCGGGTCGGGTGCTCGCTGCGATACCTCGTCGGTGCTGCCCGGTCGGGATGGGCCACCGGCACCCATCGCCGCATCCTGCCCTTTTCCACCCTCGACCTGCGCCTGGGCGCCCGCATGCTGGGCCGACACCCCGTGGTGTCGGCGGTGGTGGTCTTCTCGCTCGTGGTGGGGATCCCCGTGGGACTCCTGCCGGTGCTCCTCGAAGACGCGCTCGACGCCCCCGTTCCCGGTGATCCCGAGGGCCGCATCGTGGGCTTGCGGTACTGGGGCAGCGGCACCACGACCTTCGACCTCCAGCTGCTGACGGCGTCCGGGGGTAGCCTCCACGACGTGGCGGCCGTCCGGCCCGTGCTTCGCAACGTGGGCCCCGCGGGGCAGGCCACCGGAGCCTGGGGCGCCGAGGTGTCGCCCGCGCTCTTCGGCTGGCTCGACGTGCAGCCCGCCCTGGGCCGAACACTGCAGGAGGCCGACGGCGCTGCGGGGGGCGACGAGGTGGTGCTCCTGGGGCACCGCTTCTGGGTGGAGACCTTCGGCCGCGACCCCGGAATCGTGGGGCGAACCGTGCAGGTGAGCGGCCGATCCACTCGGGTCGTGGGCGTCATGCCCGTCGGCTTCGCCTTTCCCGACGGCCCCGTCTTCTGGACACCGCTGCGTGCGGCACCTGCACCGACCCCGGCCGAGGGCCTCCCGGTCGACCTCCTGGTGCGCCGGCCCTCCGGGGTCCCCATCGCCACCCTGGATGCGGAACTGGCGGCAATGGTGGTGGCGCTGTCCCGGGAGCACCCGGCGCACTACGGCCGGGTCCGGGCCGACGCGGTGGGACTCACGAACTTTCTGCTGGGAATCCAGAAGGGTGGCCTCGCCTCGGATCCGTTCTGGCGACTGACCCGGCTCCTGATGCTCTCGGTGCTGCTGGTCGCCTGCCTGAACATCGCGCTCCTCATGTACGCGCGAGCCGTGTCTCGCGAGGAACAGACCCGCATCCGCTCGGCCCTCGGGGCCACCCGCGCTCGCATCGTCGGCCAGGCGGTCGCCGAGGCCCTGGTGATGGCGGTGGTGGCCACCGGGGTGGGGCTGGCGCTGCTGGCGGCGGCCAGCGGCAGCTTCGCCGAGTTCGTCGGGCCTCTGTTCGGCAGCCTTCCGACCTGGGTGGTGCCGCGCGTCACTCCGCGGCTGGTGGGCACGGCCCTGGCGCTGGGCGTGGCGAGTGCGGTGGCGGCGTCGGTGCTCCCGGCCTGGACGGCCACTCGGCGCATGGCCGCCCGGGGGCCCTCGTTCGGTCGGGCCACCTCGGTTCTCGTCGTCCTCGACGTCGCGGTGGCGGTGGCGGTGGCGGGACTCGCCACCGGCATCTTCGAGCGCATCGACGACGTGCGAGCCGGAGAGGGTCTCGGCCCGGTCCCGGACCGGATGATCCTGGCGGTGGCCTTCGCCGAGCCCACGACACCATCGGCCTCGGAGCCGTCGCCGATCCTCACCGCCGGGGTCCGGGCCGACCTGATCGACGCGTTGCGTGCCGAGCCCGCCGTCGTCGGCGTGGCCGTGGCCTCGGCTCTGCCCCGTATGCAGCACCGTACGGTGCGCGTCGAGCCCGACGGCCCCCTGTCCGGGGGGCGGGAGTATGCCAGTGTGCACCGCACCCTCGTGGCGCCGGGCTTCTTCGAGGCTCTGGAGATCCCGGTCCTGGACGGTCGCACGCTCACGCCCCACGACACGGTGTCGCCCGTGCGATCCGTCGTGGTCAACCGCACCTTCGGCGACAGCGTCTTCGGCGGGCGCCAGCTCCTGGGGCGCCGCTTCCGGCTCCAATCCGGGAGCGATGGGCCGGGGCCCTGGCTCGAGGTGGTGGGCGTGGTGCCCGACGCCGGGGTAGACCTGATCGATCCCGGCGACGCGGCCGGCTACTACCTGCCGACGGCGTTGGACAAGGTGAGTCCCATGCGGGTGGGACTCCGGTTGGCCACCGACCCGGCCACGTTCGGACCGCGGGTGCGGGACCTCGCCGCGCGCCGGGCCCCTGAAACCATCGTCGCAAACCTGGGGCCGCTCAGCGCCATCTACCCCGACGACTGGGTCCTCATGATCGCCCTTGGGGTGGGATGGACGACCGTGCTGGTGGTTCTGATCGCCCTTGCCGTGTCGGGAGTCTACGCGATTCTCCGCTTCGTGGTGGCCAGCGGCCGGCGGGAACTGGGTATCCGCCGGGCGCTTGGCGCGACCCCCGCCGACCTGGTGGAGAGCGTGACCTCGGCGGTGCGCCGGAATCTGCTGTGGGGTGTGGCGCTCGGGATCCCCGTAGCCACCTTTCTCTACCGGATGATCGTCGAGGATCCCTCGGCGGGCCTCACCATGCTGGTCGTGGGACTGGCGGCGGGTGTGGGGGTCCTGGCACTCGTCCTCGCCCTGGGCGCGCTGGGTCCGCTGCGAGACGCCCTGCGTATCCCGCCCTCGGAGGTGATGCGGACGTAGGGTCTGCCCCCGTTTGCCCGACGTCGTCGCCTGACTCTCGTCGCCTGACTCTGCCCCGCATCCGGCTATTCGTCGCGAGGGACCCGTGCCGGATCCGTCGAGGCCGAGGGGAGGTCCGGGCAGCTCGCCACCCACGCCGCAGGCCGCTTGCAGAGCGGCTCCAACTCGCGCCGTCCGGGGCGGCGCTGTAGCCTATCTGCCGACTCGACGGCAACTGCCTCCTGCGCACTCCCTCCCACAGCCGGCCGCGAATGTCATCGGAACTCAAGCGCACGCTTGGCACCTACGACCTCACCTTGCTCGTGGTGGGGAGTGT
The DNA here is from genome assembly GCA_964521385.1 of uncultured Gemmatimonadaceae bacterium. GTDB lineage: Bacteria > Gemmatimonadota > Gemmatimonadetes > Longimicrobiales > Gaopeijiaceae > Gaopeijia. The sequence goes on along the minus strand of CAZFRU010000077.1, from coordinate 1,321 downwards.
GATCGGCTCCGGCATCTTCATCGTGCCGAGCGTGGTTCTGCGGCAGAGCGGCGGTCACGTGTCCACGGCGCTGGTCGCCTGGCTCATCGGGGGGCTGCTGGCGCTCATCGGTGCGCTTTCCTACGCTGAACTGAGTGCCATGGACCTGAGCACCGGTGGATTGTACGCGTATATCCGTGAGGCTTTAGGCGTCTTCCCGGCCTTCCTGTATGGGTGGACCCTCTTTTTCGTCATCGGCGCGGGCACCATCGCGACCCTCGCCGTGGCGACCACCGACTACCTCGGTCAGTTCGTCTCCCTGTCGGGGACCGGTGAGACGGTGGTGGCCATCGGGCTGCTCGTCATCACCGCGGTCATCAACGTCATCGGCACGCGTGAGAGCGCCACGGTCCAGAACCTGAGTTCGTGGATCAAGATCGGCGGCATCGTCGTCATGGCCACCCTCCTGCTCGCTTCGGGCCAAAGCCCCGTCTTCCAGTCGTCGGTCGATGCCGGGGCCTCGACGCTCAGCGCCATCGGCCTCGCGATGATCTCCGTCTTCTGGGCCTACGAGGGTTGGCAATACGTGACCTTCAGCGACGCCGAGGCCATCGAGCCCCAGCGCACGATCCCCCGTGCCTTGATCGGCGGGACCGTCGTGCTGACGGCGCTGTACCTTCTCGCAAACCTGGGATACCTGGCGGCGCTGGGGGCCGCCGGCGTGATGGGTTCGGAGCGGGTCGCCGCCGACGCCGTCACCGTCGTGCTCGGCTCCACCGCGGGCTCCCTCGTGGCGATGATGATCATCGTGTCCATGTTCTCGGCAGCCCACTCGGTGGTCATCACGTCGCCCCGGGTGTACTTCGCCATGGCCCGGGATGGGGTCTTCTTCGGCAAGCTGGCCGAGGTACACCCCCGTTTCGGTACCCCTGCCTTCGCCATCATCACGAGCTGCATCTGGGCGGCGGTGCTGGCCGCCACCGGGACCTTCGAGCAGTTGCTCACCTACGTCGTGTTCGTGGGGTGGATCTTCTACGCGCTGGGCGCCGCCGCGGTGATCGCACTGCGTATCAAGCGGCCGGAGGTGCCGCGCCCCTTCCGCGTGCCGGGCTACCCCGTCACGCCGCTTCTCTTCGTGCTCGCGGCCATCGCCACGGTGGGCAATCAGGTGGTGGAGCAGCCCGTGCAGTCGGCGATGGGGTTGGGGATCGTCCTGCTGGGAGCGCCGGCGTATTGGCTCTGGCGCAGGAAGGCGGCGGCGTAGGCGGCGGGATACTCCGCGTCTAGTCGGAAGTTCCCTCGATAAGAATGGCCGGAAGCCCGCACTGCACTTGGGATTTCA
>CAZFRU010000076.1:0-13208 GCA_964521385.1 uncultured Gemmatimonadaceae bacterium | reverse complement strand
GGAAACGCGGATGCCCTCCGCAGCCCGCCGGAAACGCGCCGAGACGTTGCCGCGGGAACGCGGATGCCACCCTCAGCCTGCCCGAACCGCCCCGGGACGTTGCCGCGGAGACGCGGTGGGTCGGGGCAGCGAATCCGGTCACAGCCCCCCGCGGGGATGATGCGCGCGATGCACCTCGTTCAGATAGGCGCGGTCGACGTGCGTGTAGATCTGGGTCGTGGTGATGTCGGCGTGCCCGAGCAGCTCCTGGACCGCAGCCAGATCGGCACCCCCCTCGAGCAGATGGGTGGCAAACGAATGCCGCAAGGTGTGGGGCGACACCTTTCGCTCGATGCCCACAGCCTGGGCTGCGGTGCGCACCAGGCTCCAGACGGTCTGGCGGCTGAGGGGTCGGCCCCGTGCGTTGAGAAACACACGCCCCCGGGTCTGCCCGCGGTCGAGACCGGGCCGCACGATGCGCAGATATCGCTCCAACGTCCGCGCGGCCGGCCCACCCAGCGGCACGATGCGCTCTTTCGAACCCTTGCCGAACACCAACAGCATGCGCTCGTCCAGGTCGACCCCGGTGCGCAGCAATTCGACGAGTTCGGAGACACGCAGACCCGACCCGTACAACACCTCGAGGATCGCCCGATCTCTCCAGTAGAAGTCGCCCTCGGGGTCGGGCGATTCCACCAGGCGAGCCACTTCGTCACGCGACAACACATCGGGGAGCCGACGCCAGGTGCGTGGCGACTCGAGACGCTCGGTGGGATCGCCGTCGAGAATCCCGTCGCCCAGCAGGAAGGCGAAATAGGTCCGGAGCGCGGATTGGGCCCGGCGAATCGAGGTGGGAGCGAGCCCCTCGTCCTTGAGCCGATAGGTGTAGTCGCGCAGATGGTGGGGGGTGATGGCGGGCGGCGCATCGACCCCGAGCTCCGTGAGAAAGGCCAGGAACCGGGTGATGTCACGGGTATACGCCTCGAGGGTGCGCTCGCTCAGCCCCCGCTCGAAGGCGAGGTGGTCGAGAAAGAGCTCGAGATGGAATCGGCGGGTCTCGCTCACTCCGGTTCGGATCCTTCTACCTTCTCCGCGTGGGGCTCATGCCGCGTACGCCACCACCATACGCCGATACCGACTCCGAGCGCCACGGCCACGAGCAGCAGCACGAGGTTGGCGTCGTTCAACCAGCGAGCGACCCGCGCGAGGTTCTGCCCAGCCAGGAACCCGAGCCACATCAAGCCGCCGTACCAGATCGCCGAAGCCACGGCGATGGGAATCGCCGTGCGCCAGAAGCCCTGATGCGAGATGCCCGCAAAGGCCGGCACCACCGCCCGCAACCCTGGAAGAAAGCGCGCCAGGAAGACGGCATGCGTGCCCCAGCGACGGTAGAACCGTTCGATGCGGCGAAGCTGGTTCGGACGCAGGAGCATGCGACCGACACCCGTTTCGAAGAACCCGCGGCCGTACCGGTGTCCCATGTAGTACACGAGCAGCGCGCCGGCGACGTTGGCACCCCAGGTCAGCAAGCCGGCCAGGAGTGGGTCGACCACTCCGCGGGCGCTCAGCAGCCCGGCCACCACCACGAAGGTGTCGGCCGGAATCGGAGGGATCAGGTTCTCGACGGCGGCCCCGACGGCGAGAAGGAGGTAGACCGCCCATCCCGGCAGCGCCGCCAACAGGCCGAGCCCCTCGGCCAGAGCGTCGCCCACCGGCGGGCCTACGCCCCCCCGGACCCGTCGGCCGAGGCGGCCGAGGCGGCTCCGGGATCGCCGGACTGGGGCATGCGGTCGATCAGCGCGACCGCATGGACGGCGAGGCCCTCGCCGGCCCCGATCCACCCCATCTTCTCGTTGGTCTTGCCCTTGATCGACACCGCACCGGGACCGATCCGCAGCACCTCACCCACGCGCTGGCGCATGGCTGCCGCCACCGGACCGATCTTCGGCGATTCACAGATCACGGTGACGTCGACGTTGACCACCTGGTAGTTCGAGCGCTCCAGCAGATCGACCACCCGCTCGAGCAGGACGATGGAGTCGGCGTCCTTCCATCGGTCGTCGGAGGGGGGAAAGTGGCTGCCGATGTCTCCGGCGCCTGCAGCACCGAGCAGCGCATCGGTGACGGCGTGACAGATCGCGTCGCCGTCGGAATGGCCCGCGAGCCCCGGATGATCGGGCAGATGCACCCCGCCGAGAATCAGACGACGGGCGGGATCGAACCGATGCGAATCATACCCCATGCCGACGCGCATCTAGCGATGCGTGCCGATCAGAGCAGGCGCCATGCCAGGGGCGCCACTAGGCCCCGTCCCATCTCCGCAACGCGAGGCTCACATTGTGCCCCCCGAAGCCGAAGGAGTTGCTGAGGCTGAGGGCCACCTCCTGCTCGACCATGCCGCCATGGGCGTAGTCGAGATCACAGGCCGGATCCGGGGTCGTGAAGTTGATGGTGGGTGGAATCCGGCCGTGCTTCATGACCTGCGCGCAGATGATGGCCTCGACCGCGCCCGAGGCACCCAGCAGGTGGCCCGTCATCGACTTGGTCGAGCCCACCACGATCTCGCGGGCGCGTGCTCCCAGCACTGCCTTGATGGCGAAGGTCTCGTGCTCGTCGTTGACCGGTGTCGAGGTGCCGTGGGCGTTGACGTAGTCGACGTCACCCGGTTCCGCACCGGCATCGGACAGGGCGAGTCGCATGGCGTCCTGCGCGCCCCGATGCTCAGGGGGCGGCGAGGTGATGTGATACGCATCGCCCGTCATGCCGAACCCGACCACTTCGCCGTGGATCGTGGCTCCACGCGCGAGCGCATGATCCAGCGACTCGAGTACCAGTGCCCCCGAGCCCTCGCCGATGACGAATCCATCACGGGTCGCATCGAAGGGGCGACTCGCGGTGGCCCCTTCGTCGTTGCGGGTCGTCATGGCCTTCATGGCGGCAAATCCCGCCACCGTCATGGGCGTGATGGTCGCCTCGGCGCCCCCGGCGATCATCACGTCGGCGTCTCCGCGTGCCACCACCCGAAAGGCATCACCGATGGCGTGGGCCGACGATGCGCAGGCCGAGACCGTGGCGTAGTTGGGGCCCCTCGCTCCGAACTTGATGCTGATGAGCCCCGCAGCGATGTCGGGAATGAACATCGGCACGAAGAAGGGGCTCACCCGTCTGGGGCCCCGCTCGATGAGGATCCGATGTTGTTCTTCGAAGGTGTTGATGCCCCCGATCCCGCTCCCGAAGATGACCCCGAACCGGCCCGGATCGGTGCCCTCGGGCAACCCCTCGGCCAACCCCGCGTCGGCAACCGCCTCGGCCGAGGCCACGAGCCCGAACTGGGCGAAACGATCGTAGCGTCGCACCTCCTTGGCATCGATCACCCCGGAGGGGTCGAAGCCCTTCACCTCGCAGGCCACCCGCGTGGGAAAGTCGTCGGTGGCGTCGAACAGGGTGATGGGTCCCCCCCCGCTGGTACCGGCGAGGAGGGAGTCCCATGCAGTCGCCACATCGTTGCCGACGGGCGTGACCGCACCCATGCCCGTGATCACGACCCGGCGTTCGGCGCGGGCCGGTCGCATCGTGCCACTCATGTCCCGAGCCCGGCCTGCAGCCTCAATTGGCTTCCGCAGCCCGCTTTTTCATGTAGGAGATCGCGTCACCCACAGTGCGAAGGGTTTCAGCGTCTTCATCCGGGATATCGAACCCGAACTCCTCCTCGAACGCCATCACGAGTTCTACCGTGTCGAGCGAGTCGGCGCCGAGGTCTTCGACGAAGGACGCATCGTCGGTGACCTTCTCGGGCTCGACACCCAGCTCGTTGATGATGATCTCACGGACTCTGGAATCGGCGTCGGACATGCCTTGCTCCTGTTGGTTTTCGGGGTCGGAAGTCACATGACCATCCCGCCGTCGACGGCGAGAACCTGGCCGGTAATGTAGCGTGCCGAGGGGCCCGCGAGAAAGCGGACGACTTCGGCGATATCTTCGGGGTCGCCGAGGCGCCCCAACGGGATGTTCGACTGAAGGGCCGCGGTCTGCTCTTCCCCCAGTTCTGCCGTCATATCGGTGAGGATATAGCCGGGTGCGACGGCGTTGCACCGGATCCCCCTCGAGCCGAGCTCCTTGGCGATCGACTTCGTGAAGCCCACCAGGCCGGCCTTCGATGCGGCATAGTTGGCCTGTCCGGCGTTGCCCGTCAATCCCACCACCGATGTGATGTTGAGGATCACGCCCTCGCGGCGCTTCATCATGCCCTTGGCCACGGCCCTCACGAGGTTGAACGCACCCTTGAGATTGACATCGAGCACGGTGTCCCATTCCTCTTCCTTCATGCGCAGGATGAGGTTGTCGCGGGTGACTCCGGCGTTGTTGACCACGATGTCGATGGGTCCGAGTTCAGCCCCGATGCGGGCCACGACGGTCGCCACCTCGTCGGCCTGCGCCACGTCGCAGCCGAAACCGGCATGGCCCTCACCCTCGAGGGCAGCCGCTGCGGCCACCGCACCGTCGGCATTGCGGGCCACCACCGCAACGCGTGCCCCACCGGCAGCGAGGGCCACGGCGATGGCGCGGCCGATGCCTCGCGATCCACCGGTCACCACCGCCACCTGACCGGCCAGTTCCTTCGATTCGGCGCCACTCATCCTTCGCCCTCCAGGTTGCGGACTTCGTCGGCGGTCCCGATGCTCGAACACGGAACCCCTCGCGCGTTGCGGCGGTTGAGGCCCCGTAGCACCGAGCCCGAACCGAGCTCGAGAAACCGGTCGACACCGGCGTCGATCATGGTGCCGATCGACTCGGCCCACCGCACCGGCGAGGTGACCTGTCGCACCAGCAGGTCGCGCGCCTCGGTCCCGGTCTGGACCGGTTGGGCGGTGACGTTCGACACCACGGCGATCTCGGGGTCGGAAAAGGGAATCGTGGCCAGGAAGTCGGCCAGCCCCTCCTGGGCCTCGCTCATGAGAGGCGAGTGGAAGGCTCCCGAGACGTGCAACTGCACGACCTTGGTGGCGCCCGCCTCCCGCGCCCGCTCCATTCCCTCGGCCACCGCCGCGGCGTCTCCCGAAATCACCACCTGGCCGGGCGAATTGAAGTTGGCGGGCACGCAGATCCCGCTCTCGATGGCATCGCACACCGCCACCACCACCTCGGCGTCCAGTCCCAGCACGGCCGCCATCGTCCCGGGGCGCCGCAGCCCGGCTTCGTACATCGCCTCGCCTCGGTGGCGCACGGCTCGCACCGCGTCGGCAAACGAGACCGTTCCCGCCGCGACGTGCGCCGTGAACTCGGCGAGCGAGTGTCCCGCGGCGAACGACACCGGCCCCAGCCGGTCTCCGACCACCCTCAGCACCGCGATCGAGTGGGTCAACAAGGCCGGTTGGGCGTTGCGGGTGGCGGTGAGTTGATCGTCGGGCCCGTCGAACATGATCGTGCTCAGCGCAAAGCCCAACGCCTCGTCGGCCTCGTCGAACACGGCGCGGGCCTCCGCGAAGGCGTCGCTCAGATCGCGGCCCATTCCGACCGCTTGCGAGCCCTGTCCGGGAAAGAGCAGCGCGAGACTCATGCCCGCCACACCATGGCACCCCAGGTGAGGCCGGCGCCGAAGGTCGCCGACAGAATATTCATACCGGGCTGGATCAATCCCTGTTCGAGCGCCTCGTCGAGCGCCACCGGGATCGAGGCCGAGCTCATGTTGCCGTAGCGATCGACATTGACGAACACCTTGTCCATGGGAATCCCGGCGTACTTCGCCGTCGCCTCGATGATGCGGATGTTGGCCTGATGCGGGATCATCAGGTCGATATCGTCACCGGTGAGGCCGGCCTGTTGGAGCGCCTGATCACAGGCCTCGGCCATCGAGCGTACGGCGTTCTTGAAGATCTCCCGCCCCGACATCTGCATCAGGTGATCCCTGCGACCGACCACCTCCTGGTCGAGAGGCATGCGAACGCCACCGCCCGGGCGAAAGAGCAGCTCGGCCAGGTTGCCGTCGGAGCGGTGGTGCGCCGAGAGTATCCCTCGCTCGCCCTCACTCGGCCGCAGCACCGCCGCCCCGGACCCGTCTCCGAAGAGCACGCAGGTGGCGCGGTCTTCCCAGTCGACGATGTTGCTCATCTTCTCGGTGGCCACCACCAGAGCCACCTCGCCCCGTCCGGCGGCCAGGAAGCCCTCGGCCATGGTCACCCCGTAGAGCCATCCCGAGCACGCCGCCTGCAGGTCGAATGCCAGCGCGTTGCCACATCCCAGGAGCGCCTGGATGTCACACGCGGTCGACGGCAGCCACCGGTCCGGGGTGGCCGTCGAGACGATGACGATGTCGACCTCTCCGGCCTCGACGCCGGCTCGCTCCATGGCCTGCCGAGCCGAGTGCGCTCCCATCTCGGCGGCCAGCATCTCGGGCGGGCCGATGCGACGCTCGCGGATGCCGGTGCGCGACTGGATCCATTCGTCGTTGGTGTCGACGATCTTCGCCAGATCGTCGTTGGTGACGACCTGAGGCGGCAGGAAGCGCCCCGTGGCAGCGATTTCGACCAGGGGCTCCGGGGTCTTCATCCAGTCTCCGTAGGCGGGCGGGCATTGCCCAGTTCGGCGGTCATGTCTGCCACCATGTCGCTCCGAACGGCCTGCACCGCAACCCGCACGGCATTTCGGATGGCCTTGGGCGATGAGCCCCCGTGACAGATGATGGTGACCCCGTTGACGCCCAGCAGCGGCGCTCCCCCGTACTCGGAATAGTCGAGGGTGCGCATGGCGGCATCGAAGGTGAGATCGGCTCCCGCGCGCGCCACCTCCTTGTGCACCATGCCGAGGATGAACTGTGCCACCGACTCGTAGAACTTGAGCAGCACATTGCCGACGAACCCGTCGGCCACGAGCACGTCGCAGCTTCCCGCCACGATGCCACGACCCTCGATGTTGCCCACGAAGTTCAGCGCCGACTCGGCAGCGAGCAGGCGGTGGGCCTCCTGCGTGGTCTCGTCTCCCTTTTCGGGCTCCTCGCCGATGTTGAGCAACCCGATCCTGGGGTTTTCGACACCCACCACGTGGGTCATGTAGACGCGACCGAGGTGCGCGAACTGCACCAGATGGCGGGGTTTGCAGTCGACGTTGGTGCCCGCATCGAGCAGCAGGGTGGGCGTCTTCATGGTGGGAAGGAAGGTGCCCACCGAAGGCCGCTCCACCCCGGGCAGCGGCCGCAGCGTAAAGAGCGAGGCGGCCATCACCGCGCCGGTCGACCCGGCGCTGATGAAGGCATCGACCGCGCCCGCCTTGTGGAGGTTCAACCCGACGGCGATCGAGGAGTCGGGCCTCTTGCGCAGGATGGTGGCAGGCGGATCACTCGGCCGCACCCGGTCGTGAGCCGGGTGTATCTGGATGCGAGGGGGCAGCGAGGCTCCCAGCCGGACAAGCTCCGCTTCGATCGAGGTGGGATCACCGACCAGAACGATCTCGAAGTCGTCTCCGAGTTCGCTCAGCGCACGGAGCGCGCCCTCGATCTCAGGAGCGGGAGCGGCGTCCGTGCCCATGGCATCGATGGCGATGCGCACGGGTCAGCGGCGGGTCAGATTACGTCGACTTCGATGACCGACTTGCCCCGGTAGAACCCACAGCCGGGGCATACCCGGTGGGGCCGCTTTGGATCACCACAGCGGGGGCAGGTGTTCAGCGTCGGCGCCTCGGCCTTGTAGTGGGTCCGGCGCTTCCGCTTGCGCTGCTTGCTGGTCCGCTTCTTGGGGACTGCCATCTCTCCTCACTCGGTCTTGAGACCCCGGAGCGCATCCCAGCGGGGATCCGACTCATCGGGACTGCAATCGCACGTATCTTCGTTTCTGTCCACACCGCAGAAGGGGCAAATCCCCCTGCAGTCGGGCCTGCACAGCACCCACCGATCCGTTCCGAGGATCAGCTCCTCGCGAAGCACCTCGCCCAACTCGAGCGTCATGACCTCGTCGGCCACGATCCTCATGTCCGACTCGGAATCCGCGTCGTCGTCCACCTCGTCGTCCGGAGCCCCGAACACCAGGGTCAGCTGCCGATCCAACGGCAGATGAACCGGGTCCAGACACCGCTTGCACTCGCCGACCTGGACGCCCTCGACCCGCAGTCGTACGACGATCTCGCCACTGCCGGCGAGAGACGCGTGGCCCCGCACGAGGACATCGCCCTCGAAACGGATATCACTCCCCTCCCAGAGGGGTGCGTCGTCGGGGATTCGCGCCTCGAACGACAACGAACCCTCCCGCTCGAGGCGGGGGAGGTCGAGTGTTAGCATAGCTGGCAAAACTAGTCAGGGCTCCCTGAGGGGTCAACGGCTGCGAGCCGCTCCGCCTCGAGGGCGATCACCAGCTCCTCACCGGTCCGGATCGCCGCGACCGCAACCGGTCCGGCGTTGAACAACCCCTCTTCACCATCGGTGAGGCGGGCGTTGGCAGCGGGATCGACCTCGATGCCCAGAAAGCCGAGGCCTTCGAGGCATCGGGCGCGAATCACCGGCGAGTTCTGGCCGATCCCGCCGGTGAACCCAATCGCGTCGATCCCTCCCAGAACCGCCGCGTAGGCACCGATGTACTTGCGCACCCGATAGGTATAGACGTCGAGCGCCAGCTCGGCCCGTTCCGAACCCGCCGCCTCTTCTTCGAGCAGATCGCGCATGTCGGACGAAATCCCGCTCAGCCCCTGCAGTCCGGAGTGCTTGTTCAGGAGTGCGGTGGCGTCGGCCACCCCGAGTTCCTCGCGGCCCATCACATGGAGGATCACCGCAGGATCGAGGTCGCCGGATCGGGTGCCCATGACCAGCCCTTCGAGCGGCGTGAACCCCATCGACGTGTCGATGGACCGCCCCCCGGCCACGGCACAGGCCGAGGCTCCGTTGCCGAGATGGATCGAGATCATCTTCAGCTCCTGCGGAGGGCGCTGGAGCATGCTCGCCATGTGCAGCGCCACGTGCTGGTGGCTGGTGCCGTGAAAGCCGTAGCGCCGGATCCGGTGCCGTCGATAGAAGACGTACGGCAGCGCGTAGTGGAACGCCCGCGGGGGCATGGCCGCATGAAACGCCGTGTCGAAGACGGCCACCTGGGCCGTCTCGGGGAGCCGCTCCCGGGCTGCCAGGATCCCCGCCAGATTGTGGGGGTTGTGCAGCGGCGCGAGCACGATGGAGTCGCGAATGCGATCGACCACGTCGGCGTCGATACGCACCGAATCGATGAACGCCTCTCCGCCATGGACGACGCGGTGCCCCACCGCCCCGATCTCGTCGAGCGAGGACACGGCCCCGCGCTGGGGATCGACGATCAGGTCCAACACCGAGCGGATCGCGTCGCGGTGATCGAGCACGGGCGCCGACTGGCGGATCTTCATGCCATCGCTCGGCCGCTCCTGTGAGAGCAGCGCGCCGCCGGCCCCGATGCGCTCGACCATGCCCACCACGATGGGGTGGCGTGTGTCGGTATCGACGACCTGGTACTTCACCGACGACGACCCGGAGTTGATGACGAGGACCTTCACGGTGTGCCCCCGATCACCGGAGCGACCAGGACCTTCACGGTGTGCCCCCGATCACCGGCAGGGAGGGAGGGCCCAGATCCAACTCGTCGTCGGGGAGCCGGTTGCCGGCATCGTCGTAGCGGTAGAATCCCCGCCCACTCTTCTCGCCGAGCCATCCCCGGGTCACCATCTGTCGCAAGAGAGGGCACGGGCGGTACTGGGGCAGTCCCAGTTCGGTCCAGAGCGACTCCAGAGCCCGCATCAGCGAGTCAAGCCCCATCTCGTCGCCCAGCGCCAGGGGCCCATGGGTCAATCCGAACCGCAGCTTCATCGCCCGATCGATTCCGTCGCGGGTCCCCACCCCCTCCATGAGCACGTGGATGGCCTCGTTGATGAGGGCGAGGGTGAGGCGACTGGTGATGTACCCGGGGTACTCGGCGACCTCGATGATCTCCTTCCCCACCAATTCGGCGATGGCCTGAGCGGTGGTGAGAGCCTCATCCCCGGTGTCGCGCCCACGGACCAATTCCACCGCGGGAATCCTGGCCACGGGATGGAGAAAGTGGAGCCCGACCAGATAGGGCCGTCGGCGCGGCGACAACACGTCGGCCAACCCGGTGACCGACAACGTCGAGGTGTTGGTGATCACGACGGCGTCCGGACGGCAGCAGCGGTCGAGCTCCCGCAACAGGGCCTCCTTGTCACGGCGATTTTCCTGGATGGCCTCGATGATCACCGGCAGACCGGCCAGCATCTCGAGCGACACCCGTCCTCGCACCCGTGCCAGAATGGCGTCGCGCTCGGCCTCGGTGAGGGACCAGCGCGCAATGTCGCGATCCATCCCCTCCCTGAGGTTTTCCAGGGCGAGCTCGAGGCGTTGATCCGACGCCTCGACCAGCGTCACGTCGAGCCCGACCGCGGCCAGAGCCCGGGCAATGCCCCGCCCCGCCGTGCCCCCACCGACGATCCCGACCCGCTCGAATCCACTCACCTCAGGCTCCCGCCCAGATCTCAGCCGCCGCTGGCCAGGACGTCGGACTCGGCGAAGAAGAAGGCAGCCTCGCGAGCGGCGTTGGCATCGGAGTCGGATGCGTGGATCGCGTTGCGTCCCTTCGATTCGGCATACAACCGCCGGACCGTGCCCTCGGCCGCCTCGGCCGGATCGGTCGCGCCGATGGCATCTCGCAGGCGAAGCACCGCACCGTCGGCTTCGAGGATCATGGGCATGCAGGGGCCCGACGTCATGAACTCGACGAGTTCGCCGTAGAAGGGGCGTTCGCGATGGACCGCATAGAACTCGCCGGCCTGTGCCTGCGAGAGGCGCATCAGGCGGACGGCGCGGAGCGTGAAGCCGGCGCCCTCGAGGTGCGCGAGAATCCTACCGGCCTTGCCCGACGCCACCGCGTCGGGCTTGATGATGGCGAGTGTGCGGTTCATGGAGGTTCGTCTCTGCTGGAAATGATGGGGAATCAGGGTCAGGACCCGTGCAGGGCCCGGAGTACCGCGTCTCGGGTGAGGACGCCCACGAGCTCGCCCTCGCGCACCACGGGAAGCTCACCGACGTCGCGGTTGACCATGATCGAGGCCGCCTCGGCAAGCGCCTGGTCTTCCGACACACAGAGGACGGTACGGGTCATGATCTCGCGCGCCGTGCGCCCGACGACATCGAGTGAGGAGTCTCCGCCGTCGCCCGGGCGCCTTCGGGGCAGGAGATGCCGGAGCGCGTCACCGACGCTGATCACGCCCAGCACCTCGTAGCCCTCACCCACCACCGGCACTGCGTGGAGTCCCTTTCGCACCATGAGGTCGAGGACCTCGGCCGCCGGTGTGTCCGGGTAGACCCGGTAGGTGACGGGGGTCATGGCGGCCTCGACCCGCAGTCGGTCCGAGAGTCCGAGCGACGCCAGTCCAGGCAGGGCCAGTACCGCGGCGGGCGACGACGCTGCGAGCAGTTGCTCTGCATGGTCGCCCTCGCGGACCCATCGCCCCAGCGCCGGTGCAGCCTGGCCCCGAAATGCCGACAGGCGCCCGGGCAACAGGAAGAGGAACACGGCGCGCGCCTGGCCCGTCTCGGTGCGCCCTTCGGCCGTGACCGTGAATGGCCGGGGCGCGATGGCGAGCGCGGCCAGCGGCTCGGCGAGCCCTTCCTGGATCTCGAGCACGAGCACCACGTCGTCGTGCAGGCGGACCACCTCGCCCTGGCTGCCAAAGGCCAGATCGCGGGCACGCTTCGCCCGGATCCCCGGGTCGACCCCCGGGATCGGAAGCGCGTCGAGGAGCGCATGCAGCGCCTCTTCGAGGGTATCGACCTCGAGAGGGAGCCGAATGGCCGCCGCGGACAGGAGTTCGGAAAGAGTCATGGCATCACCGGGCCCGATGGGTCACCCCACCGCACCCGGATGCGGCTCAGGTGACCGACGCGTTGGCGAGGGCCTCGGCCACGAGCTCGGCGATCTCGACCGGGCGCCGCGCCACCGCGATGCCGTTGGCCTCGAAGGCCTCCATCTTCTCGGCAGCCGTACCGGCCGATCCGCTGATGATCGCGCCGGCGTGCCCCATGCGGCGCCCGGGAGGAGCCGTCTGACCCGCGATGAATCCGATCACCGGCACGTCGACATGGGCCTTCACGTAGGCCGCTGCGTCCTGTTCGTCATTGCCGCCGATCTCGCCGATCATCACGATGGCCCGGGTCTCGGGATCGTTGCCGAACGCCTCGAGGCAATCGATGAATTTCGTGCCGATCAGGGGATCGCCTCCGATCCCGACACAGGTCGTCTGCCCGAGTCCCGCCCGGGTCAGATGGTGGACCGCTTCGTAGGTGAGCGTACCACTTCTCGACACCAGGCCGACCGGTCCCGGCGTGACGATCTGTCCCGGCAGAATGCCGACTTTCGCCTTGCCGGGGGAGATGAGACCCGGGCAGTTGGGACCCAGCACGCGGGCGCCACGATCACGCGCGTAGGCATGGGCCCGCGCCATGTCGAGCACCGGGATCCCCTCGGTGATGGCCACCACGAAGGTCACACCCGCGTCGGCGGCCTCCATGACGGCACCGGCGGCAAAGGCCGGCGGCACGTAGATGACCGAGGTGTTGGCGCCGGTGGCGGCGACGGCCTCGTCCATGGCATTGAAGATGGGGACCTGCACGCCGTTGGGGCCCTCGAAGGTCTGCCCCCCCTTTCCGGGGGTCACCCCGGCCACGACCTGGGTGCCGTACTCGATCATCTGGGCCGTGTGGAACGACCCGTCACGGCCCGTGATCCCCTGTACCACCAGTCGGGTGTCGTTGTCGATGAAGATGGACATTCAGTTGCTCCCAGCCTGGGTGGCGAGTTCGACGGCCTTCTTCACCACATCGTCCATCGAGGTGTAGGCCGCAAACCCGGCGCGTTCGAGGATCTCCAGCGCTTCCGCTTCGTTGGTGCCGGTCAGGCGGATCACGATGGGAACCTGGATGTCGATGAGTTTGGTGGCCTCGACGATGCCGTTGGCCACGTCGTCGGTGCGGGTGATGCCACCGAAGATATTGAAGAGAATCACCTTGACGCTGGGATCGGAGGTGATGATCCGCAGAGCGTTGACCACCTTCTCGGGATTCGACGAGCCGCCGATGTCGAGAAAGTTGGCCGGGTCGCCACCGTAGTACTTCACCAGGTCCATGGTCGCCATGGCGAGCCCGGCTCCGTTGACGCAGCACCCGACGTTGCCGTCGAGTTTGATGAAGGTGAGGCCCGCAGCCCGCGCATCGATCT
>CAZFRU010000075.1:0-13922 GCA_964521385.1 uncultured Gemmatimonadaceae bacterium | reverse complement strand
CATCGGTGTTGGCATAGCCCCACACCTCGTCCAGCAACTCGCTCCGGCTGGCCACGGCACCGCGGCGCGCGAGTAGCGCGACCAGCAAGTCGAACTCCTTGGGGGTCAACGACACCTCGTCGCCGTCGCGGGTCACCGCCCGCGTGCGACGATTCACCTCGATGGAGCCGAAGCGTTCGGTGGGCATCGCATCACCCCCGCCCGGGTCCCGCGTGCGGCGCAGCAGCGCTCGAATGCGCGCCAGTACCTCTCGGGTGCTGAACGGCTTCGTCACGTAGTCGTCGGCCCCGCCGTCGAGTCCCATCAGGACGTCCTGCTCCTCACCGCGTGCCGTCAGCACGATCACGGGAGTCCGCAGCCCTTCGCGCCGCCACTGCTGGAGCACCTCGAATCCGTCCATCTCGGGCAGCATCAAATCGAGCAGGATCAGATCGGGCGGCTGGGAGCGGGCCTGCTCGAGACCGGCACGACCGTCGGTGGCCACATCGACCTCGTATCCTTCGAACTCGAGGGTCGCGCGGAGACCGAACGCCAGATCCACATTGTCTTCGACGATGAGGATCCGACTCACGAGACCAGCCGGGCCGATGCGGCAGCCGGAGGGCCCTCGACCGCAGGCAGCAACACCGTGAAGCGGGCCCGACCTTCGGGCGCGTCGTCGACGGTGCAGCGGCCGCCGTAGCGCGTGACCAGAGAGGCCACCACAGCGAGTCCGATGCCGGTGCCGGGCTCAGGAGCCCTGCGGTCTCGGGTGAGGCGGACGTAGGGCGCAAAGACATGCTCACGTTCGGTCACCGGCACGCCCGGGCCCTGGTCCTCGACACTGATCCGCGCCTGCGTTCCCTCGCGTACCGCCCGCACCCGGACCACCTGTCCCGATGGGCCGTATTTCAGTGCGTTGTCGAGCAGGTTGACGATGATCTGGCGCAGCCCGGGGCGCTCGGCCTCGACCTGGAGTGCCTCGTCGAGTTCCATGTCGAAGGTGGTCCCACGGGCAGCGGCCAGCGGGCCGAAGGCGTCGACCGCGTCGGCCACGGCTTCAGACAGGGAGAGGGTGGCGGTCGCCACCGGTTCGTCGCGGGAGCGGCGCAGGCGATTGAACTGGAGGACGCTCTCGACCAGGTGGGTCAAGCGGCGGGCTTCCCGGTCGATCACCTGACTCGCGCGCTCCCGATCGGCGTCCGAACGGAGCCGGCTCGTCGTGAGCAGCTCGGCGAACATCCGGATCTGCGCCAGCGGAGTGCGAAGCTCATGCGAGACCCCCGACAGGAAGTCGTCGCGGAGGTCTGCGAGTTCACGTTCACGCCGAATCTGGAACAAGCCGAAGGTCCCGACTGCGAGCACCAGCGCGATGAGCCCGAAGAAGAGCCCGGTGCGGGGCGGAGGCAGTCCCCCGATCACCAGCTGTTCGGCGGCCCGGGGACGCACGTCGACGTCGACCGACAGATCGCCGTACGCGAGCTGTGAGGCGAGCTCGGTCGGGCCGGCATCCTCGCTCGCCACATCGAAGGTCGAGAACAGCTCGACGCCATTCGGACCCACCACCCGTACCTGGAGGAGCGAGTCGTTGGACTCGGCACGCTCCATGGTAGGCGGCAGCAGCGCGTTGTTCTCATACCAATGGCCCACGATCTCGCCGAGGGCCGTGCCGGTGGCCAGAAAGCCATACGCGGTGGTGAGCTCGTCGGCCCGGTCGTATCGAAGCGCGTAGGCCGTGACCAGCCCGCCTCCCGGCAGGGTGGCGTCGGACCGATAGACGAATCCACGTCGTCGCTCGCCGTCGACCGACTGACGTGCGGAGAGGGTCGTGATCAGCTCCCGTCCGAAGGCGGCCGAGAAGGTGTCGGGCTGGATCGTGAGGCGCCCCTCGGGATAGTCGATGCGGAACTGGCCGAGCGGAGTGCGGAGGGCCGGACAGTCGCAGCCGTGGCGGCGAGCTGCGGCTGCCATGGCCCAGGTGATGGCTTCCGGCTCGACACCTCGGCGCGAGCGGTCGAGGTCGTCGAAGACTTCGTGGACGTACCAGTCGAGCCCCTCGCGCGCGAGCCGCGCCAACTCCCATGCGGCCATTCCCGTGTACTCGCGCAGCGTCGCCGTGACCGCCTTGCGATGATGGCGCTCGGCATCATAGGCCTGCCACCCCAGCCAGAGCGACAACCCCACGGTCGACAACAGGACCGCCGTGAGGGGCGATCGCAGGGAGGAACGGGTCCCCGTGGGGGAGCGGCTGAGAAAGACCAACGACAAGCCTCTAAGGCACCGGCAACGAACGGCAGCCTCGATGAGGCCACGCGAACGAAACGGTACCCCGGGGATGGAGGGGCACGCAACACGCACGGGGTACGTGTTCGGTACGGGACCGGTAAGGACCGGGTTTGGCCCTTCCTGCGCCACTCGTCTAGCTTGGTCGGCCCATGGGCACTCTCCCGCTTCTTCCTCGGTCGCGTCGACGGCGGCGCCAGCGCGCTCGGGCAGGTCCCGGTGTGCACCTGGCGGGCGTGTGGGTGGCGTGGATCGTGGGGGCGGGCCCGGCGGGGGCGTTGCAGGTGCCCGTGCCGTCGGGAGGGTCGGCGGATGCGGCGGTGGCGCTCGAGTCGGCCAGAAGCGCCCAGGCCCGCTTCGAGAGGGAGCGCGCGCGTTGGGTCGGTGACCGTCGGGTGGGAGGCGGAGGTGGGTCGTGCGACGAGGTGGTGGGCCGCATCTGCATGCGCTTCGAGAGCGGGTCGGACTGGTGGTGGCCCGAGCACGAGGACGGCCGTATCACGGCGGGGCGCCAGCGGCTGCTCGATGCGCTGGGGGACGCCGCCCGGGTGGCCCCCGACGATCCCTGGATCCTGGGTCAGCGGGTCGTCTACCTTGGAGAAGCGGGTCGGTGGCACGAGGCGGCGGTGCTCGCGCGCTCCTGCGCAGGGGTCGAGCCGTCGTGGTGCGCTGCCCTCGAAGGCCTGGCTCTCCACGGGAATGGGCAATTCGTCGAGGCCGAGGCCGCCTTCGAGCGGGCCCTGGCCACCATGGAGCCGGCCGAGGCCCGGAGATGGCGCTCGGTCGAACTCCTGCTCGACGCGGCAGGTCGCAGCGCCCGGCGACGTGCAGGGGAGCGGGGTGATACCCTGGCGCTGGAGCGGTTCTGGCGGCTCTCCGACCCGTTGTTTCTCGTGCCGGGCAACGATCGCTACACCGAGCACCTCGCGCGGCGCACCGTTGCGCGCACCCGGGAGAACGCGCGCAGCGCATATGCCCTGTCGTGGGGGGCGGATCTCGAGGAACTCCTGATCCGATACGGGTGGGAAGTGGGGTGGGAGCGCGTCGATCCTCCGCTCGGCTCCATCGGCGCCGTCGGGAGCGTGGTGGGACACCACGATCCCCGGGGTGCCAGCTTCGTCGCGCCGGCCTCGGTCTGGGACGCATCGGCCGACAGCGATCCGGTCGACTGGAACCCGGGCAGCCGAACCCGACCCCGCAGCGGGCACACCCCCGCCTACGCACCGGTCGTGCTCGATCTCGAGGCGCTGATCACCGTGCTCCCGCGGGGGGACTCGGCGCTGCTGGTGGTCCGGATCGGGGGGGTACCGCCCGACACCACCCTCCACTCCCGACATGAGCATCCTCCCGCACCCGATCCCACCGGCGGGAGCACGGCTCGCCTCCGACCCCGCTACGGCCTCTTCGCGGCACCCCTCCAAGCCGAGGGTCCATCGCCCCCGCTCCGCGCGGTCACGGGGCAGGGCACGACGGGGTCGCTGGTGCTCGGTGTGCCGGCGGGGCGACATGTGGTCTCGGTCGAAGTCTGGGATCCCGGCGCCCGCAGAGCGGGCCGTTCGAGACAGGGGCTGGAGGTCATCGGGAAACCGCGCGATGTCGCGACCCTCTCGGAGCTGTTGCTGGCCGAGGCACGCGGGCCGCTTCCCGAGTCCCTCGACCAGATTCTCGATCAGCTGGTGGCTATCCCGGTGTTCCAGCCGGGCGACACCCTGCGCGTCGCCTGGGAAACCACCGGGCTGGGGTGGCACCTCGAGAGCTTGCGCTACGATCTCTCGGTCGAGAAGGAGGCGGGGGGGCTGTTGACGCGGTTGGGGCGAGGGCTGGGTGTGATCGGTGACCCTCCGCGCGTCGGCCTCGCCTGGGCCCAGGACGCTCCACCCGGGCCGGGTCCCGCATTCACCGCTGTGGATCTGGTCCTGCCCGTCGATCTGAGCGAGGGCGAGTTCCGGGTGCGGCTGGTGCTCGAATCCAGCGGGCGAGCTCCCCTCGTGGTCACACGCATGGTCCGGGTGCGCGTCGATGCCGCCCGGCGTTGACGCATTTCAGCGTCAGGTCTAACTTTGCGGGCTGTTGCATTCGACGAACCGGGGAGTGGAACGGCCGCCTTCCCGGGTCCCAGGCTCCACAGGTCCACGATCGTGTCCATGGCAGACCAATTCGGTCAGGGTCCCATGCTCGTCCTCGCTGGGCGGGCCAACCGACCTCTCGCAGACGAGGTCGGGGCACTCCTGGGGCAACCCGTGGACGCCGCCACGATCCACGATTTCGCCGACGGCGAAATCTTCGTGCGCATCGACCACAACGCTCGCGGACGCGATGTGTTCATCATCCAGTCGACGTCGGCGCCGGCCGAGAACACCATGGAGCTTCTGCTCCTGATCGACGCGGCGCGGCGCGCTTCGGCCGCTCGCATCTCGGCCGTCGTGCCCTATTTCGGGTATGGTCGCCAGGACCGCAAGGACCAGCCCCGCGTGGCCATCGGGGCGAAGTTGATGGCCAACATGCTGGTGGCTGCGGGTGCCGATCGGGTGGTCTCGATCGACTTCCATCAGCACCAGATCCAGGGGTTCTTCGACATTCCGGTCGATCACCTCTACGCAGCGCCGGTGTTGACGCAGTACATCCGCGACAAGAAGCTGTCCGACCTGGTGGTGGTGGCCCCCGATGTGGGGTCTGCGAAGATGGCCCGGGGCTATTCGAAGCGGTTGGGCGCCACCTTCGCCATCATCGACAAGCGACGACCCGCGCCCAACGTCACGCAGGTCCTCAACGTGGTGGGTGACGTCGAGGGCAAGAACTGCATCCTCACCGACGACATGGTCGACACGGGCGGGACGCTGGCCAACGCGGTGATCGCTCTGAAGGAACGCGGCGCTCGCTCGGTCTATGCCGCCGCTACCCACGCCCTCCTCTCCGGCAACGCGGTCGAGCGGCTCTCGCAGGTTCCCCTCGAGGAGTTCGTGGTGACGAACACGATCCACATCCCCGAGGAGCGCCGGTTCGACCGGCTGAAGGTGCTGTCGGTCGCGGGCCTCCTGGCCAACGCCATCCAGTACATCCATTCCAACGAGTCGGTCAGCCAGCTCTTCGAGCTGCGCGACGACGACTGAACCGCCGCCCCGATCTTCGAGGCAGGAACGAATCATGAGCAAGCACGCCACGCTGAAGGCCGACAAGCGCACCGCCACCGGGAAAGGGGCCGCCCGCAAGCTCCGAGCGTCGGGCCGGGTTCCGGCCGTCGTCTACGGGCAGGGGGGCGAGGCCATCGAGATCATTCTCGATGCTGCCGAGACCGACCTGCTGTTCCATCGGATTTCGACCGACAACACGATCGTGGACCTCACCGTCGAGGGTGAAGGGAAGTCGTTTCAGACCCTCGTCCGCGAGATCCAGGTACATCCCTTCCGCCCCGACATACTGCACGTCGACTTCTATCGTGTGCAGAAGGGTGTGAAGGTCGACGTGGAGATCCCGGTCCACCTGAACGGCACCCCGATCGGTGTGAAGAACGAAGGCGGGATTCTCCAGCAGGTGGTGCACGAGCTGCCGGTGCAGGTGATGCCGTCACTAATCCCCGAGAGCTTCGAGATCGACGTGTCGCATCTCGAAATGGGGCAGTCGATTCTCGTGTCCGACCTGACGCTCCCCGAGGGTGTCGACGAGATCGGGCTCGATCCCGATCAGACCATCTGTGCGGTGGTGGCTCCGCGGGTCCAGCTCGACGAAGACGAAGAGGGTGACGAGGGCGAACCGGGTGAGGCTCCGGAGCCCGAGTTGATCGGTGGGGCCGAAGGGGACGACCAGGAGTAGCCGGCATCGGCCGCAAGGTGGTAGTGGGTCTGGGCAATCCTGGACCCCGGTACGACGATACCCGGCACAACGTCGGGTGGTGGATGGTGGACCGGTTGGCGTACGACTGGAACTTCGGCTCGTTCGTCGGCACGGCGAGTGCCCTGGTTGCGCGCGGGTCGGTGGCGCACCATGAGGTCGAGCTTCGCAAGCCGACGCTCTTCATGAACCGCAGCGGATTGGCGCTGACCGATCTCGCGGCGGAGGCCGAGGAAGGCCGGTTCGCGTTGGCGGACGATCTGCTGGTGGTCGTCGACGATGCTGCGCTCGACGTGGGACGGGTACGATTTCGTCCCTCGGGGGGTGCTGGAGGCCACAACGGACTCCGGTCCGTGGCGGGGATCCTGGGGACGGAGGTGTACCCCCGTCTGCGGATCGGCGTCGGACGGTGTCCGGACGGGGTCGATCTGGCGGACTGGGTGCTGGCACCCATGGACGCCGAGGACGAAGACGAGGTGGTTGGACTGCTTCCCGGACTCACCGAGGCCGTGAAGCTCTGGCTGGACGAAGGAACCGAGGCGGCGATGAACCGCTTCAACCGATGACCCACGCCCTGCGGGGCCTGGTGGACGCGGGGCGGCTTCGGCCCCCCACTACTCGAATCGCACCGAGAACACGAGTGATCCCATGACCGATTTCGTGGCAATGACCGACTGGGCCTGGCTGCTCGGAGTACTGAGCCTGGGCATCGCAGCCGGCATCTACTCGTACGTGAAGAAGCAGGACCCGGGAACCGACGTGATGATCGACCTGGGGGACCAGATCCACGATGGAGCGATGGCGTTCCTTCGTCGCGAATACACCGTCCTCGCCGGGTTCATCGTGGTCGTGGCTCTGCTGCTGGCCTGGGCCATCGGGGTCCAGACCGCCGGGGCGTACATCTTCGGTGCGCTGTGCTCGATCTTCGCCGGGTTCTTCGGCATGAAGGCCGCTACGCGCGCCAACCTGCGCACATCGGCCGCGGCCAAGGCCGAGGGGCAGGGCAAGGCCCTGCGGATCGCCTTCTTCGGAGGCTCCGTCATGGGCCTCTCGGTGGCCGCCCTCGGCCTGCTCGGGCTGGGCTCGCTCTACTACGTGTTCGCGGCGTCGGCCATTCCGGGGACGGATGAACTACCGCGATTCTCCGAGATCATCTCGGGCTTCGCGATGGGTGCGTCGTCGATCGCCCTCTTTGCCCGCGTGGGCGGTGGGATCTACACCAAGGCCGCCGACGTGGGCGCCGATCTGGTCGGCAAGGTCGAGGCGGGGATTCCCGAGGACGACCCTCGCAACCCCGCCACCATCGCCGACAACGTGGGTGACAACGTGGGCGACGTGGCCGGCATGGGCGCCGATATCTTCGAGTCGTACGTGGGCTCCATCGTCGCGACCATCGCCATCGGGGCCACCTCGGCGGGGCTGGCAGCCAGCGTCACGGCCGCCGTGGCGCTGCCGATCATGACGGTCATGGTGGGCCTGGTGGCTTCGCTGGTCGGGATCATGATGATGAAGGTGCTCGAGCGCACCGACCCCGCCGGAGCGTTGCGGAACGTGACCTTCATCGCGGCGGCGCTCTTTCTGGTGGTGATGTTCTTCGTGGTCCGGTCCATGGACTTCCAGATCGTGTCGGCGACCGGC
This sequence comes from uncultured Gemmatimonadaceae bacterium, assembly GCA_964521385.1. Classification (GTDB taxonomy): domain Bacteria; phylum Gemmatimonadota; class Gemmatimonadetes; order Longimicrobiales; family Gaopeijiaceae; genus Gaopeijia. The sequence goes on along the minus strand of CAZFRU010000075.1, from coordinate 6,194 downwards.
CAGCTCTATCCGTCGTGGGGCCCGTGGGCAGCGATCATGGTGGGCACACTGGTCGGTATCTTCATCGGCCTGGTGACCGAGTACTACACGGCGGCCGGTCCGATCCGGAAGATCGCCGACGCCAGCCAGACGGGCTCGGCCACCAACATCATCAGCGGCCTCGCCGTGGGCATGGAGTCGGTCGCGATTCCCATGATTCTGATCTGTGTCGCGATCTTCGTCTCGCACAGCTACGCGGGGCTGTACGGCATCGGCATCGCGGCGGTCGGCATGTTGGCGACCGTGGGTGTGACCATGTCGGTCGATGCGTACGGCCCCATTGCCGACAACGCGGGTGGGATCAGCGAAATGGCGCATCTCGGGCCCGAGGTGCGCAAGATCACCGACTCGCTCGACGCCATCGGCAATACGACCGCCGCCATCGGCAAGGGCTTCGCCATCGGCTCGGCGGCACTCACCGCGCTGGCGCTCTTCAGCGCCTACGCCTCCAGCGTGGGGCTGCAGCAGACCGGTCTCAACCTCGTCGATCCCCTGGTCGTGATCGGGTTGTTCCTCGGTGGTATCCTGCCGTTCTTCGTGGCGGCCCTCACCATGACGGCGGTGGGTCGGGCGGCGGCCGGGATGGTCGAAGAGGTGCGCCGCCAGTTCCGGGAGATCCCGGGGCTGATGGAGGGCACGGCGAAGCCGGACTCGGCTCGGTGTGTCGCGATCTCGACCGATGCGGCGCTGCGCGAGATGATCCTGCCGGGGATCACCGCCATTTCGGCCCCCGTGGTAGTGGGCTATTTCCTCGGGGTCGAGGCGCTGGGCGGATTGCTGGCCGGGGCTACGGTCACCGGTGTGTTGATGGCCCTCTTCATGGCCAACGCCGGGGGCGCGTGGGACAACGCCAAGAAGTACATCGAGGGTGGTGCGCACGGCGGCAAGGGATCGGATGCCCACAAGGCGGCCGTGGTGGGCGATACCGTCGGTGACCCGTTCAAGGACACCTCAGGCCCATCGCTCAACATCCTCATCAAGTTGATGAGTGTCGTGTCGCTGGTGCTGGCCCCGTGGCTCGTACGGGTGCACGCCGGTGGTGGCTCGCCCCTGGGTTCCGTGATCGACGCGGTGCGTACACTGTTCGGCTGAGCGACATCACCGCACGCGGGCCACGACGCCCGGCACCCCGGCTCGGGGTGCCGGGCGTCGTCGTCGGGTAGCAGTCCCGTTGAAGGGGCCCGGCGGGCGCGGGGCGGCGGTCGAGTGGACGATGCGAAAGGTTGAGGGTTGTGTCCCGACCCGCCGGTCGGGACGGTCTCCAGCCTCGACACGCATGCCTGATCCGACCTTCGAGAACGCCATCGCCTTTGCCCGGGATCTGATCCGGATCCCCTCACCTTCGGGTGCCGAGGGAGCCGTTGCCCAGCGCGTGCTCGACGAGTTCGATCGCCTGGGGTTCGACGATGTGCGACACGACACGGCCGGCAATGTGATCGGGCGTATGCCGGGCTCGGGCTCCGGGCCGACGGTGATGCTCAATTCCCACCTCGACGTGGTGGCCGAGGGTGATCCCGCGGAGTGGCAGCATCCGCCCTTCGGTGGCGTCGTGGCGGACGGCTTCCTCCACGGGCGGGGGGCGATGGACATCAAGGGGCCCCTGGCCCTGCAGACCTATGCGGCGGCGGCACTCCGGGGGCAACTCGCGGGCGACCTGCTGGTCGCCCACACCGTGTTCGAGGAGCGGGGTGGCCTGGGCATGAAGGTGCTCATGGAAGAGGGCAGGGTGCGGCCCGATGTCATCATCATCGGGGAGTCGACCCATGGCGACATCTGCATCGGCCACCGCGGGCGGGCCGAACTCGAGATCGTGCTGCGCGGGCTCGCCGGCCATGCCAGTGCGCCCGAACGGGCGCGCAATGCCATGACGCTTCTTCCGGCCGCGCTCGAGGCGGTGGCCACGGTGGCCGCCCGGCAGCCCTCCGACGCGACGCTGGGGGTCGCGACGCTCGTGCCCACCGACCTCTCGGTGACTCCCACGAGCCGCAATGTGATTCCCGACACCGTCGTGGTCGCGCTCGATTGGCGTATCCTGCCGGGGTCGACCGAGGCGTCGCTGATGTCGACGGTGCGGGCGGCGCTCGACGCCCGGATCCCTGCCGCCGAGATACCCGAGGGGCTCTCCTGGGAGGTGCGCATGGCGGTCGAAGCGCAGAAGACGTACACGGGATTGGAGCGGGACCGCGGGCTGTTGACGCCCGGGTTCATGGTCGACGCCTCGCACCCCGTGATCGAGGCAGCGGCTCGGGCGGCGGGACGCCGCGACGGAAGTGGCCCGGCGGCGGTACGCCCCTGGACCTTCGCCACGGATGGGGGCTGGAGCTGCGGGGTGCACGGCATCGTGAGCTTCGGATTCGCGCCGGGCGAGGAGCGGTTCGCACACACCAATCGCGAGCGCCTCGACCTGAGCGAGGCACGGTGGGCCTTCGAGCGCTATCCGGCCGTGATCCGGGCGGCGATGGACGCTGCGACCGGGTAGCGCCCACGCCCGCAACGGGGTGGGCGCCTACACCCGGTACGCCTCCAGGATGCTCTCGACCCTCAGCGGTCTTCGGGTGCCAGCGAGCGGATCGAGGGGTGCAGTGACGACAGCCCGCCTCCTTCCGGTGCACCCTCGGACTCGGGATCACGAGGGGGAGCGGGTGCCGCGCCGGAGCCTGCGGGCCGCCCACTCTGGAGCGCCTTGCGATTGGCGGCCCGGAGCACCTCTTCGAGATCGAGTCCCAACGACGACGCGATGGCCTCGACCGTGCCGAGGGCGCCCTTTACCCGCTGGTTGGCGGCGTTGGCGACGCCCTGGCCGTCACCCCCATCCAGCACCACCAGGCGATCGATCTCGGTGCCCTTCACCGCTTCGACCGCCGTGGTGAGCAGGTCGGGGAGCTTTTCTGCGAGGAAGACCGCGAACGCCTGATCCCCACCGTGTTGTACCTCGGCATAGAGCCGCTTGAGCACCTCGACCTGGGCCTTGCCTCGCTCGAGGATGGGGGCGGCTTCCGCTTCGGCCGCGGCCTTGGCGGCCTCGCGCGCGGCGAGCGCAGGCTCGACCACGTCGGCCCGCAGCCGTTCCTGTTCGCGCATGACCCGGCGCTGTTCCAGCTCCCGCTGGGCTTCGACCTCGGCCTGCTCGGCCTTCACCCGCGCCGTGCGCTCGGCGATCTCTCCCGACTCGTCGAGCTGGGCCTGCCGCACCCGCAGGGTGTTCTGCGCTTCGGCGACGTGGACCGCGGTCTCCGCCTCCCGCACCTCGGCTCGCTTGCGTGCCTCGGCCTGGGCCTCACGGGTGTCGGCTTCGGCGTTGGCTTCGGCGATCTCGGCCTCGCGCACCGCCTCGGCGGCCTTGCGGCGCCCGATGGCCTCGAGATATCCGCGCTCGTCGCTGACGTTCTGGATCTTGAGGACGTCGAGGTGGAATCCCAAAGCCGCCAGGTCCTCGCCGGCGTCCTCGGCCAGCGCCTTGGCAAATCCCAGACGATCTTCATTGACCTCTTCGGGGGTGAGCGTGGCCAGCACGCCGCGCAGGTTGCCCATCAGGGTGTCCTTGGCGAGGCCCAGCACCTCGATCTCGGTCTTTCCCAGCAGTCGCTCGACGGCGTTGTTGAAGACCGTCTCCGGCTCCGAGGCGATCTTCACGTTGGCGATCGCTTCGACGTTGAGCGGAATGTTGCCCTTCGAAAAGGCGTTCTTGACGGCGATCTCGATGGGAAAGGTCTCGAGGTTGACGTGCTGAACGGACTCCACGATGGGGAGCCGCAAGGTGCGTCCGCCGATGACGGAGCGGTAGCCCACCGACTGTCCGTCCTTCAGGTGGCGTGTCCGGCCCGTGATGACCGCAGCCCGGTTGGGCGGCACGATGACGATCAGGGCCTTGACGGTGATCACGGCGACCAGCGCCGCCACCAGAAGGACCAGAGCCACCACTCCAGCGCCAATCAGGGTTTCCATACACGTGCTCCTGCAGAAGTCGAGGTAGACCGACGAGGGGGATCACTGCGTCCTACGTTGAAGTCAGGGCGGCTCTTCACCCGGCGCGGGGCGCTCACGGCTCACCGGGGCCGAGAGCGTCGAGTTCATCGGCGGCCAGGGGCGAGACCCGTGCGATGCCGCCTTCGAGTTCGACCACGACCACCCGCGACCACGTCTCCGGGTCGCCCATGGAGGCGCTGTGGGGCAGGGCGCGGAGCGCGATGCGGCGTCCGCCACGCTCCACCATCACGGTGCCGGCACGTTCGGCCGACATCGGTAGCGTCACGACCCCCGGCAAGCCTTTGAGCGACGCGTCGCCAGGATGCCCACCCGACGCCGTGCGGTCGACCAGCCGGAACAACAGGCTCACGAGCAGGCCCGACGCCACACCGCCCACCAGCGAGAACCCCAGAGTCGTCAGAACGCCCAGCCCAAGCTGGGTCAGGATCGTACCGGTGGCCCCGAAGCCGAAGAGGGCGTAGACCACGGTGCGGACGGAGAAGATGCGGCTCGCCTCATGGCCGGCGTCGCTCGCGTCGGCAGGACCCTCGACGGCATCGACCTCCAGCCCCTCCATCTCGAGGCCCTCGACCTCCAGGTCGAGGTCGAGATCGAGGTCGAGTCCTCCTTCCAATTCGAGATCGATGTCGCCTTCGCCGCCCCCGCCCAGGACGGAGAGCAGCAGAAAACCGCCTCCGAGGATCAACGAAAAGAGATAGAGTGCCGACATGGCCGGCCTCCCGAAGTGAGAGTTGCGGAACCGCCGCCCCGAAACATACACGGGGCTCGCCCCGACCGCAGGGGGCGTTCCGCCCTGAATTGACCCGTTGCGGCGCCGTGGGTAACTTTTTGGGCTCCGCGCGCCCGTTTTCGGCGTGCGGCTTTTTTGCGTGCGTCGTTTTTCCGCGCTCCACCGTCGTCAGGAACGGACATCATGTTGAAGGTCGGCATCGTGGGACTCCCCAACGTGGGCAAGTCGTCCCTCTTCAACGCGCTCACGGCCGCCGGCGCTCCGTCGGAGAACTACCCCTTCTGCACGGTCGATCCCAATGTGGGCACCGTCGAAGTGCCCGACCCACGGTTGCGGAAGATCCACACCGTGACCGGCTCGAAGGCGATCGTGCCGACGGTCATGCAGTTCGTCGATATCGCGGGTCTCGTGAAAGGCGCTTCGGAAGGCGAGGGGCTCGGCAACCAGTTCCTGGCCAATATCCGCGAGACCGACGCCATCGCCCACGTGCTGCGCTGCTTCGACGACCCCGACATCACACACGTCCTGGGTGACGTCGACCCGGTGCGTGATCGGGAGATCGTCGAGACCGAGCTGGCGCTGTCCGATCTCGACATGGTCGAACGGCGCCTCGATCGTGTCGGCAAGAAGGCGAAGAGTGGTGAGAAGGACGCCATCGCCGAGCTGGCGGTGCTCCGCAAGGTACATGGGGTGCTGAGCGACGGCATCGCGGTGCGCACGCTGGTGCTCGACGACGAGGAGCGCCGGATCATGAAGGGCTTCCAGCTCCTGACGTCGAAGCCCGTGCTCTACGTGGCCAACGTGGCGGAAGACGATCTGCCCGACGGCGACAACCCGTGGGTACGGGCGCTGCGGGAGTCGGTGGAGAGGGATCAGGCGGGCGAGGTCGTGGTGATCTGCTCGGCGATCGAGGCCGAACTGGCTGAGCTGGAGCCCGACGAGAAGGCCGAGTTCCTGAAGGATATGGGACTCGATGAGCCGGGTCTCGACCGGCTGATCCACGCGGCGTACCACCTCCTGGGCCTGCTCACCTTCTTCACGACGGGCGAAAAGGAGTCGCGCGCCTGGACGGTGCGGAGCGGGGCCTACGCCCCCGAAGCCGCCGGCGTGATCCACTCCGACTTCCAGCGCGGATTCATCCGGGCCGAGACCATCGGCTACGAGACGTTCCTGGAGGTCGGATCGTGGAAGGACGCGCGCGACAAGGGGCTACTGCGCAGCGAGGGCAAGGAGTATCTGGTGAAGGACGCCGACATCATGCTGTTCCGATTCAACGTCTGAGTAGGCGTGAATCGTCCGGTATCACGGGGCAATCTGAGATCACTGTGCCCCACCACCACAACTGCTCGTCCGGATCGCCGAAGACAGCGGCGAAGAAAAGAAGGGCTCCTCGCTGTTTCAAATGGGTTGAGTGAGGGGGAGCTTGCCGTGCATGAGG
>CAZFRU010000074.1:0-14932 GCA_964521385.1 uncultured Gemmatimonadaceae bacterium | reverse complement strand
GCCGGTCGCTATCGGCCAGGGTATAGGCCGTGTTCGCGTCGACCATGAGCGGCGTTTCGGGGAGCGCCTTCCGCACCGCTTCGACAAACCGAATATCCGCACCCGGGCGGATCTTGAGCTTGATCTTGCGGTACCCTGCGGGTGCCGCCGCGGCCCTGGCCACGAGTCGCGTCGAGGCCCACGACCGCGCCGGCCTCGAGCGCCTGATTCGAGGGCACCGGCGCGAAGCGTTGGTCGTGCCCGGCCGCCCTTCGCCCTGCACCGCCTCCTCGCCCCCGCCGGCCAACACTCCCTCCGCCGGGCGGACGCGCGCCTGCTCTACCGCCTGCCCCGGCCCCTCCCCGACGGCCGCTCCGCCCTGAGGCTCACCCCGCTCGAGCTCCTCCAGCGACTCGCCCGCCTCATTCCCCCGCCCCGCGCCCACCGACACCGCTACCACGGTGTCCTCGCGCCGAACGCACGACTCCGTCCCGCCGTCGTTCGCTACGGGCGGCCCGACGACGAACTCGAGAGAATCGACAACCTCGCGGCTACCTCCTCCGCATCCCCCGACGAGGGCACCGACGCCACCGACGCCACCGCTCGCACCCCTTCCCCCGCCCACAGCCGCTGGGCCCAGCTCCTCGCACGCGGGCATCGACGCGCAGCGTTGGTCGCGAACTCGATCCCCTGCGCTGCCCCGGATGCGACGGCACCCTGCGCATCCTCGCCTTCCTCACCGATCCCCCCGTCCTCGAAGGCATCCTCCGCCACCTGGGACTCCCCCACCGACCCCCACGCAGCGCTCCCGCTCGCGCACCACCCCAGGCAGGGGCACCGGCGCGAAGCGTTGGTCCCACTTCGACCAGACCCCGGACTGGGAACGCGCAGCCTCCCTCGGGGGCCCGCCCTCCCCGGCGTCCGATCCCTTCGATCAAGCCCTCCACGGCGACGACGGTACCTGGACCGCCTGAGTTCTACCACCCGCACGAGCGCCTCCATCCGACGCGCCCCCTCCCGTCCCAGCCCCACCGGCCCCCGACCCAACCGCGCATCTCCGGCCTCAGCGGGCCCAGCATCCACCCCTTTCGCCCCAGCCCCGCTTTCTCCCCCGCCGGAGCCCGCCTCCTGCCCCCCAACGCCGTCACCGACCACCCCGCCAATCCCGGCCCATCCTCCTCCAAACGTCCTTCGCCCCCCTTAGAAATTCCTATTCACTATTCACTCCTGAATCCGGTCATCGGGGCGCTCCTGAAGGCAGACCATCACCGGGGCTCTCGAAGCGCTCTTCGGCTCCGAAGAAGTCCCTCAACTCTGCACGACGATCCACTTGATCGAATTGCCCAAAGTTATTACCATTGTTATAACCTCAACGAGAACCTCCCATGGCCAAGCAAACCACCATCCGCGCCATTGGCAACTCGGCCGGAACCACCATCCCGAAGCCCCTTCTGGCGCGCTATCACTTGGCGGAGGGGGACACCGTACACCTCATCGAGACGGACGAGGGCATTCTCATCACGCCCTTCGACCCCGCCTTTCAGGAGGCCATGGAGATCTATGCAGAGGGAGCCAAGCAATATCGCAACGCCATGCGAGAACTCGCCAAGTGAGCGAACCCCGCTGGCTGCCGCCGGTCTACCTCCTCGCCATCCACGCCGATCAGGTCCAGGCCCACGGCGGATCCCTCGGGCTACGGGATCGTGGTCTCCTCGAGTCGGCCCTCGAGCGGCCGAGGAACAGATTTCGCTACGATCCGAAAGCGGACTTGCCTTCGCTGGCGGCAGCATACGGATTCGGCCTCGCCAAGAACCATCCCTTCGTCGACGGAAACAAGCGCGTCGCCTTCCAGACCATGTACGTGTTCCTCGGGCTGAACGGATTCCGCATCGAAGCCCCGGAGGAAGAAGTCGTACCGCTCATCTTCTCCCTCGCAAGCGGCCAGCTCGACGAACCTGCCCTCGCAGCCTGGCTCCGGACCCGCATCACCCCGCGATGATCCGCCCTGCCCGACGGTGGCGCCCCCCTCAGCTACTCGCCCCCGACCGACCGCAGTCGCACCCGCACCACCTACTGCACATCCAGTTCGTCCAGGGCGCTACGTCAACCGAAGCGACTGCAGTCACTCGATCACGTTGATGAAGAATTCCAAGGACGATCCTGTCTTCTACTCTGAGTAGACCTCAGCCCGGCTTATTCACCACGGGTAGAGCGCAGCCGATAGTTCTGACATGAAAAGCCCATGGCGCATCTGCTTGTGCCGCAATAAGATGAAGGTGCAAAACAAACATCTTTCATCACGACAGCAGACAGGCACGCCATGGGTGAAGTTCAAGGTAGGCTTTTTCCGCTGGAATTCAACCAGTCGGTGCAGGTGGAAGCGCGTCCGTGGCGCCTGAGCGCGGACGCGGGTACGCTCCTGATGCGGGAGCTGACGGACCGGCTCGGACTGCCCGAACTGGTGGTCGAGCATCTGAGCGATGCACGTGACGAGAAGCGGATCTCGCATCCGTTCCTCGAGTTGCTGCGCACCTGGTTGTTCCTTCTGGTGCAGGGATTCGACGACCAGAGCGACGTCGGGTTGCTGCGTGACGACCCCGCGTTTCGCGTGGCGGTCTCGCGCCGTCGGGGGGAGAGCCCACTGCGCCCTGCAGAGCACGGTACTCCCGAAGGGCTGTGCTCTCAGGCCACGCTCTCGCGTCTGCTGGGCGGGTTGGGGGCGGAAGCGAACCGCGAGGGGTTGGCCCATCTGCTGCGGCAGCTCATCGTGCCCTTCCTCGGCACCGAGCGCTCGGAGATCACCCTCGACCTGGACTCCTTTCCCCACGAGGTCCACGGCCACCAGCCCGGTAGCGCCTACAACGGCCACTACCGCACCCGTTGCTTCCATCCGCTGGTGGCCAGCATCGACGGCCGCTACTTCCTGGATGGGCGGCTCCGTGAGGGCAACGTGCACACAGCCGAGGGCTGCCTCGACTTCGTCCTGCCGTTGCTCACCTGGCTCCAGACCCTCGTACCCCGGGTCTGGCTGCGCGCCGATGCCGGCTTTCCCTCTCCCGACTTCCTCGAGTGCCTCGAAGACGAGAGCATCCCCTACGTCTGCCGGCTCCGCTCCAACGCCACTCTCGAGCGTTTGGCCGAGCCCTTTCTCACCCGCCCCCCGCTCGAGGGGCGCACCTGGTACCACGACCTCAGCTATCAGGCCGGGAGCTGGGCGCAGCCCCGGCGGATCGTGCTCGTCGTGCTCGAGCGGGCCGACGACCAGCAGCAGCATCTGTTTCTCGACCACTTCTTTCTCCTCACCAACGCCACACCCGAGCAGGAGAGCGCCGTAGACCTGCTCCAGCGTTACCGGGAGCGGGGCACCGCCGAGAGCGACTTCGGAGCCTTCAAGAGCACCCTCGGCCCTACCCTCTCCTCCACACCCCGACCGAAGAGCCACTATCGCAATCAGCCCATCTCCACACCCTACCTCGAATTCGACAGTTTCGCCGCCAACGACGCCAAGCTGTTGCTCGCCCTGCTCGCGGCCAATGTCCTCGCCGCCGGGGCCGACCTGCTGAGTGCACATCAGGACGTGCGCATGAGCCGTAAACGCTTCCGCATGCTCGTCCTCAAGACCGCCACCCGCGTGCTCCTCGGCCAGCGTCGCATCACCTTCGTCATCGACGCCGCCCGCGCTCCCCTCTGGCTCCGCTTCCAGGCCCAGCTCCGTACCCTCCCGCTCCCGCGCGGATCACCCCCGCTCCAGGCCCTGCCCACTCCAGCGTAAACCCCCGGGCGGGGAACTCGAAGCACCTTCTCTCCCCCGGCAGGGGGTGGGGGGCGCCTACCCTCTGATTACGACTCAGGACCGACCCTGGCCTCTCCAGGCCCCCAGACCTATTTTGCGGAAAACCTGTGGGGCTTCGTGAATAAGCCGGGCTCAGGCGGGTTCGAATCGTTCGACGGCGATACTACTCTGGTGCTGCCGTGCCTGGGCGAGGTCATAGGCGGCCTGGAGGCGGACCCAGAAATCGGCATTGGACCATCCGGCCTTCTCGAGGCGAATGGCCATGTCGGGCGAGATGCCCGAGGCCCCGTTGAGCAGGCGGGACAAGGTGTGTCGAGCCACGCCCAGGTGGGCAGCGGCTTGGGTCACGCTCAGCTCGAGCGGCTCGAGGCAGGTGGCCTTGAGGGTGGTGCCCGGATGGGGCGGGTTTAGCATCGGCATCTGATGTTTCTCCTTTCTTCTTGCTAGGAGCTTAGTGGTAGTCCACCAGCTCCACGTCGCAGACATCTCCGTCCTCGAGTCGGAAAATGATGCGCCAGTTCGCGGAAATGCTCACGCTCCAATACCCTGCGAGCTTTCCTTTGAGGGGGTGCAGGCGCAGCCCAGGCAAGTCGAGCTCCGCAGGTGTGCGGGCCGCGTCCAAGTACGCGAGCACGGTGCGAATTCGCTGTAGCTGCGCCGGAGGCAGGCGGCTGGCATCATCTCGCTCGTACAAGCGCCTCAAGGCGCGATGTCGTATCGATCGTATCACCCCCCAGTGTACCATGTGCCGGAACGCGGTACAAGCGAAATCTGCTCCTGATGACATCCGGACCCGCATCACCCCGCGATGATCCACCCTGCCCGACGGTGGCGCCCCCCTCAGCTACTCGCCCCCGACCGACCGCAGTCGCACCCGCACCACCTACTGCACATCCAGATCGTCCAGGGCCACGGCCCACAGCAGGTCACCCCAGGTGACGGGCGGAATCCACACGTCGACGCGGAACGGAAGGTGGACAGTCTCCGCATGGGTGCCGTCGCCTTCGAAGACGTCGTAGATCGTGGGGTCGGCGTCTGGACCGCTGATCCGGACCCGCAGGCGACCTCGGTCATCTAGGGAAAGGCCGTACGCAGGTGGCTTGAACGAGGGGATTCGGGATGGATCGACCCTCGGCGAACCCGGGAACTGCCTCTCCAATCGCTCCAGGACCTCCGTCATCGCCGAATCGCGCTCGGCTGCGGTCACCGGAGCGGGCGGGCGGCGGCTCTGCAGCACGAGCGTCGGGTCGCCCGGAGGGGTCCATCGAGCGATACGGAGTTCCTGCGCTCCGTCGGCAGCCGTCCAGAACTCGCCGGCGGCCGAGAGCGTCACGAGCGCCTCCATCCGACGCGCCCCCTCCCGTCCCAGCCCCACCGGCCCCCGACCCAACCGGGCATCTCCGGCCTCAGCGGGTTCCGGGGCGGGGGGATGAGCCGAGCCAGCCGCCGGAGCAACTTCCGTTATCGGCCGCTATCGCAATGCCGACGGGGTGCCCGTGTGCAAGCGCTCGCTCATCCGCGTCGCGCGAGACGCAGACACGGGCCGAAATCAGAAGGCTCGCGTGTTTCTGAACTTTCAGCATTCCGAGCAAGAGGGTCTGGGCATGCCGCTTCCACGGGGTGTGGTGCGAGTGTACAAGAGTGTACAAGGCCGACGGCTCGGGAGCGCAGCAGTTCGTCGCCGAAGACCGGATCGACCACACGCACGCACGCCCCGCGACGAGCGGGTGAGCCTCCAGATCGGGCAGGCGTTCGGTGTGGTGGTCGAGGCGCAACAAGGGAGCGTGGTCGAACCCGTCGGCGGCGATTGGACCCTGGTTTCGGCGAGCGCGACGCACGCGGTGCTGGACGCCTTCACCTTCCGGTTCCGTCCCACGATTCCGGCCCACGGCGAGGTGTCGCTGCGCTACCGCGTGCGCTGGTGCTGAGGGAGGGCCAACTGGGCGCGCCCCCCGGTGTCGTAGCAGCTCTGGCGGGGTCCGGCTCTAGCGGTCCCTCGCCTCACCGATCATGGCACTCAGGGCCTCGGCGTGCGGCGGCGCTCCCGGATGAATCCGGTCTCTCGATACGAATGAGGGCGTGGCCGCGACGCCCAACGCTTCGGCCAGGGCCATGTCCTCTTCCAGTCGCTCGCGAGCTGCCACACCAGAAAGGCATCCCGCGAACTCCTCCGTGTCCGGAACGCCGATCGTAGACCCGAGGCCAGCCCAGTCGGGTTCGGGCCCGTTGTCGATGATCTCGAAGAGTAGCTGGTGAGCCTCCTTGAATCGTCCCTGGAACTCTGCGCAAATAGCTGTGAGCGCCGCACTCCTGGCACGTTCATGGAAGTCCAGAGGCAAGTGTCGGTAGCCGATCCGCGCATCGGGGTTGGCCTTGAGATACGTCTCGACTACAGGATGAGCGTCCCCACAGAAGGGACACTGGTAGTCCGCAAATTCCACCAAGGCAAGTTCCCCGGAGCCGGACCCCAGGCGCGACGTCGTCGCTTCGAGAGCGGACCAGTTGTCGTCGATCGCAGCGGCTTCCTGTCGTTGTGCCATCCAACGATCGAACGCCCGTCTGGCGGGACTCTGGGGCAAGGTCAGCACATACAGCAACGCACCGGCGATCAGAAGATTGAAGACCGTGTCCTTTCGACTCTCGCCTGCCATCTCGGAACCTCCCCTTGCATCTGCCGGCAACAAACCCGCCTTGGCCTCACGACGCGCAGCAGACCTTACCCGCACTCTCTCCAGCACAGGTAAGGGCCCAGCATCCGTCCTTACCCTCGATCGGACATGCAGTCATGATCGATCTGTCGGGACATGAGCTGGCCAGTCTACCACCGTCGCAGACGTGTAGGACCCTGCCTTCCTTGCACACGCCCTCGGCATCGTTTTCTTGTTCTCCCCGCCCGCTCCATAGCACGCTACCCACCACCAGGACGGTCGCGACAGCTATCGCGCGCTTCAGGAATCGCCTCTTCATCGCGGCTCGCTATCCTAATTGGTTCAATTGGACGGGGGTCGCTTCGTTGGTAGACCAACACTGGGTGGCCCCACGGGAACGGAGCCAGGGCGAGAGAATCAGAAGAATCGCACTGTGATGACCGTCGCGTCGAACTCATCCAGCCCCCTGGTCACGAGTGCATGGGCGGTGGCGTCCAGGACCGACGACCCCGGCGGTAGGCTGATTCGCCCGAGCGGGTTCCCCGTGCCGTCAAAATGGATCCACTCCTGCGCCGTGTCTCCCGGTAACGGGAATCGTTTCATCCACAGGGTCCCGGAGGGCGTCCCCAGACCCCTCTTGAAGTAGGGGACGGTGTCGGCGGCGTTGACGCCTTCCACCACGGTTCGATGGGCGAAGCCAAGGTCGACGCCATCGACCCGGACGCCGGCCAATGAGACGTTGTCGAGGCGGACTTCCCGCTCCGTGGCGACCAGGCTCGCCGAAGCGAGCAGGGGCTCCACCGGAAAACGCACCTCACCTCCACCCTCGTTCATCACGCGCAGATAGGGCCGCGAGGTCTTGCCTGCGAGCACCTTTTCCTTGGCGACCAGCACGAGCGTCGGTGCACCGAAGATTCGATCTTCCAGACCCCACGTCGGTCCGAGGTTGAAGAACCACTGCTCGTCGGACTCGACCCGACCGAGCACCGTGAGACTCTCGGCGTTCGGCCGGTACCCGACGACGAGCAGGGTGTCGACGAACACGCCCGGCGAACGCGCGTCGAGATTACTTTCGTCCCGATCGCCCCGGAACACGAATGTGGTGTCGGCCAGGACGCCGACGAGGTGCAACCTCCGAAGCGGAAGATCCTCGACGGGCACTCGGAACGTGGTCGCCCGCTCTCCCTCGAAGATTGTCAGGCGCGACGAACCGGAGTCCCAACCGACCAACGCGCCATTGGGCGTCACGGACACCGCCTCCAGGGACCGGAACTCGCCCGGGCCGTTCCCCTTCCCGCCCAACCGTCTCCGGAAGACACCGGACGAGTCGAAGACCCGCACCTCCTGCGTCGACCAATCAGTGATCGCTACGCCCGACGAATCCGGCAGAAGAACAGCGCTGCGAACGAGGCTGAGCGCGGCCGGACCATCGGCGTTCGCACCTCCGATCTCCGTTACCGCCACCGGCGACAGCACGGGCACGTCGCTCCAGCGAGATCGGTCGGGCTCATTGGAGGCGTCGCACCCCCAACTCACCACCGACGCGCCGCTCATGGCCAATGCGCAGAACAACGCCCATCTCCCAGCAGCAAAAGAAAACAATCGTCTCTCCCGAGGCCGACACCGATGACAGCCTTCAAGCACAATGGGGGGGGGGGGAGTTTGTCAAGATCCTCATGAACACCACCTCCGCGCGCCTACCGTCGCGCCACCAGTCGCACGCTCTCGATCACGTCGCCTGTGCGGATGCGGCGCACGACATCGAATCCGCGCGTGACGTAGGCGAAGACCGTTTAGTCGTGATCGAGCCGGAGATTGTCGACCAAGTTGAAGAACGGCTGGCCGTCGCCGGTGTCGCGCCCACGGGTGGAGACGCCGAGGGTGCCCGCCCAGTGGCCGACGAGCCCGACCTCGGCGCGGGTGAAGGCTCCGTGGCCGGCGTACTCGTTGGCCCCGGGACTGCCGCCCTGCACGACGAAATTCGGCACCACCCGGTGCCGGGTGAGCCCGTCGAAGGGGCCGCACACCCAGGCACAGCGGCAGGAGCACGGCGACCACAAGAAACGGGGGACGGACGACGGACGTGGACATGCCTCTCCAGGGAGCATCGCGATGTGCTTCTGCACCTACACTGCGCTCATCAGACGGGTCCGCGCAAATCCGCCGCAGGCCCTCGACGTCCGCGTGTCAGCTCTACTCGGCCGACAGCACCTCACGAGGATCGACCCGCGACGCCCTGCGCGCTGGAATCCAGGCCGCCACGGCGCTCGTCAGCACAACGACCCCGATTGCCCGGCCCCCTTCGCGCTGCACCGCCTCCACGCCCCCGCCGGGCCCCCGGACCTCCGGCGGCCCGAGGCCCGACTCGTCTACACCCCGCCCCGGCCCCTCCCCGACGGCCGCTCCGCGCTGAGGCTCACCCCCCTCGAGCTGCTCCAGCGGCTCGCCCGGCTGATTCCCCCGCCCCGCGCGCATCGCCACCGATACCACGGCGTCCTGGCGCCCAACGCACGGCGTAGCAAGAACGTTCGCCTCGCCACCTACGATGCTCGTATGGCGCACGCGGCAGCAGCCATGGGGATCGAGTTGGACGGAGCCTGAGCCGACGGCCGTGACTTCGACGCACCAGGCCGTCCACGGAACGTCTCACGCCGCCTGCGGGACAGGTTAACGGCGGTGGTGGGGACCGAACGTCCGCGGCGAAACGCGACTCCAGGCACGAGACCCTTGCGCTCCTGAGGGGGGGGGGGGGATATGTTAGGCGCAGGTGCTCGCCTACATGGAGGTAGCATGGACGCGGTCCCCGTGATCGTAACCGGCCAGGAGCCTGAATGGCTTCGCAAGCAGTTTCACCAGCTCATGCCTGTGGGCGCGCTGGAGACCGAGTTCGTGTTTGAGGATCGGTGTCCTGCGGGAGTTGGCTCGTGCGTCGTGGTCACGGGCAGGCCGCCTCGATTCGCCTACGTGTTGGACCCGACATTTCCCCCCGGCCTCGCGGTGGCACTTCGGCCGATACTGAACCGCGCCGGGGTGAAGCCCACGTGAGGCACCCTTCTTCCGTGCTCACCGATCGCGAGAAGCAGGATCTGCAGTCCACAATGGCACTGACGCCCAGGGAGTTCGAGGTGGCGCTCTGTGTATTGGATGGCATGAGCAACCAGAGGGCTGCGGTCGCGCTCGGCATGTCTCGGCACACATTCGACTCTCACATGCGTAGGATCTTCGACAAGCTCGGAGTGAGGAATCGAGCGAGCGTGGTCTCGCAGCTTTTCGTGACCTTCGTTCGAACCCGGAAGAAACAAGTGTGATGGCGAAGACACGGTGGCGAGAACCCGGTGGCGAGACCGCGCGTCCCGAGAACGCGCCACTTGCCGGCGCCTGACATCAACTTGAAATGTGATCGCGTTCAGTGAGTTTTCTTCCGACCGGAACAGGAGGGATCACCATGGCCCGTTCGCTTCGAAGGTTGATGGCGACCGTGTTCGCACTCGCGACGATCATCGCCGCGGATGCGACCGTCAACCCGCTCCCTGCGAGCATGCACTGCTCGCTGGGCTGCAAGATGGTGTGCCTGGAGGATGCCGATGGGGAGTGCGCTACGCGCTGCCCCGGGGCGACGCAGCACAAGTGCAACGACGAGGGTTGCCCCGGTGAGGGCTGGACGGACAACGAGTGTGTCCCGGTGGGACAGACCTGAAATCACCCGCTCCTCCACCCTCGAGTCTTCGGGGGTGGAGGCACCTCCTTTCTTAGCCTTACCCTCCCCAGGAGACGCAATGAAGAAGAGTTTCTCGGTCCTCGCGGACCTGGCCACAGTCGGCGTCGCAATCGCCGCGATCGCGCTTGTCGGACTCCGAATGACTCAAGGTGGGACCGTCGGCGCGTCTGAGCGTCCCTCCCACGATGTGGAGAACTGGGAAGAGTACGCTGTTGGTGACTGGCTCGGCCCCAGGGATGCATCCGTCGTGATCATCGAGTGGGCGGACTACGAGTGTCCGGTCTGCAAGTGGTTCCACGAGCAGGTGGTCGAAGTCCTGGATGAGTTCCCGAATGATGTCGCACTCGTCGTTCGCCATTGGCCTCTCGGTAGCCACCGGTTTGCCGAGCCTGCGGCCCGAGCCGCCGTTTGTGCTGGTGAACAGGGGGCTTTCAAGGGATTTCACTATGCGTTGTATGAGAACGAGGACTGGCTCGGTGATGCGTTCCTCCGCTTCGCGGACGATGCAGGGGTCGGAGACATGGAGCGCTTCGAGGCATGTATGAACGACGAGGGGCCGGTCGAGCGACTCGAGAAGGACTTGGCTGCGGTTCGCAGCTTGGAAGGCACGGGTACGCCGACGCTGATCTTCGACGGGCGCCTGATCGCCTTCACTCCGGGGGCGGATGAACTTCGCACGATGATCGAAGAGGCTCTTGCGGATGACTCGTAGCGTCGGACTGCTGATTGCCGTGGTAAGTAGCCTCTCAGCCTGCAGCCGGGAGGCGTCGGACTCGTTGCCTGCTAGCACCAATAGGGTCGACGAACGCAGGGTCGTGCATTCGACAGAACCTGAATGGGCCACGGGTGAAGCATGGTCGGTTTCGCCCAGTCCCGATGTGCTCGCTCCTGCGGAACCTGAGGGTCCCGGCGCGATCATCCGGGTCGGTGAGGCAGATGTGTTGCCCGATGGCCGGCTGGCAGTAGCAGATGTTGGCCGCGACGAGATCTTGATCTTCGACAGGGAAGGCCAGCTGTTGGAGGTCCTGGGTGGGCGAGGGGAAGGCCCGGGCGAGTTCGTGTCGCTCAGCAAGATACGTGTCGAGGGTGACAGTGTCGTTGCCGCGGAGACGAACATCACCCGTGTGACGTGGTTCGGATCGGATGGGAAACTGAGGTCGACCAGGCAGACCGGGTTTGTTCGCCCGAACGGGGAGGGTTGGTGGCCTCTGCCGGGGTGGGGCGCACTCGTCCGGGAGGTGTCGCGAGGGAGCGCAAACCCGTCCCCGGGTGCGGAGAGGGTAACCCGTCACCTGTCTGTACTACACTCGGATGGGACCCGGGACACTCTCACCTCCTTTCTCGGACTAGAGATCGTCACCGTTGACGCAGGTGGACCGATGCTCTCTCGGTTTGGAGCCCTCTTGGGTCCGGATAGCTATATCGCAGTAGGTGGAGACGATACCAGTTGGCGGGTGGTCCTGGGTGATGGTGCTGAGCCGCGCCTTACGGTGTGGGACCAGAACCTCGCACCGCTTCTCGACATCTCATGGGACCCCGATGTGGCCGAGCTTGCCGAGAGTGACCTCAGTGCGATCAAGGCAAGTTGGGTCCAGGCCCAGATCGATTTCGGGGGTGAGGATCCTGCCGAGTCGGAGCGGCGGGTGAATCTCCTCCCTGAGCCCACCCGGTTTCCAGTATTCGATGCGATTCTTGTGGCCGACGATGGCTCGATTTGGGTGCGAAGGGCGGACACAACTGATCGCCATACCTTGTGGTACGTGTTCTCTGACGCCGGCGTGTGGTTAGGCGAAGTGGAGGTCCCTCGTGATGTCGACCGCGTGGTCGCGATTTCGGATGGCCAATTGGTCGGGGTTCGCCGTGACGCGCTGGGAGTTGAATCGATTGCGGTCCATCGAGTCCGGTACGCCCCTGACGACTGACACCGATCGGACCGTTCCGAACCGCTGAGCTGACTTCGCAGCTGGGCGGCGATCAACAACCCTTGAAGGAGCATGAAGATGTCGAGACCCGTTCGGAGGTTGGTGACGGCGCTACTGGCGTTCGCGGCGATCGCCGCTGCCGACTCGTCGTTCAACGTGCAGACGGCGCAGGCCCACTGTACCCTCGGCTGTGAGAACTTCTGTCACAGCACCGAGTACGGCATCGCCCTGTGCACCAGTGCGTGCGGGCCCCGGACCTGGGTGGTCTGCAATGAGGACACCTGCGCCCCGGGCTGGCAGGACAACGCCTGCGTTCCGGTAGGCGGGACCTGAAGGTTGGAGGCGGTCGGCCGAACCGTGATTCGGGCTTCGCGAAGGACGCGGCCGTGTTCCCCCGAGGGTCGGCCAGGGAGTGTGCAGTTTTCTGTGTAAATGGCCATGTATAGACCCCAAGCAACGGAGGGAGAGACATGGCAGACGAGAAGCGGGTCGAGGAGCTACTCGACCAACTCCTGGAGGGGCGGAGCCCCGAGGAGATCATGGGACGGGACGGGCTGGTCGACGATCTGACGAAACGCCTGATGGAGCGGGTGCTGGAAGGGGAGCTCACCGAGCACCTGGGCTACGTGAAGCACGCGGCGGAGGGTCGCAATGGCGGCAACTCGCGCAACGGTCGCACGTCGAAGCGGGTCAAGACCGGGGCGGGCGAGCTCGAGTTGGAGATCCCCCGGGATCGGGAGGGTACGTTCGAGCCGGTGCTCATCGCGAAGGGGCAGCGACGGCTCCCGGGCTTCGACGAGAAGGTGATCGCGCTCTACTCTCGCGGGATGACCCTGAGCGAGATCCAGGGGCATCTCAAGGAGATCTACAAGGTCGAGGTGTCGCCGAGCCTGATCTCGACGGTGACCGACGCGGTGCTCGACGACGTCAGGACCTGGCAGGCTCGACCGCTCGAGGCGGTGTACCCCATCGTCTACCTGGACGCGATCCATCTGAAGCTGCGCAACTCGGGTCACGTCCAGAACCAGGCGGTCTATCTGGCGCTGGCTCTGACGCTGGAAGGCGAGAAGGAACTGCTGGGCCTGTGGGTCGGCGAGGCCGAGGGCGCGAAGTTCTGGCTGAGCGTCGTGACCGAGCTCAAGAATCGGGGCGTTCGTGACATCCTCATCGCCAGTGTGGACGGCCTGAAGGGGTTTCCGGAGGCGATCGCAACGGTGTTTCCGGAGACACAGGTCCAGCTCTGCATCGTGCACATGGTGCGCGGATCGCTGCGCTATGTGGCCTGGAAGGATCGCAAGGCCGTTGCCCGCGACTTGCGGACCCTCTACGAGGCTCCGACCCTTGAGGCGGCCGAGCAGGCCCTGGAGGCGTTCGCCGAGACCTGGGACGCGCGCTTCCCGATGATCAGCCGAAAGTGGCGAACGAACTGGGCGAATCTCACGCCTTTCTTCGATTACCCGATCGAGATCCGGAAGGTGATGTACACCACGAATGCCATCGAATCGGTCAATGCACAGCTGCGGAAAGTGACCAAGAAACGGGGTGCGTTTCCGACCCCCGATTCGGTGAGGAAGGTGCTCTACCTGGCCATTCTGAAGGCCAGCGAGCGGTGGACCCGACCCGTCCAGGATTGGCCCGCCGCCCTGAACCACCTGGCTCTCGTCTTCCCCGGACGAGTGCCCGTTTGATGATGAGGCCATTTACACAGAAAAACGTACAGACTCCCCGACGCCCCGCCCGATGCCACCCTCGGCGCCGTCTCCTTCCTGCACCGCTTCGGCTCCAGCCTCAACCCCCACTTTCACCTGCACCTCGTCGTCCCCGACGGCCTCTTCGCCCGCGACGATCAGGGCGCTCTCGCCTTCTACCGCGCCCGAGGACTCGACGCCGACGCCTCCCGCGCCCTCAACCCCCTCGTTCAGGACCGCGTGCTTCGGCTCTTCGTGCGCAGGCGTCTCCTCGAATCCCACGAGGCCGCCGACATGCGGACCTGGCGCGGCACCGGTGGTTTCAGCCTCGACGGCTCCGTCCGCGTCGAGGCCCACGACCGCGCCGGCCTCGAGCGCCTGATCCGCGGGCACCGACGCGCAGCGTTGGTCGTGCCCGGCCGCCCTTCGCCCTGCATCGCCTCCACGCCCCCGCCGGACAGCCCTCCCCGCGCAGGCCCGACGCCCGCCTGATCTACCGGCTCACGCGCCCTCTCGCCGACGGCCGCACCTCACTTCGCGTCACACCCCTCGAGCTCCTGGAGCGGCTCGCGCGCCTCATCCCTCCGCCTCGCGCCCACCGCCACCGCTATCACGGTGTGCTCGCGCCCAACGCTCGCCCCCGCTCCGACGTGGTCCGCTACGGGCGACCCGATCACGAACTCCGCAGACTCGACGACCTCCACGGTGCCGCACGGGCGTCCTCCGGCGACGGCCTCGACGACACCACCCGCACCCCCTCCCCGGCCCGCATCCGCTGGGCCCAGCTCCTGGCGCGCGTCTACGAGCTCGACCCCCTGCGCTGTCCCGGCTGTGACGGCACCCTGCGCATCCTCGCCTTCCTCACCGAGCCCGACGTCGTCGAAGGCATCCTCCGTCATCTCGGCCTCCCCCACCGGCCCCCGCGCCTCACCCCCGCTCGCGCTCCGCCCCAGGCGGAGATCGACTTCGATCAGACCCCTCACTGGGCGCGAGAATCCGACGGTCCGGCCCCATCCCGATCCGACCTCGATCCCTTCGATCAATCCCTCCCCGGCGACGACGGCACCTGGAGCGCTTGAACGCCCCAACCCACGCTCCCTCGGGCGCCCCCGCCCCGCCGCGCCCCCCCTCCGTCCCATCCGGACCGGCTCGCGACCCCGAACTTCATCTCCCGCCCGCTTCGC
>CAZFRU010000073.1:0-16040 GCA_964521385.1 uncultured Gemmatimonadaceae bacterium | reverse complement strand
TGCTCGCCCTGATCGAGACCACGAAGGAATGGGTGGGTTGGCAGTCGAGAGGCACCCCTCGCCCCTGGGGCGCGGTCGCCGTGGTCAACGTGCCGTTCTGGCTCTACTGGGCCGCCGCCACTCCCATCGTCGTGGCGCTTGCACGCCGGTTCCCCCTCGAGGGCGCGCGGCGCTGGCGTTCAGGGCTGGTCCATCTGGTGGCGGCGGTGGCGGCGGCTGTCGGGCACAGCGCCCTGGTGGCCGGGATCGCGGTCTGGGTCCTCGGTCCAGCCGGCCTGTTGCGCGACCCCTCGTTCGGCGCCCAGTTCCGGGCTCTCAGCGAGTCGTATCTCCTGCTCGAGATCGTCGTGTACTGGATGATCCTCGGGGTCGTGCGAGCGGCCCAACTCCAACGTCGCTACGCAGAGGCCCGCCTTGCCGAGGCCCATGCCGCAGCCTCGGCCGCCCGGTCCGAGGCCCGGGTGGCGGAGGCCCGCCTCCACGCGTTGCGCATGGAGGTCGACCCCCACTTCTTGTTCAACGCGCTCAACGCCGTGTCGGGGCTCGTGCGGACGGGAGACTCCCGGGGCGCCACCGACATGCTGGCCCGGATCGCCGACCTGCTGCGAGTCACGCTTCGGTACGGGCGGGAGGGGTCGGTGTCGTTGCGCCGCGAACTCGAGCTCGTGCGTGAATACCTGGCCATCGAGGCGGTCCGACTCGGCGACCGCCTACAGGTCGACATTGCGGCCGACCCCGAGGCGCTGGACGCCGCAGTCCCCCCTCTCATTCTCCAGCCTCTGGTCGAGAACGCCATCCGCCACGGGGTGGCGGCGGTGCCGGGTCCCGCCCGCCTTGCCGTGCGGGCGGGGGTGGAGGGCGAGAGTCTGTGGATCGAGGTGACCGACTCCGGACCGGGACCGGCCCCGGGAGCGGCGCAGGGAACCGGACTGCGCAACGTCACGGCCCGGCTCGAGGCCGAGTTCGACGGCGCCGGGTCGTTCGAACTCGCGTCCCTGCCCGGCGGTGGTGGACGCGCGAGGCTGGCGTTCCCCTTCGCGCGACTGGGTGGAGGGCTGCCGTCATGAGGTCCACTCGCCCCGTGCGGGTCGCCATCGTCGACGACGAGCCGCTGGCACGAGCCACGATTCGGGAAGCACTCGGCCGGCACCCCGACTTCGACGTGGTGGTCGAGGCTGCCGACGGCCCCGCCGCGGTGGCAGCGCTCGGTGCCGAGTCGGTCGACGTGGCCTTTCTCGATGTGCGCATGCCGGGCCTCGACGGGTTCGGCGTACTCGAAGCGCTCCCCCCCTCACGCCGACCCGCAGTCGTCTTCGTCACCGCCTTCGACGACCATGCCCTGCGGGCCTTCGACGTCCATGCCGTCGACTACCTCGTCAAGCCCTTCGACGACGCCCGGTTCGCCGAGATGGTCGCCCACCTGCGCCAGCGATTGGGCGATGGGGACCCCGCACGTCTGGGCGATCGCATCGAGGCGTTGCTCGCCGCCCGCGACGAGGTGGGTGGCCGCACCGCGCCCAGGCCACCGGAGTCGCCTTTCCATTCCCGGATCCAGGTGCGCGACGGCCCCCACATTCGCTTCGTCGATGTCGCCGAGGTGCGCTACATCGAGACCGACGGCAATCACCTCGTGCTGCACCTGACCCAGGGAGTGGCTCGCATCCGCCACACACTCAAGGGCCTGCTCTCGGTGCTCGACCCGAGACGGTTCGTTCGGATCCACCGCACCCTGGCCGTCAACATCGACCACGTGCGGGAAGTTCAGCCCTGGTTCTCCGGCGACTACATCGCGCTGATGGAGGCCGGCGAAGAGCTTCGGGTGAGTCGCCACTATCGCGACGATCTTCTGCGAACGTCGTTCTGAGGCGCGCCATTCGGCGTCCCGAGTCGCGGCTCGACGCGCGCGTACGCGTCTCGTGGCTCCGGGCGAGGATTCAGACCGTAGCGACGTAGGTTGAGTCATGAACCGACACGCCCGCAGTCTCGCTCTCTCGCTCGGCCTGTTCGCCGCCGCCACATGGCTCCTGTCTCCCGGTGGGGTAGCGCTCGGAGCGGGAGTACGGGCCGATTCCATCGACGTCTTCAGATTGAGGGCCGTGGCCGACGGGGTTTACGCGGCGCTGGTGGTGGCCCGCCCCGACGCCTATGCGTTTGCAAATTCGCTGGTGGTGGTGGGCGACGACGGAGTGCTGGTCGTCGATACGCAGGCTTCCCCCGAGGCCGCAGCCGAGTTGATTCGCCAGATCCGGGGTGTCACCGATCTGCCGGTACGCTGGGTGGTCAATACCCACTGGCACGGCGACCACGTGTATGGCAACGTCGCCTACCGGGACGCCTACCCGGGTGTGCGGTTCCTGGCTCACCCCGAGACGGTGGTGGGGATGATGGGACCGGGCACCGAACAGCGCCGCGAGGAACTTGCTTCGCTTCCCGCGTCGATCACCGAGCGTGAAGGCTGGTTGGCCACGGGCCGACTGCCCGATGGTACCCTCCTGGACGACGACCTGCGCAGCCGCGTGGAGTACTCCGCACGCCTGCGCACGAGCTACCTCGAGTCGCTGCGTGCGCTCGAACTCGTGCTACCCGAGGGCTTCGTCGATCAACGCCGCGTGCTCGACCTGGGGAGGCGCACGGTCGAGCTCCATCCGACGACCCCGGCCCATACCGAGGGCGACATCGTCGTCTGGGTGCCCGACGTAGGCGTCCTCGCGGTGGGCGACCTTCTCGAAGAAGCAGCGCCGTGGATCGAGGGGGCGGCCGACCTCGCTGGATGGGGCGAGGCGCTGGTCGGGCTCACGGCATTCCATGCCGGGGTGATCCTGCCGAGTCACGGGGGCATCCAGCGGGACCCATGGCTGTTGCAAGGCGAGCTGGCGCTGTTTCGAAACCTCGCCCGGGCCGCGGCGCAGGCCGTCTCCGCAGAGTGGTCGGTGGCGCGCGTGCGAGAGGAGGGTTTGCTCGAGGGGCATCGGGCCTTCATGGCCCGGATGGGGGTCGAAGGAGCGGCCTTCGACGACTGGCGAGATCGCGCCGTCGACAAGGCGATGGCACAGCAGAGGGCGGGCGGCTAGAGCGCCCGCCGAGCCCGTAGCCTCCTCACCCGCCGAACAGCCAGCTCCGCAGATCCCCCACGTCGTAGCGACCGTTGCCGTTGCCCCCGAGGTCGAGGGCGTCGAGTTCCAGCGGGGTCGGATCGCGTCCCAGTCCCCCGAAGAAGGGGGCGAGGAGGAGCGCCGCGGAAGGAGCGAACGGATCCACCTGGAGCTGGATCGTCTGGTTTCCGCCTCGGCCCAGCACATCGCGCACCAACACCTCGAACGAGACGAGGCCCACCTGCGCGACTCCGCCGTCGAGCACGATCTCGTCTTCTTCACTCGAAACGGTCAGCCCCGGGGGGAGGGACACGGCTGAGACGGTGTACGGCAGCGCTCCGCCGAAGATCGGGATTCGTGTCTGGGCAGGGCTCACCCCCGGGCGTGAGGCCGGCCCATCGGGCTGTAGCACGGCGGGCTCCCGGGCCGTCGAGAGCCGGATGCGCGCGCGCCCGGCGTCGACCCTCATCTCGTGGATCGTCACCGTGCTGGAAAGGCCGGTACCCGTACGGGTCGACGGGGTGGTGAGGTTGTGGAGGCGTCCCACCGCTCCCCCGACGGCAAAGGCGTCCCCCGGTGCTCCGCGATCCCCACCTTCATGCGCCGTTCTCAGCAGCGCACCGTCGCCGTCGGCCTCGAGCAGCGAAAGAAAGTAGCGCTTGCCCGACTGCGGACGGAGTGGCGCGTCGCTGTCATGGCGAGATACCAGCACCCCCGACGCGGGCAACTGCCAATCGAACCCGGTCTGCGTGCGGTACTCGACCAGGAGCGCCTGCGATCCGGCATCATCGAGCGGGATCCGCAATGCGTCACCCGTGGTCTGCACCGGCCCCAACTCGTAGACGGCATTCCGGACGTCCGAGGGCACCTCGGTGAAGTCGAGCCAGCCGAGCCGGGCCTTGGAGAACGACATCATGTGGGTCGGCCCGAACGCCTCCCGATTCGAGCCGACCGGCCCGCACCCCCACGCACCCGCCGCCATGAGCGACCAGCATCCGAGCACCCAACGCCGGTCGACGGCCTCGACCCCGTTGATGGCATGGTAGTAGTCCGGCAGCCCGAGGGCGTGTCCGTACTCGTGCGAAATCGTCGCTGCACCCTGGATGTTCTCACCCGAGCAATCCGACACGCTCTGGGTGATGTACCCGTCCACGAATATGGGACCCCCGTTCGCCGAAGCATCGTTCGTGGCGAGAGGCGCCCCGGCCCATCCCGAGTACCCATAGCGGTGTGGCCAGATGCCCGAGCTTCCGCCGCAGGAACCGGCCACCTCGAGGTACTCGATGGCCACGATGTCCACGAAGCCGTCGTCGTCTCCCGAGTTGGGAAGCCCGTCGGGGCCATCGTCGTCGTACCGTCCCCAATCGACGTCGGCATCGAGAAGGGCGACGGCCTCGGCGAGGTATTGGGCGACCTGGGCGTCACCTCCCAGCCCCCGACTCCCGCCGGCGGTCTCGGCCTCGGTGATCCCGGTGCGCACCCAGGGAAAGACGTCGCCCACGACGGTGAAGCGGCCTCGCGAGACCTCGGTGTAGAACCCGGAGAAGGTGCCCGCATCCGAGGGCCCCGTGAAGACCGCCTCGTCGATCTCGGTACGGGTACGGGTCGGCTCGGGTGAATCCGAGAAGAGTGCGAGGATCACCGGCAACCGAGCCTCGCCGAGAAAGGCACCGTTGGCTCGCTGCGCGACCGCGCCCGGAGCCTCCCAGGGCAGCACCGCGCCGCGTCGTCCGAAGACCCCGTTCGGCAGTTCGAAGGCGAAGGGGTCCGCAGCCTTGCGTGCGTAGTAGGCGGCGGGAAGGGGGACGCCCGTACGCGCCGAGACCAGCTCCAGATCCTGAGCGACGATGGGCGCGGAAGAGAGACACGCAGCGAGCGATCCCAGGACCAGTGATGGGGCCAGGCCAGAGCGCCGCTTCATCGTGCGGTCACCACGGAATAGCCCCCGAGCGCACGCAGCGCATTGTCGGGTCCGGCAACCTCCAGCACCGAGATCGCGGGCAGGTCGGTGGTGTCGGCCACGGCGAGAAAGAAGCCGACATCGCCAGCGGTTTCCAGCACCACGATGACGTCGGTGGTATCGCCTCGCGTCGCCCGGAAGAGTCGCCCTGCACTCGCCGTGACGTCACGAACACCGTCGCCGATCAACCGGAACCGAGCCGCGCTCTCCGCCCCTGCGAGCGAGGTGAGCCGTGCCGTCAGCGTACCCGGGCCGGGCACGCGCGGGGGCGTAGCGCTGTCCCCGCAGGCGTAGCTGGCGAGAGCCAGAGCGGTCAGCCCGAGAAGGGTGCGCAGGAGCGGGGAAGCCCCTCGGTCCCGGCCGGGTGTCGGTCGCGCGGGATCGCGTCGCCGCAGGAGATCGGATGGCGAGTTCGTACGCATTCCGAAGTCTGGGCCGGCCGGGTGCGTGGAGCAAGCGGGGTGCGTGGAGCAAGCGGGGTGCCGCTGGCCCCAGCCCCGATCCGTGTCGTATCGTCTCCCTCGATCCTTCCCACCTCACCGGAGTCGGTATGACACGCAGCCTGGTCATCGGAGGCACCAGCCTCATGGGGCGCCCCCTGGTCGAGTCCCTCCTCGCTCGCGGCGACGCCGTGACGATCCTGCATCGAGGCCGCGGCACTCCCTTCGGTGACCGTGTGGACGAGTTGCGGGCGGACCGCAACGACGCCCATGAGGTACGCAACGCCCTGGCCGGCGCCACCTTCGATCTGGTGTTCGACAACGTCTACGATTGGCAGCGCGGTACCACGGCCGAGCAGGTGGTGGCCACGGCAGAGGCCGTGGGGGACGGGCTACGGCGATACGTCTTCATGTCCAGCGTGGCCGTCTACCCCGAGGGTGGGCCCTTCCATGAGGACGACCCGCTGGTTCAGGCCACACCGGACGCCAATCCCTACGGCGTGCACAAGGCGGAGAGCGAACGAGCGCTCTTCGCCCTGAGCAGGGCGTCGGGCCTGCCGGTGTCGACGCTGCGTCCCGCCTTCGTGTACGGACCCCACAATCCCTTCGAGCGGGAGTCCTTCTTCTGGGATCGCCTGCGGATCGGTCGACCCGTGATCGTCCCGGAAGACGGGAGCCGGACGATGCAGTGGGTTCTTGCCCGCGACGTGGTCGGGGCCGCGTTGCGGGCGGGCGATGCCCCGGTGGCAGTGGGGCGCGCCTTCAACCTCGCCGGCGAACCCGTCACCCAGGCCGACTACCTTCGACTTCTCGCCCGCGTCGCCGGGGTCGAGGCGAAGCTGGTGCTGGTCCCGCGGTCCAGTATCCAGGCCGCGGGCGGAGACCTCTTCGGCCCCCCGCTCTACTTCGGAGCCTACCTCGACGTCCCCCCCATTACCGTCGACGGCGCCGACTCCCGGGAGCTGTTGGGTCTCGAACTTACCCCGCTGGAAGAGGGACTGCGCGTGACGTGGGAGTGGTACCTCACCCAGAACCGGCCCGCACCGGACATGAGCTGGGAGGATGAGTTGCTGTCGTAGCTGGTGCAGTGTCTCCAATGTGCCGATGGTGGCCGCGGGGCCCGTTGCCTTGACAGGCTCCCGGTCTCGCCTTCATAGTCAGTCTATCTGCACGTGTAGACAAACTGACCATGAGTCCATGCCATGACCGATGCCCCAGCCCCCGCCTCCGGCACCGATCTGCTGCCCGGCACCCTCGACATGCTGCTGCTGCGGGTGCTCACGCTGGGATCGCTCCACGGCTATGGCATCGCACAGCACATCGGGAGCCTGTCGGGAGGAGTGCTGAACGTGCCCCAGGGATCGCTGTATCCCGCGCTCGAGCGACTCCTGAAGAAGGGCTGGGTGACGGCGAAGTGGGAGAAGTCCCCCACAGGACGACGAGCGCGGTACTACACCGTGACCGCATCGGGCAGGAAGAGACTCGATTCGAAGACTGCCGACTACGAGCGTGTGATCGGCGCCATCGACCGTGTGATGTCCGGAGCTTGAGGGGTGTCCTGGATCGATGGACTCCGGCACCGTCTTCAGGTCGTGCTCCGCTCTGACGCCTACGCTCGCGAGCAGACGGAAGAGCGGCGCGTCCATCGCGAGATGGCGCGGCTCCACGGTGGACCAGACCTCGACCCGCTCCGACCCGACGCTCCCACGCCCCTTCCCCGTCCGCCGTCGGGCGGCTCGGGAGGTTTCGGAGTGTCGCGTGTGCTGGATGTCCTGCGCCAGGATCTTGCGCATGCCCTGCGCAGTCTGCTTCGCGTGCCTGGATTCACGGTACTCGCGGCCTGTACCCTGGCTCTGGGGGTAGGCGCAAACGGCGCCGTGTTTTCCCTTCTCGACCAGATGTTCGGGCAGCCGCCCGAGGGGCTGGAGGAGCCGGCGCTCCTGCGTCGCCTCTACACCCAGTTCCCCAACCACCCCCTCGACCCGGGGATGATCTTCCCCTTCTTCCATTACCTGGCCTTCTCGGCAGTGGAACAGGTGGTCGAGCCGGGAAGCGCATTGGCCGCCTGGACTCCATCCAGTGAGCAAACGCTCAACGACGGTGACCTGGAGCGCACGGTGCGAGCATCCTGGGTCACCTACGATTTCTTCGGTGTCCTGGGCGTAGGGGCCGCCCGTGGGCGCCTGTTCGCCGAAGAAGAGGCCCGCGTCACAGACGATGTCCCGGTGGCGGTGATCTCCCACGCCTTCTGGAAGAGGGGCTTCGCCCTCGACCCCGACGTCGTGGGGCACACGCTTCGGCTCGACTCCACCACCTTCACGATCGTGGGGGTCACCGACGAGGGATTCAGCGGCCTCGATCTGAGCTACACCGATGTCTTCCTGCCCCTGGGCACCTTTCCCGTCGAGCCTCAGTCCGGCGTGCCCTGGCACGAAGGGTTCGGCAACTACCTACACGCAGTCGTGAGACTCGACCCGGGCACCACCGACCGGCAACTCGCAGACCAGGCGACGGTCGGCTACCAGCGGCAGGTGGTTCCCCGCGGGGGCGGGCTGGACTCGACGGCCGTCGTCGTTCCGGGCTCGATCATTGCAGCCCGGGGCGTGGGTGGTCGAGCCGGTACCCGCCAGACCAATCAGGCGATCTCCCTGTCGCTGCGCATGGCGGGCGTCAGTCTCATGGTGCTGTTGATCGCAGCCGCCAACGTAGCCGGCCTCATCGTCGTGCGCGCGACACGTCGGCGGCACGAGATGGCCGTGCGGCGAGCGCTCGGCGTGTCTCGCCTGCGGCTGATTTCGCAGCTGGTGACCGAGGGTCTACTCCTCACCGCGCTCGCTGCCGTGGTCGCCGTACCGCTGGCGGGGTGGGGCGGCTCGATTCTCCGCCGCCTCCTGCTCCCGCAGGTGGAGTGGGCTCGGGGAGCGCTGGACGGTCGAGCGGTCGCGTTCGCCCTGGCCAGCGCCGGGGTGGTGGGACTCCTCGCGGCCCTGACCCCGGCTCTGCACTCCTGGTGGGGCACGGTGGGAGCGGGGCTGAAGGTCTCTCAACGCGCGGGGGGGCGGACGGGCTCAGCGCTTCGCTCGACTCTGCTGGCCACACAGGCCGCGCTGGCCGTGGTACTGCTCACCGGCTCAGCGCTCTTCGTGCAGAGCCTGCAGAACATAGCCGCCCTGAGGTTGGGATTCGACGTCGATGAGCTGGCCTGGATCAGCCTGCGGGGTCGTGCCGATGATTCGGCCGTACGTGTTGAAATGGAGTCCCGGCTCGCCGGACTCGGCGGTGTGTCCGGCACCGCCCTCGCCAGTGCGGCCCCCATGATGGGGTCCATCTTCTGGACCTTCTTCCTTCCCGGCGGCGACTCTCTTCCTTCGTTCGCACCGGGGGTGTCTCCGTCGGGAAATGCGGTATCGCGGGACTACTTCGCGGTGACGGGAATGCGGATCCTCGAAGGCCGGACCTTCGCCGATGGAGCGGAAGACGCGGTGGTGGTAAGCGAGACCATGGCGCGGGTTCTCTGGCCAGGCGAAGACGCCCTGGGAGAGTGTCTGGTCTTCGATCAACCCGATGCCGCCTGTCACCCGGTGGTCGGCGTCACAGAAGATTCCCGACAGTTCGGCATCGCCGAAGAGCCCTCGATGCAGTACTTCCGCCCGCGAGAGGTGGACGCTACCGGTGGTGAGATCCTGTTCAGGGTCGATCCTCGGCGTTGGGGCGCCGTGGCCGAGGTGGTGCGCAACGAGTTTGGTGCGCGGTTCGGGCCACGTGAGGTGCGGATCCGTCGCATGAGCGATGCCCTCGAACCCCAGCTCCGTCCCTGGCGGCTCGGCGCACAGCTGTTCACCGCCTTCGGGCTGCTGGCCCTGGTGGTCACGCTGGTCGGCGTCTACAGCGTCACGGCCTATGCAGCGAGTCAGCGACGGCACGAGATGGGCGTGCGAATGGCCATCGGCGCGCAGGTCCACGACATCGTAGCGCTCGTGGTGGCGTCGGGAGCCCGGGTCGTGGCACTCGGCGGGACGGTGGGGATCGCCGTGTCGCTGGCCCTGGGGCGAATCGTCGAGTCCCTCCTGTTCGAGGTGAATCCGCGGGACCCCGTAGCGATGACGGCTGCGATGCTGCTGCTCCTTCTCGCGGGGGTGACAGCCAGTCTGGTGCCCGCTTGGCGTGCCGGCCGAGTCGATCCCGCGCGGATCCTACGGGAGGAGTGAGGCCACCCCTCACCGGTCCCGACGGCCGGCCCGATGAGGCGCTCTTGCACCTTCTCCCGCCATCGTCCACTATACCACAACACACACGGGGTCTGTGATGAGGTCAGACGAGGGGGGATCAGGATGGGGAAGGACTCGGAACGCGATTCGTCTCTGCCCTTGCTCAAGGGCACACTCGACCTGCTCGTCCTGAAGGCGCTGAGCTGGGGACCGCTCCATGGATACGCCATCGCGGGCTGGCTCGAGCGAGAATCGGGAGGCAGCCTCGGGATCGCCGACAGCGCCCTCTACCAATCGTTGCATCGGCTCGAAGGCAGACGCCTGGTCGAAGCCGAGTGGGGTCGGACCGAGTCGAATCGCCGAGCCCGGTTCTACACCCTGACGGCACGGGGGGCGAAGACGTTCGCCGACGACGCCGACACCTGGGAGCGGTACGCGATGTCGGTCGGACGGATCCTGGCGAGGGAAGCGCCATGAGCCCCCGGCGGCTCTTTCGTTCCTCGACGACGGCCCGGCAGAAGGCCGCCGAGCTCGACGAGGAGATTCGGACCCACCTGGAGATGAGGGCCGACGACCTGGTTCGGGACGGGTGGAGTCCGGACTCGGCCTGGGATGAGGCGCTCCGCCGCTTCGGACCCCTCGACGAGGCGCGGCAAACGCTGTCGAAAGCGGGGAAGGCCCGCGACCGTCGGCTCCGATTCCATGCCTTCGTGGATGGCGCCCGCGCCGACCTCGCACTCGCCGTGCGACGGGCCCGGACCAGCCCCGGCCCCACGGTCTTCGCCGTGCTGACCCTTGCCATGGGGATCGCCCTGACCGTCGCGGCCTCGACCCCGGTCGACCGCGTGTTGAGGCGGCCCCTTCCCTTCCCCGAATCCGAACGGCTCGTGGTGCTCCTCTCGGGCCACCGGGAGGGCCATACCTTCCCGCAGGTGTCCCAGGAGAGTTGGCACGACTGGACGGACGACTCGAGCCTGACGTCGCGCTCGGCGATCCATCGAGAGCAACGGGTATCGATCCGTCTACCCGAGGGACCGGCTCGGATCTCGGCGCAGCAGGTGAGCACCGGCTTTTTCGACGTGCTTCGCCCGCACGTCGTGATGGGCCGTGCACTGGGGCCCGCTGATGCCGACGAACCGATAGCCGTCGTGAGCGAGACGTTCTGGCGGGAGCGGATGGGCAGCCCGCCCTTGCCGAGCGATCTGGCCATCGTGGGCGCGACCTTCTCGGTGGTCGGCGTGGTGGCGGGACCGAGCGTGTATCCCACAGGCACCGACGCCTGGGTGGCCACCGCCCCCAACCGGATGGCCTTCGCCGGGGCGCGCAATCTCATCAACTGGAGGGCCATCGCCCGCCTCCCCGACGGAATGACCCGCGCGAGCCTCAAGGTCGAGCTCGACCGCATCGCCGCCCGCGTACGCAATGACGACCCGTCGGCGCTCTACTCGTGGCAGGTCGGTGTCGAGCCACTCAAGGACTTCCTGCTGGGTGACACCACCCGGCAGATCTGGTTGTTGACGGGCGCCACCGCCGCTGTCTGGCTGTTGGCATGGCTCAATCTCGCCGGCTTGTCGCTGGCGCGGACCGAGGGGCGAGCCCGGGAGGTCGCGGTCCGACTGGCCCTGGGCGCAGAGCGCGGGCGGATCACACGTCAGATCCTGACCGAACACGGACTCACCGGGCTGGCGGGAGGGCTGCTCGGCGGGCTCCTTGCCGCGGCACTGATACGGGGCTTCGAACCCCTCCTGGCGAACTCACTCCCGTTGACCACCTCCGTCCGGGTCGGCGTTGGCGGACTGTCCCTGGCCCTGCTCGCGGGGCTGGGAACCGGACTCCTCGCCGGACTGGCTCCTGCGATGCGGGCAGGACGGATGGGCGCGGCCGGCGGCGCGCAGGCTCGACGCGCCCAACGATCGGTAGGGTCGCTGCTACGCAGTCGTAGCGGTCGGGACCCCCTGGGCCCCTCCCTGGTCGTCGCCGAGGTGGCGTTGGCTCTGACGCTGGTGGTCAGTGGGGCGCTCCTGGTGCAGAGCTTCCGGTCCCTCGTGGGCCGAGACCTCGGCTTCGCCGCAACCGACGTCATCATGGCCGAGCTCCCCCTGGACCTGCCCGGATACGAGGTCGACTTCCAGAACACGCCCAGTGAAGGGGTAGAGGGGCGACGACGCTTCTGGGATCACCTCCTGACATCGCTCTCGGAGCACGGGCAGGTGCTGTCGGCCGGGGCGGTTCTGGGCGCACCGACGGTGGGTGGAGGCACCAGCTTCATCGAGGTGCAGGGGCTCGATGAATCCGACATCGGCGCCGGGTACCGCGCAGTGGCGGGTGACTACTTCAACACGCTGGGGATCGAGCGGCTCGCGGGGCGCCTCTTCAACGACTCGGACGGCGCTGGAACCGAGCGGGTGGTCATCGTCAACCGAACCATGGCCGAGCGCTACTGGCCAGGTCGATCCCCGCTCGGCGAGCGCGTGCGGGCGCCGAGCATGGAAGGCGGGCGAGTCGATGAGCCGGCCGACTGGCTCACCGTCGTCGGTGTGGTCGACGACGTCCGCACCTACGGATTCGACTCCCAGCCAGCCGCCGAGATGTTCGTGGTCGCGGAACAGGTGCCCTTCACGATGGGGGCGATGACCCTCGTGGTGCGGGCTCGGCCCGGGGCATTGCCAGGTCTCGGCGAGGTCATCCGCGAAGCGGTGGCGGATCAGGATCCACGCGTTCCCGTCGAGGTCGGCCTTCTCGAGACGCGCCTGATGGATGCCATGGCGAGCCGGCGAGCCCTCACCGCCTTCATCGTCGCGTTCGGCGCCATCGCCCTGCTCCTCGCCTGCCTCGGCCTGTACGGGCTGTTGGCCTACGTGGTCGCCCGCCGCACCCGCGAAATCGGCATCCGCGCCGCCCTCGGTGCACACCGCGCCCGCCTTCTTGCAATGGTGCTGCGACAATCCCTTTTCATCGCGGGGGCGGGGGTGGGCCTGGGCGGCGTGGGAGCCTTCTTCGCTGCCCGGGCCCTTCAGTCGCAACTCGTCGAGGTGGGTCCAGGCAGTCCCGGCGCGTATCTCTTCGCAGCCGCCACCCTGATGGCGGCAGCGACGCTGGCTGCCCTGGTGCCGGCCCACCGCGCCGCCCGCGTCGATCCGCTGACGGCTTTGAAGTTCGAGGACGGCTGAGGCACGACTCGCGGGTCCCAGCTCCTTGGCACCGCGCAGTCGCGAGAGTACCCTCGTGGAGCGGGGCGGAGACGAGTTGCGGCTCCACCGACCCCGGCGCTGGACCGACTCCCAGACGAGGTTGCATCATGCCCAATCCGAAGAACAACCAGATCGACTACATCGAGTTCCAGGCCACCGACCTGGAGGGCACCCGCGGCTTCTTCGAAGAGCTGTTCGGGTGGTCGTTCACCGAGTTCGGACCAGACTACATCTCGTTCAATGACGGACGTCTGGATGGCGGTTTCTACCGCGCACAGAAGCGGGCCCGTGTTGCAGACGGCAGCGTCCTCATCGTCTTCTATCACGACGATCTCGCAGCGCTCGTCGGAAGAGTGGGCGCCGCGGGCGGCACCGTCACCCAGGACATCTACTCCTTTCCCGGTGGCAAGCGGTTTCACTTCACCTGCCCGTCGGGCAATGAGTACGCGATCTGGTCAGAGGCGTAGGGCGGTGGCAGGGCGCAGGACAGACCGGGCAGTCGGAGCCGAAAGCCCCCTGCGATCCGGACCGCTGTTGCTCGGCATTCTCGTTGCCATGGTGATGTCCACAGCACCCGTACGAGCGCAGGATCCGCCGACTCGGGCCCGGCCGGAAGACACCGAAATCTGGCAGCCCGTGCCGCGCGTGGTCACGCCTGCGCCATCCGGTGTACCGGTCGCCGCTCCATCAGATGCCATCCTGCTGTTCGATGGGACCGGACTCGAAGAATGGATCAACGAGCGTGATGGCGCTCCGGCGGGGTGGTCGATCGCGGACGGTGTCCTGACCGTGAACAAGGATGTGGGCAGCATCGAAACGCGTCGTCGGTTCCACGACTACCAGCTCCACATCGAGTGGCGGATTCCGCAGGCGATCACGGGCGAAGGCCAGGCTCGGGGAAACAGCGGCGTCTTCTTCGCGACGAACGGTACCGGCTACGAACTGCAGATCCTGGATTCCTACCAGAACGAGACCTACGTCAACGGCATGGCGGGAAGCATCTACAAGCAGTCCATTCCGCTCGTCAACGCGAGCCGAAGGCCGGGCGAGTGGCAGACATACGATGTCGTCTGGACCGCCCCGCGATTTGCCTCCGATGGTGCACTCGAAGCTCCGGCCCGGGTCACGGTCCTGTTCAACGGCATCCTGGTTCAGAACGACTTCGAGCTCGAGGGAGAGACCCGGTACACGGGAGCACCGGTCTACTCACCCTATGACACGTCGCCGATCATGCTGCAGGCCCATGGTGATCCGAGTCCGCCGATCAGCTTTCGCAACATCTGGGTCCGAGAAATCGGGTGAATCAGAACGCACCCCCACCTCAGGGGGGGAGCCCTCTGAGGCCGAACCACTCAGGACGAGCGCGGATAGACGGTCAGGACGCGCCGAATGAAACGCGGTCGTATTCCGGCGGCACGAGAGGAACGGCATCGACGCCGGCGATGGCGGCTTTGAAGTCCCTCGCAATCAGGGGTTGATCCGCGGGGTAGTCATAGCTGAAGAGGGGCAGGTCTCCGGAGGGGATCTTCCGCATCTGCAGCTCTTCTGGCGCCAGGCGCACGAGTGCGTTGACCGGCCCTCGATTGATGGACTCTCTCTGCCAGGCTGCCCACGAAGTATCCAACGATGAGATCCGGCACCTGGTCCTCCAGGGTTCTCGAGGCTCACAGGATCCCCAACCCCATGGCTGGTCAATCGACAAGCAGCCTCACGCCCCCCAGGAGGAAGATCAGGATCAACAACGTCACGGGCCAGAAACGCACCAGCAGGCGCACGCGATCCCGCATCCCCTCGCCGATACTGCGCCAGACCCGAGATGAGATCATCATGGCGGGGATCAACAGGAGCCCCAACGCAATCACCTGAAAGACCCCGGGAACGCGTTGTACCCTCTCCCCCCCCAATCCGATGATCAGAAACATCAACCCGAGGTAGCACGCTATCGTGAGTACCGTCTGGGCCGCTTCGCCCGGAGTTCTGGCGGCGGACACCAGCATGCCCCGTGCCTTGTCGCGCGGTTTGAAGAAGCCCGGTTCCCTGCGCATCTTCTCCGCCAGCTGCACCTCCGCCACGATGTCGGCGGGGCCGTCTCCACCTTCGAGGCGGTCGGCGCCCGGACCCGCGTTCCGCTTGAACCGCCGGTAGAGGCCAACACTCACCCCAAACCTCTGGGCGGCTTCGATCTCGGCCTCCGTCGGCGGGTCGGAAAAGGGAGTATGGTCGGTCATCGAAATGCGGCGGGTAGGGGATCAGTCAGCAGCGGGGCAAACGATCCCCTACCCCGCTCAGGACGCCAGCGTCACACCATCTCTGCGGCAGCATCAGCGCCGCTCATCTCAAGAGGCGACCTTGGCCGCCACCCGATCTCCGAGCTCCTGATCGACATTGCGCCAGTACTCGAGCGCCCGCTTCAGCACCGGCTCGGAAACGCCCGCCTTGAGGTGCCCCGCGATGTTGTCGACCAGTCGATCACGCTCGGCATCGTTCATCACCTTTCGCACCAGGGTTCCCGCCTGGCCCCAGTCGTCGTCGTCGGGCCGCAGGGTGTAGGCCTTGCGGACCATGTCGCCGTCGGAGTGCCACAACCCCGCATCGTCGGTGAGCGAGGGATCGGCGCTGGGACCCCCCTTGGAGTTGGGGGCGTAGACCGGGTCGGACACGTTGTCGACCCGCATCGCGCCGTCCTTGCTGTAGCTGTGCACCGGCGACGTCGGACGGTTGACCGGGATCTGCTTGTAGTTGGTGCCGAGCCGGACGC
The DNA here is from genome assembly GCA_964521385.1 of uncultured Gemmatimonadaceae bacterium. GTDB lineage: Bacteria > Gemmatimonadota > Gemmatimonadetes > Longimicrobiales > Gaopeijiaceae > Gaopeijia. The sequence continues at coordinate 391 of CAZFRU010000073.1, read as the reverse complement.
GATGGGCATCCGCGTAGGCGAAGCTGCGGCCGAGCAGCATCTTGTCGGGCGAGAGCCCGATGCCCCGCACCAGGTTGTTGGGTTCGAAGGCCGCCTGCTCGATCTCGGTATGGAAGTCGGTCGGATTGCGATCGAGGGTGAGCTTGCCAACCTCGATCAGCGGGTAGTCGCCATGCGGCCACACCTTGGTCAGGTCGAACGGGTTGAATCGGTAGTCCCGGGCCTCCTCGAAAGGCATGATCTGCATGTGCAGCGTCCAGCTCGGGAAGTCGCCGCGAGCGATCGACTCGAACAGGTCACGCCGGTGGTAGTCGGCGTCGGTGCCCGCCAGCCGGTCGGCCTCCTCCTGGGTGAGAAAATCGATCCCCTGATCGGTCTTGAAGTGGTACTT
>CAZFRU010000072.1:0-16416 GCA_964521385.1 uncultured Gemmatimonadaceae bacterium | reverse complement strand
CGGCCTGGCATTCGAGACGGCCGCAGACCCCATGAAACGCTGCATCCTCGAGCGCCTCGAGAGGCGCCCGGCAATACGCACAACGCCGCCTGCCCGCGAAGGGATGTGCGAGGCGATCCACCTCGGGGTGTGGTGTCATCTGCTCGGTCCTCCAGCGTCGCGGGTCACTCGTTCGGCCTCTGCGAGCCCACTGCGAACTCGCTGCGAGCTTGCCGATCCCGGGCTCGCGAAGCAACCTCTGCGGAACCCCCGCCCCGCTTCCGGGCGTATCACACCCATGCGCAGATCCCTTCGATCCCCCTCCACGGTTGCCCTGGCCACGCTCATGGCGTTGTCTCTGGCGGGTCCGGTCCGTGCCCAATCCATGACCGACCTCATGGAGGTCCTGCGTCAGGGAGGCGGCTGGATCGAGCTTCCGGTCAAGCGGGGGCGAGCCAACCTCGTGACCGCGCGAGTGCCGACGGCGGGACTCAAGGTGGCGGGATGTCTCGAGATCTGGCCCGGGCATTCGGGCAGCTGGACCATGCGAATCCGCGACACCTACGGAAACGGGCGCCTCGACGCCGAAGCGCTGCCCGCCCAGGACGTACCCTTCAAGTATGACACAGGGCTCTGGGCCCAACTCGACATCGACGTACGGTGGAGTGAGCCTCGCGATACCACCCTGATGGTCTGGGTCGGACTCGAGAGCGCGCGTCGCGAGCGCAGCGCCTGCGAGCCGGTCTACGGCTCGGGCCGATAGCCGCCGCAGCACACGAGAGCCCCCTCGACCCACGATCAGCATCGTCATCCCGGCGCACACGAGCCCGGGCAGCTGCGCCGGGGGGGGTGCTCGAGCCTGCTCACCCCGGCGAGCGGCGTCGCGGGGCGGCAGTCCGACGACTCTCGACGTAGTAGTCCGGGTCGACCACGGGGGGCGGTGCGTCGGCGGGAATCTCGAGGACCTGCCACGAAGCCGTCGGTCGCAGCTTCAGCACGATCTGGTCTCCCAGCCCGACGTCGAGGGGCATCTCGAATCCGTCGACGACGTCGGCCCAGCGAAACGACAAGGTCGTGCCCTCGACAGCCCATTCGAAGACCGGAATCTGCACCGTGCGCAGGTATTGCTCGAAGATGCGGTCCAGCGAGAGGCCGGCTGCGCGGGCGATGTACGACTCGACCTGTGCGCTGGTCACGATCTGGTGACGGAAGGTCTGATTCAACCCCCGCAGCGTCGCCCTCCACCGAGCATCGTCGTCGACCAGTTGGCGGATCGTGTGCAGCAGGTTCGCACCCTTGTAGTACATGTCGCCCGAACCCTGGTTCTGCACCCCATATGCGCCGATGATCGGCATATCGTCGACGATCCGGGCACGGGTCCCGATCACGTACTCGGCCCCCGCCCCTTTCGAGCCGGTGAGGCATTCGGTGTACAGATTCTCGGCATAGGCGGCAAACCCCTCGTGGACCCACATGTCGGCCACATCGCGCGTGGTGAGGTTGTTGCCCCACCACTCGTGGGCCGCCTCGTGCACGATGATGAAGTCCCAGGTCAGCCCCTGACCGGTGCCCGACAGGTCCTGGCCCCGGTATCCGTTCTGAAAGCCGTTTCCGTAGGCGATGGCGCTCTGGTGCTCCATGCCGAGGTGGGGCGATTCGATCATCTTGAATCCGTCTTCGTACCACGGATACGGACCAAACCACCCCTCGAAACACCGCAGCATCGGCTGCGTCTGGACCCATTGTCGGCGCGCGGCCTCTTCGTTCTCGGCCAGCGGCCAGAAATCGAGGGTCAGGGGACCGTCCATGCCGTGAAAGGTCTCCTGCCAGTGGGCGAAGGAGCCGGCGTTCACGGCAATGGCATAGTTGTTCACGGGTGAGGCCACGAACCACTCGAAGGTGCTGGTGCCGTCGTCGTTGCGGGTGATGCTGCGCAGGCGTCCGTTCGAGACCTCGACCATGGGATCGGGTACGGTCAACCTGATCCGCTGACTGTCGGGCTCTTCACCCTGGTAGTCCTTGTTGGGCCACCAGACACTGGCACCCAGCCCCTGATTGGCAGTCGCGACCCAGGGAGCGCCCGCGCCGTCCCGCGCCCAGATGAAGCCGCCGTCCCAGGGCGGATTGGCCGCAATGACCGGCCGCCCATGGTAGTGCGCCGTCAGCGTATGCGTCTCACCCACCCCCTGGCGCTCCGGAATCGTGGCGAACCAGGCGTTTCCCTCGCGACGCAGGGCCAGCCGCTGGCCCTCGAGCGAGACGCTGTCGAGCGACAGGGGCGCCTGCAGGTCGATCTGCAACTCGCCCGTGGGGGCGTCATCCACCACCCGATAGGTGATGGCATTGAATCCGGCGATCGAACTGTCGGCAGGATGGATGGAGACGTCGAGGTCGTAGAAGGTCACGTCCCACCAGGCCCGCGCGGGGCCGTTCGATCCTCGCAGCGTGTCGGCCCGCGTGAACGAAGGTTGTTGCGCGCTCGTTGGGACGCCGGTCGTAGCGACGACCAGGGCGACGGCAAACGCAGAGGCGAGAGCAGGGAGAGTATGGAGCGTACGACGGCACATGGGCAGCAGGTCCTCGGCAGGGGTCAACGCGCCAGCATAGGCGTCGCGCGCGGGTACCGTCAACGCACCGGGACCCGCACCGGGACCCACTGGGGAGCCCGCACGGGGACCCGCCAGGAGACCCTCACCGGGACCCGGGAAGGGTGGCAGGCCGCGCGATCCCTCGCCAGGTTATGGGCTGACGAAACCGTATTCTCCCGCCCTCTACAGGCATCCAGGCCCCGGGAATCACATGCGACGGACCATGAGAAAGCTCCACGAGTGGATCGGCATCGGCGTGGGGGTGCTGTTCGCGATCTGGTTGGTCAGCGGGATCGTGATGGTGCTCCCCTTCGGCGACCGGGCTGCCTATGAAGGCCCCTACGGCCCCACCGAATACACGCAGGCTTCGGTTTCCCCCGCAGCGGCGGTGCAGGCGGCAGCCTCGACCTCCGACACGGAGGCCCTCGCCACCGCAGTGCGCCTCAAGCGGTTCGACGACGGACTCGTCTACATCGTGACCCTCGCCGAAGGCGGGAATCGGATGATCGACGTCGCCACGGGCCTCCCGGTCGAGATCACCTCCGACATGGCCGAGCGGCTCGCGATCGCCGAGTTCGGCACCGACGCCCCGGTGGCCGAGGTCCGACTCATGACGGAGCGCGAAGCCGCCTACGCCTTCGGTCCGCTGCCGGCCTGGCGAGTCGCCTTCGACGACGCCCGGAGCTCGGTCTCGTACGTGGCGCTTTCCGACGGATCGATCCGCAGGGCCGACCGCATCACCCGCTTGCGGGGAGCGATCGTCGGCGCCCATACCTTCGACTTCCTGGCGGTACTGAAACTGGGCGGCGCGCAGGCGACGCTGATCCTGATCCTGACCAGTGTGATCTCCATGGTAGCCGTCGCCACGGGCTACTACCTGTTCATCGACAAGACCGTGCGCAACCGGCAGCGACGTCGCCAGGCGCCGCCCGAGGCCCTATGACCCGCCGCCTCTCCCTGGTGCTCCTCGGAGCCGCTCTCCTGCTCCCCGCGGCCGAAGCGGCTGCCCAGAACACCATCGCCTCACGGGCCGCCTCGATTCGCATCGGGGGCCGCCTGCAGGCGCAATACGCGACCTCGTCGGTGGGCTCCGACCACAGCGGCTTCTTCTTCCGCCGTGCCCGGCTCACCGCCGACGTCACCGTCAACGACTTTCTGGATGGTCGTATCCAACCCGAGTTCGCGGGAGGCACGGTGGAGTTGAAGGACGCCTACCTGCGGCTGACCTTCTCACCCGGCTTCCAGCTGTCCATGGGACAGTTCTTCCGGGCCTTCGATCTGTTCGAGCTTTCGAGCTCCACCGACCTGTCGCTCATCGAGCGGGACGGACGCGTGGGCGGTGTGGGCGGCTGTACCGGTGTGGGCGGCATCTGCTCCTACAGCCGTTTCACCGAGAAGCTCGCCTTCTCGAACCGTGATACCGGACTCCGTGCCACCGGTACGGCCGGCAAGCTCGGGTACCAGGTCACCGTGACCAACGGAGAGGGTGCCAACCAGCGCGACGCCAACGATTCGAAGTCGTTTTCGGGACGGGTCAGCGTCGAAGTGGCCGAAGGCCTCACGGTGTCGGGCCAGTTGGGCGTCCATGACTACGTGGCCCAAGACGACGAGAGCGCCACCGCAGGGGCGTGGGGGGCAGATGCGCAGTACGGCGACTGGCGCGACGGACTTCTGCTCCAGGCCTCGGTGGTGAGAGGCGAGAACTGGAAGAACCTCGATGACGAGGGCAGCGCATCGACCTTCATGACGTGGCAGGGCGTGGCCAGCTATTACGCGCCCCTGAGCAGCGAGCGCTTCGTCGGTATCGAGCCCCTGGTCCGGCTCAGCTACGGTGATCCCGACACCGGTCTCGCCGACGATGGTGGCCTCGTGTTCACACCGGGGCTGATGTTCTACCTGCTCGGCAAGAACAAGATCGGCTTCAATGTCGATGTCTGGTCTCCTCAGAGAGGCGATACCGAGTACTCGCTGAAGGTCCAGAGCTTCTTGTACTTCTGACGCCCGCCGCCCGCACGGGGGTGCGCCGGACTGGCGAAACCCCCCGCGCTCGCCGTACCGTGGCCTCCTACGCATCCATGCGCGGACCCCCCCGTCCGGCGCCGACGATGCCGAACCCGGAGCCCGTGCATGGACCGCCGCCTCTTTCTGCGCGCAGGCACGCTCGCCAGCGCGGCCGCCACCCTTCCGCATCCTCTCACGGGCCTCGACGCATGGCTCGCCCCCCGCCGGGGTCGGGGCACCGTCGCCGACCCCCTTCGCCTCAACGCCAACGAGAACCCCCTGGGGATCGGACCCCGGGCCCGCGCTGCAACCATCGAGGCGTTTGCCATCGCCAATCGGTACACCGACGCCCAGGCGAGCGTGTTCCGGGGCGAACTCGCCGAACATCTCGGAGTCGGCGACGACGAGGTCTTCCTGGGCAACGGATCGACCGAGGTGCTCCAGATGGCCGTCCAGGCGCTGGGTGGTGGGGGTGCCCGGATCATCACCGCCGACCCCACCTTCGAAGACGTGGCCGGGTACCGGCTTCCGCTGGGCACCGATCTGGTGAAGGTGCCCCTCGACGCCCGATACGCCCACGATCTGGGTCGCATGAAGGCCGAGGCTGCACGATCGCCTGGGCTCTCCGTGGTCTATCTGTGCAACCCCAACAACCCCACGGGCACGCTCACCCCTACCGCCGAGATCGAGCGGTGGATCCGGGACGCCGACGAGAGCGTGTTCTTCCTGGTCGACGAGGCCTATTTCGAGCTGGTCGACGACCCCGCGTACGCGTCGTGCGTCGCCCTGGCCCGCGAGCACACCAACGTGCTGGTGGTGCGCACCTTTTCGAAGATCTATGGGATGGCGGGCATGCGCCTGGGGTACGGGGTCGCGCACCCCGACACGGTCGAGCGCGTCACCGCCTACATCTCGAACAACAACACCAACCAGCTCGCCATGGCCGCTGCCAGCGCCTCGTTGCGGGACGACACCTTCCGCAGCCAATCACTCGCGTCGAATCTCGCGGCCCGAGCGCTCGTCATCGATACCCTCGACGAGCTCGGCCTCGAGTATCTGCCGTCGCACACCAACTTCATCATGCACTCCATCGGCACCGATGTGCACGACTACATTCGTCGCTTCGCCGATGCCGGCATCGCCGTGGGTCGTGCGTTCCCACCGATGCTCGACCACAATCGCGTCTCGTTCGGTACTCCCGTCGAGATGGGTCGCTGGGCCGAGACGTTGCGGGACTTCAGGCGCAAAGGGTGGGTCTGAGCGCCCCGGTGACTACCACCCCGCTCGGGTCCAGAACACCACGAGACCGCAGTGCACCTGGCCCGCGCCCCCGGTGGGGTTGAGGGTGTAGGTGTAGCGCTGCAGCTCCTGCGGCACCTCCAGCACGGAGCGGTAGACCTCCACGGCCACCACGTCCCGACCCTGGAGGTTGTCGAGTATGTAGCTCGACCACCCACTCGCTCCGTTGAGCAGGTCGGCCTGGACCGGCACGAAGTCGACCATGTAGAGCATGCAGCCGCGCCCCCGAACCGATCGCACCGTGGGCAGGAGGCGACCCATGCCACTATGCGTCGCACCCCACACCCACCGCAGATCGACGTCTTCGATGCCGTCGAGGGCCTCGGCCGGGTGATCCGGCTCCAGCAGGGTGATGTAGGTCTGGTCCAGGAACACGCCCCGCCCCCACTCCGTGCGGCGGCGCTCGAAGGTGTCCCGGCCTCTGAGCGAGCGCGCGGTGACGGTGATGGGCGACAGGACCACGGCATCGGGCAGGATCCGGAACTCGACCGACACCGTGTCCCTGTCTTCGACCCGCACGCTCTGCGAGCGAGTCGTGGTATAGCCCACACGGGACACCTCCAGGCCATAGTCCCCCGCCGTATGGAGGGTGAACAGAAACCGACCCTGGGCGTCGGTCTCGGTCCCGCGATCGAGTTCGCCGCGCACCACGAGGCGCACCGTCGCCGAAGCCACGGGCGTGCCGTTGTCGTCGTCGATCACCACGCCTCGGAGCGCCTGGGCTCGAAGCGTCTGCGGTGCGGCAAGGCTCGCGAGCACGAAGACCAGAGCCGAACAACGGGCGCGGCGACCATTCCACGCGCTCCGACAAGGGTGTGCCAGCGTCGTATCCATGGACCATGACCAGGTCGAGGTTTCCTCGATCAAAGAGCGGGAGCGGGTCCGGCAAAGTCAAGCACTGGACCCAGCCCGGTCACCCCGTGTGCAAGCGAGAGCCGGTGATGCGTCACACAGGGTACGAAGGGCGAGGGACGCTCTTCTTCCTATTGCACAAAGGTACCCCCCATGTCGTCTCTCCTTCCCCTTCGCACCGCGGGTGCGATCGCCGTGACACTCGGGCTGCTGCCCCTGGCTCCCGACGCCCCCTCGCTCGATCCCGAAACACTCGGTGTGCGCTCCGACGCGACCGGCCGCGAGAGCGTGAGCGTCACCGTCTACAACCAGAACTTCGGGTTGGTGCGCGAGGTACGCAGCATCGCTCTGCCCGGCGGGGTGGTGCCCGTCGAATTCGGCGACGTGGCATCGCAGATCCAGGCGCAGACGGTGCATGTACGCCCCCTCGGCTCGCCGGGCTTTCAACTGCTCGAGCAGAACTATCGCTACGACCTGTTGAGCCCCGAGACGCTGCTCCAGAAGTACGTGGGGCGCACCGTGAAGATCTACCGACGGTTGCCGGACGGATCGGAAGAGCCCGCAGAGGCCGAGGTCCTGGCAGTCAACGGTCGGCCGGTGCTGCGGATCGACGGTGAGATCACCTTCGACGTCCCGGGCCGTTTCGCCTTTTCCGAAGTGCCCGGCGACCTCATCGCCAGCCCGTCGCTCGTGTGGAAGGTCGACGCCCCCCGCGGAACGACCCGCACCGAGGTGTCGTACCTCACGGGCGGCCTCAACTGGAGCGCCGACTACGTGCTGGTGGTCGACGCCGATAGCCGGGTGGGCGACCTGACCGGCTGGGTCACCCTCACCAACCAGAGCGGGACCACTTTCGAGAACGCCACGCTGAAGCTCGTCGCCGGTGACGTGAAGCGGGTCTCGGCCTCCGACGACCTGGATCTGCGCATGCGACGCGACGCCATGATGGCGCAGGAGGCTTCAGCGGCGCCGTTCTCCGAAGAAGGGCTCTTCGAGTACCACCTCTATACCATGGGCCGCCCCACCGACCTCAAGCAGAACGAACAAAAGCAGGTGGTGCTGCTCGAGGGACGAGGATTCACAATCGACAAGGAGTTGGTCTTTCGCGGCCAGCCCTGGCTCTATCGCAGCCAATACGGCGACGTGATGCAGAACCAGAGGGCCCAGGTCTTCCTGAACTTCCAGAACGAGGCCGCCGAGGGGCTCGGCATGCCGCTTCCCCGAGGAGTGGTGCGGGTCTACCAGGCCGACCAATCGGGGGCGCAGCAGTTCGTGGGCGAAGACCGCATCGACCACACGCCGCGCGATGAGCGGGTGAGCATTCAGATCGGTGAGGCCTTCGACGTGGTCGGCGACCGGCGGCAGGTCGCCTTCGACGTGATCGGCAACTGCGTGACCGAGAGCGAATGGGAACTCTCGCTGCGCAACCACAAGGACGAAGCCCAGCGCGTCTCGGTCGTCGAGCCCGTGGGCGGCGCCTGGACCATGGTCTCGGCCAGCCACGAACACGAGACACTCGACGCCTTCACCTTCCGCTTCGACCCGCGCATTCCCGCCCGCGGCGAGGTCACCGTGCGCTACCGCGTGCGGGTGCGCTGGTGCTGAGCCGGGGTTCGGTCGCGCCTGCGGGCTCGGACCGGGCGCGGGCTCGTCGAGCGCGGCAGCGCGGGTCGACTCGGCGGGTGCGGGCGAGGTACGGAAATCAGCGGGCGCGGAGGCGAATGCTCTCGATCCGATCTCCGGCCCTCACCCGACGCACTCCGTCGAGCCCCTCGATGAGGTAGGCGAACACCGTGTAGTCGTGATCGAGACGCAGATTGTCGACGAGGTTGAAGAAGGGCTGACCGTCACCGGTATCGCGCCCTCGAGTCGAGATGCCCAGGGTGCCCTGCCAATGGCCCACGAGTCCGATCTCATCCCGGGTAAACGCCCCGTGGCCCGCGTATTCGTTGGCCCCGGGGCTTCCCCCCTGCACCACGAAGTTGGGCACGACGCGGTGCCAGGTGAGTCCGTCGAAGCGCCCCTCGCGAGCCATGCGGGCGAAGCGGGCCGCGTTGGTCGGAGCCTCGAACGGCAGGAACGCGAGAGTGAACACGTCGCCTCCGGCCATGGTCACCTCTGCGACGGAGTCTTCGAGGGCGGCGAGCTCGGCGAAAGAGGGAAGCGGAAGCGGCGTCAGTCCGGTGGGCGCCGCGGTGGCTGGGATACCGGTCCAGGCCGTGAGCACCGCAGCCACGGCCTGAGCCACGGCCGGGTCGGGGTCGCTCGAGAAGGGCCGCAGACGATCGGCGAGCGTCGCATCGCCGAGTTGGCCGATCCGCGCAACCAGGGCGAGCCGGCCGTCGCGCAGGGTCGCTTCACCTCGCTGGGACACCCGCTCGAGGGCGCCCAGAAGGGCGAGGGTGACTCCTGGCTCGTCGCGTCCCGCCAACAGGCGCGCGGCCACCCGCAGCAGCTGGGGCTCGTCGCGGTCGAGCTGGGCCAGAAGGGTGGCGGTCGGGGTGTCGGCCCCTGCGGCACCCAGAGCCGCCTCCCGTACATTCGCGTCGGAGTCGGCGGCGAGCGTGCCGAGGGTCGCGGTCGACCCCACGGCTCCCGCCGCGCTCGCCGCCTGGGCCCGCACGAAGGGGTTGGGGTGGGCGACGAAGGGCGGCAACGCCTCGGTCGCCGCCACAGGGTCGAGTCGGGAGAGCGCGACCAGCGCCTGGGCGGGCAGGTGCCAGCGGTCTGGGCTGGCGGCGAGAGACGCGACCAGGGTCGTGAGGGTCGTGATCGCCGCCGACCGGTCTGGGCAATCCGCGTCGAGGGCCCCGACGGCAGCGAGCGCCACCGCATCTCCCGAATCGTCCATCTCCCCCGAGCCGGAGGTCAAGGCGATCAAGGGCTCACACCCCTCGGTTGTCTTGAAGCGCGCATTCCACCCCTGGACCGCCGCCAGACGCACCTCGGCCGCGGGATCCTGGAGGCCGGCGTGAAGCACGTCACGCCGCCAGCCTCCCGCTCCCTCCTCGGCCCGGGATCCCGCCCACGCCATCAGTTCGCGGCGCACTCCCGGGTCGGCGTCTGCCGCGAGGTGGTCGACGAACTCCGCGTCGGGGGCGACGGCGATCCCGCGGCGCGCCGCAAGGGCGGTCCGGCGGAGCGGGGGGTAGGAATCGTGGAGCATCGAATCGAGGGCGGGGACGAGAGCGCCATGGTCGAGGCCTTCGTACCCTCTCGCCGTCGCGCGCAGGTGGAAGAACACCCCTCGGGCGATGCCGAGCCGCTCGGCCCCCGTGGCTTCGAGGCGCAACCCGCGCTCCGCGAGTGCCGCCGCAACCCGCACGGCCCCGGCAGGATCGACCGGGGGAATCCGCCCCAGAGCCCGTGCGATCGCCGCGGCTGCTCCGGGATCGGTCTCGGCGTCGAAGCGGGTGAGGAGCGCGTCGAGCGCTCCGGAGCGTTCGCCCTCCGTGCCCGCCCGCACCGCCTGCGTCACCGCGTTGGCCGCTTCGGCGCGCACGTCGGGGTCGGCGTCCGACATGGCCCCGAACAGCTCCGGGGCGAGACCGGGGCGCTCCAGGCGCCCGATCGCGCGCACGGCCGCGCGCCGTAGCCCATCGGACTCCGCACCAAGGGCCCGGCGCAGTGTCTCGAGGTCGGCGTCGGTGGGCGCGCGACGGTCTTCTGCACCCAACAGGGCGATGTACGCCACCGAGTCCCCTATGAGATCAGAGCCCGCCAGCGGTGGAGTCACCACCGCCACAGGTGCCGGCGAAGGCGCGACTTCACCCGAGGTCGGAAGCCCGGAGCCCTCGCAAGCCACGAGGGAGAGGGCTGCGAAGAGGCCGGTGATTGCGTGGCTTCGGCGGGGGCGAGGTAGCGTCATGGGGCGGGGCTCGACTGGGGAAACTCATGTCCGACCTCCGTCTCGAGTCCTTTGCAGGTCGCGGGTGACGGAGCTAGAAGATGTTGGATTCTACCGGAACGTCGCTGCCGAAGCGGTCGTGACCAAAGAGGCCGACGTCGACCGTGTGCGACGCGCCGTCCACGATCATTTCGGATACGGCCAGGCCGGTCACCGGCGCGTGCATGATTCCGTGCCCGGAGAAGCCACATGCGTCGATCCAGCCCAGGGCTCCGGGGTGTGGTCCGATGATGGGGCTGTTGTCCGGGCTGACGCCGTAGTAGCCCCACCAGCTGCTCTTCATGTCCACGCCGAGCTCTTCCCACCAGGGGAATCGATGCACACCGGTGAGCAGGACGTGCTCCAGCCAGTCGCCGTCGATCCCTTCCGTGAAACCAAAGTCCTGCGTCAGGTTGTCGAGCCCAAAGAGGACACGGTTTCCCTCACTCCGCAGGTACACGCCGGTGGCCAGGTCGATCGTGAGCGGATAGGTGCGTTCATCGGTGATGGGTGCGCTCAGGAAGATCTGAATACGCTTGGGTCCGACCGGTACCTGCAGCCCCGCGAGCGACGCCACGGTGGCCGACCAGGCGCCCGCCGCGTTCACGAGAAAGGGCGCCTCGTAGGTGTCCCTCCCGGCGTACAGCCGCCATCCATCGTCCGTGTCGTCGATCGCGGTCACCGGTGCTCCGAAGCGGAAGTCCACGCCCAGCTCCCTGCCCATGGCGACCCAGGCGTGGGTTGCCATGTGTGGATCGATCACGCCGTCCCAAGGGCCGTACGTCGCGCCGGCCAGACCCTCGGTCGAGAACGGCACGTAGCGTTGAGCCTCTGCAGGGGTGAGGACTTCGACGGGCGCGCCCAGGCTATGCTGCAGACGGACGGATTCCAGATGCCGCCCCCACCTCTCGCGCGGGACCAGCAGGAGGTAGCCTATGTCCTGGTAGCCGATCGCACGGCCGAACCGCTCGGCGAACGACCGATAGAAGGGCAACGAATACATCGACAGCCGAATATTGGCTTCGGTGGTGAACTGCACGCGCACCCCGGCCGCGCTCCTACCCGTAGACCCCATCGCGGGCGCGGACTCCTTCTCCAGCACCGTGACCGCCAGGCCCCGCCGCGCGAGGTGCCAGGACACAGAGGCCCCCATGATGCCGCCCCCGATGACCATCACGTCCGAAGTGTGGTTCACGGAAGGCTCATCGATCGACAGCCCCAGCCCGCCACGCCTCATTTCGCATCATGTCCGCACCCCCGTGTCGAGTCCTCCGCTGATCGAGCGTGCACAATACCGACGGGGGTCCGGGAGCGCGACCCTCACAGCGACGTCGCGAAGGCCGCGGTGCGGCACCGTGGGCGAGGAGACATCCGCCGGCCCGACGCACAGCCCGGGTCGATCCGGTCGAGCCGCTCCGTTCGGAATGAGGGCGGCGTAAGGACGAAGACATCCTTCGGCATCGCCCCTGGACCCATCCCGACATGGACGGGCGAAGACTTCGACCATACCATGATGACATGACCAGCGATCAGTACACGGAACTCGTCGGGTTCCTCGGCGTGAAGTTCGACGGCATCGACCGCCGGTTCGAGGGCATCGACCGCCGGTTCGAGAACATCGACCGTCGGTTCGAGAACATCGACCGCAGGTTCGAGGACATCGACCGCAGGTTCGAGGGCATCGACCGCCAGTTCGAGGAGGTCCGGCGCCACGCCACCGTCCTCTTTGAACAGGCGCGGGACGAACGGCGGCTGATGATGGAGGGGTTCGACGCCCGCTTCACGAAGGTCGTCGAAGACCACGAACGCCGGCTCGAGGCTCTCGAAAGCCCGTAGAGTGTGACTTCGATCCCTCAGCGGCCGAGGTAGACGCTCGAGCCGCCGACCATCGTATGGTGCCCTGGCTGCTTCAGGGTCTCCACCCCGCCCCCTTCCGCCCCGACGGGCCCCTCGTAGCTGCCTGGGGCGACGAATCGCAACGGTTCTCTCGTCGGGAAACTGGCGGCATCCGCCTCGACCCGACATCGTATGCCAGTCGTACGCAATCCCCTGTTCGCATGCCGGAGTCGGAGCCGTGATTCAGCGCCCCAGGATCCTCGTCGCCGCCACAGCGCTCGCGCTGCTGTCGTTCAGCCGCCCCACCCTCGCCCAGGAGGCCGCGTCCGCTCCGGCGACCAACCCCGATGAGGCTCACTACGTCACGCCTCCGCCGGCGGTCGAACGGATTCTGCGCACCAACAAGAACTACGCTGAGCTCGGGCAACTGAGCCCCGACGGCGATCATTTCCTGGTGCCCCTCGACAACGAGCTCTCGACCCTCGAGCTCATGTCGAAGGAGACGTACCGACTGGCCGAGCTCGAGCTGCGCCCCCAGACAGACCGTCTGTGGTACCTCGACACCTACGGCGTCTACGACATTCGGTTCTACTCGCTGAGCGGGCGCCGCTTCATCGACGTCGACATTCCCGAGGGCACCTTCCTGAGCGACTTCACCTGGTCGCCCGACGGTTCGAGCCTCGCCTTTCTCGCCCATCTCCCGAGCCACACCGAGGTGTGGACGGCAGACCCGGCCACGGGCCAGGCCCGCAGCCTGAGTGACGCCCGGGTCCTGGCCACCATCGGCACCAGCGCCGGCGGCGGCGGCCGCGCTTCGAACATGCTCCAGTGGACCCCCGAGGGCACCCTGATCACCCTGCTGGTGCCCGCCGGCCGCGGGCCCGAGCCGGTGCGCAATCCCATTCCCGACGGGCCCCTCACCCGGCACACGCGTGAGCAACCGACCGGCAATCCCACCTATCCCAATCTGCTCGAAGACGAACACGACGCGCGTCTGTTCGAGTACTACACCACGAGCCAGATCGCCGAGCTCGCCCGCGGGCGCGCGCCGGTGCCCATCGGCGAGCCCGGCATGTACCAGTCCATCTCGCTGAGCCCCGACGGTGGGCACCTCATTGCCGAGGCGCTGCACCGGCCGTTTTCGTACATCACCAGTTATCGGGGATTTCCGCGCTCGACGGTGATCCTCGATCGCCAGGGCACCCGCGTGGCCACTCTCGACGAGCAACCGCTCCGCGAGGGCCGGGTGGCAGGGCGAGGCGGAGCTGGAGCCGCAGGCGGCGGGAACGATCCGCGGGCCTTCGAGTGGCGGCCGGACGGGGCCGGGCTGGCATTCCTGCAGCGTGCGCCCCGAGATCCAGACGCCGACGCCGATGGCGGCGCCCGCCCCGATCGCATCATGCTCGCCACGGCCCCGGACTTCGACCTCGCTGCCGCCACCGTGGTGCTCGCGAGTGATGATGCCCTGGGCTCGGTCACCTATTCGCTCGACGGCGCCCACGTCTTCGCCAGCGTGCGGAGCGGCAGTGAATCAGGGCTACTCCACTGGGCTCTGGGCGGTGACGCTCCCACTCCCGACACCGTCATCGCCTTGCAGTCGAGCGACGACCCCACCGAGCAGCCCGGTGATCTCATGACGCGCACGACGGGCAACGGGTTGCCCTATGCGCTGGTCTCGTCGCAGGGTGACGCGGCCTACCTCGAAGGCGCCGGTTTGAAGGCCGATTTCAAGCCCCAGCCCTTCGTCGATCGCGTGCGGTTCACCGACGGTGAGACCACTCGCCTCTTCGAGGGCGCGACCACGTCATTCGACCGCCCGCTGGTGCCTCTGGACCCAGACCTGGATCGCATGCTCGTCAGCCGCGAATCGACCAACGATTTTCCCGACAGCTTCTTGTGGACCGCCGACGGCGAGTGGACCAATCTGACCAACAACGTCGATCCCTTTCCGGAGATCACCGCGGCACGCCGCATCGATTTCGAGTTCGAGCGGCGCGACGGGCTGAAGGTGCAGGGCCGTGTTTCGCTGCCGGTGGGCTACCAGGAGGGCCAGCGCGTTCCAGCCATCTTCTGGACCTATCCGCGTGAATTCGAGCAAGCCGACGAGTACGAGCGATCGGCGATCCGCGCACGAAACCACAACGCCTTCACCCACATGAGCTGGCTGCGCTGGTCCGACATCTGGCTGAGCCAGGGATACGCGCTGGTCTATCCCGACATTCCGATCATCGGCGAGAACTACAACGATACCTACATCGCGAGTCTGGTCGACGCGATGTACGGCGCGATCCGCGCCGTCGATGAACTGGGCGTGGTCGACATCGACCGCATCGGCCACGGGGGCCACAGCTACGGCGCCTTCGCCACGGCCAACATCCTGGCCAACGCACCCTTCTTCAAGGCGGGCATCGCCGGGGACGGCGCCTACAACCGCACCCTCACCCCCGACGGGTTCCAGGCGGAACGGCGTAGCGTCTGGGAGGCGCCGCACACGTACATCGAGATGTCTCCCTTCATGCGTGCCGACCAGATCGATACGCCGCTGCTCATGTACCATGGGGGCGCCGACAACAACACCGGCACCTTTCCGATCCAGTCGCGCCGCATGATCAGCGCACTGACGATCCTCGGGAAGACCGCCGTGCTCTACGAGTACCCGTACGAGTCCCATACCCCCCGGGCCATGGAGAACAAGCTCGACATGTGGGCGCGGTTCATCGACTGGTTCGACCGCTATGTGAAGAACCCGAAGGCGACTGCGGCGACGGTGGTGTCGGACGGGGGCGGGGCGGGCGGCGTGCACTGACCTCGCCGCGCCCGAGCGTCGCCTACAAAGGGAACGCGCGCTACGTCGCCCTCGTCTTCGGCGCCTCCGCGGCGTTCTATGCTCTGGACAAGCTGTTCTTCGCGGAGATCTACCCACTCGTCGAGGGGGTTGTCGGGCTGTACCCGGTAAGCTACTACGTCACCTACCTGATTGTGGGTCTCCCGGCCCTCCTCATGGTCTTCTTCACCTCTGGAGGGCGGTTGTTGAGCCCCCTGGGACTTCCTCCCCGCCCTCTTCGTCAGTGCACTGGTCTTCGCGTCGCTCCACCTCTAGCAGAGCCAGGACCCGGCCACACTGATGGGGATCTTCGCCGCGACCCTCATGGGTGCGGGGCTGTTCGCGTGGTTGTACGTGGAGTGGGATCACGACCTCTGGGTCCCCATGGGACTGCACTTCGCCATGAGCCTGTCAGGGGATCTCTTCACGATCTCCGACAACGCGTTGGGTAGCCTCTCCGCCAACCTCATCCGGGGGCTGACCGTCGCCTTGGCGATCATCGGCACGGTCAAGTACAAGAAGAGGACTGGGCTACCCCTTACGGTGACCCGAGCGACGCTGATGCATAGCCGGCCGGGGTAGCGAACGGCCACGCCGAAACCGAGCGCCTACACAGGCGCGCATCGAACGGCATACTGGTAGAAATGGCCTTCCGCCTCCATTGTCGAGTGGGTACCCTTACCAAGTTACATGATTGGTCGGCACTCTGACGCATGGAGTTGAGGTATGCGATCTGTCCACCTCGTGGGACCCACACGTGCGCTTCAAGACGCCCGCAGTTGCCTCGAAGGGACGGAACCAGAAGGTCCCTGGCTCCTCGCGCGCAACGTCGAATTCGCCCCCCCCCCCGCCATGGGGACAAGGGGCGTCCTCGTCGGCGTCGGTACCGAAGGTGATTTCGACGCGCATTTCCACACCCTCACTGAACCCTACGCCTGCGAGACGTTGGTGCGGGTGGTCGCGGCCGCGCTCGCGGAGCGCGTCAA
This sequence comes from uncultured Gemmatimonadaceae bacterium, assembly GCA_964521385.1. Lineage (GTDB taxonomy): Bacteria > Gemmatimonadota > Gemmatimonadetes > Longimicrobiales > Gaopeijiaceae > Gaopeijia. The sequence goes on along the minus strand of CAZFRU010000072.1, from coordinate 165 downwards.
TCTTGCCCTCCGAGACCTGGTCGCCGGAGCCCCTCCGCGGCTCGTCCCCGCGATGCGGAGGATCTCCGGCCAGGTCCCTGTGCCGTACGTCCAGACCCTGGCATCCCTAACCGGAAGTTCCCTCGATAAGAATGGCCGGAAGCCCGCACTGCACTTGGGATTTCA
>CAZFRU010000071.1:16161-18140 GCA_964521385.1 uncultured Gemmatimonadaceae bacterium | reverse complement strand
ACCCCCTGGCCCATAATTTCCGGAAGAGGGTGGCCCATAATTTCCGGAACTCACAGGCTTGACTAGAATGATCGGTAGCACCGCGCCGCTGACGACCCAGTGACCAGGGTGTAGTTGGCGGGGGGTGCTGGCAGCGAGGCCATCGGGGGCGGGTGGTGGGTAGGCGGTGACCGGCGATGGTGCGCCGTCATGCGAGACGTGCGCCGCGTTGGCGGGGCGGAAACGTCCCACGGCGGTAAGGGTGCGGGGCCCGATGGGATGTTCGCCACCCTATACGGCAGGAAGATGCCACGCGTCGTTGCGCCGCCCGCCCCGGTGGGATGTTCACCACCGCATGTGGCCGGAAGATGACGCCGCCGCCCCAGCGGCGGCGACCTTGTCATGTTTCTGCCGGGTGGCCTGATCTGGCAGCGCCGGGCGGCCCCGACGGGTGGGGGCGCGCGGCGTGCGCCGATGGGTGCAGTCGCGACCCGGGCGCTGATGGGTCAAGGGCGGCGTGCGTCGGGGCGTCCGGACGACTCCGCCGCGCCTGCCGCGTTCAACCGGCGACGGCCAGGGCTCTTCCCAGGCGCACCAGCAGTGCCTCGGGCCGACCCACGATGTCGTCCCAGGTGATTCGCAGGACGCGGATGCCGACTTCCACCAAGGCGCCGTCCCGTCGCCGATCGCGCTTGAACGCTCGTGGAGACGAATGGTAGGCTCGGCCATCCACCTCCACGGCCAGGCGCTCATCGGGCCAGTAGAAATCCAGTTCCTGGCGAGCGACGATCGTGTTCACGAGCGGCGCCTTCACCTTTGCGCGACGTATCAAGCGGAGAAACGCTTCCTCGGCCGACGACCGGGTGCGGGCCGGCGGGCCACCTTGGACCGCGGCCTCGAGGCGACTGGCCCCCGCCCGGCCCCGGTGGCGTTCGGCCATCGTCGTCAGTTCGGCAACGGTGACGAGTCGGAGAGCGATCGCCTCGGCCACGGCCTGCTCGAGCGCCCGCGCCGACAACTCACTCGCGAGGTCGTAGAGGGTCCGAGCCGGGGTCGTAAGGGCAATCCGGGCGTGGACAGTGCGCTCGTCTTGCGCCACGGTACCTACTCGGTGAACGCGGATGTCGGGCCGTCGTCGATGACCACGGGTGAGGATGACCCGAACGGGTCCACGTCGGGTCGGCAGCACCTTCCAGATCCACGCGGCGTTGTGGAATGCGACGAGCGCGTTCGGCCCACATGCCAAACTGGCCGCCATCTCGGCCGCCGCAGGCTGAGCGATGGGTCCCACCTGGTAGACGCCCCGGTGTAGGACCAACAGGCGACCCATCGACACCCGGCGGTCGACCGTTCGCGCGGGGCATCCGGCGGCAAGCAGCTGGGCGCGTGTCACGACCCCGTGCTGTCGCGTCGCGATCTCGGCAGCGATCTCGTCGAGGCGCGGTGTGCTGGCCATCGGGTCATCCCGGAAGGTCGAAGGGTCTGCCACGAGGGGTGGGTGCGACCCAAGCATCGCCCCGAGATCCGGGCAGCTCCATGGCGATCCGGGCACCTACCGCCCGTTGCAGGGCGGTCTGGGTGGCCAGCAGGCGGGCTGCCCCTGAGGGCCAGATTCCGGCACTGGACACCGCCGGAACGTTACACCACAGGACGATCCGGGCTCTTGCGGGCGATTCAGGCCTCGGGAGCGGTGCGCGGGCGGCGGGATCGACCGGCAAGCTTCGGCGGCCGAAGGCCGTCCGGTAGCGAATTGGCCCGTGCGGGGGTCGTGGAAACGTCCCACGGCGGCAAGGCTGCGAGGACCGGTGGGATGTTCACCACATCATATGGCAGAAAGATGCCACCCACGGCGCCGCCGCCCGCCCGGTGGGATGTTCCCCGCCGCATCCGGCAGGAAGATGCCACGCGCCGGTGCGCCGCCCGCCCGGTGGGATGTTCACCACATCATCCGGCAGGAAGATGCCACGCGCCGGTGCGCCGCCCGCCCGGTGGGATGTTCA
>CAZFRU010000071.1:0-16061 GCA_964521385.1 uncultured Gemmatimonadaceae bacterium | reverse complement strand
GCCACGCGCCGGTGCGCCGCCCGCCCGGTGGGATGTTCACCACATCATCCGGCAGAAAGATGCCACGCACCGCGCCGCCACCCGCCCGGTGGGATGTTCCCCGCCGCATCCGGCAGGAAGATGCCACGCGCCGGTGCGCCGCCCGCCCGGTGGGATGTTCACCACATCATCCGGCAGAAAGATGCCACGCACCGCGCCGCCACCCGCCCGGTGGGATGTTCCCCGCCGCATCCGGCAGGAAGATGCCACGCGCCGGTGCACCGCCCGCCCGGTGGGATGTTCACCACATCATCCGGCAGAAAGGTGCCACGCGCCGCCCCGCCGCCCGCCCGGTGGGATGTTCCCACCCACCGCCACCCACCACCCCCCGCTAAACCCCCTCGATGATGGAGTTCAGCGTCGCGCTGGGGCGCATGGCGGCGGCCGCTCGTTCCGGGTCGGGCCGGTAGTATCCACCCAGGTCCTGGGCTGAGCCCTGCGCGCCGTTCAGTTCGGCCACGATCTCGGCCTCGTGGGCGTCCAACGCCTGTGCCACGGGTGCGAATCGAGCCGCGAGCGCGGCATCGGCCTGCTGCTCCGCCAACGCCCGCGCCCAGTAGAGGGTGAGGTAGAAGGTGCTGCCCCGGTTGTCCAACTCGCCCACCTTGCGAGAGGGGGCCCGGTCGTGCTCGAGATACTGCGCCGTCGCCGACTCCAGCGTGTCGGCCAGGACCAGCGCACCGGGGTTTCCGAACTGCTCCCCGAGGTGTTGAAGGGAAGCCGCCAACGCCATGTACTCGCCCAGTGAGTCCCAGCGCAGGTGCCCTTCCTTCTCGAACTGCTGCACGTGTTTCGGGGCCGACCCCCCGGCTCCGGTCTCGAACAGCCCGCCTCCGTTCAGGAGCGGTACGATCGAGAGCATGCGCGCGCTGGTGCCGATCTCGAGAATCGGGAACAGGTCGGTGAGGTAGTCGCGCAACACGTTGCCGGTCACCGAAATCGTGTCCTGACCCGCACGGATGCGGTCGAGCGAGAACTGCATCGCAGCCTCGGGGCGCAGGATCGCGATCTCGAGCCCGTCGGTGTCGTGGTCGTCGAGGTAGAGCTCGACCTTGCGCACCAGTTCGGCGTCGTGGGCGCGCTCGCGATCGAGCCAGAACACCGCAGGTGCCCCGGAGGCTCGTGCCCGCGTGACGGCGAGCTTCACCCAATCGCGCACCGCCGCGTCTTTCGTCTGGCAGGCGCGCCAGATGTCACCCGCCTCGACGGCATGTTCGAGAAGGAGGTTGCCGTCGGCGTCGGCAACGCGCACCACGCCATCGACCGCGATTTCGAAGGTCTTGTCGTGCGAGCCGTACTCTTCAGCCTTCTGCGCCATCAGCCCCACATTGGGCACGCTTCCCATGGTGGCCGGATCGAATTGACCCTGCGCCTGGCAGTCGCGCACCACCACATCGTAGATGCCCGCGTAGCTCGAATCGGGGATCACCGCCTTGCAGTCCTGCGCGGATCCGGCCGCATTCCACATGCGGCCCGCATCGCGGATCATCGGAGGCATCGACGCGTCGATGATGACGTCGCTGGGCACATGCAGATTGGTGATGCCTCGGTCCGAATCGACCATCGCCAGGGCGGGCCCCTCGGCGTACGCGGCCTGAAGGGCCGCCTCGATCGCCACCCGCTCGTCATCGGGCAGGTCGCCGATCTTCGCCAGCAGGTCTGCGAGTCCGTTGTTGGGGTCGACTCCGAGACCGTCGAGAGTCGAGCCATACTCCCCAAATAGGCGCGCGAAGAAAACCCGCACCGCATGGCCGAAGATGATGGGGTCGGAGACCTTCATCATCGTCGCCTTCAGGTGGATCGAAAACAGCACTCCCCGCGCACGCGCATCGGCCACCTGCTCGGCCAGAAACGACACCAGCGCCTCGCGGCTCATGAAGGTGGCGTCGAGCACCTCACCTGCAAGCAACGGCAGTGCCTCTTTCAACACCGTGACCCGTCCGTCGTCGGCCACGTGCTCGATGGTGGCGGTGGTGGCCTGCCGCAGGGTGATCGAGCGCTCGTTGTGCTTGAAATCGCCCGCGCCCATGGTGGCCACATGCGTCTTCGAATCGGTGGGCCACGCCTGCACCCGGGGGGGATTGGCGCGCGCGTTTTCCTTGACGGCCCGCGGCGCCCGCCGGTCGGAGTTGCCCTGTCTCAGCACCGGGTTGACCGCGCTGCCCTTGACCTTGTCGTACCGGGCCTGGGTCGCGCGCTCCTCTGCGTTCGCCGGCTCGTCCGGGTAATCGGGGAGCGTGTACCCCTTGGCCCGGAGCTCGGCAATGCATGCCTGCAGCTGGGGTACCGAAGCACTGACGTTGGGCAGCTTGATGATGTTCGCTTCGGGGGTTTCGACCAGACGTCCGAGTTCGGCCAGATCGTCGGTGAGGGCCGCCCCCTCGTCTTGAAGGTCGGCGAACGCAGCCAACATCCGCCCCGCCAGCGAGATGTCGCGCGTTTCGACGGGGACCCCCGCGGCTCCCGCAAAGGCGCGGATCACCGGCAGGAACGCGTGCGTGGCCAGAGCCGGAGCTTCGTCGGTCCAGGTGTAGAGGATCGGAGGCGAAGTACTCACGTCGTTGCTCACGCGATGTCGATGTCGTCGTTCAGATAGACGTCCTGGATCGCATTCAGGATGCCCACACCCTCTTTCATCGGGCGCTGGAACGCCTTGCGGCCCGAGATAAGCCCCGTACCTCCGGCGCGTTTGTTGACGACCGCCGTGCGTACCGCCTGCTGGAGGTCGTTGGCGCCCGAGGCGCCACCCGAATTGATCAATCCACAGCGTCCCATGTAGCAATTGGCCAGCTGGTAGCGGGTGAGGTCGATGGGATGATCGGTGGCGAGCTCGCTGTACATGCGCGGGTCGAACTTCCCGTAGCTGCCGCTCTTGTTCATGGCGGGATACCCACCATTGGATTCGGGCAGCTTCTGCTTGATGATGTCGGCTTCGATGGTCACGCCGATGTGGTTGGCCTGCCCCGTGAGATCGGCCGAAGCCTCATGGTTGACGCCGTCGACCTTGAAGGCCGAATTGCGCACATAGCACCACAGGATCGTGATCATGCCCAGCTCGTGGGCCATGGCGAACGCTTCGGACACTTCCTGGATCTGCCGCCCGGATTCGTCCGAGCCGAAGTAGATGGTCGCACCCACACCCACGCAGCCCATGTCCCACGCATTCTGGACATTGGCGAACAACAGCTGGTCGTACTTGTTGGGATAGGTCAGCAACTCGTTGTGGTTGAACTTCAAGATCATCGGGATCTTGTGGGCGTACTTCCGCGCGACCGCACCCAACACGCCGTAGGTCGACGCTACCGCATTGCACCCGCCCTCGACCGCGAGGCGCACGATGTTCTCGGGATCGAAGTACATCGGGTTCTTCGCGAACGACGCGCCTCCCGAATGTTCGAGGCCCTGGTCGACCGGAAGGATCGAGACGTATCCGGTCCCTCCGAGGCGTCCATGTTTGTAGAGATCCTGCATCGAGCGCAGCACCCGCGGTGACCGGTCCGATCCAGCCCAGACACGATCGACGAAATCGGGGCCGGGCAGATGGAGTTGATCGCGGGGGATGGCCGTAGCCTTGTGCTCGAGCAGATACTTCGATTCCTCGCCGAGAATGTCGGCGATCGGGGTCGACGATGTGGTAGTCACCTGACGGCTCCTGATCCGGCGGATGGAAGACAGTGGTGGCGATCGGACGACCGATCGATATTGGCACCGTACTCGAATCCCCTCAGGGTGGCAACGAGGTGTCCATGCTCCAGTTGCGTTTTGGTGTGGCCGCGATGCTCGTGATACTCGCGTCATGCGCTCCCGACTCGGCCGTCCGCAGGCCGAAAGTCCTGGTCATCGGCATCGACGGAGTGCGCCCCGACGTGTTGGCCGAAGTGCCCACCCCGGCCCTCGATGCCCTGATCGCCGACGGCACATTTGCGGACGACGCCCGCACCGGCCTGCCCACGGTGAGTGGACCGGGGTGGTCATCCCTCCTGATCGGCGTCTGGCCGGACAAGCACGGCGTAACGGACAACACCTTCGCAGGAGAGCGCTACGACGCCTATCCCGACTTCTGACGCGTATCGAACAGGTGCGGCCCGAACTCGCCACCTTCGCGGTAGCGGATTGGCTTCCCCTGGTCGCGTCCGATACCGGCCGCCCCACCATCAGCGACGCCATCGACGTGAAGGAGGTGCTCGACGGGTACGAACTCGGATGGCTCGAGGCCGACGAGGCCTCGGTCGAGCGTGCCACGGCACACCTCGCCACCGCCGACCCCGATGCCCTCTTCGTCTACCTGGGCAACCCCGACGAAGTGAGCCACACCACGGGCTCGATCGGCGAGGAATACCATGCCGCCATTGCACAGGCCGACGCCCACGTGGCGCGGTTGATGGAGGCGGTGCGGGCACGGGCCGACTACGACCAGGAAGATTGGCTCGTGCTGGTGAGCACCGACCATGGGCGCACGGCAGACGGTGACCACGGCGGCGACTCTCCCGAAGAGCGCACCATCTTCTACCTCGCTTCGGGCAGGGCGGCGACTCGAGAGCGCCCCGCCGCCCCCGTGTACATCGTCGACGTGGCCGTCACTGCGCTGGCGCACCTCGGGATCACCGCCGATCCCGCCTGGCAGCTCGACGGGTCGGTGGTGGGGATCCGCTGAACCGGAGCGATCCCTCCGAACTTGCGCAGTGCAGTGCCCACCTGCATGGTGCGGGAGCGGTGGGTGTACCACCTGCAGGTTCCCAGGCGGAGGGTCGCGTCTTGAAGCTCGTCGTGCGACTGAAGAGAGGCATTGAAGCCGGCCTGCTCGCGGGCACCGGGGTCGCCCTGTTCTTCACCGCCATGGACGTCGTCCGCCTCGCCCCACTCGATACCCTGGCTTCACTCGCGCAAGCATGGTTCGGCCTGTCGTTCGAGACCTCGGCCACGGGATTCGACATCGCCGCGACCCTCACCACCGGGGCCGCGGTGGTGCTTTATCTGATCCTCCATTTCGGGGTCTTCGCCCTGCTCGGTGTCTTCGCCACCTGGTTCGTACCGGTGGCGTCGTTCTGGCAGACTCTGGCCCGCGGAGCCGGGTTCGGGGCCGTGGTATGCTCGGCTGCATTCTACGGTTCACGGGCGTTCACGGGATCGCCCTTCGCCGTCGAGAGCCTCAGCGCCGTGAGTCTGCTCCTCATCAACATCATGGCGGGCGTGATCATGGCGGTCGCATTTGCGGTCCACGCGGCCGACGACGAGGCGGCGCGGGTCACCGTTTGATCCCGGCGTTCGATCCCGGAGTTCGATCCCAGAGCTCGATCCCACCCTTCGCTCGCACCCCCTACAACGCACCTCGATGAGCCTCCGTCGTGTTTCGCGACTCGCAGCACTGATCCTCTCTGTCGCCCTGATCCTCCCGCCCGCCGTCGCCGCGCAGGCCATCGCTCCGGCGCTCACCCAGGGCTTCGTCTGGCGTGACATCGGACCCCATCGGGGAGGCCGCACCAAGGCAGTGGTCGGGGTACCGACGCAGCCGGGCTTGTTCTACGTGGGATTCGTCAACGGCGGTCTCTGGAAGAGCACCGACTATGGGCGCGTCTGGACGCCGGTCTTCGACGATCAGCCCACGGGCTCCATCGGCGCCGTGGCCGTAGCGCCCTCCGACCCCGACCGCATCTATGTCGGCAGCGGTGAAGGGATGCAGCGTCCCGACCTGACCGTGGGCGACGGCATCTACCGCTCCGACGACGGAGGCGACAGCTGGGTCCATCTCGGGCTGCGCGACGGCCAGCAGATTCCCCAGATCCAGGTGGATCCGCGCGACCCCGACCGGCTCTTCGTGGCCGTGCTCGGGCACCCGTACGGCGCCAACGAAGAGCGGGGTGTGTTCCGTTCCAGCGACGGCGGTCGCACCTTCGAACGCATCCTCTACCACGGCCCCACCATCGGCGCGGCCGACGTCACGCTCGACCCCCGGAATCCCGACGTGGTCTACGCGGTGCTCTGGGAATCCCAGCACGGCCCCTGGGAGAACGCGGTGTTCTCGGGGCCCGGCAGCGGGCTCTTCAAGTCGATCGACGGGGGCGACAGCTGGCGCCCCGTCGGGAGCGGCCTACCCACCGGCACCGAAGGCCTCGGCCGCATCGGCATCGGCATCGCTCCCAGTCGGCCCGATCGCGTCTACGCCATCGTCGGCTCGCCTGCGGACCGGGGTGGGCTCTATCGCAGCGACGACGCCGGCGAGACCTTCGAGCGGGTACAGACCGACCCGCGCATCTGGGGGCGTGACGGCGACTTCAACGAGGTCAAGGTCGACCCGACCAACCCCGACATCGTCTACTCGGCCAACGTGGTGACCTGGAAGTCGACCGACGGGGGCCGCAGCTTCGAGGCATTCCGTGGCGCGCCCGGCGGCGACGACTATCAGCGCCTCTGGATCGATCCGACCAACCCGCGGGTCATGGCACTGGCCGCCGACCAGGGCGTGGTGATCACGGTCAACGGGGGCGAGACCTTCAGCTCGTGGTACAACCAACCCACGGCCCAGTTCTACCACGTCAGCACCGACAACGCCTTTCCGTATCGCGTCTGCGGCGGTCAGCAGGAGAGCGGATCGGCCTGCGTGCAGAGCCGCAGCGACGACGGCCAGATCACCTTTCGGGAGTGGCGTCCGGTGGGTGTCGAGGAATACGGGTACGTGGCCCCCGACCCGCTCGACCCCGACATCGTCTACGGCGGCAAGGTGACGCGCTACGATCGCCGTACCCACGACGTACAGAACGTGGGACCCCGCCCGCTGCGCGGGGACGACTACTTCACCGTGCGCACGCAGCCGATCCTGTTCTCACCCACCGATCCGCGCACCCTCTATTTCGCGTCGAACACGCTCTGGAAGACCACCGACGGCGCTCGCACCTGGACGCAGATCTCGCCCGATCTCACCCGTACCGACTCGGTGGTACCGCCCAGCGTCGGAAAGTGGAGTGACACGCCGGAGGCCCGGCGCCACCACCGGGGCGTGATCTACACCATCGCGCCTTCGTACGTGGACGGGGACTGGATCTGGGTGGGAACCGACGACGGCCTGATCCACCTGACCCGCGACGGGGGCGAGACCTGGACCGACGTCACGCCCGCGCAACTCCGCGATCGCCCCTGGAGCAAGATCTCGATCATGGACGCGTCGCACACCGATACGCTCACCGCCTACGCTGCCGTCAGCACCCTGCGGCTCGACGATCTCGATCCCCATCTCTACAAGACCCACGACGGGGGCCGCAGCTGGACCGAGATCGTCGAGGGACTCCCTGCCGGGGGCTTCACCAACACGATCAAGGAAGACCCGATCCGGCCCGGGCTGCTCTTCACCGGCACCGAACAAGCCACCTACTTCTCGATCGACGACGGCGCGCACTGGCAATCGCTGCGTCGCAACATGCCCGCAACGGCGATTCGCGACCTGGTGATCAAGGACAACGACCTCGTGGTGGGCACCCACGGGCGCGGCTTCTGGATCCTCGACGACATCTCGCCGCTCCGGCAGCTCGATGCAACGTCCATCGACCAGCCGTCGACCCTCTTCGCTCCCGGCGATGCCTGGCGCTTTCGCTGGAATCGCTGGTCGGACACCCCGCTGCCGCCCGATGAGCCGGCGGGCACCAATCCCCCGGAAGGCGCGCTCCTCTACTATTGGTTGCAGAGTGCGGCTCGGGGCCCGGTGACCCTCGAGATCATCGACGCCGCCGGACGAATCGCGCGGCGGTTCTCCAGCACGGACCCCGTCGAGCCCATGCTCGAGGGGCAGCAGGTACCGCCCCGTTGGGTGCGTCCGCAAGAACGGGTCTCGGCCGAGCCCGGCATGCACCGCTTCGCCTGGGATCTACGCTACGAGCGCCCCGCAGGGGTTCGTCAGGGCTACCCCATTTCAGCCATCGACGGCTACACGCCGGCCGAGCCGCGGGGCCCCATCGCGCTGCCGGGGACCTACACCGTCCGGCTCACCGTCGACGGTGTGGTCCACACCCAGCCGCTTCAGATCACGATGGACCCGCGGGTGACGACATCGGCGGCCGACCTGCGAGTCCAATTCGATCTGTCGCTACGGATCAAGAATGTGTTGGACCGAAGGGGTGACGACCCGTCGCCCGAGCTCCGCCGTCTCGCGGGCGAGCTCGAGAGCCTGTATCGCATCCTGCAGGGCAGTGACCAGGCCCCGACGCCCGTGACGGTCGAGCTGGCCGAAGAGCGGCTCAGCGTGGCGGAGCGGCTCCTGGGGGGTTGAGTTCGCGGATCAGCACCTGGCGGAACTGAACGGGGTGGCTCTCGCTCTGCAGGGCGATGTACCCCCCGGTGAGCGGCTGCCCATCTCGCTTGGCCGACGGCTCGAAGCCGCTCACCACCCCCCCGCCGACCACGGGACGGCCGTACGACAAGACGGTATCGCCTTCGAGCACGTGGGCGATGAGCGAATCGCCCAGCACCAGCACATCGAGCGTCACCCACTCGTCGCCGTGGTAGGTGCGCGAAGTCGACTCCACGCAGTGCTGCTCGACGAGTTGTCCGGCCATCTCGACGTGGGTGCCCGGGGTGCAGAGGTTGGCCGTATGGCGCTCGTCGACGCCGTTGCCGCCGAGCAGTTGCACCTCGATCGCGATGGGAAAGTCCTGATCGAGTCCCATGGACTCGGGACTCTGGGCGTGGATCATCACGCCGCTGTTGGCCAGCGCCCAGCCCGGACCATCGGCCACCTGCTCCCCGATGAACCGATACTCCACGCGAAGCTCGTAGCTCGAGAACGGAGCCTCGTAGAAGAGATGCCCGAAGCGCTCGTCGAAGCGCTCGTAGCCGTCGTAGCCCACGGTGAGCAGCCCGTCTTCCACGCGAAAGGTGCCATGGGGATCTTCGCCGAGCGGGCTGCCCCGGATCTTGGCGGTCCATCCGGTCAGGTCCTGGCCGTTGAAGAGGGGCGTCCACGAGGCCGGTGCGGGGGTTCGAGGTCCGCAGCCGACCGACCCCACCACCCCCGCCAGGACGAGCACGCGCAAGGGCCGCACGAGGCGGCGCAGAGGGTTGCCTCTCATCGGATTCTCCTTCGTACGTAGCGCACCGCACCCTCCTCTGGGACTTCACTCTCGAAGGCGAACCCCGTCTTGGCCAGCACACCCAGCGACGGGAATAGATGGGGAAGCGTAAGAGCCGTCACCCGCTCGACGCCACCTTCACCGAAGGCATGGTCGACGAGAGCCAGTACCGCTTCGGTCGCAAAGCCACGCCGCTGGTACCGCGGGATCACCGAATACCCGATCTCCACCTCGTGCTCCTCGCCCGGCGGACCCTTGAATCCAGCTACCCCCACCGCTTCGGGGCCCCCCTTGTCGCCGGCTCGGAGCACGAGATAGCGCATGCCCCATTCCTCGAACTCCGGGTCACAGCTCACCTGGTCGAGCGACCACTCCACGGCCTCAGCGTCGAAGAGAGGGGGCGGCCACTCGCTGCCGACCCGCACGGCCAGCGCGCGAGCGAGCGCCTGCGGCCCTTCCATTTCCGCCAGGATACGCGATGCGGTTGCCGGTACCAGATCGAGGCGGGGCGTACGAATGATCATGGCGCAACCTCCGGACCCCGACCACAAAGGGCAAGATCGCGATACCTTCTTGTTCGACCCCGGCCGAACCCAACTCAGATACGGAGGACCCGTGCGCTCCGAGACCATCACCTTCCCCGGTGCCCAGGGGGACCAGCTCAGTGCTCGGTTGGGCATGCCGCCCGACGGTCGCGTGCAGGCGTGCGCGTTGTTCGCCCACTGTTTCACCTGCTCGAAAGACCTCAAACCGGCCGTCAATATCACGCGGGCGCTCACGCAGGTGGGGATCGCCGTGCTTCGCTTCGATTTCACCGGGCTCGGCGAGAGTGAGGGCGACTTTGCCGACACCACCTTTTCGTCGAACGTCGGCGACCTGGTGGCGGCGGCCGGCTACATGGAGGAGCGCCTGGAGGCTCCGGCGATTCTCGTGGGCCATTCGTTGGGGGGTGCCGCCGTGCTCCAGGCCGCGGGTCGACTTCCCTCCGTGAAGGCGGTGGCCACCATCGGCGCCCCCTTCGATCCGGCGCACGTCAAGCATCTGTTCGCCGACTCGGTCACCGAGATCGAGTCCGAGGGCGAGGCCGAAGTGGTGCTGGCCGGACGGCGCTTCACGGTGAGTCGCGAGTTCGTCCGTGACCTGGCCGGTCATCGCATGGCAGAGACGATCGCTGCACTGCGCCGCCCCCTGCTCATCTTCCACTCACCCATCGACAACACGGTCGGGATCGAGAACGCGGCGAAGATCTACGAGGCCGCTCGCCATCCCAAGAGCTTCGTCTCGCTCGACGACGCCGATCATCTACTGCTGCGAAGCGAGGACTCGCTGTATGTGGGATCGGTGCTCGGGGCCTGGGCGCAGCGCTACATCGGAGTTCGCCCCGAACGGACCCGTGGCGAGGGCGACGCGGCCAGCGACGATCGGGTGGCGGTCCGTACCCCTTCTCCTGGCTTCCGCACGGACATCCTCGCGCGGGGCCATGCGCTGGTGGCCGATGAGCCGGTCACGGTGGGCGGCGAGGACCTCGGTCCCACCCCCTACGATCTTCTGGCCGCGGCGCTGGGTGCCTGCACCACCATGACGCTGGGCATGTACGCACGCCGCAAAGGATGGCCGCTGGAAGAGGCGACGGTGCATCTGAGGCACAGCAAGATCCACGCGCGCGACAAGGAGGAGTGTGCCACGCGCGAAGCCCGCCTGGACCAGCTCGACCGCGAGGTCACGCTCACGGGTCCCCTCGACGCCGAGCAACGGGCTCGCTTGCTCGAGATCGCCGATCGGTGTCCGGTGCACCGCACGCTGAGCGCGGGAGTGGAAATCACGACGAGTCTGGCCGACCCGACCGCAGACTGAGCGAGCTCAGCCCGTGCTCTGCATGGCGGCGGCCAGCCCGTTCACGCTGCCGAGCAGCGCGTTGCGGAGCGCCTCGTCGTCGTGATTCGACTCGGCCCGGGAGCGCTCCATGAGCTCGATCTGGAGCAGGTTCAGTACATCGGTATAGGGATTGCGTAGTTGAATCGACTTTCGGATGACCGGGTTGTGGTCGAGCAACACGGACTCGCCGCTGATGGCGAGCAGCAACTCCCTGCCCCGTGCGAAGTCGTCACGGATGCGATCCAGAATGCGACGATCGCCGGGCTCACCCAGTCGCTCGACATAGGCTGCCGCGATGGGCATCCGACTGCGGGCCATCTCTCGCAGCGCGTTGTCGACCACCGCCTTCAGGAACGGCCAGTTCTGGTAGGCATCCCGTAGTCCGTCGCGCGCTGCGGGTATGGCCCGGTACAACTCGTCGAGCGCCGTCCCGATCCCGAACCACCCCGGCACGATGGCGCGGCATTGCGACCACGAGAACCCCCACGGAATCGCTCGTAGCCGATCGAAGGTCGGCCCCCCCGCACCTCGACTCGCGGGCCTGGACCCGATGGGCAGGCCCGCCACAGAGTGGAAGGGCGTCACCCGCAGGAACCACGGCCAGAATGCGGGATCGTCGATCAGCTCGCGGTAGGCCGCCATCGAGCGCCCCGCCAGGTGATCCATCCACGCCACGGCGTCGAGGGGAGCCGCGCTCACAGTCGAGTCCGCGCCCCCCCGCAGCACCGCTCCCACGATCTGCTCGACGTGGCGGTGCGCCAGCGGCTCGAGGCCGTAGCGAAAGGTGATCACCTCACCTTGCTCCGTGAAACGGATGCGAGGGCTGCGGGCCTCGTGCGGCATGGCCAGGATCGCCCGGCTGGCCCGGCCTCCCCCTCGCCCCACGGTGCCACCTCGTCCATGGAAGAGGCGCAGCTCCACCCCCGCCCGCTGGGCAGAGGCCCCCAGCGCCGCCTGGGCCCGATGCAGCGCCCAGTTCGCCATCCAGTAGCCGCCGTCCTTGTTGGAATCCGAGTATCCCAGCATCACCTCCTGGAGTCCCTGGCGCGCCACCAGCTGGAGGCGATACAGCGGGTGTGCGTAGAGGTCGTCGGTGCGCTGCCCCGCGTCGGCCAGGTCGTCGATGGTCTCGAAGAGCGGCACGAAGTCGATGGGGCTCGTCACCCGACCCTCGGCGTGCGACCACAGACCGACTTCTCGGGCCAGCAGCATGGGCTCCAGCACGTCGCTCACCTGGCTCGCCATGCTCACGATCCAACTGCCGACCGAGGCCGGCTCGAGCGCCACCGCGTCACGCACCACCGTCAGCGCCTCGAGCACGTCCACTGCCGGAGCCGGCGGGGGGCCTTCGGGCACCAGGGGGCCCTCCTGGGCGAAGGCCTGATCCAGCACCTGCAGCCGCTGCGCCTCGTCGAGGCCGGCATAGTCCTGGGTGAGGCCCGCATGACGGAGCAGCGCCGCCACGGCCGCCTCGTGGACCGCGCTGTGCTGGCGCACGTCGAGGGTGGCGAGATGGAATCCAAAGGCCCGGGCCTGGACCCGCAGATCACTCAGGCGACCCCATCGGGCCACGGGCTCCAGCCCCACCTGGACCAGGGCTCCGTCCAGGCCGTCCAGATCGTCGACGAAGGCGGCGCTGTCGTAGCTCTCGTCGGGGTCTGCCTCGCGGAGTCGCTCGATGCGTGCCGCCATGAGCATCACCTTGAGGCGAAACGGCTCGTGGTCGTGCTGTGCCTGCAGCGCCGACGCTCCCGGAATCATGGCCAGATCCGACGCAATCGACGCTGCCAGCGACGACGGCATTTCGATCTGCCGGTCCGAGATGCTGAGCTCGCGGGCGAGGTGGGTGAGGGCGTCGCCATAGCGCTCCAGCACGCGATCCCGCTGCAGCCGCAACGTGGCTCGGGTCACCTCGGCGGTCACATTGGGATTTCCGTCCCGATCGCTACCGATCCATGAGCGATACCGCAGGATCGGTCCCAGGTGGATCGTCTCGCCGTAGACCTCCTTCACCGCGCGCACCAGGTCGTCGTGGATCTCGGGGATCACCTGCCAGATCGAGCCGAGCAGGAAGTGGAGTCCCTGCTCCACCTCGTCCGCCACCGTGGGGCGCTCACGGCGCACCTCGTCGGTCGCGAGCAGGAGCGCGATACGGGCATCGATGTCTTCGTGAATCCTCTCGCGCTCGTCGGGTGTGGGATCGGAGATCGAGAGGCGCAGCAAGAGCGCCGACAGGGATCGCTGCTGCTCGAGCACGGCGGGCGGGCGGGCCTCGGTCGGGTGAGCCGTGAGCGTCGGCTGGATGTCGAGGCGGGCGAGCAGGTCGCGCAACTGGGCGAGGGTGACGCCCTGTCGATGCATTGACTCGACGGCGTCGCGAAGCGACTCGGGACGCGGGCCGACGCGACTGCGCTCGCGGTTGATGCGGACGATCTCTTGCTTCTCGGCTTGATTGACGAGGTGGAAGAACGAGGTGAAGGCGTGCAGCACGGCGCCGATCTCGTCGAGTCCGGCAGCAGCGATCAGTGCTGCCGCCTGCTCACGAGGAGCGGGATCGGCATCGGCCTGGGCCTCCTTGCACAGCCGTCGCAGCGTCTCGACCCGCTCGAGCGCCGCACCTCCGTAGCGGGCCCGAATCGCTTCTCCCAGCATGCCCCCCAGGAGGTTGACCTGCTCGCTCAAGGGGCGTGAGATGCCCGTGCCCTCACTTTCGAGGGCGGTCGCGGCCCAGCGTGTCATCGTCTCTCCGGTCGGTGACCGATCCACTTCTTCGAATCCTCACGCATCGTAGCGGGCAGCGCCCCACACCCCAACCGCGGGTCGAAGCCCATCTTCCAGTAGTTGGGCCTGAACCCCAGGGGTGTCCCGATGATCGAGATCCGGATCCACGGCCGTGGAGGCCAGGGCGGAGTGACGCTGGCCAAGCTCATCGCCACGTCGCGTTTTCTTCAGGGGCGGTCGGTCCAGGCCTTCGGGCTGTATGCGGCCGAACGCTCCGGCGCTCCGGTGCAGGCGTTCTGCCGGATCGCCGACGAGCGCATCACCAACCGCAACCTCATCTACGAGCCGGACCATGTGGTCGTGCTCGATCCGACGCTGGTGGGGCCCGCCATAGGCGGGGGCTTGAAGCCCGGGGGATGGCTGTTGTTGAACACCGACGCCGATCCGGGTGTGTATGCGTCGACCTTTCCGCACAATCGCCTGGCCACCGTCGACGCGACGGCGATCGCCCGTGCGCACGGCCTCGGCACCCGCTCCGTGCCGATCGTGAACACCGCCCTCGCAGGCGCGGTAGCGCGCATTCTCGACCTTCCCCTCGCAGAGATGCTGGCTGCCCTCGATCATCTCGGGTTCGGCGGAGGCAACATCGCAGCGGCGACCGACGCCTATGCGAAGGTGGAGACGTCACCGGCGGTCGCAGCGGCTCCGGCACAGGCGGCTCCCGCGGGCCCCACACCGGCGACCCGTATTCCGGGGTTCATCACAGGGGCCGGAGGCGACCTGCCGCAGGTCCAGACCGGACAGTGGGCGTCGGAGCAACCCCGCCGGCAGCAGTACGTGCCCCCGTGCAACCACGTCTGTCCGGCGGGCAACGATGTGCAGGGATTCCTGCACGCGCTGGCTCAGGAGCGGACGCGCGACGCCCTCGAGATCCTGCTGCGGACCACGCCGTTTCCGTCGATCTGCGGGCGCGTCTGCCCGGCGCCCTGCATGGCGTCGTGCAATCGCATCGAACTCGACGGGGCGGTCAACGTGCGGGAACTCGAACGCTTCGCCGGCGATCGCGCCGATGTGCACCTGGTGCCGGCCGAGCGTCGCCAGGAACGCATCGCCATCGTGGGTTCGGGCCCCGCTGGCCTCACCGCGGCGTACCACCTCGCCCTGTTCGGGTACGGCGTCACCCTCTACGAAGGGGGCCCTCGGCTGGGCGGACTGCTCCGGACCGGCATTCCCGAATTTCGTCTCCCGGCGGCGGTTCTGGAGCGGGAACTCGACCGGATCCTCGACCTGGGGATCGACGTCATCACCGAGGTCTTCGTGGATCGGGAGCGGCTCCTCACCATCGCCGCCGCCCACGACGCGGTGCTCGTGGCTACGGGCCTCCAGGAACTGCGCGCGCTGCGAATGGGGACCGGCGACGATGCCATGGTCCTGCAGGGGATCGACTTTCTCGATCAGGTGAGCCGCAACGTGGCGCCCCGCCTCGCCGGCGAAGACATCGTCGTGGTCGGCGGGGGCAACACCGCGATGGACGCAGCCCGCTCTGCGCTGCGCCTGGGAGCTGCCTCGGTGAGGGTCGTCTACCGGCGGACCCGCGCCGAGATGCCCGCCATCGCAGAAGAGATCGCCGAAGCCCTCGAAGAAGGAGTCGAGATCGATTTCCTGGCCCAGCCCGTGGCCATTCAGCGGATGGTCCAGGCCGATGGCGATGTGGGTGGGCAACACATCGTGTGCCGGCGCATGGAGCTGGGTGCGCCCGACGCGTCGGGACGACGGTCTCCTGTGGCGGTCGCGGATTCGGAGTACTCGTGGCCGTGCCACCGGGTGATTCTCGCCCTGGGGCAGTCCCCGGATCTCTCGGTGTTCCCAGAAGGGACCGAGGTGCACGAAGGAAATCGACTCCTGGGACTCCTGGAAACCCCGGTCTACGCCGTGGGCGACCTGGCCACCAACGACGGCACCGTCGCCGCCGCCATCGGAAGCGGGCGGCGCGCTGCGCTGCATATCCACCAGACGCTCACCGGCGAGGTGGTCGCCACAGGAGACCAGAGCCGGGTGCGCTCCGACGTGGACGAATGGCACGACCAGGTGATTCGCGCCGACGCGCTCCGGATGCACCTCTTCGAGCGACATCCCTCCACGGGCGGCCCCACCCTCGATCCCGAACGCCGCCGGAGTACCTTCGACGAGGTCCACGATGGCCTCACCGATCCGTCGGAGGCGCGCCGCTGCTTGTCGTGTGGGGTCTGCAACGAGTGTGATCTCTGCGTGACGTACTGTCCTGAAGGGGTGCTCAAACGGGTCGGGCACGACCTGGTGTAGTGGTTCAGCCGAAACCGGACTTTTGGGAGACGTAGAGGAGTGACAGGT
>CAZFRU010000070.1:17711-18486 GCA_964521385.1 uncultured Gemmatimonadaceae bacterium | reverse complement strand
GACTCCACATCAGCAGGTACAGGCCGAAGACGAGTCCCACCACGACGCCTGCGCGGACGTAGGGGCCCCAATCCATCCAGAACCAGCGTCGGCGGGTCGCCTCGGCGACGGGTTCCACGATCCCGTTGGGGATGACGACGCGCACGGTCATGCCCTCGGTGGGTCCGAGGGGTCGGGTGGTCTCGAACACGGCGGCGTTCGACACCGCATCCCATCGGGTGGTCGCATCCGCGCCGGTCGCACCTTCGGGGCCCGTCCACACCTCGAGGACCGAGGGGCCGCCGGGTAGGCTGCGAGGCAGCACGACCTGCGCCGACGCCCGGGCGATCGGAAAGTCCCAGCCATTGCCGGTGACGTTCCAGTAGAGTTCGACGGAGTCGTCACCGAAGGTGAGCCAGCGCGCCGTCTGGTACCGGATCGTATAGCGGTGGATGCCATGCTCGAGCAGGACATCGGGGTCGCCGATGCGCACTCGTACACCGCCCCGTCCCCACGACCCTCCGATGCGCTCCAGCATGTAGGTCTCGGGCTCGCCGTCCCGGGCCACCTCGAGCACTTCGAAGGGTGCCTCGATCCGGCCGAGCCCGCTGGATCGGGGAAAGCTGGTCGGGAAGTCGCGGTAGATCCCGCGGCGGATCTGGGCGCCGAGGACCCGCACGGCGATGGTCTCGCTCACCAACATCTGATTGCCGTCGAGCACCTCGATCCGCACGTCGTAGTCGGTGATCTCTTCACGCGCCTGGGCAACGGCGCCTGCGGGAGCGAGCGCGTGTAC
>CAZFRU010000070.1:16425-17611 GCA_964521385.1 uncultured Gemmatimonadaceae bacterium | reverse complement strand
GGGCGCGACATCGCGCAGAGGGGCGACGCCATGCAGGAGTGCGACGCCATGCGGGAGCGCGACACCGTCGCCAGCCACGGGCGCGACATCGCGCAGAGGGGCGACGCCATGCAGGAGTGCGACGCCATGCGGGGGAGCGACGCCGTGCAGGAGCGAGAGGAATGCGAGCGCGCACAGGTGACGAACCGGCATCGCGATCTCCAGGAGGAGCGGGGGCGCAGCGGGGTGCTTCAACCTGCGGGGCTGCGTCCCCGGGGAGCAAGCGTGCCCTGCTCGCGTGCGGGCGTTTCCGCCGGAAAGTCGACAAGCCCGGAGCGGCAGACGTCTCGAGTCGACTTTCCGGCGCCAGGCGCCGGAAATCCTCACACAGCGGCGGAGGGCTCCGCCTGTGGTCGCCTTTCCGGCACATACCGCCGGAAACCGGAACGCAGCGAGATGCGAGGCCAGGATTGTCGCCTTTCCGGCAGGCCGTCGGCCGTCGGGGGGGCGCCCGCACCACGCGGGCCGGGCGAAACCCTGTCTCGCCCGACCTTCGGACCTACCCTGCCCGGATGAACGTGACCCGCAACACACCCGGGGTGGGCTCCAGCAACTGCTCGGCGGCGAAGGCGGGCACGAGTTCGATCAAGCGAGCGCGGTTGACTCCGTCGGGCGCTTCGGCATTGAACGCCAGCGTGGTTCCCGTCAGGGTGAAGTCCATACGCCGCGAGAAGAGCAGCTGCTTGTAGGCCGAATTCGACGGAAACTCGAGCCGCACGCCGTCGACGGTGGTCCGGAAGGTGCCCGGGATCGTCGTGAAGAGGCTCGTGATGGGGTCCTGGAAGACCACCTGGGCCGAGCGGTTCGTAGCCAGGATCAACTGTACGTTGTTGTGACCCAGCGTCGGAAGCACGTCACTGTCGGGAAGACTGCCCTGCGGATCGAACCGCAACCCCGTGAGGTTGTACGTACCTACGACGAGGCCGATGTCGATGCCGGCCGGCTCGGTGGTCGAGTCGCCGCAGGCCGCCGCGCCGATGAGCAGGAACAGGGCGAGCGCGCGCCCTCCTTGAGTGGTCTTCGAGCGTCGAGTCATATGGGATCAATACCGTGAGATGGGGCGGGGTGATGGAGCTACCTTCTACACCGGGCCCTGGTGTTCGCTCCACCCCCGCCCCGACCTCACCCCACGTCGGTTGCTCCCGAC
>CAZFRU010000070.1:0-16325 GCA_964521385.1 uncultured Gemmatimonadaceae bacterium | reverse complement strand
CTCACCCCACCTCGGTCGCCCCCGACCTCACCCCACCTCGGTCGCCCCCGACCTCACCCCACCTCGGTCGCCCCCGACCTCGTTCCGCCTCAATTGCCGTCCTGGGTGATGGGTTTGACGCGCACGGTGGGGTAGGCGATCCCGAGTTGCTCGAGGTAGCTCGAGTACTTCGAGGGATCGTAGTAGAACTCGCGCATCTGCGGACGCCACCGCGCCATGATGTCTTCGTTGAGCCAGATGGCGGGCTCGTCCGTCTCGGAGATGAACGGAATGTACTTCTGTTCGGCCGTCTGCTCGTCGTTGAAGTAGGTCCAGGCGGCGTCGATCAGGTCGGGCCGCAGCAGCAGATCGATGAGCGTGCGGGCCTGCACCTCGGCGCCGGCCACCGCTCCCTTGTGGGCGATGGGCGTCGCCATGGCAATGCCGTTGGCCCAATTGTGGCCGGGTCCGCCAGGGATGTTCGACGGGTAGTTGAGGGTCACCGTGGGCATGTTCCAGCTCACGTCGCCGATGTCGTCCGATCCTCCCCCCAGCGAGCGCGACAGGTCGACCGGGCCGCGGAGTTCGGGGATCGAGTCAGCGAGGCCGCGCACCGTCACTCCGAGCTCTTCCTGGAGCCCCTTGGCGAGGGTCTGGTCGGCTTCGTCCCAGGTCGGGAGCCCCACCGCCTGGATGTTGGCATAGGCCACCTCGGCGACGGGCTTGCTGAAATGGCGTCCCCACGCGCTGCCCACCGTCATGATGGTGTCGATGGTGGTTCCGGTCATGAGCGTCGCTCCCTCGGCGATCTTCACGGCCGCGTCGTACATCTCCTTGGTTTTCTCGTAGTCCCGCTCACGGAAGTAGAACCAGATCGTGGCCGATTCCGGCACCACATTGGGCTGGTCACCCCCGTCGACGATGATGTAGTGCGATCGCGCTGCGGGCTGCAGATGCTCGCGCTTGAACTCCCAGCCCTGCGCCATGAGCATCGCCGCGTCGAGCGCCGAGCGGCCCCGCCAGGGGGAGCCTGCCGAGTGCGCGGTCGCACCGCTGAACCGGAACTGCACCGACCAGAGCGCGTTGCCACCGGCCTGCCCCCAGGACATTCCGAAATTCGATCCCACATGGGTGAAGAGATTGACGTCGACGTCGTCGAATACGCCGTCCCGCACGAAGAAGGCCTTCGAGGCGACCTGCTCTTCGGCCACACCCGGCCAGATCAGCAGGGTGCCGGGCAGATTTTCGCGCTCCATGATGTCTTTGACCGCGAGGGCGGCCACGATGTTGACCGCCTGTCCGGAATTGTGTCCCTCGCCATGGCCCGGCGCACCCTCCAGGATCGCCTCATGGTAGCCCGTGCCAGGCTTCTGGCTCGACTTCGGAATGCCGTCGACGTCGGAGCCGAGGGCGATCACGGGGCTGCCCGACCCCCACCGTGCGGTCCATGCCGATGGCATACCCGCTACACCGAGTTCGATTTCGAAGCCTTCTGCTTCGAGCAGGCCGGTGAGGTAGCGCTGTGTTTCGAACTCCTGCATGCCCAGCTCGCCGAACGAAAAGAGCATGTCGACGATCTCCTGCACCATCTTCGCGTTGCCGCGGACCGCCTCCTGCGCCTCGGCCTTGAGGGCGTCGAGACGCGGGTCTGTCGCCTGCGCGCGCGCGAGCACCGGAACGAGCAGAGATGAGGCCACCAGGGGCAGGACCGTGCGGATGAAGCGGATACCCATAGAACGTTCCTTCCATCGAGGGGACACGGGGGGCGCCGAAGTGTGCGGTGCCGACGCGCTGTCGGCAACCATGCGGCACCCGGCGAAACGGTGACCTGGACTTTGACCCGCGTCCGGCCGATGCTGGAGTCATGATCCGTTTTCTTGTCGCCCCCTGTATTCGCCTGGCCTCGCTCCTGGTCGGGATCCTGATCGCGGTCGGCTCACACCCCGGTGTGGCCATGGCCCAGGTCGGGTCGCCGGACGCCGCCCTCGAAGAGATTCGCTCGCTGGCCGTTCGCGTCGACGTGACCGGGACGGGTGCACGGCTGGTGGCGGCCGATGCGCTCGCCGAGGTCGTCCGTCAGGAGTTGGCGCGGGTGGGCATCCTGGAGCGGCTGCCGGAGCCTCGCGAGAGGGACTGCTGTGTGCTGCGCCTCGATATCCGCGCCATCGAGGGGCGGTCGCGGCCCCGGGGCGGCGGCGCCCTGGTGGCCTATTCGGCGCGCCTCGCCATGGGCCAGGTCGACCGGCTGGGGCGGCTGCAGAGCTGGGTCTTGTATTGGCAGGGAAGCACCCGCGACGACCTCGTCGACCCCCGTGACCTCACCGAGCAGCTGCGGTTCGCGACCCGCGAACTGGCCGTCGAGTTCGTCGACCGGTATCTCGCGCTGTACCCCATCGGGTAGCCAGGAGGCGTCCGCCACGTAGGAAGGGCCACTGCGGCTTCGTCCGTGACGTCGTGGCGGCATTCCTGCGGCCGGCCGAAGGGCATGAACAGGAGCTCGAGGCCGTAGGACGTGTCTTCGGACGATGGGTCCAGGCGCGTGGGGCGCCCCATCCTCTGTCGCCTCAGATTTCCCTGAGGTATTCATGCACGAATTGCACGGCCATCGAGCCTTCACCGACCGCCGAGGCGACGCGCTTGACGGAAGCGGCGCGCACATCACCCGCGGCGAAGACTCCGGCGCGGCTGGTTTCCAGCAACGTGGGCTGGCGGCTGAGATGCCAGTGCGCGGAGCGGGCGACCTGGAGGCCTGTGCGGACGAAGCCGTGCCTGTCGGTTTCGATCTCATCGGGTAGCCAATCGGTCCGCGGCTTGGCGCCTATGAACGAGAATACGGCGTCGAGGGGCAGGTCCCGTTTCTCACCGCTACGACTATTGCTGAACTCGACCCTCGCCAGATGCGTGCTTCCATGCATCTGGGAAATGGTGGTATGGGTCAGAATCTCGATGTTGGGGGTTTCCTCGATGCGTTGCAGAAGGTAGTGCGACATGGTCTGAGGCAGATTGTCGCCGCGAATCAGCAGGAAGACCTGACGCACGTGCTCGGACAGGAAGATCGCTGCCTGCCCTCCCGAATTGCCGCCGCCGACCACTGCCACCTGACCGTTGGCGCACATCCTGGCCTCCATGGGCGTGGCTGCGTAATACACGCCAGCCCCGTCGAAGCGCTCGCGTCCCGGAACCGGCAGTCTGCGATATTTCGCGCCGCTGGCGATCAGCAAGGCCTTGGCGGTGACCATCTCGCCGTCCGCGAGTTCCAATACCGGAAACTTGCCTTCGAAACACAGCTTCGTCACTTCCGCCGGCGTCGACAGCTGGGCGCCGAATTTCCGAGCTTGCAGCGTCGCACGTTCAGCGAGTTCGGCGCCGGACAGGCCCGTGGGAAAGCCGAGATAGTTTTCGATCTTCGCGCTGCCCGCCGCTTGCCCTCCGGGCGCGATGCGTTCCAGCACGATCGTCTTCAGCCCCTCGGACGCACCGTACACGGCCGCCGCCAACCCGGCGGGGCCGCCGCCGACGATTGCCAGATCATACAGGGTATCGGCACTGGTAACGCTCTTGAGGCCGACCTTCTCCGCCAGTTCGCTGTTGGTCGGGTTGCGCAACATCCAATCGTCGGCGTAGCTCACGACCGGGGTTTCTTCAGGCCGAATCTGAAACTGCTCCATCAGTGCGCCGACCTGAGCGTCGGTCTCGACGTTGATCCAGGTATACAGGACACCGTTCCTGGACAGAAAATCGCGGATGCGAAAGGTGTCCCGTGAGTACTGCGAACCGATGACGCGCAAGCCGGTGAAATCTTCACGCCCGACCAGCGCACCCGACCGGGCGATGAAGGTTTGCAGAACCAGATCGCTGAGGTTGGGCCGCTCGCTGATGATCTGCTGAAAGCTCGGGTTGGAGACTTCCCAGACATCGACATCGCCCAACGCGACCGCATCCACATTCGACGTGCGGCCCGCCAGATTTGCCAGGTCACCGGTGAACTCGCCGGGTTCGTGAACCAGAACTGTGCGCGCGATGCCCGATGAGCGGTCGACGATTTCGACGCGCCCCGTCTCGATGACGTGGAATCTGAATTCGGTATCGCCCGCCCGAAGCAGATACTCGCCATCGCGATACGTCTTGCGCTGGGCAAACTCCTCGATCGTTGCCAGTTGCCCTTCATCGAGACGCGGAAACGCTGTCGGATGGGCACGCTTGTACTCCGCGTTGCGACGTTCACGCTCGTCAGCGACGCGTGGATCCTCGGCTTCTCTCATGCTGGCAGCGTCTTCATGAACAGATCGTCCACGTAGCAATAGCCCCAATGCTCGCCCGGCTCGAACGATTGGATGATCGGGTGCTGTGTGGCGTGAAAATGTCGGGTGGCGTGCTTGTTCCTGGAATCGTCGCAACAGCCGACGTGACCGCAGACCCTGCACAGCCGCAAATGCACCCAGCGGTCGCCCGTCTGCAAGCATTCCTCGCAGCCGTTCGCGCTCGGCGCAACTTCCCTGATCTGGTCGAGGTGTGTGCAATCCATTGTTGTTTCTCCAGGTAGAATCGTCATGCCCCTATCGGTGGTGTGGTGCCGACCCTCGATGATGAACTTCGCATTGGTCGAGCGCTACACCGAGCGCATCGAAGCTCGGGCGCTACCTGCGGTCGGACGATCTGTCGGCCGATCGGCGCGGAACCGGGATCCCCCTCAGCGCCGTGTGCAGCGCCCGGATCTCGGGCGCATCCTGCACCTTCCAGCCCGATGGCAGCCGAAGTAGGGTGGCCACCTGCACGGTCGGTTCGGCCCCCTGTGCGAGAGTCGTGACACGGTAGACCACGTGCGATACCTCCTCTCCCTCGGCCACCGATCCCAGCGCTTCGAAGCGCCTCGACGCGAACGACGACGAGAGCCCTGGCGCGTGCGAGCCCACCCAGGTCATGACCCGGACGAAGACGGCGGCATCGGAGCTGGCGTCGTATGAAGACCTGCTGTCGGCGCCACCCAGGTTGGCCAGGGCCCAGCCCGTATCGTCGTACTCGACCACGATGTCGACCGCCAGCCGCAGGTAGGCCAGGGCGTCGGGATGCAGACGCTGCGCAAGCCCCTCCCAGGCCATCGACTGAAACCCCCTCAGGAACTCGACCGCTACGGTGTCGGGCGGTGAGGGGTCGGACTGCGCGGCCACCGAGCAGGGCAGGGCGATGAACAGCCCGGCCAGTACCCATGCCGCCGACGGGGCACGGTGGCGGACCGCGGTGAAGCATGGGTGCACAGGAAGAGGGTCCATGCCAGCGTCTACCCTCGTCGGCTGCGCAGGAGCCCCCCGGCGGGTCAGTCGCTGCGGAGGGCGTCGATCGGGTCGACCCGACTCACCCGCCGTGCGGGGAGATAGGCGGCCACCGCAGCGAGCGCAAAGAGCACGGTCGGCGCGGCGAGCATCGCCAGGGGATCGAGCCCGTCGACCCCGATCAGGAATCGCTCCAGCAGCGAGCCCAGGCCGAGAGTCGCGACGATCCCCACCAGACCCCCCACGGCCACCACGATCAGTCCGTTGCGGACGACCAGACTTACCACGTCGCTGCGGTCGGCCCCCAGCGCCATTCGGATACCGACTTCGCGTGCGCGACGGGCCACCGAATAGCTCACCATGCCGTAGAGACCCACACAGGCCAGGATCAGCGCCAACACCCCGATCAGGGTGATCAGGAGCGCGGCCATGCGCGGCAGGAAGTAGATGTAGGCCAGGTGGTCGTTCATGGTGCCGGTGCCGGACACCAGTACGTCGGGGCGCAGCCGCCGGGCTTCGGCTCGGATCGATTCGGCCAGCCGGGCAGGGGGAAGTGTGCTGCGAGCCACCACGACGTAGCTACCGAAGCCGCTCTCGGGCAGGGGCAGGTACAGGTACGCGCGCGGCTGCTCGGTAAGGCTCCAGATCTTGGCGTCGTCGGCGATGCCCACCACGGTCACCGCGCGGTCGGTATCGCCGCCGCGAAACAACACGCGCCCTACCGCGCTCTCACCGGGCCAGTACCGTTCAGCCGCCGCTCGGGTGAGGATCGCCACGGCGCTGCTCGTCTCCGGCGCCATGTCGCTGTCGGTGAAACCCCGCCCCTCGACGACGTCGATTCCCATGGTGACGAGGTAGCCCGGAGAGACCGCCGCGTATTCCAATACATGCCGGTCTGCATTGGGCGGAGGATCGACTCCGGGGATCGTGAACGAGGTGTTGGTCACGCCGAGGTCCAGCGGAAGCCTGTTCGTCAGCCCGAACCGTTCGACGCCCGGTAGCGCGGCGACACCGCGCATCAACTCGTCCGCGAAGATCCGTCGCTCGTCGTCGCTCATCTCCGAGGCCCAGGGCTCGAGCGTCACCACGGCGGCCGGGCCGGTGTCGAAGCCCACATCGACCGCTGTGGCCGACTGGAGGCTGCGCAGGAAGAGCGCTGCGGCGAAGAGCAGCACGGTCGACAGGACCATCTGGGCGCCCACGAGCAGGGAGCGTGCTCGCCCCTTCGACCGACCGGCAGCCGCGCCGCCCTCGTCCCTCAACGTCGCCGCCACCGGCGCCCGGGTGGCTTCCAGGGCCGGAGCGAGCCCGAACACCAACGCCGCCAGGAGGCTGGCCCCGCCGGTGAACAGCAGTAGCCGGGCGTTGAGTCCCACCTCGAGGTGGAACGGCACGTCGATGGGGGGATCGAGTCCCGCGAGCAGACGGGAGGCCCCCAGCCCCAATACCAATCCCAGTCCTCCGCCCAGCGTCGCCAGCACCAGCGATTCGACGAGGAGCTGTCTCAGGATCGCCCCCTTTCCGGCGCCCATGGCCACCCGAATGGCCATCTCCTTGCGACGATCCGTGGCTCGAGCCAGGAGAAAGCTCGCCAGGTTCACGCACGCCACCAGGAGCACGAGTCCGACCGTGGCGAAGAGCAGCACGGCCATGGCGCCGATGGTCCGGTCGAAGCTCGGGTTGAGCCAGACCTCACCGAGGTTCACGGCGCCGATGGTGAGCTGGGAGCGTGAATCGCGCTCCTCGTTGAAGCGAGCCGCCACGGCGTCGAGGATCGAGCGCGCCTGATCGGTGGTGACCCCGGGTCGGAGCCGTCCCATGAAGAACAGGTTGCCATTGGTCATCTGGCCGGGCGCCAGATGCGGATACATGCGCAACGGCACCCAGAAATCGGTTCCCACCGCGGGTATGATCCGTCCCCTGAACTCGCGCGGCGCGATTCCCACCACGGTGTAGGGTCGGCCATTCAAGCGAATGTCTCCGCCCACGACGTCGGGGTCGGACGCCAGGCGGGTGCGCCAGAAGCGGTCCGACAGCACGACCACCGGGTGGGTGCCGGGAGTGGCGTCTTCTTCGGGCAGAAAGGTCCGACCCCGGGCGGCACGGACACCGAGCACGTCGAAGTAGTTGCCCGTCACCAGTTCACCCAGGGCGAGCTCGGCAACGCCGCCGACCTCGAGGTTGCCCGACTGTTGGGCCGAGGCCGCGACATCGGTGAAGGCGTCGTCGGCGCCGCCTTCGATCAGTTCATAGACCCGGTAGTAGGTATAGAAGTACCGCCCGTCTTCGGTGAGCGAGTACATGTCGACGATCGACTCGGGTTCGGGCACCCCCCAATCCTGGAAGAGCGTCGCGTCGACGATCGAGAAGATGGCCGTGTTGGGGCCGATGCCCAGTGCGAGGGAGAGCACCGCCACCGCCGTGAATCCCGGCGCCTTGCGGAGCATGCGGAAGGCGAACTTCAGATCTGTGGCGAGTGAGGTCATGAATCCGTCTCCACCTCCGGTGGCGGGCGACGAGCCCGGTGGCAGGGGCATGCCCTGCACCTCACGACGGAGGCGCAGAACGCTGGGTGAAAGAGCATCGGCCCAGTAGCGGCGGCGCGCTCGCCCGAGGTCGTGGGCGGCCTCTCGCGTGAACCGTTCTTCGAGATCGCCCATGAAGGCATCGCGGACGCTGCCCGGTAGCAGCAGGCGGAGCAGCCCGCGGGCCAGTGCGGGCGGCGCGTGGGGGCGAGGCACGTCGCTCAACTCGACCCGCGGGGGGCGGCGTCGGGAGCGGGGAGCCCGTCCCAGAGGCGATCCATGACGCGACGCACCTCTTCGACTCCGCGTTTGCCCTCGGGGGTGATGGCGAAGAAGCGCTTGGCTTTGCCGCCCCGCACCGGTGTGGGATCGGAGAGGTGGGAGCGCAGGTAGCCCTTCTTTTCGAGCCGGACCAGCGTGGTATAGACCGCGCCCTGGGCCACGGGCGTGCCCGTGCGCTGCTCGAGTTCGTCGCGCACCGACGCGCCGTACGCGCGATCCGCCAACCGCCATACGGCCAGGAGTACCTGTTGTTCGAAGTCACCGGGGCGGTTGGGAACCATGGCTGGAGTCCTCGGCATGTAGCGGGCAATGGGGCGTTTCGGTTTTACATACGACGTAGGGAATACGGAAGTGTCAGGGTGGGGGCAAGGGGTGGGAACGCCCATGTGGCGCTTTGTCGGACTCGCGGGGTAGAGGGGAGCCATGACTCCCTGGCTCTCGACCCTCGCGCTGGCGATCCTCGGCTGGACCGCGCCCCAACACCCCTCTCCGGTGGTGTCCTGGATTCCGGAGCGCCCGGTCCAGGGACACCTGTTCACGCTGCGGGTGGTCGACGCCGACGCCGCGATTGCCGAGGTGCGCGGCGAGGTGGGAGGTGAAATGCTCCACTTCCGGCCTGCGGCGGACGGCAGCTTCGAGAGCTTCGCGCCCGCGCCCATCGACACCGAGGGCTCGCTGAGCGTCTCGTTGGTCGTGATCTATGGCGACGGTCGGCAGCAGACTCTGGCCCCCGCCATCGCGGTTGGCGCCGGCGACTACACGCACGAGCGGCTCACCGTGTCTCCCCGCCTCGGCGCTCCGCTCAATGAAGCCGATGCCGCGCGACTTGCCCGTGATCAGGAGAAGGCTGCCATGGTGGCTCGGCAGGCCCACGCCGCCCCCCGGTTGTGGGGAGACGAGCGCCAGGCACCCCGGGACTCGCGTGTCACGAGCGGATTCGGCAACGGCCGCGAATTCAACGGACAGGTCTCGAGCCGGCACCTCGGCCTGGATCTCGCGGGAAACCCCGGCGACCTGGTGGTTGCCCCCACCCGCGGGGTGGTGGCTCTGGTCGACTCGTTTCTGCTCGCGGGCAACATCGTCTACCTGAACCACGGCGGTGGACTGCTGAGCGGGTACTTTCATCTGAGCGAACAACTGGTGGCCGTAGGCGATACGGTCCAGGCCGGGACCCCCATCGGGCGGGTGGGCGCCACGGGCCGAGTGACCGGACCCCACCTGCACTGGGTGGTGCGGTACGGAACCACCAGCGTGGATCCGCGTAGCTTCCTGACCTCGCGCTAGACCTGCGTCAACCTCGACCCCTGGACCCTGGAGAGCCGATCGCATGACCGAGAAAACCGTATCCGTGCCCACCATCTCGTGCGGGCACTGCGTGAAGACCATCGAGCGCGAAGTAGGCGAACTCGACGGAGTCACGAGGGTGCAGGCCGACGCCGCCGCGCAGACCGTGACCGTGGCCTGGGACGAAGGCCGCACCTCATGGCAGGCCGTCGAGGCCCTCCTGGCCGAGATCAATTATCCCGCAGCGGGTTGAGCGCGGCCCGCCATGCCGAACCGTGAGCTGAGCTTCCCGGTCACCGGGATGACCTGTACGAACTGCGCGGGTACCGTCGAGCGCACCCTACGCAAGACCACAGGAGTTCAGGAGGCTTCGGTCAACTACGCGTCGGAGCGGGCGACGCTGGTCTTCGACCCGAAGGTGGTATCGGAAGACGCCCTGGTCGAGCGGGTGCGACACGCCGGCTATGACGTGCCGACGCAGCGGTTCGAGCTGGCCCTGACCGGAATGACCTGCGCCAACTGCGTGGCCACCATTGAACGCACCTTGCGCTCCCGCGTGCCCGGCGTGGTCGAGGCGTCGGTCAACTTCGCTTCGGAACGGGCCACGGTCGAGGTGGTGGCCGGCGTGGAACGTGAGGTGCTGGTGCGGGCGATCGAAGACGTCGGGTACGGGGTGGTCGATCAAGCCGAGGGGGGGGAGGATGAGGGCGACCCCGAGGCACGCGCGCGGGCTGCCGAGATTGCGAGGCAGACGCGCGCCTTCGTGGTCGGCGCCATCTTCACGGTACCGCTCTTCGTGTTCAGCATGGCCCGGGACTTCGGACTGGTCGGTCTGTGGGCCCATGCCGCATGGGCGAACGTGCTGATGTGGGCGCTGGCGACCCCGGTCCAGTTCTACACGGGCCGCGACTACTACGTGGGTGCCGCAAAGGCGCTGCGCAATCGCACGGCCAACATGGACGTGCTGGTCGCCCTGGGCACGTCGGTCGCCTACTTCTGGTCGGTGCCGGTCACGCTGGCGCTCGCGACCGGGAGCACGGCGCTCGGCGAGCACGTCTACTTCGAGACTGCGGCGGTGATCCTCACGCTGATCAAGCTCGGCAAGTTGCTCGAAGCGCGTGCCAAGGGTCGCACGGGCGCGGCTCTGCGCGCCCTGCTCGACCTGCGGCCCAAGGTCGCGCGCCGCATCGAAGACGATGGCCGTGAGATCGACGTGCCCCAGGAGCGCATTCGCGTGGGCGACCGTCTGCGGGTACGCCCGGGTGAGACCGTGCCCACCGACGGAGAGGTACTCCGAGGGCGCTCCGTCGTCGACGAGAGCATGCTCACCGGCGAGAGCGTACCGATCGAGAAGGGACCCGGCGATCTCCTCACCGGTGCCACCATGAACCGCAGCGGGTCGCTCGAGATGCGGGCCACCCGGGTCGGACGGGACACCGCGCTGGCGCGCATCGTCGACATGGTGCGCGAGGCACAGGGGAGCCGCGCGCCGATCCAGGCGCTGGTGGATCAGGTGGCGGCCGTCTTCGTGCCGGTGGTGCTGGTCATTGCCGCTGCGACCTTCGCGATCTGGTTCTGGGGAGTCGGGGCCGGCTTCACCGACAGCCTGATCCGCCTGGTGGCGGTGCTGGTGATCGCCTGTCCGTGTGCCCTGGGCCTGGCCACGCCCACGGCCTTGATGGTGGGCACCGGCAAGGGCGCCGAGGCCGGAATCCTCTTTCGCGATGCCTCGGCGCTCGAGCGTGCGCGGTCGCTCACGACGGTGGTGCTCGACAAGACGGGCACGGTCACCCGGGGCGAGCCCACCCTGCTCGAGGTGAGCCCCCTGGCAGGGTGGACCGAGGACGAGGTGCTGGCTCTGGCTGCCGGGGCGGAGATGGGCAGTGAACACCCGGTGGGTGAGGCGATCGTGCGGGGTGCAGCCGAGCGAGGGCTCACCGTCCTGACGCCTGACGAGTCCCGGGCCGACACGGGACGCGGGATCCAGGCCCGCGTCGGGGAGCGTGACGTCTGGGTCGGCAGCCGGCGGTTTCTCGAGTCCGGGGGCATCGACGCCACCCTGACCGACAGCCTGGCAGAACGGCAGGAGGCTCAGGCGAGGACGGCGGTGCGGGTGGCGGTCGATGGTGCGGCCGTCGGGGTGCTCGCCGTGGCCGACGCGGTCAAGGAGGGTTCGGCGGCGGCCGTCGCCGAGCTCCGTCGGCGGGGCCTCGAGGTGGTGCTGCTGACCGGTGACAACGAACGGACCGCCCTGGCCGTGGCCGAGCAGGTGGGCATCGACCACGTGCGCGCCGAGGTGCTGCCCGACGAGAAGGCGCGGGTGATTCGCGAGCTCCAGAAGAAGGGGCCGGTCGCCATGGTGGGCGACGGCATCAACGACGCCCCGGCGCTGGCGACCGCCGATGTCGGCATCGCCATGGGCACCGGCACCGATGTCGCAGTCGAGACCGCCGACATCGCCCTCATGAGCGGTGACCTCGCCGGGGTGCATCGCGCGCTCCACCTCTCGGCCGCGACCCTGCGCACGATCCGCGAAAACCTCTTCTGGGCGTTCGGCTACAACGTCGTGCTGATTCCGGTGGCGGCCGGGGTGCTCTACCCCTTCGAGGGACTGCCGATGATGCTGCGCCAATTGCACCCGATTCTCGCCGCCCTGGCCATGGCCTTCAGCAGCGTGAGTGTGGTGGCGAATTCATTGCGCCTGCGCCGGGTGCGACTGTGACGTGCAGCGTGTGGCCGCAGAATGTGGCGAGGGGGTGTAGCGCGCAGGGTGCGGCAGGGGCGGGCCGAGTGCGTCCGTGAAGGTGGCGTCGGGTGCCCTCGCCGTAGCCCTGGTCATCGTGTTGGCCGGCGCGGGTCTGTATGCCGGGGCCATCGTGGCGCGACTCACCACTCCGGCCGGGTCGGGGCTGGCGGGAGGGAGCACGGCGGCCATCTACGTGCTGATGGGCCTGCTGGCGGGCGCGATCACGGGGGGCGTCGTCGCCTGGGTCCTGCCGCAGCAGCGCTACCTCGCGGCGACGGGCGTCGCGGTGGCCGTGGCCGCGTCGTTGTACGTCGCGATGCGGGCCACGCCGGTGGCGACCTTGCCGCCGCCACCTCCGCCGCCTCCGCAGTTCGAGCCCGAGTTCACCATGGCCCTCTTCGGCGATCTCGATGCAGAACCGCTGTCGGCCGACCCTCTCGACCTGCCATTCCGCAGGCTCGACGTATCGTCTCGTGCGGGGCTGCGCCGCATCGCTCGCGGCGCCTCGAGAACCTGCACCGGGCCGACCCCGTCGTTCGAGCGGCTCGAGTCGGTCCTGGTGGCGGCCCGCGCGGTCTACGGCGCCTGCTCGGGCGCCGAGTCTGATTGTGCGGAGTCGGCGGTCTGCCCCGATTGCAAGGCGTACAGCTTCGCCTTGTTCGAGGCCAGGCAAGCGGCGCCCTGGCTCGAGCTCAGCGGCGAGTATCTCGCGACCGACTCGCTCGGCCGCCGCCTGGTCGACGAACTCTCGACCGTGTACCAGACGGCGCAGGCCGATTGGTACTGCGGGCCTTGAGCCTTCCGATCAACTGCCTGGATCGGTCACCGGGCGGTTGTTCGCGACGCCGGCGATCTTCCATTCGTCGTCGAGCCGCAGCAGGAGCCACGCTTCGGTGAAGTCGATCACCATGGGCTCCCGGGCTCCACTCCGAACGGTCCTGGTCTGCGTTCGGGTCCAGACGGTGCCCACATTTTCCTCGACCCGCACCTCTTCGATCTCGACCGTGCGCTCGTAGGCGTCGACGCTGTTGAACACCACGGCCCCCACCGTCTGCCAGAGAGCGGTGAGGTCCTGGGTGAGGCTTCCGTCGGTGCCCCCCATGTCGGCGTGGGATTCACCCAGGCTGAACTGCACCGCACCGGGCGCCACCAGCGCTACCGCCGCCGCGAT
The DNA here is from genome assembly GCA_964521385.1 of uncultured Gemmatimonadaceae bacterium. Classification (GTDB taxonomy): domain Bacteria; phylum Gemmatimonadota; class Gemmatimonadetes; order Longimicrobiales; family Gaopeijiaceae; genus Gaopeijia. Next base: position 3,068 of record CAZFRU010000070.1, on the reverse strand, counting down.
ATCCTGCGCGGTGATCGCCTCGTTGAAATCCAATACGACGCGAGCAGGGCCCTCGTCGGCCACGGGTGAACAGGCGCCCGCGAGTACGGTCGTGAGGGCGAGCAGAACGAGGTGTGACCAGGGGCGATTCATGTCGGCTCATCGGCGTGGGAGAAGCATCATCACCCCCGAAAGATGACGGCTCGCACGCCCCGCCGGATCCGTAGATCCCCGAAGGGAAGATCTCCCACGACCGAGCCAGGACCTCCGACCGAACGGTCCCACCCGGTGCGGGACGACAGGCATTACGCGGCCTCTGCCAGCAGGTCGTCGGGGCCCCATGCGCGCTCTTCGTCGGTCACCTTCCTGAGAATGAGCCAGGCGATCACGATCCAGAGCAGCAGGCTGCCCATCGCCGCCGGGCGACCCCACCCGAGTGCTTCGGACACGAGCGCGAACATGGCCGGTCCGACGATCGCGGCAAAGCGCCCCACCATGCTGTACAGCCCATAGAACTCCCCCAGGCGCTTCGGCGGCGCGAGGATCAGCATGTAGGGCCGGTCGGCCGTCCACGTTCCGCCCATCGCGATACCCGCTACACACGCCACCGCCCAGAATGCGTTCTGCGGAAGGTCGAAGACGGGGATCGCCACGGCTCCTGCCAGTGACACCATCCACAACCCGAGCACGAGATTCAATGTGCGTTTCGGCCCGACCCGGTCCACGACCGACCCGAGCACCAAACCCCCCAGGACGGCCGACGCGATGGCCGCGAGAAAAAGCAGTTGGGCACCGGTGCCGTCGAAGCCCACCTCTTCGGTGGTGTAGATGCCGAGAAAGATGATGACGGTGTTGGCGGCATCGGTGTAGAACGCCCTGCCCAGCAGGAATCGGCCGAGGCCCCGGTAGCGAGGCAGATGCCGCAACGTGTCCTTGACTTGCCGCAGCGCCCGGCCGGCCGAGGCGAGGGTCACCCGCACCTTTCGCTCGACGCCCGACTCCTTCACGAAGATGAAGATGGGAATGGCGAAGACCGCGAACAGGACCGCCGTAGCGCGGAAGACACCCACGTATCCGATCCGATCCGACAGGACCAGACCCGTCACGACGCCGATGAAGGAGCCGAGGTATCCGACTCCGATGCCGAAGCCGCCCACGGTGCCCTTCGTCGCCGGCGTGCTCACGACCGAGAGCGTCGCGTCGTAGAAGATCAGGCTCGCCTGGAAAAAATAGTTCGCGACGATGAAGAAGCCGAGTGTCACCCAGAGCCCGCCCAGGCCGAGCAGCGCCGTGCATGCCACGCAGACGATCGTACAGATCTTGAGGAACGGAAGCCGACGCCCCGCCTGGTCGGAGAGGGCGCCCAGCAGGGGGGCCGAGATGAACACCAACGCCATCGAGAGCGAGTTGACGTAGCCCCACGTGCTGTCCGTGCCATCCATGTCCAGGACCCACTGCGCCAGGTAGAAGGACACGATGTTCATCGAGAAGATCGTGTTGGCCAGATCGTAGAGCGCCCACGACATGACGGGTCTGGTCAAGACGGTCTTCCAGAGACCCGGCGCTTTCTTTTCGCGCCCGCGCATACCGCCCTCCTGGGTCAGTGATCGGTTTGGGCAACGCTCGCCAACCTTCGCGCGGAGAGCCGACCGCACAACCGCGCAGACTACGTAGGCCGACCCAGGTGACTCCTACGTTCCCCTACGTATGGCGGCCCCCCTGGGGCGCTCGCCATCGTGATGGCCCGACGACGGAACCTCTATCCGGAAAGGTACCCCATGCGCGACCTGACCCGTCTCCGAGCCACCGCTCCTGTCGGCCCCCTGCCTCGCTTCGCGACGGCCCGTCTCGGACCTGTGCTGGTCGCTGGGGCCTGCCTCGTCGCACACGCTGGCCTCGCGGGCGCACAGACGCCCACGGCCCGCACCGGTCTGGAGGTTGGCGGGGTGCCGGCCCTCAACTTCGATGCCGACGAGGGCGTGGGGTACGGTGCGGTCGTGGCCCTCTACCACTACGGCGACGGCACCTTGGCTCCCTATCGCTGGAGTCTTCAGCCCACGGGATTTCTCACCACCAAAGGGCGCCGGGACTTCACCGTCTTCTTCGACTCGCCGGATCTCGCACGAGGGTGGCGGCTCGACGCCTTCATCGGCAGCGAGGAACAGATCGCCACGCCCTACTACGGTTCGGGAAATTGGGCACCCTACGATCCCCAGCTCGTGACGGACGACGATCCGCGCTACTACCGATTCGGTCGCACGCGGCGCTCCATTCTGATCAACCTCCAGCGTCCGCTGGGCAGTAGCCCCCTGCGAGTGCTCCTGGGTGCGGGAGCCGTCCGGGGATCCATCGTGGCAGTTCCCGACGGTGAGGGAACCACCCTGTTGGCGGAGGAACTCGCCACGGGCGCCCGGTCAGCTGTGGAGGGGGCGGCCAACCATGTGCGGGCCGGGCTGGTCTGGGACACCCGGGACCGGGAGACCGGCACCCGACGAGGCACCTGGTCCGACGTTCTGGTTCAGCGGGTCGACGAGGGGCTGGGCAGCGAGACGAGCTACACCCGATGGACGGTTACGGACCGTCGCTACCTGCCGGTCGGGCCCGTGGTGGTTGCCCATCGGATCCTGGTTCAGGGAGTGGGAGCAGGCGTACCCCTCTTCGACCTCCACCGGATCCAGACGTCGTTCCGCGATCAGGAGGGCCTGGGTGGCGCGAAATCGGTGCGGGGAGTGCTGCGCAACCGGTTCGCGGGCCGGGGTATGATGCTGTGGAACGCCGAAGTGCGATGGCGGGCTGCGGAGTTCCAGGCCGTAGGTCGACCCTTCCACGCGGTGTTGTCGGGTTTCGCCGATGCCGGTCGCGTCTGGGAGGGCCAGCCGCGCTTCGGCGAACTCCTGACCGACCTTCACCGCGGGTGGGGCGGTGGCGTGCGGCTGGGCATGGGCGAGAACTTCGTCCTGGCCGCCGACGCGGGCACGGGTTCGGAGACCGGGTTCCAACTCTACATCGGACTCGGGTACCTCTACTGAATACAGGGTCTTCACCTGTTTGCGTCCGTGAGTCTGATCGACGGGGTTGGTGAAGGGATG
>CAZFRU010000069.1:0-18883 GCA_964521385.1 uncultured Gemmatimonadaceae bacterium | reverse complement strand
CCCCCTGCCAACCTACAGCCTCACGCCGCTACCCATCCAGAACAGCGAGGAGCCACATTTTTCTTCTCGGAGGCCTGGCGGGACCGATGGTAGCTCATTGCACTCCTCCTGAAAGCTCGAAGGGAGTCCAATCTTCGTTGAAATCGAAGTGACCTCCGACCTCAGGTGTCGAGGGTGCGCTCACACACCACGAGCACCGAGAACGTGATCTACGCAGCCTTGTGGCGGCTACAGACGGGAGAAGCGGTCCAGGCGGAGGGCTCGTCACTGCGTTTCTGCCACATCATTCACGCTAGCGGGTGATCCGCCAATTGCATATCCGCTGCTCGGCCGGCGAGCCCAACGGGATGCCTGCGTCGGTCGCACGAATTCCTGATCGATGAAGGGAGACGGCCCTTCACCTGCGGGGGGCTCAAGGCAGGCCACCAGGACCCGGGCGAGAAGGAGTCGCATGTGCGTGCTTGCGTCAGTGCCCCCCGGCACCGAGGGTGTACGACAGAATCGAGCGTCCACCCGACAACCGCGAGCCACTCCGATGTCCACCGACCGACGGACCGTTCTCGCCCTTGCCGCCATCCTGACCATCCTCGGGAGCGTCGGGGTCCACCGGGCGGGGGCCGCGACCCCGGGTCCCGATCAGCCCACCGCACCGAAGCAGGACACCGTGCGGGCCGACCTGATCGACTACGGAAGCGGCGCGTTTCCGCTCCGCGCCGAAGACCGGCTCCAGAGCACGGCAGCGCGTGCCGTGCTCGACGGGCTGGGTGGCTTCGTCGCCCTGGCCGGTATCGGCTCGGAAGGGCCCGAGCAGCCGATCGAGCTGCTGGTCGAGCTGCCGGCTCTCACGACGTTCACGAGCTTTGCCGTGCCGCCCATGTCGAGCTTCGGGTGCTGCCGGGACACGCATATCCGAACCGTTACGGTCGAAGGGTCGGCGACCGGCCCCGACGACGACTTCGAGACGCTCGTGACCTTCGACGTCGCGCCGGACGTCTACGACGCCGATCAGGAGTTTCCGGCCACGGCGTCGACCGCCGTCCGCTGGCTCCGCATCTCGCTCGAGGGCCGTCAGGTCGTCGACCCGGACGACTACCGCGGCACCGCCTTCACCGACCTGCGAGGGTACGGAGAGCAGGCACCGCGCGAGGCCGAGCCGGACGAGTTCACCGGAATCTTCCTCACCGGGGGCGGGGGCGGAGGGGCCAACGCCAATCGCATCGAACTCCTCCAGGACGGCGCCCTCGTCATGGGCTGCGTGCAGTCGGGCGGCGCGGTCCGCGAGTTGAGCGGGGGGATCGAGAACGGCATTCTGAAGGTGCTCGCCAGCGACGGAATCCCCAGCCTCTTCCTCATCAACAGCGAGGGCCATCTGCTCGGTGTCGAAGTGGGACGATCCTACGGTCGCACGATCGGAGAGCCCGGCGGCGATCCCACCCGCTGCTCGCCCGCCGCGGGCGAACCCACCAACGGCGTGGGAGTGGCGCTCGACGCCTGCGAGGCGGCAGTCATCTACGGGGTGAACTTCGACGTGGACTCCGATCGGCTGCGCCCGGACTCGGAGCCGGCGCTCGCACAGATCCTGGCTGCACTCGAGGCACGACCCGATCTGGCCGTCACGGTCGAGGGTCACACCGACTCCGACGCCACGGAGGCCTACAACCTCGACCTGTCCCAGCGTCGGGCCGCCGCCGTGGTGGCCTGGCTGGTCGAGCGGGGGGTCGAGGCCGCCCGCGTGACCGCCGTCGGCGTGGGAGAGGCGCAGCCGATAGCCGACAACGAGTCGGCGGCGGGAAAGGCCGCGAACCGCCGGGTGGAGATTCAACCCGCCTGCTGAGATCGTCTCGCCTCAACCTCCCCTCAGGTAGCAACTCCCCACGCTTCGCTGCCGTGTGGGCCGACGCCCGCCCACCTTTCACACCCCGTGCGAGCGACACACACTCTTCGGAGCCGCTCCGACAGCGTGCCCTCCTCGAGGCGGATGTCCCGGGCGCGGAGACCTGCCGAACGGCCTCGATCGGGCACCGCGCGTTCGTCTCCACCACCTGCCATCCCACCCGCTTTCCCTTCGGCGTCACCACTCCGAGCCTGCCGCTCGACGCATGCGCATCCAGCCCGACATACCGGTCCATGCGTGGTCGCCTGTGGGGGTGGGGGTGCTGGGCTCTCGCTCATCCCAGCGTGTCCCGCCCTTCGGGAGAACGCCACATCCTTCCTTGGGCGAGCAGCCGCATCGATCCCCCTCCCACCACGGACGCGCTGCCCCTGGAATCAGCGCCCACCACAGCACCTGTCGACGAGCGACCGGCACCAAACAACCCTGCCTCGCCCAGCGACACTCCTGGTTGTGGATCATGGCCCCGCAGTCGGTGAAAGAAGCGCGACCCGACGTTGCGCGGTTCTGCGACGGGACCCAGGTGGTGACCGGGTGTCGGAGGTGCGAGCCGCCGAGTGCACCGCGTCGTAGCGATGGCTGCTGGCGCGGCCCACGGTAGGGTCGCGCGACGCCCGTACAATCGACATGTTGGGCTCGCTGGCAGAGTTGCGCAGATCTTGGCTGACCCTGTGGTCGAGCAGATTTCAGTCCCTCGCTCATCGCCATGACTTATGCCGGACGCCGTAGGCCGCCTGCACGCCGCATCGAAAGGCCGCTACACCGTCGACCGTCAGATCGGCGAGGGCCGAATCGCCGCCGTCTATCTGGCGGATGACCTGAAACACGAGCGGAAGGTCGCGATGCGGGCCATGAGGAGCGTCTGGTCGTCGGCGGTCACATCCCAGGAAGAGGGCGACTCGAGAGAGACCGCCGGCGCCGACTCCGCGCCACCGGCCCCATCGGCCCTGCGGCTCCACAGACCCAGATCACCGCCGCGGTCCGAGACGAAGGTGACCGTCTCGCCGTCCGGCGCGAACCGCGCGCACCGGTCTTCCCCTTCGTAGAAGGTGAGGCGCGACAGGGGTCCGCTCGGCCATCCTTTGATCCAGATGTCGGCACCCAGTTCCTTCCGGATCTTCACCGCGATGCGGGCTCCGTCGGGGGAGAATGACCAACTGCGGTTTCCGGAGGAGGGAGAAGGGTCGAAGGACCATCCTTCCTGGACGGGCGTCGCCGCACCGGCTCGCGACACAAGCAAGACTTCCGGAAACTGGCCCTCCAATCCGCGGCTGTCCACGAGCTTGCCGTCATCGGCCCCCCCCGCGAACGCCATGACTCCAATCTCGCGACCGATGGAGAACGCGGATCGCTCCTTGCCACCACGGCGCCCTGACCCCAGGCTGAAGGCGTCACGACTCCTTTTGTGCCTGGAGCAATCATGCGTTTCATGCGTTTGATCACGTTGTCCTTTCTGATCATGGCCTCTGCGGCCCATGCCCAGACCCAGCGCATGGTCGACGCCGAGGCGACGATCCCATCTCCGGAGACGTTCTTCGGGCACCCGATGGGCGCCAACCGACAGCTGGTACGATGGGACCGCCTGGTCGAGTACTACGAGATGATCGGTGCCGCCAGCGACCGGATCGAGGTGCGCAACGTGGGTCCCTCGACGCTGGGCCACCCGTTTCTCGTCGTCTTCGTCTCGTCGCCCGAGAACCTGGCCAACCTGGAGCGTCTCCAGGCGTTCAATCGCACCCTTCAGGACCCGAGGGGAGTGAGCGATGCCGAGATCGAAGCTGCGATAGCCGGCGGGAAGGCCGTGGTAGTTCAGTCCTACGGCCTGCATTCGAGCGAGGTCGCGGGCTCGCAGACTCCGCCTGAGGTCCTCTACGAGATGGCGACGAGGTCCGACGAAACCATGTCGCGGATCCTCGACGAGACGGTCTCGATCCTGATCCCGGCGTTCAACCCCGACGGAAGCCACATCGTCACCGATTGGTACGACCGGTGGATGGGAACCGAGTTCGAAGCCGTGCAGCTGCCGGAGCTCTATCACCACTACATCGGGCACGACAACAATCGCGACGCGTTCATGCAGAACACCGTCGAGTCGCAGTACGGAGCCGAGATCCTGTTCCGGGAGTGGGTGCCCCAGGCCTACGTCGACCATCACCAGATGGGAGCCTACGGGCCGCGCATGTACGTGCCGCCCTATGCCGAGCCCATCCGGCCCGAGGGCGATCCCCTCGTCTGGCGGGAAATGGCCTGGTACGGCGCTCAGATGGCCTACGGCCTCGAATCCGAGGGGCGCGAGGGAGTCGTCAACGCGGCCGTCTATAGTGGCTGGGGCCACTTCGGCTTCCACTGGATCACCCCGTTCCACAACATCGCGGGCATGCTGACCGAATCGGCCAGTGCGAGTCTGGCGACCCCGTTGTACGTGCATCCCGAGCAGCTGAGCGGGTCGCGGCAACTGCCCGAGTACGAGGCACAGACCACCTTTCCCAGCCCTTGGCAGGGTGGGTGGTGGACCGTGCGCGACATCGTGATCAACCAGCGGATCGCCACCTTCCAGACGCTCGACATCGCCGCCAAGAACCGCGACATGGTTCTGCGAAACGCGTACCTCAAGTCGTCCAGGCAGGTCGAGCGCGGACGAGTCGGAGAGGTCAAAGCATACGTGATCCCGGCGGCACAACATGATCCGCTCACGGCAGCCAGGATGATCAACAAACTTCTCGGGCAGGGCATCGAAGTGCAGGTCAGTGCCGAAGCTTTCACCCACGAAGGCCGCACCTACGACGCGGGAAGTTGGATCGTGACCACCGCCCAGCCGAAAAGAGGGGTCATTCGCTGGCTTCTCGAGCGTACCTTCTACCCGCAGAACAGCTACACACGACAGCCCGACGGCACCCCGATTCGTCCCTACGACATGTCGGGTGACGTATTGGCCGAGTTCATGGGCGTGCGGGTCGATCCCGTTCGATCACCGATCGAGGTCGGCACGTCGGTGGTACGCACCGACCTGGCGCCCCGCGGATCGGTCACGCGTGGGAGCGAGGGTTTCTTCGTCGATGCGCGGGCCAACGACGCCTTTCGGGCCGTCAATCTGCTCTGGTCCGAGGGGGTGCAGGTGCACCGGTTCGTGCGTGACCACGGACCGCACGGGGCGGGTAGCTTCTGGATTCCCGATGCCCCCGATGGAGTCGTGGAGCGGGTGGCCAGCGAGACAGGGGTCGACTTCGCGGCCATGAATGTCGACGCCGGAGCCGACTACGCTCCTCTTCTCGAGCAGCGTCGGGTCGGCCTGTTCCAACGGTATTGGGGCGGCAACATCGATGAGGGCTGGACCCGGCTGCTCCTCGAGCAGTTCGAGTTTCCGTACGAGACGGTCAGGGACGCCGACATTCTTTCCGGTCAGCTCGCCGAGCGCTTCGACGTCATCGTACTGCCGGCCGATGACCTCGGCCGCATGACCGGGGACTGGCCGCAGCCCAAGGTGTACCCGGACGAGTACCGGAGCGGATTCGGGCAGGAGGGTGTGCAGGCGCTGGATGCCTTCGTCCAGTCGGGTGGCACCCTCGTGACCTTCGCGGAGGCGGGGGATCTGGCGATCGACGGCTTCGACTTGCCGGTGCGGAACGTCGTGGCCGGGGTCCCCACGACCGAGTTCTGGGCGCATGGCTCGACGTTGAGAGTCGACGTCGACACCGACCACCCCATGGCCTGGGGTATGCCCGATGAGGCCCTCGTGGTCTTCTTCGGTGCCAATCAGGTCTACGAAGTCGAACGCTCGGGAACTGGCCAGCAGATGAGGCGGGTCGCGGAGTACGCCGAACGAGATATCCTGCAGAGTGGGCAACTCGACGGTGAAGATGTGATCGCCGACCGTGCGGCCATGCTCACCGTCGATCACGGCGAGGGGCAGGTCGTGTTGATCGGCTTCCGGACCCAACATCGGGCCCAGACGCACGGCACGTACAAATTCTTGTTCAACGCACTCATGGGCGCGCGAGCACGCTGAACGAACCGTGGAGTTTGGGCTCGAGCGTCAGCTCCCGGTGGCCGATGCGGTCCGCATCCCGACCGACATCGCCGAGGCGCTGGATCACGCACATCGCCACGGCGTGATCCAGCGGAACATCAAGCCGGCGAACACCATGATCCCGGACGGCCGCCCGCTGGTCGCGGACGGGAAAGGCCGTGAAGCTCCGAACGATCTCGCGCCACCATCTCATCGAGCGGGATCCGGCGATCGGAATCCGTCGTCAACGACCCGCAACCCTTCGTCGGCGAACCTCTCGAAGTCGGTGCGATTCGACGTCGCGAGTTCGGCATCGGCCAAGATGGCGCTGGCGGCGATCAGACAGTCGGCGAAGCTGCCCCGGCGCCGGCCCGTGCCATTGAAGAGGCGAGCCGCTTCCGTCGCTTCGTCCACGCCGACGGGAACGAACCGGTGAGCGATGCGGCTCGCGACAGCGACGTCCGCCTGCTCGAGGGGGCCACACAGGAACTCACCCCAGGCGAGCGCCGACAGGGCGATGAAGCGCCGGTCGGTGAGCCAACCCTGCAAAACCTCCGACTCGGTTGACGCGGGATCCAGCGCCCGGATGAGAAAACTGGTGTCGAGGTGAATGGAACGGGGCCGCCGTCGACTCACGGACCCGGACCCTTGCGTAGCGCCTTCGCCTCCCGGAGCCAGGCCGACATCTTCTCGGGAGTCAGCTCGAGGCGTTCCTGAATCTCGCGGAGCGCGACGAGGGAGTCGGCGGCGGCATCGGCGTCTTCGATCATCGAGGCTGTGCGCACGATCCGCCGCAGGGCTTCGGACTTCGACACCCCCCATTTGACGGCGAGTCCACCGAGGGCCGATGCGGTTTCGGGGTCGAGCGCGAAGGTGGAGCGCACAGTGGTTCTTGCCATATCAGATGTTATGGCCATAAGTCCCGCTCTGCAATTGTGAGTGCTCGTCCCGGGGATTGCCGAAGAGTCGCCGTGGGCGCAGAGCGGCGGAGGGAGCGGATGCGTACCCTGGACCACCCGGTCGGAATTGTGCCGCTCTCGGCGTCCACTACCGCACCGAGGCATTCGACAGCCCCCTGGGCCCATGCTCGCACCGCCGCTTGCCCGCGGTCCCCTGCCCCTCCATCGTGCGGCATCGCTCACAGCCACCCGAAGACGTCGAAGCCGCGCCATGCCCCGTCCCATCACCCTCTTCACCGGCCAGTGGGCCGATCTGCCCCTCGAGACGCTGGCCGCAAAGGCCGCGGCCTGGGGTTACGACGGTCTCGAGCTCGCCTGTTGGGGCGACCACTTCGACGTCACGCGGGCCCTCGCCGAGCCGGACTACTGCCACGACCGCACCGCCCTGCTCGCCCGCCACGGGCTCTCCGTGTTCGCGGTGAGCAACCACCTCGTGGGCCAGGCCGTGTGTGATCCCATCGACGCACGGCATCGCTCGATCCTGCCCGCGCACGTCTGGGGCGACGGAGACGCCGAGGGGGTGCGAGGTCGGGCCGCCGAGGAGATGGTCCGAACCGCCCGCGCAGCGGCCCACCTGGGGGTGAGCGTCGTCAACGGCTTCACGGGCAGCGCCATCTGGCATCTTCTCTACGGCTTTCCGCCGGTCTCCGAAGAGATGATCGCTGCGGGCTTCGACGACTTCGCACGCCGCTGGACCCCCATTCTCGACAGCTTCGAGAGCGAGGGCGTGCGCTTCGCGTTGGAGGTCCACCCCACCGAGATCGCCTTCGACCTCTCCACCGCCGAGCGGGCGCTGTCCGCGCTCGACCACCACCCGGCCTTCGGCTTCAACTACGACCCGAGCCACCTGGCCTATCAAGGAGCCGACTGCGTCGGCTTCATCGCTGCCTTCGGCGAACGCATCTTCCACGCGCACATGAAAGACGTGTGGTGGTCGGACGTGCCTACGCCATCCGGGGTGTTCGGGGGGCATCTGCCCTTCGGACACCGTGATCGCCACTGGGATTTCCGTTCGGTGGGGCGCGGCAAGGTGCCCTTCGAGGAGGTGATCCGAGCACTCAACCGCGCAGGCTACACCGGACCCCTCTCCGTGGAGTGGGAAGACGCCGGCATGGATCGAGAGCACGGCGCGGCCGAAGCCTGTGCGGTGATTCGACGGCTGGAATTCCCGCCATCGGCTTCGGCGTTCGACGCGGCATTCTCAGGTAGCTGAGGATTCGGAGACGGCGGCACAGCACCAAACCCTCGCCTCCGCCTCATCCCGCCTCAATCCAGATAGGCGAAGGACAATCCGCCCGCTCGCTCCCAGCGCTGCCAGGCGGCCGCGATCGAAGTGGTGGTGGTCGTGACGTCCTTGGTGCCCCAGGGGTTGTTGAAGTAGACGCGGGACCGCGGCGGAGTGGTATCGAGCCCCGTGATCACGACCGCATGCGCTCCTGATCGCGGGGTTCCCCCGGGGCCGTACGAAAACGCGCCGCAATGATGATTGAGTATGAAGGGCCCCTTGTTGACCAACAGCCAGTGGATGAGTCGCTCACCCGGGCTCATGGCGAGCCGGGTGTCACGCAGCGGCGGCGGCGCCATGGTGGGCCGGTCGGGGACGATGGCCCCGGGGCTGGGCACAGAGCGCTGGACCCGCTCGCTGTTGGTGACGGTGAAGCTCAACCGCCGGAGATAGGCGTATGTCTCCTCGTTGTTTGCGGTCTCGGATTCGATCGTGTATCCCGGCTCGCGAAAATCGTCGCGCGTGATTCCGAGCTGCGACGCGTCGGGCGTCATGTTGCGCTTGTACTGCATGATCATCGTCGCGCATGCCAGCCAGCACACAGGACTGAACTGCTGCGACACCATCAGAACGTTGTGACGGACCCGGGGCATCGGTGCGTCTCCTGGACTCGTGTAGGTCGATCCCTCCAGACCTCATAGTGCCCCACCGGATTCCCGAAATGCGAGGCTTGCGTTTTTTGAACATTCGGTCGATTTTCTTACCTATCTTCAAATTGTCGGGAAATCCGTAGAATCCCAGGAGATCCGTGCCCACCCAGCTCTCACCCACAGCCTCGCCCCACGTCCGCGAGAAACGAGCCCGTCGTCGCAGCGAAATCCTGCACGCGGCCCTCGAAACGGTGCGTGAGAAGGGGTATCACGCGACGACGCTCGAGGACATCGCCGAGCGCCTGGGCATGCGGAAGACCGCCCTCTACCACTATTTCGAAGACAAGGACTCGATCCTGTTCGCCTGCCACCAGGAGTCGCTGCACGAACTGGATCGCATGATCGCCGAGTCGACCGAGTGCTGCAGCTGCGCCCGGGACCGGTTGGCCTATCTGATCCGCGAGCACGTGCGCGTGATGACCGACGAGCTCGAGGGCTCCCCTCTGGCCTTCGAGGTCTCGGCGCTCTCGGCCCAACGCCGCGCCGAGGTCATCGCGGGTCGTGACCGCTACGAGCGCGTCTTGCGCGGTCTGGTCAGCGAGGGGATCGAGTCCGGGGAGTTTCGTGAGGTCGATCCCAAGATCGCGGTCTTCGCGATCCTGGGCGCCATCAACTGGATCGCCCGCTGGTACCGGCCCGAGGGACACGTCCGCTCGCCCGAACTCGGCGCCCAGTTCGCCGACCAGTTGCTCGGGGGGCTCGTCCGGTGAGGGCGCTCCAGCTGACGGCGCCCTCGGCCCCTCTCGAACTGAGAGACGTGCCCCGCCCCGAGCCCGGACCCGACGAGGTCGTGGTCCAGGTGGCTGGCTGTGGCGTGTGTCATACCGACATCGGGTTCTGGCAGGACGGTGTGCCGACGCGACACCCCCTGCCCCTCACCCTCGGGCACGAGATTTCCGGAACGGTCCTCGAAGCCGGCGCCGACCTGGGCCACCTCGTCGGTCGCGAGGTCATCGTGCCAGCGGTGATCCCGTGCGGTCGCTGTGAGCTGTGCCGGGCCGGCCGCGGCAACATCTGCAGGGCGCAGGTCATGCCCGGCAACGACATGGACGGCGGCTTCGCCGACTATGTGCGGGTGCCGGGGCGGGGCCTCTGCCTCATCGGTGACCGGGCGGGCTTCGACCTGGCCGAACTCTCGGTGGTGGCCGATGCCGTGTCGACGCCGTACCAGGCGGTGCTCCGTAGCGGCCTCACCGAAGGCGATCTCGCCGTGGTCGTGGGTGTGGGCGGCGTAGGGCTGCATTGCGTGCAGATCGCCGCCGCGCTGGGTGCCACGGTGGTGGCCATCGACATCGACGCTGCCCGACTCGAAGCCATGCAGGAACACGGGGCAGACCTCACCCTCGACTCGTCGACCCTCGACTTCAAGGCCCTGCGAGACGCCGTTCGCGAGCACGCGAAGGCCCACGGGTGTGCGCCGCACAGCTGGAAGATCTTCGAGTGCTCGGGTCACCCGGGGGGCCAGGCCACCGCCTACGGACTCCTGACCCACGCCGCCACCCTCATGGTGGTGGGGTTCACCCTGGCCCGCGTCGAACTACGACTCTCCAACCTCATGGCCTTCGACGCCACGGTGCAGGGCACCTGGGGGTGTCGCCCCGAACTGTATCCCGAGGCGCTGGCTCTCGTGACGGAAGGCAGGATCGCCCTGCGGCCCTTCATCGAGACCCACCCTTTGAGCGACGGACCCCGCGTCCTCGACGACGTGGCCGCGCACCGCCTGAGTCGTCGCGCGATCCTCGTTCCCACCCCCTGACCCACGCCCCGCAAAGGAATCCCATGCCGAAGGAACTCCGGAGCCACACGCTGGTCCCCGAACACGATTTCACCGAGATCGGCTACGAACTGCGCCCTGCCCACGACCCCGCGGGCGCAGAGGTCGAGGGCCTCTTCAACGCATGGATCGTGTTGGACAATCCGGCGCAGTACAACAGCTACACCACCGAGGCGGTCAAGGAGCTGATCCTCGCCTTCCGCCAGGCCTCGATGGATCGTCGCGTGGTGACCGTGGTCTTCACCGCCGTCGGCGACAAGGCCTTCTGCACCGGTGGCAACACGCGTGAATACGCCGAGTACTATGCCGGCAATCCGCAGGAATACAAGCAATACATGCGGCTGTTCAACGACATGATCGACAGCATCCTCCGCTGCGACAAACCCGTGGTCAATCGGGTCAACGGCATGCGCGTCGGCGGGGGGCAGGAGATCGGCATGGCCTGCGACTTCAGCGTCTCGGCCGACACCGCCCGCTTCGGTCAAGCCGGACCGCGGCACGGCTCGGCACCGGATGGGGGCTCGACCGACTTCCTTCCACTCTACGTCGGGTTTTCGCGCGCCATGGAGAGCGGCGTGTTATGCGAGCTGTGGAGCGCGCACAAGGCGTTGTTCTACGGGTTGATCAACGAGGTCGTGCCCGTGCTCAAACTCGACGGGGAATGGATCGCCGATCCGACGGTCGTCACGGATCGCTTCCTGGGGCCCCTGGGGGAGATCGTCTACGGCGACCTCAAGAGCGGCGCCGAGCGTGACGAGGCCCGCACCAGGGTCCAGCGGGCCAGCGTCGACATGTCGCGACTCGACGACGCCGTCGAAGCCCTCTGTACACGCATTCTCATGCTGATGCCGGACTGCACGTCGAAGACCGTCAACAGCCTGCGCAAGCACAAGCAGAGGCACTGGGACGCCAACTCGATCACGAATCGCGAGTGGCTCTCCCTCAACATGATGACCGAGGCCAAAGCAGGCTTCCGTGCCTTCAACGAGGGTCCGAAAGGAAACCGCGAAGTCGACTTCATCAAGCTCCGCCAACTCCTCGCCCAGGGGCACCCCTGGAACGACGAGCTGGTGCGGGCCATCTCGCCCCAGTATCAGGCCGCTGCCACGGCCGACCCGGCCGGAGCACGCTGACCGTGGAGCTGGGCCTTGCCGGGCGGGTCGCCCTGGTGACGGGTGCAGGGCGCGGTATCGGGGCGGCCATAGCCGTGTCGCTGGCCCGGGAAGGGTGCGACGTGGCCGTGGTCGACCGGGACCCAGGGGGTGGGCTCGACGAGGTCGCCGCCCAGATCCGCTCGCTCGGGCGGCGCGCGTACGTGGTCGAGGGCGATGTGCGCGAGCTCTCGACGGCAGACGCCGCCGTGCAGCGCCTGCAGGACGAAGCGGGCGGACTCGACATACTCGTGTGCAACGCCGGGATCACGCGAGACGCCGTCATCTGGAAGATGGACGAGAGCGCCTGGGACGACGTCATCGACGTGAATCTCAAGGGCTGTTTCACCTTTGCCCGGGCTGCCGCTCCAGCGTTGCGCCAACGCGGCTGGGGGCGGATCGTGACGGTGGCCTCGATCAGCGGGCTGCGGGGACGGTTCGGCCAGACCAACTACTCGGCGTCGAAGGCCGGCCTCATCGGCCTCTGCAAGAGCCTCGCCCGCGAACTGGGTCGCTTCGGTGTCACGGTCAACGTCGTGGCGCCCGGCATGGTGCGCACCGCCATGGCCGAACAGCTGGGCGACGACCTGCTCCGGGACGCCATGGATGAGACGCTGCTGGGACGCCTGGCCGAGCCCGAAGACGTGGCCGACGCGGTCACCTTCCTGTGTTCCGAACGGGCCCGTCACATCACCGGCGAAGTCGTGCGGGTCGACGGAGGGCAGGACCTATGACCCTCCGCGTAACCCATGACGAGGGCGTCGCCCACGTCGTCCTCGACGCCCCGCCCCTCAACCTCCTGACCCGGGGTGTGATGGACAACCTGCGGGAGGCCATGACTGCTCTCGCGCACGAGGCCGACCTGCGGGTGGTGCTGCTCGAAGCCGAGGGCCCGCACTTTTCGGCCGGCGCCTCGGTCGCAGAGCACCTGCCGGGCGAGGTCGACGACATGATTCCCGAGTTCATGGCCACGGTACACGCCATCTCGAGCTTTCCGTTGCCCGTGGTGGCGGCGGTACAGGGTCGCTGCCTCGGGGGTGCCTTCGAACTCGTGCTGGCCGCAGACGTGGTACTCGCTGCCGAGAGTGCGCTGCTGGGGGTTCCCGAAATCCGCCTGGGGGTGTTCCCTCCCGCCGCCTGCGTGCAACTCGCCCGGCGAGCGTCATCCTCGCTCACGGCCGAGCTTCTGTACACCGGCGACCCGCTGGGGACGGCCGCACTCGCGGCGGCGGGGCTCGTCTCCCGCGTGGTACCCGACGAGCAGCTCCGTGACGAGGCGGTAGCCTTCGCATGCCGTATCGCCCGCAACAGTGCAGCGGCGCTGCGCGCGACCAAACAAGCACTCGCGCTCGCCCAACCGAGCACGGACGAGGCGATGGCCGCCGTCTCGCGGCTCTACCTCGACCAACTCATGACCACGGCGGACGCCGTCGAAGGGCTGACCGCCTTCATGGAAAAACGCCCTCCCCAATGGAGACACCGATGATGCCGACGCGGGTGGCCCCCGAGCTTCACGACACGACCCTCGACGAACTGCTCGTCGCCTGCCGGGATCTCCTGGACGACGCCGACTTTCCCACCCTGCAGCGATGGCGGGGTGCCGGCGGCAAGGTGGTGGGTCACTTCCAGGTCTACTTTCCGGAAGAACTCGCCCATGCGGCCGGGGCCCTGCCCTTTCGCATGAAGGGCGCGCCGGTCGAACCGCTCCATTCCGACTCGCGATTCGGATCGTACCTGTGTTCCATCATCAAGACCTCGCTCGAGGTCGCCCTGAGCGGGCAGGTCGAGCTCGACCTGTTCGTCACCCATCCGATCTGCGACGCGGCCCGAAACCTCGCCGGGGTCTTCGGCCGCAACTTCGACTATCCCTGCCAGATCCTCTACCTGCCGCAGAACGCCACGTCGGCGCACGCCCCCGAGTATCTGGCGGGTGAATACCGGCGGCTGCTCGGAGACATCGAGGCCGTGGTGGGTCGCACGGTGAGCGACGACGATCTTCGCCACTCCATCGAGGTCTACAACACCAATCGGGCCCTCTTGCGGGAGCTCTACGCCATCAAACGCAGCACGCCATGGAAGATCGCCGCAGATGAGGCGTACGCGCTCATGGCCGTGGGGTGCGTGATGCCTCGCGAGGAGCACAATGAGATCCTGGGCGATGCGCTGCCGATGATCCGGGACCGCGACAGCTACCGGCAGGACCGCATCCGGGTGGTGTTCGAAGGCGGGTTCTGCGAGCAACCGCCGATCGACCTGATCCGCGCCATCGGTCGCTCGTGCTACGTGGTCGACGATGACTTTCTCATCGGCATGCGGTGGATTCTCGATGACGTCGCCCTCGCAGGCGATCCCCTCGGCAACCTTGCCCACGCCTACCTCGAGCAGTCGTCGTACTCACCGGTCCAGCACGACGACCGCAAACCCAAGGAAGACATGCTGCTGGCGCGGATCACCGAGTCGGGCGCCAAAGCAGCCATCGTGACGGCGGCCAAGATGTGCGAGCCGGGGCTCGAGGAGCAGGTCTGCTACACCAAGGCCCTCGACCGCGAGAAGGTGGCCTACTTCGTGAGCGAATTCGAAGAAAACATGACGAGCTTCGACCATCTGGAGATCCAGTTGGAGACGTTCGTCGAGAACCTGATGTTCGACTGAGGAGCCGACCCATGCCCGACACACTCGAATCCGGTCTCGTCGGCCGGGGCAACAAAGACGGAGCCCGCCTCTTCAAGGACTGGTTCGCCGGACTGACCGAAGCGGCCGAAGCCGGGCAAGGAGGGGCCTACGTCTTCGTCATGGGAAGCCTCGCCGAACTGCTCCGCACCTTCGATCTGCCCATCGTCTTTCCCGAGATCAACTCACTGCAGACGGCGGTTCGCCACGCCGCCCACGACTACCTCAACGAAGCCGAGGACTACGGGTACTCGCCCGATATCTGTGGGTACGTGAAGGCCGACGTCGCCACCCAGCTCCGGGGCGGGCAACTGCCCATGGGCCGCATTCCCAAACCGGCGATCGCGGTCTACACCAACGCCTGCAACACCTACATCAAGTGGGCCGAGATCTGGGAGCGCATGTACGGGTGCCCCATCGTCACTCTCGACGTGCCCGGGAGTCGATCGGCGGGCCGCCGCCCCGGCCCTGGCGATCTCGATTTCGACAACGATCGTCGGTACGTCCTCGCTCAGCTGAAGGAGCTCATTCCCGTGCTCGAGCGGGTGAGCGGAAAACCGTTCGACATCGATCGGCTGCGCGAGACCATGCGCCACGCCAACACCATGGCCCGCGGCTGGAACCGAGTGCTCGAGCTCAATCGCTCCACTCCTTCGCTGTTCAACGCCCTCACCGACGGTACCATCTACCTGGGGGTCTCGAACTGCCTCCGCGGCACCGCCGGGGGCGCTGCCTACTTCGACGACCTGGTCGAGGAGATGGAGTTCAAGGCCGCCCAGGGGCTCGGCACGCTCACCGAGGAGCAGTACCGATTGCTCTTCGTGGGGGTGCCCTGCTATCCGATCTTCCGGCGCTTCGCGGAGTTGTTCTCGGACTGGGGCGGCACCTTCGTCAGCTCGACCTACCTCTGGTTCGCGTCGGGCGGGGCGAACGAGGGGCACCAGTACGACCTGGACCATCCCCTCGAGAGTCTGGCCGAGGGACTCCTGCTGGGCGTGCGCGACGCCATGGACAGCATGTTCTTCCAGTCCGACGCGCTCCTGGAAATGTTCGACGCCTACCAGGCCGACGGGGTGGTCTACCACCCCATCAAGAGCTGCCGCACCGTCTCCACGGGTCTCGCCGACAGCCGCCGCGACATCATGTCGCGCGCCGACATTCCTTCGCTCTTCATCGAATCCGACATGATGGACCGACGGGTGGTCTCCGAAGCGCAGCTCAAGAATCGCGTCGACGCCTTCTTCGAGGGCCTCGCCTCACGCCGCACCAGAGCCGCCACGCCGGCATAGGGAGAACGAGCAATGGCATACGCAGCGGGTGTAGACGTCGGGTCCACGCAAACCAAGGCCGTCATCATCGACGAGGAGGGCACCATCGTCGCACGAGCATTGACCGAAACGGGTGCCAATGTGATGCGCGCCGCCGAGACCGCCTTCGTCATGGCCCTCACCGAGGGTGGTCTGCGTGAAGAAGAGGTCGAGTACGTGATCGGCACCGGGTACGGTCGCTACAAGGTCACCTTCGGCAACACGCAGATCACCGAGATCTCGTGCCACGGGCGGGGGGCGGCGCACATGTTTCCCGATACGCGCACCGTGGTCGACATGGGCGGCCAGGACACCAAGGCCATCCGGCTGGCGAAATCGGGTGAGATCCTCGACTTCTGCATGAACGACAAGTGCGCCGCCGGCACCGGCCGTTTTCTCGGCGCGGCGTCGAGCGCCCTGGAGATTCCCCTGAACGAGCTCGGGCCCACGGCTCTCCGGGGCGACAAGCCGGTGAAGATCAGCACGACCTGCACCGTCTTCGCCGAATCCGAGGTGCTGGGATGGCTCGGCAAGGGCAAGAAGATCGAAAACATCCTGCTGGGCGTGCACCAGTCCATCGCCGCGCGGGCAGCGGGGTTGCTGCGCCGGGTCGGTGTCGAGGAGCAGGTGACCTTCACGGGTGGCGTCGCGAGGAACACCGCCATGATCCACACACTCAACGAGCGCCTGGGCCTCGAGGTCAACGTCAGCGAGGAATCACACTTCATGGGTGCGCTGGGCGCGGCGTTGTTCGCCCTCGATCACGTGCTCGGCAGCCGCGTCCCAGCCACTGCCCAGGAGGAGGTCTCATGAGGTACACGGCCGGTATCGATATCGGATCGACGTACACAAAGGCGGTCGTGCTCGACGAGAATCGCCAGATCGTGGGACGCGCCATGCGGCCCACCGGGTTTCGCCTGGTGG
Organism: uncultured Gemmatimonadaceae bacterium; assembly: GCA_964521385.1. Taxonomy (GTDB): domain Bacteria; phylum Gemmatimonadota; class Gemmatimonadetes; order Longimicrobiales; family Gaopeijiaceae; genus Gaopeijia. Next base: position 2,266 of record CAZFRU010000069.1, on the reverse strand, counting down.
AAGCCGGGCAAGAGGCCCTCGACGAGGTGCTCGCCAGCGCGGGGTTGGCCAAGGACGACGTGGCCTACACGGTCACCACCGGCTTCGGGCGCCATCAGATGGACACGGCCGACCTGCACGTCACCGATCTCACGGCGGGAGCGCGGGGTGCCACACTGCTCTTTCCGGGCACCCAGACGATCCTGGACGTCGGCGGCCAGACCATGAAGGCCACCCGGCTCACCGACGGCGCCAAGGTCAAGTCCTTTCGGCTGAACGACAAATGCGCCGCCGGCACCGGTGCCTTTCTCGAGAAGACCGCCCGCTACATGGGCTTCGACACCGAAGAGATCGGGCCCCTGGTCTCGACCTCGAAGGGGCCGGTCGAGATCTCGGGCGTCTGTGCGGTCTTCGCCGAGTCCGAGGTGATCAACCAGCTGTCGTTGGGATCGGCTCCTGCCGACATCATGCATGGTGCCGTGGTGTCTCTCGTGGGTCGTTCGCTTCAGCTCATGAAGCGGGTGGGAATGGAGCCCGAGTTCACCCTGATCGGAGGCATCCTGCGCTTCGAGCGCATGGTCGACGTGATCCGCAAGCAACTCGATGCCCAGGTCAACGTGCCTCCGGGTGATCTCGTGCAGTTCACCTCGGCGCTGGGGGCTGCCGCACTCGGACACCTGCGCCTGGAGGCACTGGCTGCAGAAGGTGCGGCGGCGTCGGCATGACCCCGATCAGGTCACGGACGCTGACGATGATCTCGTCGCCGCCGCCGGGTCCCGGCGTGCCCGCGCTCCCCAGCGACGCACTCGCGGGCACCCGGGCCGCGGCCGGGTGGGAGTTTCGGTTCGTGGCCGAAGGGGCCCGCGCCGAAGAGATGGTCCGACTGTACCACGAACTCGGTTTCGAAGTCGTGTCCGACCCCGTCGCCGAAGACGAAGTCGGTGAAGCGGGCCCCGAGTGCGACGCCTGTCGCAGCATCGCCGCCGAACGGTTCCTCGCCATCTATACCCGCCGACGCCCCCTTTCCGCATCACCAGGAGACGAGCCATGACCCCGCCCGATCCGACCGCCGTACTCCGGCAGGAGCACCAGCGCATTCTCCAGGTGATGTCCGTGCTCGAGGCTCGACTCGATCAGGGAGCGCCGCTGGACTTCGCCACTCTCGAGAAGTGCGTACGCTTCTTCCGTCTCTTTGCCGACGCCTGCCACCACGGCAAGGAAGAAGATCTGCTCTTTCCGGAACTGGAATCCCGCGGGTTGCCCCGGGATTCGGGGCCGATCGCCGCCATGCTCGACGACCACCGCATGGGCCGCGAATTCGTGGGGCGTATGGCCGCATCGCTCGAGGGGGCCCGCGCAGGCGACACCTCGGCGGAGCGGCAACTGGTCGACGCCGGGCGCAGTTACATCGACCTGATGCGAGCCCACATTCTGAAGGAAGACCATGTGCTCTTCGACATGGCCGACCAGATGGTCGAGCCGGCGGCATGCCGGCGGTTGTGTGCGGCCTACGACACCGTGTGCGAGAGCACCTTCGACGGATGCACCAAGGCCCAGCTCGAAGCGCTGGCCGACGAACTCACTCGGAGCTGACCAGGTCGCGGGACCCCAACACCTCGTCCCCGGCCTCGGCAATGGCCACGAAGGTGTGGGGGGCGATGGCTCCTCCCCGCTCCATCCACACTTTGCGCACCTTCCGCAGGTCGGGGCACAGCCAGCGGTTGCAGGTATCGCTCCGCAGCGACCGAGGCAGTCGGCACCCGCGTTCTCCCTGAAACACGCACCCCCCCTCGAGGTGGTGCGATCCCAGCGACGAGGCGTAGAGATCGAAGGTGGCGGCAGGCTCCAGGTCGGGCGATTCGCTCCAGACCCTGCGGAGGGTGTCTGCATTCAGGAAGGCATGCGTCCCGCCCTCTCGACAGCACGACCCGCGACAGGTCGCGCAGGCGGTACCGAGGGCGTCGCCCTCGGCGGCGGACCGGGGCGGGGGGTCGCGTACGGGCCGGGGCGCCGCTGACGGTATCGGATCGGCGAGCGCTTCCGCCACGACCTGCTCGAGGTGCTTCAGGAACGCATCTCTACGCGACGAAGCCAGCTCGACGAGCACCGCCGGGTTGGCCGGAGTCAGCGACCAGCTCGATGTTTCGGGATTGCGTGCGAGGGTTCGAAGGTGTGCGATGGCTGCGGCAGTCCGGGCGGCGTGCCGCTCCCGCGACCGTTGTGACCAGGAGGCGGCCTGGCATTCGAGACGGCCGCAGACCCCATGAAACGCTGCATCCTCGAGCGC
>CAZFRU010000068.1:15791-19071 GCA_964521385.1 uncultured Gemmatimonadaceae bacterium | reverse complement strand
ACCGCGGCTCGCCCCGCAAATCACGGGGCGGTGGGTTACTCGGACAGGCTCCTAGAAGCGACGCGAGGCGTACGAGAGTTGTCTCCAGTCCTCTTGAACCAAGTCGTCAACCCCGTCGCCGTTTGGATCAATCGGGATAGCCTTGTGGTCGTAGATGGCCTCGCGCAGGCGAGGTTTGTGTTTGCGCCCGTCGAAGAAGTGATGGAGAGGGTAGGTTGGTCCGAACCCGTGGAGGTCCTTCGACTTGCCGATCGATTCGTGCCTGGCCGAATCATGGGCGCCTCGGCTGTCGATTGTGGCACGCTGGTCGCGCGCCTCGATACCACGGGAGTCCTTCGAATCGACCTCCTGCGGAAGGGAAGCGCAACCGACGGTGTGCCTGGACCGTGGGAGCAGTTTGATGACGAGACCGGCGATATGTGGTCTGTGGGTGCTGGTCGGGGTTCGATGCTCCTGGGACGGACCAGTCGTCCGTTCCAAACATTTGAGGTTGGGTGCAATGGGTGGGAGGCGGTTCTTGCGGCGCCAAAGTCCCTGGAAGTGCTCACCCACGATGGCGAGTGGCGGTCCCGATCCCCGGTGGTGAGCGATGCTTTCGCGATCCGAACCATTTCGGACGTAACCAGTGATCGCCGGGTACTCATCGTCTATGACGACGCGGGACGGGAGCTTCGAAATACTACCGTCGAAGCCCCCTTTGGGATTGCGGGGGTTGACCCAGGGGGGCGGTGGGTGGTGGGGATCCAGACGCTCGACGGCCCCGAGGTGATTCTCTACAGCGCTGACGTTCGGTAACTTTGGCTTGGACGAATTCCTTTCAGGTGGGGATGAGGTGGACTCCGCAGGCCAAGCGTAGCGGGCCACTCCTTTCAGGAAGTCCTCACCGACCTGTTCGCCCTCGAGTCCAGCGGGCGTTTCGACGGTGCCCAGGGCCCGACCGTTGCCATCGAGCATGGTCCACACCGTGGAACTCCTCGATTCCTAGGCGTGCCACGACGCCCGAGCCCCCGGTCGTCGACGAGAGCCATGCCTCCGAGCCACGCGCCGCTCGGAAGGGCACGCAGCGAACAGCGCCCCGGACACGGACGGCGCTCCATCGGCCGGCGCGGTGAGGGTCCTGGGGAGTTCGCACGCTCGATCCTCCGGTTCACACTCGGCGCCGAGGAGCCGACCGTTTGGGGGACCCCAGCCACCCAGAATGGTGGCGGGCGGATGGATGCCCAGATCAGGCCACCCGGCAGAAACCTGACAAGGTCGCCGCCGCTGAGGCGGCGGCGTCATCTTCCTGCCATATGCGGTGGTGAACATCCCACCTGGCAGCGTTGCGCAAAGGAGCGTGGCATCTTCCTGCCACATAGCGTGGCGAACATCCCACCGAGCCCCGCACCCTTGCCGCCGTGGGACGTTCTTACCCGGCCAGCGCGGTGCGGGCCTCACATGAGGGTGCACCATCGCCGGTCGCCGCTGTCCGGGTACCCGGCGACCACGACCGCCGTCCCGCCGAGATCCAGGAACCGGCGACCACGCACGACCGCCCTCCCGCCGAGATCCGGGTACCCGGCGGCCACGCACGACCGCCCTCCCGCCGAGATCCAGGTACCCGGCGACCACGACCGCCCTCCCGTGATCCGGGGCCGACCCCGAACGGGCCGCAACCCCCATGCGCCGCAGCGCCCCGCTCGATTCCATCGTCGAGGGGGCGTAGTCGGGAATGCTGGCAGGATCCCCACCCCGTTGCCTATCTTGGCCGGCGGTCCACAGAGGGGTGTCACATTCTCACGCGAGGGGGACGGGATGAGTCGGGTTCGGGTACTCGTCGGTACGCGCAAGGGGGGCTTCGTTCTGACGTCGGACGGAGCGCGTCGGGAGTGGAAGGTGAGCGGTCCCCACTTTGCGGGGTGGGAGATCTACCACATCAAGGGATCCCCGGTAAGTCCCGACCGCCTCTACGCGTCGCAGAGCAGCGGCTGGTTCGGGCAGTTGATCCAGCGCTCCGACGATGGGGGTGAGAGCTGGGCGCCCGTCGGCAACACCTTCGCCTATGATGGCGTCCCCGGAACCCACCAGTGGTACGATGGCACGCCGCACCCCTGGGAGTTCAAGCGGGTCTGGCACCTGGAGCCCTCGTTGAGCGATCCCGACACGGTGTATGCGGGAGTCGAAGACGCCGCCCTGTTCCGCTCGACGGACGGGGGGGGCAGTTGGCACGAGCTCTCGGGCTTGCGGGGCCACGGGTCGGGCCCGCGCTGGCAACCCGGCGCGGGGGGACTCTGCCTCCATACGATCCTCCTTGATCCCACCGATCCCCAACGCATCTTCATCGCCATCTCGGCCGCCGGCGCCTTCCGCACCGACGATGGAGGGGAGAGCTGGCGCGCCATCAATCGGGGACTCCAGTCGGAGGGCATTCCCGATCCGGAAGCCGAGGTGGGCCACTGCGTGCACCGCATCGCCATGCACCCGTCGCGGCCCCAGGTGCTGTTCATGCAAAAACACTGGGACGTCATGCGCAGCGACAATGCCGGCGATTCGTGGCACGAGGTCAGTGGCAACCTGCCGAGCGACTTCGGGTTTCCGATCCACGTGCATGCACACGAGCCCGACACCGTCTACGTCGTGCCCATCAAGAGCGACTCCGAGCACTACCCTCCCGAAGGGAAGCTGCGCGTCTACCGCAGCCGCACGGGGGGCCACGAGTGGGAGGCGCTCACCGAGGGCCTGCCGCAGAGCGACTGCTACGTCAATGTGTTACGGGACGCCATGGCGGTCGACGCCCTCGATCCCTGCGGGGTGTACTTCGGCACGAGCGGTGGGCAGGTCTACGTCTCGCCCGACGAGGGTGACCATTGGCAGCCCGTGGTGCGGGACCTGCCTCCGGTGATGTCGGTCGAGGTCCAGACGCTGCCATGATCCGGGTGGTGCTGCCCGAGCATCTGCGGACTCTGGCACGGGTTGAGGGCGAGGTACGGATCGACCTCGATGATCCGCCCTCGGCGCAGGCCATCGTCGACGCCCTCGAAGCGCGTTTCCCCGCGCTGCGCGGCACGATCCGCGACTCGGTCACCCGCCAGCGACGACCCTTCGTGCGCTTCTTTGCCTGCAAACAGGATCTCTCGCACGAACCCTGGGGCGCCCCCCTGCCCGACGCCATCGTCCGGGGCGAAGAGCCGTTTCTGGTGGTGGGGGCGATGGCCGGAGGATAGGGGGGAACGGGAGAGGGGCGGGAGCCCCGGAGCCGCGCTTCGCTTCGTCGCCTTCGGCGCCGGCCGTCTCCGGGGCT
>CAZFRU010000068.1:0-15781 GCA_964521385.1 uncultured Gemmatimonadaceae bacterium | reverse complement strand
GGGGCGCGGGCGCGGCCCGGGGGCCCCCCCCCCCCCCCCGTTGGGGGGGGGGGGGGGGGGGGGGGGGGGGGGGGGGGGGGGGCGGAGACCCCTCGAGGTGCGGGAAACAGCGCTCGGGCGGGTGTGGCGGGGTGGTTCTGCTCGGTTTGCTGCTCTCAGCGCAGGAAAGGGCGCTCGAGCGTCGCGTCGGAGGTCACGCGTGATCGGTTAGCAGTTCCTGGTGCAGCAAACCGCGCTCGAGCCCACCCGACGCGGACCATGTGCGCGCTTTCCAGCACCCCAGCCTGCCCCACCCCCCACCCCACCTCCGGACCCCCCCACCCGAATCCCCCCCGCCGTCCACCCAGTCTCACCCCACGATGATGGAGTGAGGAGAGAGACCAGTCTCACCCCACGATGATGGAGTGAGGAGAGAGACGTGACCCACCCCCCATGATGGGGGGAAGGGAGAGGCGCGGGCCTCCCCCACTGCTGCAAGGTTGGAAGGAGGGGAGCGGCGTGGGCCTCTCGGAGACGGCCGGCGCCGCAGGCGACGAAGCGAAGCGCGGCTCCGGGCGGCCCACGCCTCTCACCTCCCGGATCCCCCACAGTGGTGGCCGCACCCTCCAAGGGGTAGATTCGAGCCCTCTACCCCCTTATTCCGGAGTACCACCATGACAAGCAGGTTCAGGCTCCGCGGCGGAGTGGCTCTCGTCGCGGCATGCGCGTTGCTTCTTCCTGCGCCCGCGCCCGCGCAGGAGCCCGTCGATCTTCAGGCGATCGAGCGGATCAAGGCCGAAGGCTTCGAGCGATCCGAGGTCATGGAACTCATGAGCTGGCTCACCGATGTGTACGGCCCGCGCCTCACCGGCTCGTCGCTCTCGAAACAGGCGGGGGATTGGGCCATTGGTGAGTTGGAGTCGTGGGGAGTAGAAGGGGTGGGGTACGAGTGGTGGGGTCCGTTCGGTCGGGGTTGGGTGAATGAGCGGACGGTGGCGCAGGTCACCTCACCCGTGCCGTTCCCGGCCATCGCCTATTCGCCGGCCTGGGCCGACGGGACCGACGGTCCGGTCGAGGCTGAAGTCGTGTTGGTTCCGTCGTCGGTACGCACCGCGGCCGACTTCGCACCCTACCGGGGCAAGTTGCAGGGCAAGATCGTCGTCAATGCCGACCCGCGTGAGCTGGACCCGCTCTTCGATGCCCCCGCTCATCGCTACACCGGAGATGAGCTCAACGCCATGGCCAACCCGTTCCCGCTGCCGCGGTCGGGTGGAGGGTTTGCCGGACGACGGGGGCCCGAGCCGCCTCCGGCCGGAAGCAGCCCGCCCATCGACATCGGCCAGTGCTTCATCGACGAAGGGGTGGCGGTGGTGTTGCGGCCGGGCGGAGGCAATTCGAACGGTGGCAATGTCTTCGTCAGCGGCGGCGGATCACGTGAGGTCGATGCCCCGCCGGCGATCCCTACTCTCGCGCTGGCACCCGAGCACTACGGTCGCATCTACCGCGTGCTCGAAAAGGGCCTGCCGGTCGAGATGGAGGTCGACATCCGCAACCGCTTCGAGACCGAGGAGTTGAATTCGTTCAACATCGTGGGCGAGATCCGCGGGACCGATCTGGCCGATGAGGTGGTGATGCTGGGAGCGCACTTCGACTCGTGGCAGGCCGGCACGGGCGCCACCGACAACGCGGCTGGTTCGGCGGTCATGATGGAGGCGATGCGCATCCTGAAGGCGACGGGCCTGCCCCTGCGGCGCACGGTACGGATCGGGCTGTGGACCGGCGAGGAGCAGGGGCTGTTCGGCTCCCGCGCCTATGTCGCGGACCACTTCGGCGACCGGGCCACCATGGAGTTGCTTCCCGCCCATGAGAAGTTCTCGGCCTACTACAACGTCGACAACGGCACCGGGGCCATTCGTGGCATCTATGCCCAGAGCAACCCCGAGGTCGGTGAGATTTTCAGCGCCTGGATGCAGCCGCTCAACAGCGACTCGATCAGCGTCGGCCATGTCGCTCCCGGCAACACCGGGGGCACCGACCATCTCGCCTTCGACGCTGTCGGGCTGCCGGGATTCCAGTTCATTCAGGACCCGGTGGAGTACAGCACGCGCACGCACCACTCGAGTCAGGACGTGTACGAGCGCGTCCAGCCCGTCGACATGAAGCACAACGCCGTAGTAGTGGCGACCTTCGTCTATCTTACCGCGAACCGCGACGAGCGGATTCCGCGCAAGCCGCTGCCCGAGGCCGTCTCCGCAGGGGGAGCGGGCGGTGGATTCGGTGGGCGAGTCGCGCGTGAGCCGCTGGGGTGCCCGCGGGGATGAGTCGCGCGCGGGCCGCTGAGGTATCTGCGGGGCAGCTGGGGTGTCCGCGGGGCTGGGTCGCGCGCGGATCGCTGGGGTGCCCGCAGAGTTGAGTCGCGCGCGGGCCGCTGGGGTGTCCGCAGGGCTGAGTTCCCGGTACCAATCCCGGAGGCCCCCGGGGCCCCTGATCGAAGAGGCCGTCCCCTGGCGGGGCGGCCTCTTCGTGAATCAGCGTGCCGGGAAACGATCCGGCTTCAGTTGGGCCAGGTCGCGAACGGCTCTTCGATCGAAAGGCTCTGGGGGGTGAGCAGCTCCACCCCGTCGGGGGTGATCACCATGATGTCCTCGAGACGGACGCCGAACTCACCGGGAATGTAGATGCCCGGCTCGTTGCTGAAGGAGTTGCCGGCGACCAGAGGCACGGTGTTGCCCTTCACGAGGTAGGGCCACTCGTGCCCGTCCATGCCGATCCCGTGCCCGACCCGGTGCGTGAAGTAGGTGTATCCCGGTCCATACCCGGCGTCCTCGATGACGCGGCGCGCGGCGGCATCGACATTCTCGGCCGGGACTCCGGGGCCTGCTGCCTCGAGGGCCGCGGTCTGGGCACGCAGTTCGATGTCGAACACCTGCTTCATCTTCTCGGTGGGCGCCCCCAGGACGAAGGTGCGGGAGATGTCGGAACTGTACCCTTCGACCGAACATCCGCCGTCGATGAGCAGGATGGTGCCTTCGCGCACGATCTGAGGCTGGATCGAGCCGTGGGGGAGGGCGCTGTACTCGGCGGTCTGGACACCGGCCGAGCCCTGGAAGCCCAGGCGGCTGTGGGCCTGGCTGACCAGCCGGCCGAAGTCGCTCTGCGTCATGCCCTCTTCCAGCGCCTCGTAGGCGGCCTTGTAGGCGGTCAGCGTCACCTCGTTGGCCAGTCGCATGAGCTCGATCTCATGCTCGTCCTTCACCCGCCGGCAGCCGGCCGTCGCCGGATCGGCGCTCACCACCTGGAGCTGGGGGGCCACCAGCGCCACTCCGTTGCTGAAGCGGAACTGCATGGTCTCTTCGACGCCGATTCGTCCGGTGGCGAGCCCGCGGTCGCGGAGCCCTTCGGCCACCCGGGCGTAGGGGTTCTCGTGCTCCTCCCACGTGTAGACCTGGGCGTTGCCCAGCGGCCCCCGCGTGAGCTGTTCGCGGGCGCGGTCTTCTTCGAATGCGGGGCAGACGACGAAGGCATCGCCCGAGACGGGGATCACCACGGCGAACAGCCGCTCCCCGCCGCCCCAGCGAATGTTCGTGAAGTAGACCATCGAGGTGCCACCCGTGAGCATCACCGCGTCGAGATCGGACTCGGCCATCAGTCGCTTCGCCTTCTCGACCCGGGCCGCGCGCTCCTCGGTCGTGATGGGCCGCGCGCGATCCGCCCAACTCGTGAGCCGCGCGAGCGAGGGCGGAAGGCCCGCCTCCTGACCCGCGCCGGTGCCCGACGTCGAAGCGTCGGCGTCGCAGCCGGTAAGGGTGGCGCCTGCGGCCGCGGTGGCGGCTGTGCCGAGGAAGTGACGCCTCGAGATCATGGTGTGCTCCTTGGAATGGCGATGTGCCGTGATCGACACGAGCGGTGACGATTCTACGGCGGTGGCGCGCCGGAGGCCACCACGGTCTGCTTGCGAAGCGCCAGGGGGGGCACCCTATCTTCGCTCGGCGCGTGGGCAGCGGAGCCCACGCCCATGGCCGACCCCCACGCCCATGGCCGACCCCCACGCCCATGGCCGATTCCCCCCCCTCCCGGAGAAGCCGCGATGACCAACCCTGCCGATTCTTCCGTATCGTCCACCCCCCGACACCTCTGGATCGTGGGTGTGGTCGGGTTGCTGTGGAATGCCGTGGGTGCCTGGGACTACCTCATGACCCAGACCCGCAACGAGTCGTACATGGCCAGCTTCAGCCCGGAACAGCTCGAGTATTTCTACGGGTTCCCGGTGTGGGTGGTATCTGCCTGGGCCATCGCAGTGTGGGGCGGAGTGCTCGGCTGCATTTTGCTCCTGATGCGCAAGCGCGCGACCGTACCGGTCTTTCTCGCGTCCCTGCTCGCCATGATCGTCACGACGGTCCACAATTACATTCTCTCCGATGGCCTCGAGGTCGCAGGAGGGTGGTTTCCGGTCGTGTTCACGGGGCTGATCTTCATCGTGGCCGTCGCGCTGTACGCCTACGCCCGGCGCATGCGAGAGCGCGGCGTGCTGGGCTAGCTCAGCTCAAATCGGCTCGGGCCAGCACGGGCCGGCTCAGGCACCGCCGGATCCCGGGGGAGCTGGTGCGGATGCGTCGGCCCCCCCGGGCGACACCGGCTTGGTCCGGAAGAGGGCGCGTGTGACGACTCCGTCGAAGGCCTCCACTTCGCGCTCCACTGCGAAGGTGCCCGTGGCGAGGTAGCGGATCAGCGCGGACGAGTGTGCGAGCCCCGAGCCGGCCACGAGCTGGAGCCAGTCACCCCGCGCCGTCTCGTCCGGAGCCTCGGTCGTGGTCGAAAACCAGGTGATGCGGGTGCTGTTGAGTCCTGTACCGATCGATTGGGGACCCCGCATGCGCAGGTTCACCAGGACGCCGTTGTGGAAGAACTCGGTGAACTCGTCCCGATCCTGCTCGCCGTATTTCTTGTAGCGGGCGTACAGTCGACGGTTCATGGCGTTGGCAGGCTCTTCGGCAGTGATGGCGGCCGCGATCGTGTCGAGCACCGCCCACTGGGCTTCTCCGTACTCGGGATGCTCGTCGTCTTCGACGATGGAGAGGCCGGGAATGAACCATCCGCGGGGGGTCCACCAGCTCCGCTGCCCGCCCCTGCGGCTCCGCACCCACGCGCTGTAGCCTGCGAAATATTGGACCCATTCGTGATTCGGATACCCGTGCATGTTGATGTAGATGTCGGGCAGCCACGTCTCCCGAATACGGCGTCGGACCTGGGACTCCGGGTAGAGGGCGTCGGGATCGTTCTCGCCCGCGGTGGCGTCGACGCCGAGGGCTCCCAGGTAGCCTGCATGGAGCATGAAATCGGGGGTGATCTCCTGCATCTCGACGGCGAGTCGGGCGCCGTCGGGATTGGTGATGGGATGGAGCACCACATTGACGCGGTCGAGAAGCGCTCGGTACGCGGGGTCGGTGACCAACAGCTCGGCCAGGCGCAAGATGTGGCTGGTGCCCGACACCTCGTTGGCGTGCTGGCGGCCGCTGATGAAGATCGTGGGCCGAAGGGCGTTGAGTTTGGCCTGGCTGCGGTAGGTGGCCCCGATCGCAGGAAGCAGGTCGATGGCCCAGACCGGCTGACCCAGGAACGAGCGGGTCATGAAGTAGACGTCGGCCTCGGGAAAGGTCGCCAGACGAGCGAGGATGGAGTCGTTTTCGGCCGGCGGAATCGGTGTGTCCCACTGGACCATGCGCGTCCCGTCGAACTGCCAGCCGTCGGCGTAGAGCCGTGGGGTGGCCGTCGACGCCGGCGTGGCGGAGCGGGGCAGGTTCAATGCCCGGCCCGCACCGGGGGCGTCCTCGACCCGCACGTCGAGCACGAGGGCTGCCACGCGATCCCAACTGAGGGCGTCGGTGAACAGCCCGGCCTCGTGCAGGCGACGTTGCGCGGCCACCAGTGAGGCCAGCAGCTCGACGCTGAGGAACTGGCGATCGATGCCGGCCTCCGACGAGCGCCCCCTGAACTCGTCGAACCGGTCCAGACTGTCGGAGACCTCGACACGGGCCACCAGGGTGCGCAACCCCTCTTCGCCGACGCGAAACGACGCACCCACGACGCGAGGGGCGTCGACCGGGAGTCCCCGGAGCGCGTACCGCTGCACCCTCGGCGCGACGTCGTCGGGGGTATCGAACAGTCGCACCACCAGTTCGGCACCGGCGCGTTCCTTGCCCGTGAGACTGAGCCGGGCGACGCCGGCCTGGCCGGCGCCCGTGGGATCGATCCAGGGCAGCACCCGACCCGGGTAGGGTTGCGAGGTCTGATAGCGGCTGCCGATCAGATCGAAGAGGGTGAGCGTCTCGAAGTAGATGTCCTCGTGCAGCGCTTCGAGCGAACTCACCACCTCTTCGTCGATCCCGATCCGGTAGTCGGGCTCGCTCAACCGCAGATCGATCCGAAACTCGTCGAAGTAGGGAGCGTTGGCGGGCGAGGGACTACCGTCTTGCGTGTCGAGCACGTAGTCGACGATCTCGCCGTAGGTCTCGGTCTGAAGGCGGTCCCAGAAGCGCTCCGGATCGGTGACGATGCGTTCGTCGACCAGCACCTCGTCGCCGCGGGTGGCACGGAGCCACCCGGTGGTGACCCGCACCTGCTCGTATTCGGGAAACAGATCGAAGAAGGGGCGCACCACGTAGTGCGGCGTGAACGAGTCCTCGAGCACGATGGTCCCGGCGGCGTCTCGGGCCACCACCGTGTAGATCGGCTCCGGGGTGCGGGTCGGGTGAAAGGTCACCACCGAGTCGGGAATGGTCAGTTCCCGAGCGAGGATCGCGTCGATGGGGTACAGCTCCTGTAGCCAGCGTGTGTCGGCGGCGATGGTCTGCCACCGCACTTCTTCGGACTCCTCGAGGGTGTGATAGCCGATCTCGATCGAGGCGACCGCGCGGTCTCGCAGCGCGGGCAACACGACGTCTTCGAGCCAGGAGTAGCCCTGCTTGTAGGCGCTGATCACGCGGACGGTGGCGTCGCCGGCCCCCCGTGCCTCGAGCGCAGCCTCGATTTCGGCGGTGAGCACGGCGCGTACGTTCGGGGGCTCGCTCACCCGGAGCTCGACCGAGATGGGGGCACCCGCCGAGACCTGTGGATAGACGTTGGCCTCGAGGCGGGCGCGCGCGTCGTCGACCTCCCAGGGCAGGGTCCAATCGTGCACGAAGATCGTATCGCCGACACCATATCCGCTTGCCCAGGTCTCGACCTCGACCTCGGCATCGGGAAACCGTTCGAGGACCAGCGAGCGGGCCACCTCCGCCAACCCCTCGGGCGCCTCGAGGGCCACCAGTTCGACCTCGACGCGGGCGGGCGGACGGCTTTCTCGCGCGGCCCGCGCCATCCAGCGGTCCAGCTTCGCCAGTCCCAGCGCCACCTGCCCGGAGGCGTCTTCTCCCTGTAGAAAGCGGCGGATCGACGTCTCGATCTCGTCGAGACGGGTCTCGCCCTTGCCGAAGCTCCACAGATAGGGGGCTCGCCGGGCCACCCAATCCAGCGCGGCGCCCACCCCTGCGGCGTCCGCCCCGTCGATCACCAACCCGCTCCGTCGCTCGTCGGCCTCGCCCGGGCCGAAGACGTGATCGGCCAGGACCAGGTACCCGCTACCGGGTTCGGACGACTCCAGCCCGGCGCGGTCGTGCTCGCTCAGAAAGGCACGCGTGGCAAAGTGCCCGGGTCCCACCAGGATCGGAAACCCGCTCGCCGCCGGGTTGTCGGCTTCGCCATCCACCTGTGCCAGCGGGAGCCGGATCCCTGCGGTCTCCAGGCCGATGCGAGTGGCGAGGTCGACCACCGGCGCGGCGACCCCGCGGCCCGCCAACGACAGGACTGCGCGGCTCTCGTCGGGGACGAGGTCCTGGTTCGTGTCGCGATAGAGCCCGTCGATGGTATAGAGCCCGGCGAGAGAGACGGAGGGGTCGGGCGGCGTCCGGTAGGCGCCGTCGGCGCGGGTCGTCCAGGGCTCGGGCGGACGCACCGACACCAGCGCATCCGCAGTGCCTCCCCGTACTCGCAGGTCGAGGCGGCGCACATCCTTGATGTGGAGCCTGGCGAGCGCACCGTCGGCCGAGTCGGGCGCCTCACCGTGCAACGCCGCCAGCAGCGCGGTGCGTACCGCGAGGTCGGCAACGGCGAAGGCGGCCTCGGCCCTCACCACCCCGGGACGTCCCGCCTCGACCACGATGCGGGTCAACTGCACGCTCGCCGAATCGCCGTGCTCGGCGGTGAACTCCTCGACGGCCTGCGCCACATCGGCCCACGACGACCCGTCCACCGCCCAGACGGCGGGGTAGCGGGCGGCGAGGTAGCTCGAGGCTTCCAGAAGTCCCGTGGCGTCGTTGCCGAGCACCGCGACGCCTCCGAGGGGAACCGTCGTCGAGGGAGGCAGAAACTCCAACGCTCCCTGTCCGGGCCCCAGCGATCGCAGCAGCGCATCGGGGTCGTGCCCGGTGAGTCGGACCGCCTCGGTGCCGATCACCAGGACCGGGTGGGGAAGCGGGTCGCCGGCGCCGGCGGTGGCGGCGAGACCCAGGTCGGTCGCGGTGGTCTCGAAGCCCAGGCGGGCCGCAACATTGGCTGCGGCCGCGGTCTCTGCGGGGCCGGGGTCGGGCGCGAGCAGGAGCCGCGCAGCGACGAAGTCCGGCAGCGAATCGCCGTTCTGATCGTCGATGAAGACGCCGCCCGCGAAGAGGTCGCGCAGGCCGACGAGACGCTGCGAGGAGGACAGCGGTTGCTGTGCCGCGAGGAAGGCTGGCGCGAGACCCACGCCCAGCAGCGCGACCGTGAGTGCGGACGAGAGAGGCGGCGGACAGCGTCCGTTCATGGCGGTATGGGCGAGGGGAAAGCGAGGCGACGCCGGCGAAGGTAGGGGGCGAGAGAGGACTGCGGCCAGTGCGCGAGGACTTGCAGGACCCACCACTATGCGCCTATGCGTATCCAGCGGTGGGAGCCGCGCACGTCCTCACCAGGAGAACCCCCAGATGGCTCTTCCATCAGCGCTGACTGCCAGGGTCGCCACGCTGTTGGGGTACGCCCTGGTGGTGTTGGGCGGCGAGAAGCTCAATGAGCTGCACTGGGCGATCGACCCCGTCTTTCGGCTGGGGCTGGCACGGCCGCTGGTGTCGCTGGTGGGGTGGGGCGAGGTGGTCGTGGGAGCGTTGCTCCTTCACGGGCCGTCTCGGGAGTGGGGTACGCGCCTCTTTCTGGCCTGGATGGCTGGGGCGGTCGTCACCCACATCGCGGCGGGCGACCCCGTGGGGGCGGTGGTGGCGGCGGGCGTCCTGGTGCTGGCCATCGCGATCGCACTCCCGGCCGAGCTCGACGAGCTGCCCTGGCGGGATCGGCTTCCCGCTCCGCTCCTTGGATGGCCCGCCGATGGGCGCGCGGCGGTGATCTTCCTGGCGTCGCGCATCGGAGCGGCCTTGCTCTTTCGCTGGGCGGTGGGCGGCGTGCTGTTCTGGCTCGCGCTCCCGGTGCTCGGGTGGTGCCACCTGAAGCGTGAGGCGTCGGTGGATGGCGCCTCGCCCCGCCTGCATCCCGTGCTCTTGTACCTGGTGTTCTTCGGCTTGGGGATCGAGGGGCTCTGGACGTGGGTGCAGGCTGCCTGGGAGGGGCGTGTCGACGGCGTGGCGCTGTCCTGGGCGGCGGCCGGGATCATCGGTCTTGTCGTCGGGATTCGCTCGATGCGGAGCGGATCGGCCCCGGTGCCGGGGGCGTAGGCATGTCGTTCGATTTCCCCGTCCTCGACCCTCGTACGGAGTTCGTGCTGCACGCCTGCGTGACTCCGGGCGAGGACCATCGCTCGGGGAGCCTCACGGTGGCCGATGCCATATTGCGCGATCATCCCGAGGTGGCCGAGGCCGACATCTTCACGGCGGCTGTGCTGGGCGACGCCGAACGGATCCAGCAGCATCTTGCGCACGACCCGGGAGCGGTCCGGTCTGTGGCCCCACCCCACGGCTGGGATCCCCTCACGCACCTCTGTTTCTCGCGGTACCTGCGCCTGGACCCGTCCCGATCCCGCGACTTCGCGCGCGCCGCAGAGGTCTTGTTGGACGCCGACGCCGATCCGAACACGGGGTGGAAGGAGGATCACCGCAAGTCCTCATCCACCTGGGAGAGCGCGTTGTATGGCGCCGCGGGGATTGCGCAGCATGTGGGCGTCACCCGGCTGCTGCTCGACTACGGGGCCGACCCCAACGATGGCGAGACGCCCTATCACGCCGCCGAGAGCTACGACAACCGGCTGTTGCAGGTGTTGCTGGCGAGCGGCCGGCTCAAAGCCGATAGCCTGGCGACCTTGCTCGCGCGCAAGTGTGACTGGCACGACGTCGAAGGGGTGCGTCTGCTGCTGGAGAAGGGAGCCGACCCCAACCGGGTCACGGCCTGGGGATTCACCGCGCTGCAACAGGCACTGCGAAGAGACAACGGGCTCACCATCATCGAACTCCTGCTCGAACACGGTGCCGATCCGCATGCGGTGAACCGGCATGAGGGGGTGGACGCAGTGACATTGGCGATCCGGCGCGGACGGGGCGACGTGCTCGCTCGCCTGGAGCAGCGGGAGATTTCGATCGCCGTCGAGGGTCCGGACCGGCTCGTTGCCGCCTGTGCGCGGGGCGACGCCGAGCACGTCGGGGCGATCGTCGGGCTCCGGCGCGACCTCGTCCGGAAGGTGCGACGCGACGGCGGTGCGCTGCTCACGGCCTTTGCCGGCAACGGCAACACCGCCGGGGTCGCCTGCCTGCTCGACGTGGGCGTTGCCGTCGATGCCCGCCTCGAGGTGGGGGATTCCTACTACGGCGTGGCGCCCCACAGCACGGCGCTGCATGTGGCGGCCTGGAGAGCGCGACACGGCACGGTCGAATTGCTGGTGGAGCGCGGCGCCGAGGTCGAGGCTCTCGACGGGGCGGGCAAGACCCCCCTCGAGCTCGCCGTGCGCGCCTGCGTCGATTCGCAGTGGAAGGAGCTACGCAGTGCTGATTCGGTGCGCACGCTGCTGGCGGCCGGCGCCTCGCCCGAGCGCGTGGCCGTGCCGACGGGGTATGCGGCCGTCGACGAGGTGCTGCGGGCCGCGGCGCGGTGACTCGGTCACCGATTCTTCTCCCTTCGGCAGGCTGCTGGTAGGCTCCGGCCCCTCTGCGGACGTGGCACGTTGCTCAGTTCGTGCGTCCCAATACCAGTTGGCCCGTCTTGCTGGACCAACCCACGACCCAATCGCCGCAACTCGTCCACCGTGCCCTGGTGAGTCCCGGCACCTTGAACTCGAGGCGGCTCACCACTCGATAGTCCCGGGGATCGAGGACGGCCACGCGCTGGGCGTGTTCACCGACCGAGACCCAGAGATAGCCCTCGCACGAAGCCTCGAGCCCATTCATGGGCGAAGCCATGGGCTCACCGTACCCGCCGAGGGCGGACTGTGCGGCAATCTGTTTCATGTCGTCGGGAAGGAATCGCACCAGACTCGGTTCGCCCCAGGCGTCGTAGCGGACGAGCACTCCCTCCGACTCCACGAGCGCGTGCAGCTGGTCGAGGTGGTCACTGGCGATCGATATCGACGCCCACGGCTCGGTGTCGGCGCGCCGGAGCGAACCTCCTGCGACCGTGGGGAGCACGCCCCATCCCCGCCGGTGCTCGCCGCTTCCTCGCGGCACCGAAGCCTCGAGCAGTACCACCGGGCGCTGCGGGCTTCCCACCACCACGAACTCGCCCCCGATCCAGGGCACGAATTCACGTCCTCCCGAAATCCGACGGGGTTCGCCGAACTGGCGACCTTCGAGGGTGAGTGCATAGGTCTGGGATCCCCAGTCACCGGACAGGTAGAGAAATCGCCCGTTGGTCTCGAGTCGCCGGGGGCGGCCCACCGTCGAGACATCGAGGGGCAGAGGGGTGATCGTGGGACGGTGGCCCAACTCTATCCGTGACAGGGCCGGGGCGTTCACCCCCGAGGTCACGTACAACTTGCCGTCGACGAACTCGATGTCGGCGACGCCCGGGATCGAAGGAATGCGCCAGGCCACGGTCAGACCGGGCACGGTCACCGACACCAACTCGGCGTCCACCTCGGGGGGCGGACGACAGCCGGTGGTGAGCACGCCCATCCCGGCGGCGGCGAACCAGAGGAGCCGTGCGAGACCCGGCATCACCGTGGCTCCGAAATGTCGAATCTGGCCAGGCTCGGCACGTCCAGGCTGTCGAGGACAAGCGCGAACAGAGCGTTTCCGGTGATTGCGGGAGGCGGGTTGGCCTCGACCGCGACGGGCAACCGAATGCGTCCCTGGTGCTGACCGTCACGAGTGAAGACGTCGAGGATCGTGCCGAACTCCACTCCGTCGAGGTCAGGCATGACGAAAACACGTCCCCCGTCGGCAGTAAACAGGGCACGGATCGCCGCTTTCTCTTCCGGCATCTCGGCAAAGACCGTTTCCCACTCTGCCTGGATCATCGGTGGTACCCGCCCTTCGAGGCGCGCACGGAGTTCAGTCACCTCCGCCTCGGTGACGCGCGCTGGCGTGATGTCGAGTGTAATGACGGGGACTCGCTTTCCTCCGAGCGGCCCGCGGGAAACCTGATAGGTGTGGGGGTTGGCGACCCAGACCATGCCTTCGGTGTCGAGGTGAAGCACCCGTACCCCGGCGAAGGGAAACCTCTGCTTGCCATCCGAGGTGACGAATCGGGGAATGATCAACTGGTCCAGCGTATCGAGACGCGTCATGTCCGGGCCGAGTGCAAGCGCGGTCAAGACCGTCGCAGTAGCGGCCCCACCCCGCGAGGGACGCACCAGGTCGACGTCCCAGTCGACCATTCCATACTCTGGAAGTATGCGGCCCTGCCACGGAAAAAAATTGCCGCGCACGACCCTCAGATGAGTTGACAACACGCTACCGTCGGCGGCAAACCCGGTGAAACGTGACTGCCCGGGGTCGTTTACCCAGAGCCGTCCGACAGCGTCCCATGTCATACCCGCAGCGTCGCGAAGCTCACCGGGCCCTTCGCCCCTACCCCCGAAGCTGCGCAACCAGGTACCCGAGTCGCCCGCGAAGACGCGCACCTCTTGCGTGCTTGTGTCGATCACGTAGAGATCACCGTCCGGCCCCATCGAAAACGCTGCCACTTCAGAGAACAGGTCCGGGGCCTGGGCGTCGACTCGACCGATTCGGTATTCCTCCGTCGCAGCCCACGTTCGCACGACAGCGCCCTCGGGTGGCGCACGATCACACCCCCCGACCATAGTCAGGCCGATAACCAGGGCAGCCGTGGTACCCGACGCTCCTCTCACTTCTCCTCGCTGTGTCACTTCTGTTCGCTGTCGACCTGACGCTCGAGGGCACCAGCCTGCGGCCCCACCTTGAGGCCGCAGGCTTGGCTTCCGCCACGCGGACTACGGGATCTGGACGGCCAGGGCGTGAAGCATCGATCTGGAAAGGGGGAGGTTCACCGCCACCAGCCCCTTACAGGTCATCAGTTGGATCACCCTACGGCTCTCGTTAATGATCGCTGCGTCGCCGAGGACGCGCATCAACACAACTGCTGCGCCATCATCACCTCTCGCCACGGCGAGACGTAGCTGTTCGAAGTCCTCTTCGTTCCCTCCATCGCAGACGTTGTGAGCGGACGAGCAATCCCCGTCCAGCGTCTTGAAGTGCCTCTCCGGGTGCGATTCCGGCGTGGTGCCACTGTATTCCCCGTTCAAGTTCCAGAACGTGTAGTGGTCGGTGTTCTCCCCGTCCCCGACTGGGTTGCACCCGGTCTCGCACTCATCAAATAGCCCCGCGCCATGATACGAGTAGTCCAACGAGGGGGGCAAGAGCGCTTCCGGCCGAGATGCGGTCGTGCCGATCTCGGCCCAACCGACCGACACGACGACGAGAATAGAGCCCGCCAGGGTTTTGAGAAGCAGCATGGTTCATTCCTCCTTTGGGGGTTTGGTGGCGATGCGCCACAGGATGAGCCCGTCACCAGACTCACGGGATGCCAGTATGTTGTCAGTCACGATCGCCGACAGCCGTTGGTCAAATCGACTGCGACCGACTACCGATCTTCCCTTCCAATCGATGATCTCAACGACTGTGTCCACGTACCGATCCCAGTCAGCCTTTTCCGTCCCATCAGGGGACAATCCCGTCTGCCAGGCCACGTCTGGGACCTCAAGAAGGACCAAGACCGTACCATCGCTTCTCGCCCGGATATCGAGAATGCCAGGACGGGGATAGGGCCCGGCCCGCGGGATTGAATCCGGAGGGCGGAACCAACCGGCTGCTCGATAGGAAGAACTGACGATCTCGCCGCCCACCCAAGAGTCGATTCGGTATGTACCAACGTGCGCGGCGAGCACCGTGTCGCCCCGCAGAGTCAGCGATCGTCTGTTGTCGTTGATTCTCATGTACGACTGGTCCCTCCCACCCCAGGACTCAAGGCGTGATCCACCGGGTCCGAGGAGGTGGAGGGGAAGGCCGGCGAGTTCCGGCGTGCGCACGTCGGCGCTCAGCATCAGTGTGTCTCGCCCCAATAGGAGAGCGTCATAGACGCCATCGAAGATCTTGAACCGAGCCGTCTCGGTGAAGTCGTTAGAGTAGTGGAAGGCGGAACCCTCGCCCGTATCGATCGCCCAAACCCCCGTTGCATCAGGAATGAGTCGACGAATGAGCGACCCCGGTGCTTGCTTGGCATTCGCACTGAGCATCGTGCCTGTTCCGTCGCGTGTGAAGACGCCGATCCGACCTCGCGATTCTGAGGACGACAGCCAGTAGCGGCCGCGAGTATCCAATGCAATCGTGAAGTGGACCCCAAGCGAGTCACTGTCGGGAAGCGTCAAACGCCCGTCCTCCGTGAGCAACACTTCTCGGAGCCCAGGCGCGTCATCGATCCGCTGCCCCTGCACATGTGACGCCACAAGTAGGGCGACCACCGTGACCGACACCCCCAACCGAGGGCTCGATATCAGTGACGCCCGTTGAATCAAAGAGTACGGGCAATGGAGGCCGCGGGATCGCGCGCCCTCGAAACGGTCCCCTGTACCAGTCCCGCCCTTGGTGGGGGAGACCATGGCATCCCACAAGTCACGGTACGTCATTGACATCACCTCATTCCGCGCTAACAAATCGTTACGGGAGCGCTCGGAGCGATTGCAGGGGGACTCGACGGCTTCCGATGGTCTCGGCCGAAACACCCATTGGACTCCACCTCCCTCATATGCTCGGCCAAGCGGGAACAACTCGCAGGCTGAAGAGAAGATCGACGGCCGGTCTCTTCAGAAACAGGCCAGCTATCGGCGGATACCACAACAAACCGGCAACGGAGGAAAGATATCGGCCCGGGTGCGGCTTTTCGCTCAAGTGGTTGGGTCGGGCCCCCGATCGCCTTCGAAGATCCACGATCACTGGACGACCCCGACCTCGTGCCCCCGGAGAGGTCGAACTTCAATTCGCCTACAGCGCCAGTCCGCCGGTGGTACTGTCCGTCCTCCGCGGGACCAGGAGTCCCTCCGTTTCTTCGGCCAGTCGAACGAAGTTCTCGATGCTGAGGTCAGATGGCGTGAATCCGGTGAACTGGAGGCAGTCAGACCTGAGGGCCACCGTGGTCTTGCCTATGTGTTGGGCAACGCGCGCCCAGGACCATTGCTCGATCAGTCGGAGCTGACCCGCTCGAACGAGACGGATTCGGCGGAGGGTCGATCCTATCGGAGCGTCCAGAGCCGTTGACCACAGCCTCCGGAGTGTGCGGGCGTGGATTCCAGTTAGGCGGAAGTTCCTCCCACCAAGTGGAGCAATCCGCTTTGTAACTACTGGCG
>CAZFRU010000067.1:0-20011 GCA_964521385.1 uncultured Gemmatimonadaceae bacterium | reverse complement strand
ACCCCCGGCGTGCGTCGAAGTCGGCAAGCAGCGTGAGCATCGCATGCTCGGCCACACCGATGCGCCGCGCCAGATCGGCGATCCGCTCGCCCAGCAGGAAGACCTCGTCGTCGGGGTCGGAAGCCTCCTCGTCGGATCCGGCCTCGGCATCCAGGGCGAGCCCGGCCCCCTCCCGTACCACCTCAGGCGCCGGATCATAGTCGGGTCGCGCCTCGCGCACCCAACAGCTGCGACTCATCTCGGTGCCTGGCGAATCCAATCCCCGATCCCACACCAGCCCCGAGTCCAGCCCCCGATCCCACACCATTTCCACCCCGAACCCACCCATGCGCCACCTCCTCATTCCTCCAGCACCCACGATCCTGCGAACACCTGAAATCTAACGGCGGGCTTCGGGGCCTCTTCGGGTACCCCCAGAAGGCGCCCCGAGGGATTGCGAGGCTTCGGCGGGTGGGGCAGGCGGCCGATGGACGCCCAGCATCCCGCCAGCCTTCCCTACGGGCACGTCCTGCCCGCATCCCGGACGATCGCACCCCGGCCACCTGAAATCCGTCCATGTCTGGATGGGACACATGTGCTCGCGGATCGCCGAGCCGGGTGGGGTCAGGAACGCACTCGGCCCCCGGGCAGGAGACGGACATGGGTCGAAAAGACCATCAAAGATCGAGGACGGTGTCCAGGCCTCTATGCAGGCCAACCAGCCCGGACACCTTCCTGATCGCGATGAGCGCGCCATCAACGTACGGCAGCGCGCTGGTGCCCGAATCATGTCTAATCGACAGCCGCTGGTCGGGCATGCCGAAGACCACCTCGGCACTGATCACGTAGCCAGGCAGCCGGATTGAATGGACCTGCGCGCCCGACAAGGTCGCTCCCCGAGCCTCCTTCTCACCGATCGTATCTTCGATCGCGACGGTCGGCTCGGGCGGCCGCACTCGTGACAACCGATCGGCGAGTTCACGGCCCGTCCCGCTCGGAGCATCGACTTTGCCGTCGTGGGCGTAGTCGATGATCTCCCACTGTGGAATCAGCTTCGCCGCCATCTCGCCGAACTTCTGCATCAGGACGACCGTCAGGGCGAAATTCCCCACGGCAAGTACTCCGAGGCCGGCTGCATCCGCTGCCTTCGCGATGTCCCGATAGTCGGCCGAGGTGAGCCCCGACGTCCCGATCACCACATGGGCACCACGGTCGAGCGCGGCGAGAACGTTCGACTTGGCGGAGTCGGGCTTCGTGTACTCGACGAACACGTCGCAGGGCACCTCGAGTGCCTCGTCGGCCGTTCCGAAGATAGGGGCGACAAGGCGCCCGTCACCCAGAACCTCGTCCAGCCGCGCACCGGCTCGGGACCGGGAGACCGCCGAGGTGAGAACCAGATCGTTCTGGCCTCCGATGCCTCGAGCCAATTCCGAGCCCGCCCATCCGGTTGCACCTGCCAGACATACCCTGAGAATCGCCACTACGCCGTCCTTTCAAGAGGTACGCCTCGGTCCATGTCGTCGGCCATGATCCCTTTCGCTTCACCACCCGGGCGGAGTCGCTGCGGATATTGGCCTCCAGTTGATCGAGGATCTCCGCAACCTGGGTGCGTTCGTCGAGGCGCGCGACCCAGCGGTCCGCCGCTGTGACGGCTCACTCGAACTGTCGGCGGAACGCTTCGAACTGGGCCTTCAGCGCGGTCAACTCGTCACGGAGGGAGCCGAGTTCGCGCTCGAGTTCGTCGACTCGATCGGTGGGAGTCGGGCGAGGAGGAGCCGCCGGGGTCGCTCGCTGCTCGTCGAGTTCCTCGGGTGGGTGCCCGGCAAGGAGATGCGTGTATCGGACTTCTTTCTGACCGGGCCGCCTGGGCAGCGCAGCCACGAGGGGTGTAGGCAACTCGGCCATCGAATCGAGGGTGACCTCGACGTGGCTCGGGGCCACGAAGTCGAACGCTCTCGCGGTGCGGGTCTTGATTTCGCCCGCCGTCTGCGGCCCCCGCAGCATCAAGACCGAGAGTGCCGCGAGCTCCGGGCGATGCAGGTGCAGCCGCTCCCCGATCTCCTGCCGATACCGCATCACGCGGGCATCACCCCGGTGGATCCCACGGGCCAGCGAACGCGTCTGCAGGTCGTCCAGACTGCGGGCCACCGTCGCCTCGTCCAACTCCATCACCGGATCGCGGCTCGACCTCTGGTTGCACGCCGCTACGAGCGCATTCAGGCTCAATGGGTAGTTGTCGGGCGTCGTGAGCTGCTTCTCGATGAGAGATCCGAGCACCCGCACACCGACGTCGTCCAGCGGTTCGTCCATGGTCACCCCGTCCCTGTCTTTGTTCGCTACCGTGACCCAAGGCAGGCCACTTCGCCACCCTATCCGAAACCGCCCCGCGAAGCCAGCCCGAGCCGCTCGGCGGGCATCGCAGCCCCCGCTGGGCGCAGGGGGCGGCGATCAGGATGGATGCGCCGACTGCGCTCCGCAAACGCCGAAGCGGCCCCGGCTCTCCGCCGGGGGTGAGGCATCACACCCTGAGCCACCACGCCGTGCTTGTCCGAGTATAGCAATGATACTATATTCACTCATGGATTCGGCTCAACGGCGGCCACTTCACTTCATTGGGTCCAGCCTCAAAGATCTGCGCAAGATGCCTGAGGATGTCCAAGATGTGTTCGGATCGGCCCTTCTGGACGCGCAATACGGGGACCTTCCTGAGGGAGCCCGACCTTTCGGAGAGGGACTTGCTTCCAAGGTCATGAAACTTGTCGAGGACTACGACCGAGATACCTATCGAGCCGCCTACGTCGCTTCCCTGGCCGGAGCCGTGTACGTCCTTCATGTTTTCAAGAAGAAGTCCACCTCTGGCATCGCCACACCACGGCCCGACAAAGGCCGTATCCAAGTCCGACTCGCTGCCGCTGAGGCGCACCACAGGGACACCTACGAAAGGCCTTGAACACCCGCGGAGGTACCGATCATGAACGATGACATCAAGGTCCACGACAGCACTGGCAATGTCTTCCACGATATGGAAATGCGAGACGCCGACGAGCGACTCGCCAAGGCCGAGTTCGCGCGGCTTATTCGACGAGAGATCACGGCCCGTGGACTAACCCAGGTCGAGGCCGCGAACCTCCTCGGTATTCAGCAACCTGACGTTTCTGATCTCACACGAGGCAAGCTCGCGAGGTTCAGCATCACGCGTCTCGAGCGCTTTCTCAACGCACTCGATCTGGAGATCCGAATCCAAGTAGGACCTCGCCCACGCGGCAAAGCACGGGCAGGGCTCACTGTCGAAGCCGTGGAGTCATTCTGATCGCTGTCCCTCCGTGGCTCGCAACGCGGGTCGTCAACGCTCGCCGAACAGAAGGCCCGCCGTAGCACCCTTGGCGTCGTCCTGAGCCCGCAACAACTCCCGTCGGGCATGCGGAAGCGCTCCACGATCTGCAACCGCCACGCAAAGCCAGCCCGAGCCGCTCGTCGTGCATCGCAGTCCCCGCTGGGCGCAGGGGCAGTCCTGGCTTCAAGAAGCGATTCGGGTGCACGCCGTCCGAGTTTCGGGAGCGGCCCGAACTCGTTACCCTCGACCTGAGCGGTACCCTTCCGGCCACGCCCCGCACTCCAGGAGACACCTCATGAGAGTCATGGTCACGCACGACGTCGAAGACGTTCAACACTGGCTCGCCTCCCCGAAGCGGGACGCCTTCTTCAAGACTCATGGGATGACGGTTCGCACCTTCACGAGCCCCGACGGGGGGCACAATGTGGGGGTGGTCATCGAGAACGTGCCCGACATGGCCACATTGATGGCCGCGCTCCAAACCGAAGAGGCGGCGGCAGCCATGAAGCACGATCGGGTCGACCCGACATCGATGCGGATGTACGTCGAGTCGTAAGGCGCCCGCCGTCGGGTCGTCGCGGTAGAGGCGCACCCCCTACTCCTCTCGGATGGCGTCCAGGGGATCGATCCGTGCGGCCCGCAGCGCCGGGCCGGCGGTGGCGCCCAGCCCCACGGTGGTCATGACCAGCACGACCGCCGCCAGCGTCCGGGGATCGCCCGGGGTGACCCCGAACAGCAGTCCTTCCAGCAACCGGGTGACCCCGACCGAGCCGACCAGGCCGAGTGCCGTGCCGGCCGCCAGGAGCTTGCCGCCGTCGAGGACGACCATCGTCAGCACTTCGCGCGGTGCCGCCCCCAGACTCATGCGGATGCCGATCTCGCGGGTGCGCTCGCTCACGAGAAAGGAGAGCACGCCGGCCAGCCCCACCGCAGCGATCACCAGCGCGAGCACGCCCAGCGCAGCCACCAGGAAGGTGTTGAGCCGCTCCGAGGCGATGGTCTCCTGGCGGACCTGTTCGAGGGTGGCCACCCGGAGTACCGGCTGCTCGGGCGCCATCTCGTTGATGATCTTCTGGACATCGGGCGCCAACGCGGCCGCCTGTTCACCGCGGATCACGAACGCACCGGGAAAATAACCCAGATCGTTCTGCGCCAGCGGGTGGAACAGCGCCGGTGGCGCAGGCAGGGTGGGCCCGCGATCGCGGGTGTTGGCCACCACCCCGACGATGGTCCGCCACCGTTCGGTCAAGCCGATGGCCGAGAGCACCTGCCCTGTCCACGCGACCCGCCGTCCCAGGGGGTCTTCGTCGCGGAACAGGCGCTGGGCGAGGGCCTCATTGATGACGGCCACGGGGGCTGCACCTACGTCGTCTCTGGCGTCGAACACCCGACCCGTCACGACCCGCATTCCGGCTGCCTCGAAGAAGTCGGGCGTGGCCGTGCGGTACTCGGCCATCGGCGCCGGCTGCCCCGGCTCGTTGATCCGCCCCTCGGCCTTGACCTCGAGCAGGATCATGTTGCTACGCAGCGGAACCGACATGCCCACCCCGACCTCGCGCACGCCGGGCAGTTCGCCGATGCGCCGCCGCATCTCTTCCTGGAGGTTGGCCACCTCCACAGGGCTTTGGCCCTCCTGGCTGGCTGGCGCCTCGAGTGTGAGGGTGTTCGACACGTCCACGCCGGGGTCGACGGCGTTGAGACTCATGAGCGTGTGACCGAGCAGACCCGCCGCCGTCAACACGGTCACGCTGGCCGCCACCTGGGCCACGATGAGCCCGCGCTGGAGTCGCCGGCCTGCGCCGGTGGTGCGTGAACCCGATCGGGTCAGGGTGGCGCCCGCCAGCTCGTTCGACCGCAAGGCGGGCACGAAGGCGAAGGCGACGGCGGCAACGCTGGCGACGAGCGCCGTGAACAACAGCACCAGGGGGTCCATCTGGATTTCGCTGGCCCGGGTCGTGTACCGCTCCGCAAAGCCGATCAGCAGGTCCAATCCCACGTACGCGAGGGCGAGCCCGCCGACCGCGCCCACGGCCGCAAGAACCCCGGTCTCGGCCAGGAGAATGCGGCGCAAATTCCACCGGTCCGCGCCCATCGACCAGCGGACCGCAAATTCGCGATCACGGCCGAGGCTCCGGGTCAGTACGAGGTTGGCGGCGTTGGCGCAGGCCGTCAGGAGCACGAGCCCTGCCGCCGCCATCAGCAGGTACAGGGTGAGTCGCGCCTCGGACACCAGGGCGTCGCGCAGGGGAGTGACCGAAACGGAGTAGCCCGCCGCCGCGTCGTAGTGCTCCGGGTAGTCGGTGTACATGCGGCGGGCCACCTCGTCCAGTTCGGTGCGCACGGTGGCGAGGTCGGCATCGGGTACCAGGCGAGCGAAGACGTCGGTCATGCGGTGGGAGCGCCCGTGCACCATGGTCGCGTCCATGTGGTGCGGGCTCGTGACCATGTTCACGAAGACGTCGGTCCGACCGGGAAATGGGGGCGCCGGCTCCACCACACCGATGATGGTGGCCGACATGCCGTTCATCTCGACCGAGCGCCCGAGCACGCTCGGATCGGCTCCAAACACCCGTTGCCAGTATTCGAAGGTCAGGACCATGACGGGATCGGCAGCGGCGCCGTCGTCGGCCGGCCCGAGGACGCGCCCCAGGACGGGGCTCAGTCCCACCACCTGAAAGTAGTTGGCGCTGACGATGCCCGTTTCCACCTGGGTCGGGCGCCCCACGCCGAGCATCGTGAACGGCATGGCCGAGAACTCGCCGAAACCGGTGAGCGAGCGGACCGACTCCCGGAAGTCGATGATCTCGGGCACCGAGAACTTCACGTCGTCGAGCCCGGCCTGGGTGGCCGCTTGCTGGAGGTACACGACCTCGTCGCCCCGCTCGTGGGGCAGCGGCTTGAGCAGTACGCCCCGGAACACGCAGAAGATGGCCGTGGTGGCGCCGATACCCAGCGCGAGGGTCACCACCACCAGCGCGGAGTAGCCGGGGGCCTTCAGGAGGGAGCGGATCGTATGTGCCATCGAGGAGGGAGGGGGTGGAGGGTGGGATCGATGGTCAGGGCGGAGGCTCGCCCCGGTGGAGTTCGCGGTAGAACCCGAGTTCCTCGCGGGCTCGACCGAGTTCGGCCTCGAGCTCTGTCGTACCGAGAGCGAGTTCGTCGTCCGCGGCTTCGTCGGAGCCAGGAAGGGCTCGTCGGCGCATCGCGCCGATGCCCGCAAAGCTTCCGGCGAGCCCAATCAGCACGAGCCCGATGATGGTGAGCGCCAGGAATCCGAGGCTCACCGAACTCGACAGGAACCAGCCTGCCCCGGTCACGACCAGGCCCAGCGGGCCGAGTACGAGGGCCGCAGCAGCCTGGCGGTCTCCTGGCGTGCCCTGGCTCGGTTCCCTTGCTTCGATGATCAGTCGTCGTCGGATGCCGTACTCCGCCTCGGTGAGCGCCGTGCCGCGAAGCCCCTCGAGCTCCTCGAGTCGGAGTCGAAGGCGCTCGGCGGAACCGGGCTCGAAGGGGTAGCGACACTTCTGACAGCGATCCACGCCGCCGATCGGACACCTGCGGTCGATGGCGAAGATGGGCGGGATGAGGAAGAACCTCCGCACGAAAGTCACGGGGCCCCAGCCCCGAGGGCACTCGATCGGCTCTGGCGCGCGCGTATCCTTCAGCCAACCCATTGTTTCCCTCTCCCGTGAGATCTGACCGTGTACACCTGGCGGAACGCCTCCTCCTACCCGGACGCCTCCTCCTACCCGGCTTCAATGCGTGCGATGATCTGCTCCGCCAACTGCTCGAGTTCACCAAGTCTAAAGAGTAGGACCCAGGTCGCGTAATACTGCTGATATACGACGTTCGCGAATCCGAGGTCGCGGAGTACCACCCTGAAACAGGACCTCATCCGAGAATCCGACCAACCCCATATCCAGACGAAGATCGGCGCCCGGTGCGGCTCCAGTGGGTCCGGTAACCGAGAGGAGTGATCGGGCCGACTCCAGCCGCCTCCCATTCCGCGAGATCTCCTTCGTCAAGACAGCGGCGTACGCCTGAAAGTCCTCGTGGATCCCCTCGACCGCGGCCATCTCCTCAGCCCGATCGCCCCTTCCTTCCCACCACGCGTCGATACCGAAGGCGAGCAGAATCGAGAGCACGATGACGCTCCCTTCTGCGACGAGGCGCGTCCATGGGATCTGTCGGGGCATATGCGTTCACGGGGGGGAGGGGTTCCAGCTCGTGATTGCGCTGCACCGCAGAGTCGGTATTTCGGGCAGACGGCGCAACAACTTTGTGTTGCGACGAGGCCCCGCCCAGGAGGAAGCGGTTTTCCCGGACCGCTGGTGTCATCGCCGCGATCGACAGCATGCTGGCGGTGACGGATTGGGGCGGGAACCGGGGACTGCTCGAGTAGATCCTCCGCTCAGCCCCGGAGCCCGTTCGGTAGGGGGCTTGGAGCCGGCCGTCACCGCCCCCCGTTCGTCTCCAACTCGAGGAGCTCGAGCTCGACGTAGACATACGGCCCCTCATCTGCATGCCATAGGCCCTGGCCCCGGCTCATCAAGCGCAGCGCTCCGAAACTGCGGTAGTTCGACACCGGCGTGGACCACCTCCACCTCGCGAAGGTCTTGCCGTCGGGGGACGCCGCGAGGCGGTCGTCCGACACGAAGTCGACGAGTTCGCCGGCCTCGTCGAAGTGCAGAACGGCGCTCACCTCATTCGCCCCGACCGTATACCAGGCGCGTGCGGAGCGCGCGTCGACGGCCTCCCAGCGTAGGCTCGGGCGGGCGTCGGGGCGACTCCGCGCGCCTGCACCCGCTGCGGGACCGGCCTCCGCAGCAAACCCCGCAAGGGCGGCCGGGGCGAGGAGCGCCATGTCGTTCAGAAGCGTCACGGTCTCGGCCCGGGTCATCTCCGGGCCGTGAGCGTTCGCGACGGGGATCATCGACAGCAGCCGGACCCGCATGCTCGCCTCGCCGTCCCGGAAGGCGTGGTACACGTCGACCGGGAGCCCCGCCTTCCGCGCGTCCATCAGGAAGAACCGCGCCGGCTCATCCATGAAGTTGTGCTGTTCTGCCATGAACTCCATCCAGGGCTCGTCGGGTCCTGCCCGAATCCGTCCTCGCCAGGTGCCCCGGATGTGATGCACCCGCGGACGACCGATTGACCCGGTGAGGCGGATGTAGCGGCGCACCGGCTCGGGAAGGTGCGTCAGGTCGGCCTCGGTCAGCGGCGGGGCGGACACGGCGTCTGCGGTTCGGCCGGCGACTTCGGCCCGGTACTCGGCTGCCAGACTGAACGGCCCCACCGACATGAACCCGTACACGACGAGTGCGAGCAGGAGCACATTCACAACGGTACCGAACTTCGCGTCGCTCCACGACGAGAAAATGACCGCCTGGGAGAGGGCGACGGCGACCAGCCCCACGACCCACCAGGAGCGCGACGAGAGTGCCACGAGCAACGCCGTTGCCCACAGCGCGAGCGCGGCCGCGAACCATACCACACCCATTGCTCTCGATATCGGCGTCGAGAGCTGGGAGAGATCGGCCACGCCGAACGCCTTCGCCGGCCCCATCAGGTGGACGAGGCCGTGCAGCGCGATCAGCGTGACGATACCCGCCTTGATGAGCATTCGGGGCTCCCGAGTCGGAGGTGTGAACGAATGCGAACGTTAGGGCCTTCGGCAAGCCATCGCTGTCGGGCTTCGCTGCCCTCTCGTGTGGGGTCTTCTCCTACGGGATCCCACGGGGCCTACGGCACATGCGGGGAGCGCCCTCATGGGCGGGTCACAAGTGAGCGGATCATGGGGAGTATCCCGACAGCGTCCCACCGTGATTCCCCGACGCGGGTCGGGATGGGAATCTGATAGGCTTGGGGTGCGGGAGATGGCCGGTGAGGCACGATCCCAGACCTCTACAGGGGCGCCGATCCATGCGACGTACTCCGCTCGTACCGACACTCGTGCTGAGCCTCCTTTCCGGGTGCAGCGCTCGTGGCGTAGGCACGCCCGGCCCCGCAGGACACGCCGCGAGCTCGGCGTCAGGCGACCAGCGGGAGGTCGTTCACCACGACGTCCAGTTCAGCTCCGGAGAGGTCGACCTCGCTGGCGTCGTCACGATGCCGGGCGGTGTGGGGCCCTTTCCCGCCGTCGTGCTCGTATCGGGAACCGGACCGAAGGATCGGGACGGTGCCACGGTCGGGTTTCTACCCGGATATCGACCGTCGCAGGACCTCGCCGATCGCCTCGTCACCGACGGGATCGCGTCACTCCGGTACGACGAGCGGGGAGTCGGCGAGTCTACCGGCGCCCACATGTCCGCCTCCATCCAGGCTCTGGCACAGGACACCGAAGCGGGCCTCCAGTACCTGCGGCAGTTGGAGGGTGTCGACCCCGACCGGGTCGGTCTCGTCGGCCACAGCGAGGGCTCGAACATCATCGCGATGATTGCAGCGAGAAGTCCGGACGTCGCCTTCGTGGTGTCGCTGGCCGGGCCCGGCGTGAGCGGGTTCGAGCTCGGCATCGCCCAGGGCGAGCACGCGCTGCGAGCCGCGGGCCTGGAGGGCGAGGCACTCGCAGCCGCGTTGGCGGACGTGCGGCGGGAGCACGAGTTGGTCGTGGACGCCGACTGGGACGCGCTGGAGGCGATGATGCGCGAAGTGCTGCCCGCGCAGCTCGAAGCCATGGCACCGGAGGAGCGGGCCGCGCTCGGATCGGCCGACGACATCATTGCGGACGAGCTGACGCGGATGCAGAACTGGGCCCGCTTCTTCCTGACGCACGATCCGGCCGACGACTGGGCTCGCGTACGGGCGCCCAGTCTCGCGCTCCTGGGCGGACTCGACGTGCAGGTCACCGTGGATCAGAACCGAGCTCCCCTCGAACGCGCCTTCCGG
Organism: uncultured Gemmatimonadaceae bacterium; assembly: GCA_964521385.1. GTDB lineage: Bacteria > Gemmatimonadota > Gemmatimonadetes > Longimicrobiales > Gaopeijiaceae > Gaopeijia. The sequence goes on along the minus strand of CAZFRU010000067.1, from coordinate 9,813 downwards.
CGCTCGCCCTCGGACGATTGGACGGTCGAGGTCGTGCCACGCGCGAACCATCTCTTCCAGATGGCGGAGAGCGGCGGGATCGAGGAGTACTTCATGCTCCCGCCGAGCATCGACCCCGACGTGCTCGAGATCATCTCGAGGTGGATCCGCGACCGCACCCGCCCTGATGCGGCATCGCCGCCCCGGGGGCCGCGATGACCGGGCCCGTTGCGCGCCGTCGAGCCCAGGCCGTGCCCACCCGCGCGCTCGTTCCCTTCGTGGTCACCACCTTCGCCGTCACCTGGGGGACCGTCGGGTTCTGGATCCTGCTCCCGGAACTCGCCGTGGCGTGGTTCGGTGAGATCAGCGGAAGCCATCCGGCCTTCTTCCTGGCGACCTGGGGTCCCGCCATCGCCGGCGTGGTGGTCGTCTTCGGCTACGCAGGGGCGGCCGGCCTGAAGCACTTCTTCGCGCGTCTGCTCCTCTGGCGCTGTCCGGTCGGGTGGGCGCTCTTCCTGGCCCTGGGCGTGCCCCTCGTCTTCGTCGCCGGTTCGCTCATCAAGGGCGGGCCGAACCTTGCCCCGGTCCTCTCCGAGGGGCTCGGCGTCGTGTTCCTCGCAGCTCTCCTCTTTCTCTTCCTGGGGCCGATCGAGGAGCTCGGCTGGCGGGGTGTCGCGCAGCCGCTTCTCCAGCGCCACATGGCACCGATCTGGGCCGGACTGCTGATCGGTGCGACGTGGGGGCTCTGGCACCTGCCGGCGTTCTACCTGTCCGGGACGCTCCAGAGCGGATGGAGCTTCACCCCCTTCTTCATCGGCAACGTCGCGCTCGCTGTCGTCGTGACGCCGCTCTTCAACGCGGCCCGTGGCAGCATCCTCCTGCCGATGCTCTTCCACTGGCAACTCATCAATCCGATCTGGCCCGACGCGCAGCCGTGGGACACCTGGCTGTTCGTCGGCGTCGCGATCGTCGTCGTGTGGGCGAACCGCGCCACCATGTTCAGTCGAGCCGGAGCCGCGATCGATGTAGCGCCCGGGTATACAGCGTGATGCACAGGCCGGTGAGGCTCGGCTCGCTCCTCGTGCTCGCGCTCCTCACCGGCCCGACGGCGTGCGGAAGGGGCGCGGACGGCGAAGTCGATCCCGGCGCGATCGACGCTCGGTTGCACACGCTGCTCGACTCGGCCTTTGCGGCGACCGACGGCGTGCCGGGCGCGATGCTCCGGGTCGAGGCTCATGGCGCAGGGGTGGTCTGGGAGGCCGCCGTGGGTGTCTCGGACGCCGCATCGGGCGCCGGACTGACGGCCAGGCAGCCTCTTCGGATCGCCAGCATCACGAAGACGTACGTCGCGGCCGCGGTCCTGCGCCTGCACGAGGATGGTGTCGTGGCGCTGGACGCCCCCGTCGGTGACCACCTGCTGCCCGCCACGGTCCGCGCGCTACGAGGAGGCGGCTACGACCCCCTCACGATCACCCTCCGCATGCTGCTGCAGCACACGAGCGGCGTCGCCGACTACGCGACGACGGAGGCGTTCCTCGGACGGGTCCTCACGGAGCCCTCGCATCGTTGGACCCGAGCCGAACAGCTTCAGCTGGCGATGGACGTCAGTCGACCCATCGGTGCGCCACGGGCTACCCCCGGGACGGAATTCGGCTACAGCGACACCGGGTACATCCTGCTCGGAGAGGTGCTCGAGCAGGTCACCGGGGATCCCCTCCACACGGCGCTGCACCAGCTGCTCTCCTTCGACGCCCTCGGGCTGGACGCCACCTGGCTCGAGTCGGTCGAACCCCCACCTCCGGGAGCCCCGCCCCGCCCGCACCAGTATCTGGATTCGACCGACACATGGGCCTTCGACCCCTCTTTCGACCTCTTCGGCGGCGGCGGACTCGTGGCCTCCCTTGCCGACGCGAGCCGCTTCCTCCGCGCGCTATTCGAGGGAGATGTCTTCCGTGACCCGGAGACGCTCGCATTGATGACGTCCGTGACTCCGGTGAGCGTCGCCGCCACGGAGGGTGGCTACGGGATGGGGATCGCGAGGGTCCGATACGCCGGCGTGGACTGCTTCGGGCACGGTGGCTTCTGGGGCACGGTCGTTCGCTACTGCCCCGAGCCCGACGTGCTGGTCGCCGGGGCGGTCACGAGCACCGCCGGACGTGCCATGCTCGATGGGCTGGTGCGCCGGACACTCACCTTCATGCTGAGCGGCGAGGTGGCCGACGAAAACGCTACCCTGGCCGCCGAGCTCGCGGTCATGATTCCCGATCGCATGGAGATCGACGGTGTGCCCGGCCTCAACATTCTCGTGATCCGGCGCGGGGAGGTTGTGTGGCGGGCCTCCTACGGCTGGGCCGACCCGGAGACCGGGCGAGCGATGACGCCGGATGCGATCTTTCGTGTCGAGTCGATCTCGAAGTCCGTGACCGCCTGGGGGGTGATGAAGCTCGCCCAGGACGGTGTCCTCGATCTGGACGCGCCGGTCGTGGCGCAGCTGCGAACTCGGGTGGTCCCACCCGACGCCTCGCCGTTCACGACGCGTCAACTCCTCAGCCATCGCGCGGGGATCGCGCTGGGCGACTACACCGCCCGATATGCGCCCGACGCGGCTCGCCCGAGTCTTCGTGAGAGCATCGCGACGGAGTTTGCGATGATCGGAGAGCCGGGAGGAACGTTTTCGTACTCCGACACCGGGTTCAACCTCGTCGAACTGCTCTTGCAGGATCGGGTGGGCACCGATTTCGGGGAGTGGATGGACCAGCATGTACTCGATCCGCTCGGGATGGTCGAGGCCAGCTACGACTGGCAGCCGGGCTTTCGGGACAGGATGCCGACGGCGCATACGCTGAGAGGTCGCCCGGTGGAGCCGTACCTCTACCCCGGGCGTGGATCGGGGGGGCTGTTCGCCAGCCTCGACGATGTGGGGCACTTCGTCCGCGCGGGCGCGGGGTCACCGCCGCTGGGGGCGACGGCCGAGGGAGCGGCTGCCGGGCGGCAGATTCTGGCCGATTCCAGCATTGCGCTCCTGTACAGGCCGAGCGCACGCCCCGAAGGGCTCTACGGGCTCGTGGCTCAGGGCTACGGACTCGGGCACTTCGCGGAGGTCCTCTCGGACGGACGGGCGGCGGTATGGCACGGGGGCCAGGGCTATGGGTGGATGACGCACTTCCATCTCGTGCCCGAGACCGGAGATGCGATCGTGCTTCTCGCCAACAGCCAGCGCGCCTGGCCCCTGTTCGGGCACATTCTCCGGGCCTGGTCCACGAGTCTCGGAGTCGAGCCCGTTCGCATGTCCCGCGTCACGTGGGCGAGTCCGGTGGCATGGACGATCATCGCGGCGTGTCTCGCGGCGGCGGCTACTCTGGCGCACCGGGCGGTATTTCTTCTCCGACACGGGAGCCCGGTGACGGCTGGATGCGCGCGACGCCGCACGGTCCGGGCGCTGGGTGCGGCCTCTGGAGTGGGACTGCTCGCGGCTGTCGCGTGGACGTCGACGCAGGAGTACCTCTTTCTCTTCTCGGTGCTTCCGTCGACCACGCGGTGGCTGGGCGCGGCCATGGTGGTGCTGGCCCTCGCGCTCATCGCCTGGGCTTGCCCAGCGAGACGGCCACGATCGGCTCTTCTGGGGCCCTGATCGAGAGGATCGCGCCCGGGGTACGAGCCCGAGTGACGTTCACGCCACCCCAGGCGGCCACCGCGAGATCAGCCTGCGATTGCCCCGGTGCTTTGTGACCTCGTCACCATGATGCGGTGATGCCATGATGCGTCATGCGTACCACTTTGAACCTTGACGACGACCTCTTGTGGGCGGCCCGGTCTCTGGCCAGGCAGCGCGGCGAAAGCCTCGGAGCCGTGGTCTCTGGGCTTCTCCGCGAGGCGCTGTCCCCCGAACCCGACCTCGCGTACGAGATGGACGTGCCGGTCTTCGTGGTGCGCGAGGGCGCAACGCCCATCACCCCCGAGATGGTCGAGGCCGCCGGAGAGGACACCTGATCCGGCTTCTCGATGTGAACGTGCTGGTCGCACTCGCCTGGCCGAACCATATCCATCACCGGCAGGCAGTCACGTGGTTCGTCGGAATTCGCGATGACGGGTGGGCTACCTGCCCGATCACGGAGTCGGGCTTCGTCCGCGTGTCGGCGAACGCGCGTGTGCTTCCGGACGCTCGTACTCCATCGGAGGCCAGGACCCTCCTGGCTGCACTTCGCACGAAGGGCACACATTCGTTCTGGGAGGATGACATCTCTGTCGTCGATGATCCGTCCGGGGTCTTTGCGACGGTGGTCGGCCACCGCCAGATCACGGTGGCTCACCTGCTCTCGCTGGCGATCCGTCGGGGTGGCGTGCTCGCGACCTTCAACCGCGGGATCGCGAGCCTCGCCACCGCCTATCCCGAACGCGTGGTCCTGATCGGCGGTTGAGCTTGCCCCGCGAGCCCGGCGTCTCAGGAGGTCCCCTCCGCTTCAGTCGGGAGCACGAATGGCTCGCCCCCGACGAGCTGATCGCTCGTGACCGTTGGGCACCAGTACCTTTCGATGTGCGCCACGGTGGCCTGGGTTCCCCAAGCGTGTCCGCGCGGATCCCGATGGAAGGAGTCGGTCAGGCATCCTCCGGGGCGATGGTCAGGAGATCGATCTGCCGTGTCCACGGATACGGAGGGCCACCCTCGGCGCATGGCTCCGGCGTGTCACACGAGCATTGGACTTCGTCGGAGAGCGTCTCCGGCAGCGGTGCCTCATTCAACGGGTCCCAGTCATTCCACTCGAAGCTCGCTGAGGCCGCCGCCAAGGGCGCTTCAGATGCACGCTGGCGTTGGCGGGTGCCCGAAATATCGCAGATGAGTACCGCCAGCCTCTCGGAATCGAGTTCGACCGCCACCGGGACCTGCTGCCCCAGGCCCTCGCCCATGCGAAACCGAGCGCGAACATCGAGGCGAGCGGAAGTCATATTGGATCGCGTTGCTGGAGGCCCCCGCCATTCATCATCTCGCACCGACCTGGTCGCCAGGCGCCTGCCCGCGAAACAACAGGCCGATGAGCGCGGCGGCAACGGGAAAGACGACGGCATACCCAACGATTCCGACGTTGCGGATCTGCATGTCGTTCGTGAACACCCCGGCGAGGCCAGCCAGGGCAAGCACGCCGCTCAGCCCCAACAACACACGGATCCACCTCTGAAGCCCCCTCCCTCCAAACACTGGGACCGCGAACAGTACCGAGAGAGCGAAGAAGAAATCCCACGCCAGGATATCGAGCGCGTAGACGATCGAGGGCCAGGAAAACGCGAACAGCCAGCCCATCTCCTGGAAGGGGTCCTGCCGACTCAGAGTCAGGATCGAGAAATGCACGGCCGAGGTGATGATCGCCACGAGCGACATGAACACCACGGCTGCCAGGCTATGGACCTTGTGCTCCCGAGCCGTCCACGCGTGCACCGACACCATCAGCGTGACCATGAACGGCATCATGGCCAGGATCAGGAGCTCCAGCACCGTGAACCAGGGATCTGCGATCGGCTCCCGAGGAGAGGGGAGCGAGGCAAGCCCGATGATGAGACAGACGAGGTAGGCGACGCCCAGCGACGCCACTGCCGACGCCGACACGATGCCAAGCCGCCGAGCGGACCTCGTGAAGTCGGAATTCAAACTCTACCTCCTCCAGCCAGGGACCCCTGCCCTCCGCATCCGTTCGCTCTCCACCTCCTTCCACTCCCACCCGTCGTCTACAGCGTGGCGCCTGCCGCGAGGAGACGGTCTCGCATCTCGTCGGCCTCTTCGGCAAGAACACCGAAATACCTCGCCGAATCGTAGGCTTTCGCCGCCCACACCCGAAGCAAGGCAGTGATCTCGGCGTCGCTCGCCAGCGAGGCCCAGTCCGTCGTGAATAGCGTGTGGGTCGGATCGTCTCTCCGTGTGCCGTAGAGGACTCGCTCGTCGATATGCAACCCAATCATGGGATACGACGGTGCGAGGGTTTCGTCGACCGAGCGGATCACATTCTCGACGGCGTCAGGAACCCGGCTGTAGTAGGAAATGATCGCGTCGCGGAGATCGAGATCGCTCTCGACCGCGTACTTCCAGTTCACTGCACGCGCAATCTTCACGAGCCCGCCCTCCATGTCCCAGTTGCGACTTCGTTCCGCACTCTACCCATCCATGGTTCACTCTGGCGCCGGCGGGAGAATCGCGAGCACCATCGTACCCTTCCCGTGCCCTGCGCCCACTCGTTCGATCACCTCGGCAGCGCGGTCCAATGGTTCAGGCGGCTGCACGACGGGAGTCAGCTTTCCCGTAGCCATGAGGTCCGCAAGGACTCCGAGGTCTTTCTGATTCGCCGTGGACAGCACCGCGACGATGCGTTGGCGAACGAATGGGGCGAGGAGCACTCCGCCGATGGTCCGCCCGAAGCCCATCGTCCATCGGCCGCCCGTACCACCCACGATCGCAAGGGTCCCCTCGGGTGCGAGCGCTTTGCGCAGTCGTGACACGGGGCGGTTGCCGGCGAGGTCGATGATCACGTCGTATCCCGGGCTGCCCGCTGTCGGATCGTCGCGCGTGTAGTCGACGACGTGATCGGCCCCGAGCTCGCGAACGCCATCCAGGTTTCGCGTACTGGCTACTCCGGTGACCTCGGCGCCGAACGCCTTTGCAATTTGAACCGCGAACGATCCCACACCCCCCGAGGCCCCGATCACCAGTACTCGATGACCCGGCCCTACCCTGCCGGCGTCACGAACGGCCTGAAGAGCCGCCAACCCCGAAATCGGTGCGGCCGCAGCCTGCTCGAAGCTGATTTCAGCCGGCACGGGAGCGAGGTCGGCGACAGGAGCAGCCACGAACTCGGCGAACGCACCCGGATGGAGTCCGAAGACCGCGTCGTGGATCGCGAAGCCATCGACGCCCTCGCCCACCGCGGCCACCGTTCCGGCAAACTCCAGCCCCGCTATAGGGTGTTTCGGCGTCCGTATGCCATACGAAGGCCGCGCGATGTACGGCAATCCCCGCGTGATCAACCAATTGCCCTTGGCGACTCCGGCCGCCTCGACCCGGACGAGAACGTCACCGGGGCCCACGGAGGGCTTGGCGACATCCGCGAGAGACAGGACCTCGGTCGCCACGCCAAAACCGGATTGAATGATCGCCTTCATACCACGGTGCCTCACTTGCAGGCGAGCGTGCTTGGATACGAGTGTGCCGCGCAGCAGATCGTGCTTCTGGCCGAACTCCTCGTGGTATTCGTGGGCGTACTGACAGAAGCATATCCGACCGGTGGCGCAGAACCCTACTATTCGCAGCACGGCCCATATGCGCAACGGTGAGGCACGCCCCGGGGACCCGTCGTCGACCGCGATGCGTTCCAAAGGCACCACGCCGTCGAGCCCCTGTGCGAATTGAGAGCGCCGGCGTGCGAGAACACCGGGGGCTGAAGCCCTCTCCCCTCATTCCGCCCGCAGACTCTCCACGAGCTCTGTGCGGCCGGCGCGCCATGCGGGAAGCCCGCTGGCCATGAGGCCTGCGGCCGGCAGCAGGACCACGGCCGAGACCCACGCGGTGGTGTCGTCCGGCCGCACGCCGAAGAGGAGGGAGTCGGTCAGGCGGGCCCCGACCAGGGCGAGCATGCCGCCCACGCGGCGTGAGGGTGCCGTCTCCGCCGAGGACCACCGAACCGAAGAACTTCAGCCCGGTTCGAAGTCGAAGTCGCCCCGGGCTCAGAGAGCGCCGCGGAGCAGCCCGAGGATCGCGTTCACCTCATCTCTCACTTCCCCATACAGCCTCACCTGCACTCCGTAGATGTTCGCGAGCTGCCCGAGATGCACGCGCAACATGTCGTCTTGGGCGATCGTTCGGAACACGGTTTGAACGTCGTCCGGACCCAGGGCGACGGGTGGGCTGGCGTCGGGAAGCGCTCCCACGACCTGGAGTCTGATCAGGGGCGGAAGCACCCGCCATGCCCGGACCTCATACTCCTCGAGTTGCTCGTCCCAGTCCGTCTCGAGGAGGGCGAGCCACTCGATGTGATTGTAGTACCGTGAGACACTGGAGCGCAGAGCAGCGTCGCGAATCAACGACAGACGACCGGTGGACACCAACTCGTCCCACGTCTCACGGGAGTACTCGACGGGCGCCCACCACGGCAGTGTCTCGAAGTCCCTGAGGAAGCGTTCCGGCTCGAGGAGAGCCGTGGACTCGTCCCCCTGCAGAATCTGGATCGCAAGAGCACGACGAGATTCCGCCTCTTCCACGCTCGTCGCCAGCTGCACCGAGTCGGCGCTGAAGTTTTCGACCAGGTGCTCGATGTAGGACTCCTCGAGGGTCCGTTCATCGAGTCCGGTCGCCCAGCGATCAACCGCGAGCGCAACCAAAACGCCCAGAACGATGACCAGGCCCTCTGCGCCCAGACGCGCCATCGAGAGGTTCTGCCGAAGTTTCAACGATCCCTCTCAGATGGAAAGCGCTCTCGAACTCCAGGTGGTGTGCGGACCGGCGCAATCCCGACCAGCACACGCGATCCTTCGAACCTGCGGCATGGAAGGGTGGAACCGCAACGCCACGACCTGCCGCTACGTGCGCAGCAGAGACTCATCAAGGAGGATCTTCGCACGCGCGCCCCAGGAGGAAGTCGCCGCCCAAGGCTCTCGGGCGAAACAGGTTTCGACCCCCTCGGGTTGAATCCGATCCAACATGTCCTTGTACGGCGAACACCGCGGCCGATTCCTCGGTGTGAGCGTGGGCAGCGATGCCTTGTCGGACGGTGCACCGGTCACGTGGCTTCCAGCTTGGCTTCCAACTCTGCTGCCTCCTCTATGTCCAGTCCGAGGGACTCACGGAGCTTCTCCAGCGCTAGTCGACCGACGGGATTGATGGACCCGGCACTCCGTGCCTGGACCAACGCCTCACCGTATATCTGGAGCTTCCGGTACGCTCGGTACTCTGGTGTGTCCTGGACGGCCGGGAGGGCCACGTTGGCGAGTCGCTCGGCTGATCGCTGGAGCGGTGCAAGCGCAAAAACGAGTAGACCGGTGGCCAAGAGACCTGCCAGCGTACCGAGTCGGTCCGAGAGGATCGTTGCAGCGCCTTCAGAGACGACAAAGAACACGGCAATGAACGCGGCTGCCATCGTGCCGCGCTCAAGCGTCCATTTGAGACGTAGCTCGATGTCGAACAGGTGATAAACCGCGATACCGTAGGCCGTCAGAGCGACGTACACCAATAGCGCCCATGCCACGACTTGAACCGCGATGAAGAACGAGCTAATGGTCCCGTCGAAGAAGAGGGCCGCGTAGAGGAAGACCCCGCCGAATGCCAGATCTCGAGCGCCGAAGGCCAGCGACAGGGCCCCGGCTCGACGACGGGACAGCGAAGTGGCGGCCTGTCGCCAAGAAGCCACGGTCGCCAAGAGGCCATACGTGTAGCTGACGGTTAGCAAGAACCACCCGACCTGCTGCGCACCGCCGGCGACCGGAAAGAACGGTGATCCGAATCTCCGGGGCGTGGACGTAAGCAGGTCCACCAGGAAGACGTCAGGGAGGCCCACGACCGCCAGGGCGCCGCCAACTCCGACGAGGACCGGCAGAGCGAGGGCTGGCCCACGGCGAAAAGGGCGTAGCAGCGGTGAATCGACGGCAGCGGCCACAGCCGGGAGGTACACCGCAAGCACAAGCCAGTCATTCACGAAATGGAGTGTGTAACCGGCGCGAGCGATTCGCTCTGAGCCCACCCATATCACCGGTCCAGCCGAACTCGTTAGCGCGAGTACGCCCTCGAGAAACAGGAGGGCGGTGAACCCGGCTTATTCACCACGGGCAGAGCGCGGTCGATAGTCTGGATATGAAAAGCCC
>CAZFRU010000066.1:0-20650 GCA_964521385.1 uncultured Gemmatimonadaceae bacterium | reverse complement strand
GGCCACATCGACCACGTACCCCAGGTCGGCCAGTGACTGGATCGTGACGGCACTGAGCGGATTGGCCACGCCCGAGTTCAGCGATGACGTCAGCAGTTCGGGGCCCAGGACCGATTCCCGCCAGTGCGAGTTCACGGACCCTCCCCCACCCCGGTTCTCGACCGGCACCTTCGGGCCGATCGTGCGAGTGGCACCTCCCGCTGCATCGAATGCCGCGACGGCCAGTGGTCCGTTGAAGTAGGTGTCGGCGCTGGCGGGTGGCACGGTCGGATCCTGGAGCAGTCCGAACTTGCCCCAGAGGGTCCCGACGCCGAGCACGTGCCCGATCTCGTGGACCAGCACATCGACCAGATGACCCTCGGCCGCCAAGGGGTCGACCTCGGCGATGTTGACCTGGATCCGACCGAAGGTGGGTAGTCCACCGGCCGCCTCGTCGCGCACGAGCCCGAAGCAGGGAGCGGCGCGGGCCAGGCCTCCGCCCACGATGGGCTCGACACTGACATAGATCACCAGGTCGTCGAGCAGCGGACCCACCACCGTGGGGGCACCCGGCGCGCAGGACGGGTGGCTGGGGTCGGGTACCACATCGGGAAGATCACCGATGATGATCGCCTCCCAGCGGGCTACGGCAACGGTGAAGGCGTCCAGGGCCACCGGACTCACCGGAGTGACGAAGCACAGCTGCAGGTCCAGACCCGGGGAGGGATCTTCGAGCAGGCAGAGGGGACCGGTGCCGATCGCGGTGGCGGTGAAGGTGACCGACGCCGCGCCCGATCCGGTGATCCGAGCCTCGAGGGTCTGCGCACCCTGGTCGGGGCCCAGCGTCCAGACGGTCGAGGCCGTGCCCGCCGCCGAGCTGTTCACCGTCTCGGGGGTGGCGAATCCCTGCGCTGCAACGAATTCGACGGGGGCGCCCACGACCCGGTTGCCGAAGCCGTCGCGAACCACCACTTCGAGTGGCTCGGGCAGCGCCGTGGCCGCGGCGGCCGTCTGGGCGTCTCCTCGCGACAGCTCGATGGTGGCCGCAGGACCCGGGGTGGCGGTGGCGGTGAACACCCGTGGAGTGAGCGTCGGTACGCTGGCCTGCACGGCCTGATTGCCCGCTCCGGCCATGGTGCCCAGCGTCCACGACGCCACCGCCGCCACGCCGTCGGGGCCGGTGACGATCACCGCGGGCTCGACCACGCCGGCGCCCGCCGTCACTGCAAAGGTCACGGCGACCCCGGGGACTCCCGCGCCCGATGCGTCGACCACCCGCACCGCCGGCGGCACCGGTACGGGGGTGGCCACGGGCGCCACCTGGGCGTCTCCAGCGACGACCACCAGGCCCGCCGGCGGCTCGGTTGCGGTGGCGTGGACCTCGACCGCGGCAGCTCCGACAACGAACTGAAGACCCTGGAGACCGACCTGGGGGCCCAGCGTCCAGGTGGCCACGAGGGCACCGCTCAGGTCGGTGACCGCCTGCGTCGGGGTCACCACTCCCCCTCCCGTGACCACCTCGATATCGACCACTGCGCCAGGTACCCCGTTGCCGAAGGCGTCCAGCACACGCACCGAGATCGGGTCGGTCAGCATGGAGCCCCGCACCGCGACCTGATCGTCGCCCGCCGTCACCTCGAACGACTCGGGGGGGCCCGCCACGGCCAGCGCGTCGACCGTTGCCGTGCCCTCGCCCAATCCCTGGACGCGAGCCGTGGCGTGTTGGAGCCCGCCGGCGAGGGTGCCCAGTGTCCACGACGATTCGGCCTCACCATTGGCGTCGGTCACCGCAGAAGGCGGCAGAAACGCGCCCGCGCCGGGGTCGGCCTCGAACACCACGGTGCGGCCCGCGACCCCGGTGGCGAGTCGGTCGACGGCGCGCACCCGGATCGGGACCGCCAGCGCTCGACCCGCATCACCCGTCTGATCGGCCCCGGCCACCACCAGCAGGTCGATCACCCGCGGGCTCACCTCGACCGGGATCGTGGCCGTGCTGGGCACGAAACCCGGTGCCGTGACGTGGGCGGTGATCGAGGTCGAGCCTTCGGCGTGCGAGGTGATCACTCCGACCAGACCGGCAGAGCCAAGCGGATCGACCGTGGCGATGGAGATCGCGGCCGACGTCCAGGTGACCGACACATTCTGCACCTCTACACCCTGGTCGGTGCGCACCTGCAGCGTGACCTCGGTACGGCCTCCCAGCACGTCGAAGGCGAGCTGCGCCGGCAACGCCTCGATCTGGAGCGGACGGGGCACGGGCGCAGTGGAGTCGCACGACACCAGGACAGACGACGCCAGCCCTGTGAGCCACGCAGCCCGGAACGCCCGGGAGGGGTGCATCAAACGACGGCTGAGTGATCCATGGCGAGGGCCAGCGCCGACGCCAGGAACCCGGTGCTGCCGGCTGGGTTGGCCCCGTTGGCCCCCGCAGCCCTGTCTGGCCCAGCCGCACCGGACGCCGCCGCACCGGACGCAGCCCCGTTGGACAGCGCCGCATGGTGCGCGATGACGGCCTCGACCGCGGTGTCCACCCCCGACCTCACGGCGTCGAACACGTCTCCCGGCGTCCGATGGGCGCCACCCTTCATGAGGTGGTCCAGCGCCCGAGCCATGCCCATGCTTCCCACCACGTCGGCCAGAACGGTGAAGCGCCCGTCGACCCACTCCTGCGTGCGGGTGTCCCCGAGGGAAGCCTCGGCGAAGGGCTGATTGGCGCCACAGACGATGGCGACGGCCCCCGCCGATTGGAGGCGCTGGAGGCGCTCCACGTCGAGCGAGCCCGAGACAGCAGCGGGAATGGCCAGGTCGGTGGGGGTCTCATAGGCGACGTTGCGGTGTGTCCCATCCCGGCGGTCGGGGTGCTCGGGGAGCGCGCGATCATCCCGGGCCGCGATCAGGCGTTCGATGCTCTCGGCGTCGAGCCCCCGGGGGGTCACGAGCACGTGAGCCGCGTCGGTGATGGCCACGATGCGGGCACCGGCCCGGGCCAGATAGAGCGCGGCCGATCCGCCGACGTTGCCGAAGCCCTCGATGGTGGCGCGCAGGCCGTCGAGACGCCCGCCACCGGCCAACAACCTGCCTGCGGCGTGGGCGACAGCCCAGCCGGTGATCATGTCCGACACGGTCAGGGGCGTGGTGCCCACTCCGAACTCGGTCCCGGCGAGGGGAAGCGCGAGCCCCACTCGCAGGCTCTCGAGGGCCTGTGCCGCGTCGTCTTCGGCGGTCTTGAGGTGGCCGGTGAGAATCCCGATCTGGGGATGCGCCAGCCCGAGTCCCGTACAAAGAGGAACGACGTCGCGTAGTTCGTCGACGTTGACGTCGCCCCCCGTGCCGTAGCAGGTCGAGAGCCAGGGGCGCATGGCCGCGAACCAGCGCTCGAGCACCTCACGGCGCCGCGGATCGCCAGGATCGAAGTCGATCCCCGACTTGCCACCGCCGATATGGGGGCCTGAAAAGGTGAACTTGAGCTCCATCGCCTTGGCGAGGTAGACCACCTCTTCGCGGGTGACCCCATCACGCATGCGGGTGCCGCCTCCGGCCGCACCCCCGCGCAGAGAGTTGATCACGAGCCACCCGCGGGCGTCGGTGGGACGGTCGTGCCACTCGATCACCAGTTCGGGGGGTGTGGCGAGATAGCGTCGATATCGGTCCCAGATGCCCCGATGGGTCATGGCAGCGCCCCCAGCAGGAACGGTACGAGGAGCGTGGCCGCCAGCGTCACCACCACCACCGACAGCAGGTTCAACCAGAACCCGGCCCGCACCATCTGGGGAATCGTCAGGAGACCCGATCCGAACACGATCGCGTTGGGCGGCGTGGCTACCGGCAGCATGAAGGCCATGGAAGCGGCAAGGGCGGCGGTGGCCATGAAGGGAAGGGCCGGCTGACCCAATCCCATGGCGGCGCCGACCATGATGGGCATGGCCATGGTGGCAGTCGCGGTGTTCGAGGTCATTTCGGTCAGGAAGACGAACAACAGGGCGATGATCAGGAAGATCACCATCGGGGGCACCGCGGTCAGTCCCTCGACCCCTGTCCCGATCCAGGCGGCGAGGCCACTGCGATCAAAGGCACGGGCCAGCGAGAGGCCGCCGCCGAACAACACCAGTACCCCCCAGGGAATACGGCGTGCCTGAGGCCACTCCAGCGCAAAGCGTCCTCGTTTCAGGTCGACCGGAAGGAGGAAGAGTGCGAGGGACGCCGCGATCGCGATGGTCGAATCGCGGACTTCCGGAAGCCAGGTGGCGAGGCCGGGGATCGTCACCGAGCCGAGCACCTTGGGCTCGCGCAGGATCCAGGCGAGCGCCGTGAGCACGAACACCGTGGCCACGAGGGTCTCGCCCCGGGACCGACGCCCCAGACCGGCGCGCTCGGCGGCCAGGAGGTGGGCCGCGTCGCCGCGCACGTCGCCCGGAGGATGGAAGACCCACACCAGGAGCACCCAGGTCAGCGGAAGCATGACGAGCGCCACGGGCACTCCCACGAGCATCCAGCGCCCGAACCCGACCTGGATTCCGAGCATTTCCGTGGCTGCGGCGGCGAAGACGGCGTTGGGCGGCGTGCCGATCAAGGTCGCGACCCCCCCGATCGACGACGCATAGGCGATGCCCAGCATCAGCGAGACGCCCAGCGCCCCCCCTCCAGTGCGCCCCTCGTCTTCGGTGGGACGCGCCCCGAACAGCGTCGCCACGGCGATGCCGATGGGCAACATCATGGCGGTCGTGGCGGTGTTGGAGATCCACATCGAGAGAAAGGCCGTGGCCACCATGAACCCGAGCACGATCCGCTTCGGTCCGGTGCCGACGGCCGCCACGATGGCCAGCGCTATCCGTCGGTGCAAGCCGTGGTGCTCCATGGCGGCCGCGAGAAAGAAGCCTCCCATGAAGAGAAAGATCAGATCGTTGGCGTAGGGCGCGGCTGCGTCGGACATACTCAACACGCCGGTGGCTGGAAACAGCACCAGCGGCAGGAGCGCCGTGACCGGAATGGCGATCGCCTCGGTCATCCACCACACCGCCATCCAGAGGGCGACCGCGGCGGTGCGCCAGGCGTCGAGCGACAGGTCACCGGGGGGTGGGGTCAGGAGCACGAGGGCCGCCATGCCGGGACCGACCCAGAGGCCGAGGCGTTGAGCGGTACGGTACGGCACGTCGAGAGAAGGCGGCACGAACGGGGAAGACCTCGGAACACAGGCGGAGCAGGAGGCGCGATGCGAGCCCAGGATTCTGGCCCCGAGGCGGGGAGCGGGGCAACTGCTCGAGGGTATCGTGGTCGCTGAGGCTGGCGAACCGATCGAAGAAGACAGATTGTGGATTCGTATCCGGAAGCCCAGCATCCCCCATCGACCGAACCAGGGAGTGTGCGATGGATGGCCGCACGCCGCGCTACAAGGAATTCGTACCTCTCGTCGCCTGGGCGCGAGTCCTGACCTGGGCGGCGGTCACTTGGACGCTCTACTCCGTCTCCCGCGACCCGGATCTGTCGCCGACCGCCAGCAGCCTGGCGCTGGCGGGAGTCTTCAGTCTCGGGCTCGCCGTCGAGTTCGTGCTGGGCGGTCTGACGATCGAGCTGTTCGAGACCGATCTGAGGGTCTCGCTGGGTCGCGTCGGGTGGATCAAGAAGACCGTGCCCTATTCCACCATCGCTCGCATCGAGTCGGTGACCTACCGTCCGATCCGTGAGTTCGGAGGCTGGGGGGTACGAGGGTTCGGCGCCAGGCAGGCGTGGACGGCTCGGGGAAACCGGGCTCTGGTGCTCCATCGCACCGACGGTACCCAGCTCTACGTCGGGAGCGATCACCCCGAGAGGCTGGCTCAGCGGCTGCAGTCCGTGGCCCAGCGCCCGTTCGACGGATCGGGGTCGTCGTCGTGATGCCCCCGGTGGGGTCGCCGGCGCCCGACTTCGAGCTGACGTGGCGGGTCAGGCAGCCGCCTGTGCGTCGTTCGACCTATCAGGATGGAGCACCTCTGGTGGTGTTGTTCTTTCCCCTCGCCTTCTCGGGCGTGTGTACGACCGAGATGTGCACGGTTGCCGAGAACCACGATATGTGGACCGGACTCGGCGCCCGCGTCGTGGGGATCAGCGTCGACTCACCCTGGGTCAACGTGCGATTCGCAGAAGAGACCGGCGCCACCTTTCCGATCCTCTCGGACTTCAACCGCACGGCCGCTGAGGCCTACGGGGTCTTGAACGATGACTTCTTCGGCATGAAAGGTGTGGCCGATCGGTCGGCGTTCGTGATCGACGGCGATGGGATCGTGCGCTATGCCTGGACCTCGCCCGATTCGAGCGTCATGCCCGACTTCGAGGCGATCCGGTCGGTGGTCGAGGGGCTGGAGCGGTAGGACGGCTCCGACCGGACGCTCTACACCCGCTCCAGCACCATGGCAAATCCCAGCGCTCCAGCGGCACACACCGTCAGAAGCCCGAACTCGACGTCGCGCCGTGCCATCTCATTGAGCAGCGTGATGGTCAGGCGGCCGCCCGTGGCACCGAAGGGGTGCCCGATGGCCAGCGAGCCGCCCATCACATTGATGCGGTCGAGGTCGGGGTGCCCGACCCGCCGACTTCGCCCCAGACGCTCCCGGGCGATCTGGTCGCTGTCGAGCCACTGCAGATTCGACAACAGCTGGGCCGCGAACGCCTCGTGCATCTCCATCAGGCCGATGTCGGCCATGGTCAGCCCGGCGCGGTCGAGGGCGTTGGGAGCCGCGAAAACGGGCCCCTGCAGCAACTGATCGGCCGGATCCAGCGCCGCAAAGGCGTAGCTGCGAATACGTCCCAGGATCGGCAGACCGTCGGAGCGCGCACGGTCCTCGTGCATGAGCATGACGGCTGACGCTCCGTCGGTCAGCGGTGAGGCGTTTCCGGCCGTGACCGTGCCGTAGCGACGATCGAACACCGGCTTGAGCGCCGCCAGCTTCTCGGCCGAGGTATCGGGCCGAATCCCATTGTCGCGCTCGACCACCTCGTCGTAGTGGGGAGGCACGTACACGCGCGCCATCTCGGCTGTGAGGCGGCCATCGGCCGTTCCGGCTGCCGCCAGGGTGTGGGAGCGCAGCGCCCAGGCATCCTGATCTTCGCGAGAGATGCCGTTGTCCTTGGCCATGCGCTCGGCCGACTCACCCATGGACTCGCCGGTGGTGGGTTCGGCGATCTGGGGCTGTCGCGGTAGCAGGTCCCGGGGTCGCACGCCGGCGAACGCCTTGACCCGTCCGCTGACCGACTTGGCCTTCGAGGCCCGCACGAGGGTCTCCGACAGCCGTTCGGACACCAGGATGGGAATGTGTGAGAGCGATTCGGCGCCCCCGGCCACGACGACGTCGGCGTACCCCACCTCGATGAGGTTGGCGGCGTCGGCGATGGCCTGGTTCGAGGTGGCACACGCCCGCGATACGGTGGTGGCGGGCACCGACGGGGGCAGCGTACCCAGGCCCACCTCTCGGGCGATGTTGGGCGCATGGGGGTCGTGCACGACGGTCCCGTAGATCAACTGATCGACCTTTTCCCCGTCCACTCCGGTGCGGTCCATGAGTTCCTGCACCGCGAGTTTGCCCAGATCGATGGCGGTGAGCCCCTTGAAGGCCGTGCCGGAGCGAGTGAAGGGAGTGCGGACTCCGGCAACGATGACGGCGTGCATGGGCGCTCCTGGATGGAATCGGTTCGTCGGGATCCACTACCCCCGGGCAGGCTCGGGCGGTCCGGGGGGGCGTAGACCGATGAGGCCGACTTGTCTAATCTTCTCGCCATGCCGACTGAACAACTGGAAATCTCGTTGCAGCCAGCGGGACGCGACCACATTCCTGCCATGGCTGCGCTCTGGGCCGAAGCGTTTCCCGAAAAGCCCGTGGAACGGCGCGACCGCGAATTGCGTGAAGGGCTGACCTACGGTGACCTAAGCGATTGCTGGGTGGTGGAGTTCGAGGGTCGTCTTGCGGGCGCCCTGCGCACCTACCGCCTGACCACCCACCTCTGGGGCCAGGAGTTGCCGACCATGGGGTTGGCCGGAGTCGCGGTGGCTCCCGACTTTCGCCGTCGCGGGGTTGGACGCCGCATGTGCGTCGAAGCCCTGCACATGGCGCGGGACCGCGGCGACGTGCTGTCGGCGCTCTTTCCCTTCCGAACCTCCTTCTATCGCGATCTCGGCTACGTGCTGGGTGGCGAGCTGAACCGATATCGGTTCCAGCCCGGCGAACTCGCGATGTATCCCGGGTGGGATCGGGTGGTGCGCGCTCCCGAGACGGGGCCGAGCGAAGCTCGTGAGATCTACGCGCGGGTGGCCGGCTCGAGCAACGGACTGCTGGCACGGACCGAACGCATGTGGTCGTTCCTGTCACGAAGGGGCACCCACCTCTATCTGCATCGCAACACGCGGGGGCAGTCCACGGGCTACATCGTGGTCCGGGGACGGGGCGGCACACCCGAGCGTTCGCGTCTGCGCGTGCTCGAGTTGGTGGCCGAGGATCGCGAGGCCTATCTGGGATTGCTGGGATGGCTGTCGGTCCAGCGCGACCAGTGGGGGCGGATCGTCTACGACGCCACTCCCGGCGAGAACTTCCATCGACGGCTCGCTCATCCCCGCATGGCCGGATCGCGCACCACGCGCGGCCTCTGGTTCCACACTGCGGCGATTCTGCGAGGTCCGATGTTTCGCATCTTGAACCTCGAGGCGATCCTTGCCGCAGGCGACGGGGGCGAGGCACCCCCGCCGGCGGGGCGCCCCGACGGGTGGCACGACATCATGCAGGTCCGCGACGGGCAGCTGGCCGAGAACCAGGGCCGATGGGAAAAGGGCCAGCGGGTGGATGCGGCGCTCTCGCATGTGGGCAATGGGGTCTTGTCGATCGGCGAGGTCACCTCGCTCTTTCTCGAGGGACGCCTACCGGGACAGCCCGCGCTTCCCGAAGGATGGCGTCCCAATCTCGGCCTGCGCGACATTCGCCTGCTTGACGAGTTCTGACCGCCCGGCTCACACAACCCGCAGGAGGCCCATCCATGCAGGCCGTCACCTTCGACGTCTCGGTGCCCCGGTTCCTGCTGGCGAAGACGCTGGGCCGGGTGAGCAATGCAGCCCTTTACGGGGCCTTGAGCGGTGTGAAGATCGTCGAGCGTGCGCCGCTGACGCTGCCGGGGCCGGAATGGGTGCGCATCGAGGTGGTGCTGGCCGGGATCTGCGGCACCGATGTCGGCAACCTCACCTACTCGGCGAGTCCGGCCATGGAGCCCTTCGGCTCCTTTCCGGCCGTGCTCGGCCACGAGATTCTGGGACGGGTGATCGAAATCGGCGCCCATGTCACACAAGTGGAAGTCGGACAACGAGTCACGGTTGATCCATTCATTCATTGCCGAGTGCGGGGATGGGCCAGGGCCGAGTGGTGCCGCTCGTGTAGCGCCGGGCTTCACGCCACCTGCGAGAACGCCGGAGAGGACGGGCCGACAGTGATCGAGGGGAAGCCGTTCGCGCCTGGCACGATCCAGGGTTACCACAGATCCCTACCCGGCGGCTGGTGCCACGAGGTCATCGTCCATCGCTCGCAGCTCTTCCCGGTGGCCGACGCACTGGAAGACCGTGCGGCCGCGCTCATCGAGCCCCTCGCCATCGGCATGCACGCCGTTCTCAATACGCCCATCACCGACCCGGGAGCCCCGATCCTCGTGCTGGGCAGTGGGCCCATTGCGCTGGCCACGATCTGGGCACTCCGTGCCACCGGCTTCGAGGGAGAGATCGTCGCCCAGATCAAACGGGCCCACGAAGCCGAGATGGCCGAGGCGCTGGGGGCCAGCGACCTCGTGCATCCGGGCCCCGAGGCGCGCCAGGTGATGATCGATACCGGCGCGTCGGCGTACATGCCCCTGATCGGCGACGAGGTGTATGCCGGTGGCGGGTTTCCCCTGATCTTCGATTGCGTGGGGAGCGGGCAGTCGCTGAGCCAGGCGCTGCGCTTCGCCACGCCCCGAGCGCGTGTCGTCATGCTGGGGTGTGCCGCCGAGCTCAAGAAGCTCGACCTGACCTTCGTGTGGGCGCGCGAGCTCGAGGTGAAGGGCTTCACCGGCTACGGTCAGGAGCGCTTTCGTGGCGAGAAGCGTCACACCTTCGACATCACCCACGACCTGCTGCTGGAGACCGGGGCACCCGTCGATCGCCTGGTCACCCACGTCTTTCCGCTCGCCGAGGTGCGGCAGGCGCTCGGCGTGGCGGGCAATCGCAGGAAGTGGAAGTCGGTCAAGGTGTTGCTGGCACCGTAAGGGGCGGTGCTCCGGACAGGCGATGCTCGTGTCACACGGGCTGGTCGTACATGAACGGGAGAACCCCGTGGGCGACGAACACATGATTTCGCTCTTGCCCGTGGCCTCCCGCAGAATCCCGGCCCTCTCGAGCGCATGGACGTTGAAGAGTCGATCGATCGGCCGGACCACGCGCGTCGAAGATCGCCCCTTCTGGAACTGGCGGTGGTACTCGCGACGGAGATCGAGCAATCCGATGGCCTGCTGCGTCGCCTCGGTCGCCGACTCGTGGACCCCGCGCAGAAAGAACTGAATTTAACGCTCCCAGTCGCCGAGCTGGCTGACGCGCAGCAGGAGCGCGACGCAGGTATCCCAGTTCCGCCCGAAGAACGCGCTGAGGTACAACAAGGGGGACTGCGACCTACCCTGCGCGACGCATGAGCAACTGCGTATCGCCAGGGCCACGGTAGAAGATATGAAAGGGCTGGCCCCGCCTGCTCGAGGGTATACGCGGATTAGCGGACCCACGAGGAGTCACGCCAGAGCCAGCATGCGACCTGATGAGTCGCACCGAACAGGAAGACCAGCCCATGTCAACGACCTCGATCATCCGGATCGGGATGGACGTGCACAAGGACACGGTGATGGTGGCGGTGTTCGAGGATCGCGCGAACGAGCCGGTGTCTTCCGGACGCGCGTCATCACCCCAGACGTGACGCCGTCGCTGCATTTCTACTACAAGAACACCCACATCAAGCAGTATCACAAAGAGGGGCGAGCGCTCCGGACCGAGACGACCATCAATCACACCCGCGACTTCTACATCGGCAAGCGGCTCAAGAACCTCCCGGCTCTTCGGGAGATCGGCTTCCAGGCCAACCGACGTCTGCTGGACGTCCAACGCGTGAGCCACGACTGTCGCATCGGAGAGGACGCCTTCCACAAGGTCGCCCGACCGGGTGTGGTCGAGGGTCAGCGGGTCCCGGCGCTTCGCTTCGACGATGACCGCGTGCAGCGGCTCTTTGCCGCCCTCCTGGTCTTCCGTCTCCTTCCCGGCGGTTTCAGCAACCGCGACCTCCGAGAGCACGAGGCTCCTCGATGACCTGCGACTCGCCCGGGCCGACGGCACCTATCCGCGGCTCCTCATCAGACTTTTGAAAACCACGCTGCTCGTCATTGACGACTTCGGACTCCAGCCGCTCAATGAGGTCGAACGTAGAGATCTGCTCGAAGTCCTTGAGGACCGCTACGCGCGTCGAGCCACCCTCGTCGCCAGCCAGCTCCCCATCGAGCACTGGCACGACATCGTCGGCGATGCCACCTTCGGCGACGCGATCCTCGACCGGCTCGTACACCATGCCCACTCCGTCCACCTCAAAGGAGCGTCCATGAGACGTCACGCACCCAAAACCACCACCTGATCACACCAGCGTCGCTTCGCTCCGATCACCCCGTCCACTTGCTCTGGAATCGGTGGTCCACTTCCAGCGGACTGCGTGGCCCACTTCGTCGGAATGCGCAGGGCCGCTCCCAGTTCCTCTTCCGTCTCCTCCTCGCGCTTCTGGAGCGCCTCCATACGGAGGTAACGCCGGCCGGTCACCCAGTCCTCGTGCCACTCCTTCAAAAGCGCGGTCGCGAGCCGCAGCACACTCGCCGGGTTCGGGAAGATCCGCACCACCCGGCTCCTTCGCTTCAGCCAGCGTCTCTTGTCCTTCCACCTCGAGCCAGTCCGCCAGCTCCGGGTGCTCGTCCGCCAGTTCCATCGCCAGTTCCTGCCACGCCGCGAGGGCCTCGGTGTGATCCTCGCTGTCATCCCAGATCCGCCGCAACCGCTGGTGGAGCTCCTTCTCGAGCGCCTTGGGCACCTTGCCCAGAGCGTTCATGAGGAAATGCCGCTGACAGCGCTGCCAGGGCACCCCCGGCAGATGACGACGACGCGCCTCGCCCAGGCCCGCATGCGCGTCCGCCACCACCAGCTCCACGCCCCTCAGTCCGCGCTCCTGCAGCGACGCCAGGAACTCCCCCCACGTCGCCTTCGTCTCCCCCATCGCGACGTCCACCCCCAGCACGTGCCGATGGCCTTCCGCGCTCACGCCGATCGCCACCTGAACCGCCACGCCCACGATCCGATGATCCACCCGCGCCTTCTCGTACCGCGCATCCAGGATCAGGTACGGAAACGACTCCTCCAGCTTCCGAGCCCGCCACGGCGCCAGTTCCGCATCCAGTCTCTGCACATACTGACTCACCGTTTCGTGGCTCAACCGATCCCCGAACAGCTCCTCGCAGATCGCGGCCACCTTCCGCGTCGAGACGCCCTGCACATAGCATTCGGCCAGGGCACTCATCAGCACCCCCTCGCTGCGCTGGTCCCGCTCCAGAAGCGACGGGTAGAAGCCGTCGCGCGTCTGCGGTACCCGCAGCTCGAGCGTCCCCACCCGCGTCACCAACGTGCGGGGCTTGTAGCCGTTGCGCTGCGC
Source organism: uncultured Gemmatimonadaceae bacterium (assembly GCA_964521385.1). Taxonomy (GTDB): domain Bacteria; phylum Gemmatimonadota; class Gemmatimonadetes; order Longimicrobiales; family Gaopeijiaceae; genus Gaopeijia. Next base: position 7,967 of record CAZFRU010000066.1, on the reverse strand, counting down.
CGTACGACGCTCCCCTCGCTCGAACGGCGCAGCACCCACGTGCACGTCGCGCTCCGCCTCCATCAACGCCTGGAGCCCCGCACGCATCACCGCCTCGTACAGGTCTCCGTCGCTGGCCAGCACTGCTTGCATCCACTCCGTCGCATCATGAGATTGCTTCTGACGGGTCACGATTCCCTCCCGGTCGATGTGATTACTCTCCGTTTCACTCAACCGATGGGGTCGGGGCCCGTTTTCGCAACCGCCTCCCGCGGACCCACCCCGCCCACTCCTACAGACAGCACCTTACACGGCGGCTGTCCGGCGACCTGGGCACACCAACCCACGGTCTCGCGCTGGACGTGCGCCCGGTCGATTCAGTTCTCGCTGCGGAAGAAGCGCTCCCGCACATAGGGAACCGCCCGCTCCACGATCGCCGGGCTCGCACTCCGCCATCCGCACCGTCGTGCGTCCGCCCCGACCGAACCCGCAGTGCTTCACAGCGAACCGGTGCAACGTGCTGTGCGCGACCCGCACGCCCTGCCGTTCCAGGGGCTCGTGGACCCTCGTTGGCTGAAGGCCCCGCGTCTCATTTGGTGCAGGCCCAGCCACCCCCGGATCGTCTCGAGGTGACAGAGCAAGTCCTCCTATACCGCGGTCCTCTGCGGGCCGGTGCCGCTCGAACACAGCCGCCGCAAGAGCCTCGCTCGGAGACTCGCCACCCACTTCCCCCCCCAGGCTCCGGGCCGTGCGCACATAACTGCGGATCGTCTTCCGCCCATGGCCGGTCGTACGAGCTACCGCAGCCTGGCTCTCGCCGCGTCCGACCCGCTCCAGTACCGCCAAAATCTCCCACATGCCCACCTCTCGAAGAGCCATGCGTGCACCTCCCTGGTTGGGTTGGGCACGGAAGATGGCTCCAAGGGCCTCGGAGGGGTGGTCAAGCTCGCGGGGATCTCGGTCTACCCTGGGTCATGCTCGTGGGAAATGACGGGAGAGCTTCTTCGGCACCCTGGAACGTGAACTCCTGGAGCGGGAGCGGTTCCGGACGGCGGCCGGGGCGCGGCGGATGATCTTCGACTACATCGAGGGGTGGTACAATCCGCACCGTCGCCACTCGGCGCTATCTCTCGCCGCGTCAGTTCGAGCAAAAGGCGGAGGCCGCCGTCGCATGAGATCGACGCTCGCTCGGCGCGGAGGAGAAGAAGAAGGAGGGCGACGGCCCCACCCCTCCTCTGCCCCTATTAGCACCGCGACCCCGGTCGGCTCGACACTCCCCCCGGGGCGGGGGAAGCTTCTGACTCCCTGTACGAAGGAGGCACTCTACATCCACGGGAAAACCCAAGCGTTCACCGGTCCACAAAAACCGGGGCAGGCTCACACCACCTGGGCCAACAACTCCCGACACGCGCACCTCTGGGCCGCCGCCGTCTATCTCGACGCTCGCACCCGAGGCTGTGACCACTCTCACGCCACTGGCTGCCGAGGTTCGACGCTAGCGCTCCACACGCCACCTCATCACCATGGCTTGTCTCATCGCAGGTAAGCTCGACTTCCATCCCCAACTAATGCCAATCTGAAACAGCGAGGAGCCTGTCGCATGCACCCACCGTCGTAGCCGCTCACGTCGAATCGCCTCCAGTAGTCACCCCGACGACAGCTTCGGGTACGCATCGAGCTGAGCCCGGATGGTTGCCCGATTCGGATCCAACTTCCGAGCCACCGCCGACCCCGGACGGTAGAGGGGAACTTGCCGGTTTGGACTTCGTCCCGGGCCCAGCGCGTCACGGTCTTGCGGCTGATGCCCAGCGGCTCGGTTATGGCCTTTTTCGACAAGCTCCGTCGCGGCTGGAGACGACGGCCAATGAAGGGAGCCGAATCGTGAGTTTGCCGCCGGCCCGGCCCTTGCTTCCGGGCTCGGCGGGCGCCGTGAACGCCATGCCCGATCCGATCGATTCGGCCGAGCCTCTTCGTGTCCGGGTGGAGCAGGTCGCCGGAGTTCTTGCGTTCGATTGCACTCAACACAAGCCTCGCTTCGGGTACAGTGACTTGGCACGAAACTCCCCCTACCGCGATCGCAAGACCTTCATCGGATCGACATTCGCGGCACTGATGGCGGGGAGAACCCCGGCACCGAGACTAACGGCCGAGACGAAGGCGACTCCACTTGCCAATATCCACGGGTCGATGGGTTGAACGCCGAACAGGAATGCGGTGATGAACCTCGCCAGGATGAGGGTCAGGACGATCCCGAGGAGGAGGCCTATCGAAGACAACCTAAGAGCGCCGCCGACGACCAGCCCGAAGATCTGGCTTCGTGCGGCGCCTACCGACATCCTGACCGCGATTTCATGTTGGCGCTGGGTCACAGAATAAGTGACCACCCCCAATAGGCCGACCCCGGTTAGCAAGAGTGCCGTGGCCGCGAAGGCTCCGAGAATAGCTGCCCGGAATCGGCTGGGGGACGTCAGGTGCCGTACGACCTGGTCCATCAGGGATGCCTCAGTAATGCGAATCTCGGGATCGGTGGCCTCAATCGCCGCTCGGATCCGCGCGACCATCTGTTCAGGGTCGTCTTTGACCCGCACATACAACTGGCTGAGAGTGAAGGGCCAAGGCGAGTAGTAGGCAGGGGGCGCCTGCTCGGCCAGGCCTCGGACCTTAGCATCGGAGACTACTCCCACGACTTCGAGAGGGCGGGGCGGCGGGTAGCGAGGGTCGGCCCCCTCTCCTGCTCGCGGACCGGGGCGACCGGCAAATGTGAGGGCCTCAGGACTCTGGATGCCATAGTAGAACTGCCGGCCGATGGGATCCTCGCCCGCCCAAAACGTGTCCGCCATCCGCTGATTCACAACGACGGGCACCGGTATGAACCCACCCCCTCCAGGGTTTGCAATGGTCATCGCGAGAGCTTCATTGTCGCCGAACCACCGCCCGTTGAGCAGGCGTAGTCCAACCGCCTCACCGTATCCGGATGACACAAGATGCCAGCCGACCATGACTCGGTTTGCCGCCGACGGCACTGCTCGGCCCGCAATCGTCACATCGGTCTCTGGGGGCTGGCCGGAGAGCGGCCCGTCCCTCCCCCCACTCCCCCCCACACGGATCACACCGGGGATCGCCTCGACGCGGTCGCGAACTTCGCGGAAGAGGGGAAGAAGCAGGGCCTCGCTCCCCTCGAATTTCGAGAGGGTAGGCGGGGGCATCGAGACGGAGAAGCGGATTACCCCTTCAGGCCGGAATCCGGGATCCACGTTGAGGAGATTCCTGAGACTCTGAATCAGCAGGCCAGCTGCAACCACCAACACCAGCGCAACCGACGCTTGGGCCACCACCAGTCCTCGCATCGCCCGCCAGGCCCCACCGACAGAGATCCCTGCGCCCCGGCTCAGGCCGCCTGATGGATTTCCCAGGCGGCTACCCTGCGCTGCGGGCGCCAGGGCGAACAACAGGACGGCCGCCATGCACAACCCACCAGTATAGAGAAGCGTCTCGAAACGGAAAGGGGTCTCGATCCCAGCAACGAGTGGCGTTGGCAGGAGGCGTCGAAGGGCAGAGCTAGCTCCAACGGCGAAGGGAATTGATGCCAATGCCCCGGATAGTCCGAGAATCAGTCCTTCTACAAACAGCTGGGCAAACAGATTAACCCAGCTCGCTCCCATGGCCGTGCGAACCCCCATCTCTGCGGACCGGCTGAGACCTTGGGCCAGAAGAAGGCCCGCCACGTTCGCACACACGACGAGGAGGAGAAGTCCCGACGCGGCCCAGAGGATGAATAGTGGGGGGCCGATAGCATGCCTGCGGACCTCCGCCAATGGGAGCAATCGGACGCGGTATCCGTCGCTCTCCACCAGGGCATCATCGATGTATCCTAACTCCTCCTCCGCCTGCGACATGGTGAGCCCCTCCCTGAGCTCGGCGAGCGCTCTCACGTACCTCAGTCCGGGCTGGTCTCGGACCGCGCTGAGCATCCCGAATGGAACAATCATTTCGGGCTCGGCCATTTCCCGGTAGTCACCATCGATCCGCAGCGCCGGGAGACGGAACCCCGAGGGCAGAACCCCTACTACGGTCCACTTGGCTTCAACGAAGCCCCGGCCGCTGATGAAATGGCTTAGATCGAGCTCGCGCCCTACGACGTTCCGGTCGCCCCCCATTTCCCCTTGCCAATACTCCCACGTCAGGAGCACAACGGGCGACGCCCCGGGTCGATCCTCAGCCGGGCCGAATCCCCGGCCGAGGGCAGGGTTCACACCCATGATGGTGAGGAGGCTCGACGACGCGTACGCGCCCGTCTTCGGAGCGATCGTCTCGCCCCGCGTCTCATAAAGGTCGGCGCGGCTGAGCACCGCAAAGCTGCTGAACGCAGCGGCCCCCTCGTAGGCAAGAACGCCGGGCAATGAGAGAGCCAAGTCGCCATCCCCGGGCACAGACGGGCCACTGCCCACGAGTTGCACAACACGGTCTGGATTGGCGAAGGGCAATGGAGCGAACAAGGCTACGTTCGCAACGCTGAAGATCGCAACATTCGCACCAATTCCTATCGCCACCGCGCTTATCACGAGCAGGGGCGACCCAGGTCGCCGGCGGAGTCGGGTTAGACCCGCAGAGAGTTCGCGACCGAGCGTGTACGCGAGCCGCCAGCGCCGTGGTGTCATCGCGGGCCTGGCCTTTGAACTGAACCCCGCCGGAGACGCCGGCAATTCGTCCGGTGATCCCGATCTGGTCCCATTGACTCGCCGTCGACGAAATGAGGAGCGACACCTCCCAACCAAAGAGGGGGCAGGAGAATTAGCACGGGCAAGGTTGGCTCGGTCCGGTCAATGGTCAGTCAGACCTCATCAGGTGCGTACGCCCTCCTACTCACTCATTCGGTTTGAAGAAATAGGACGTTCCCTCAATCTTTCCCCAAGGGAGCAGCCCCATGGTGGATGTGATAAGGTCACCCAACTCGGTCACCTTGGGCGGATCGTACGGCTCCACATCAGCGGGCATCGCTTCCGTGCGAGAAGGTTGCTTCGTGTCGGTCTTCATCCCGTCCTCCTTGAATTGTGTTCTGAACTATGTCTTCCGTGCCACCGACCGGACCTCACCACAAGCCATGTCTCCAAACTCAGCACCGCCATCATGGGAGCAATCTCGATTGGTGCGCCGAGACGGGCTCGCACAAGCTGCGCGCGGAGTGCGTCTACGTCCACCCAACCCAACGCACCAGAAATCGGGTCGCGCATTAGGGAATCCAGTAGGCGCTTGTGGCGACCAAGCGCCCAGTACACGCGGGCCGTCACAGAGCCCTTTGTCGAACGCTCCCGTACAGTCTTTGGGAGTCGATGACCGAGAGCGCTTCGGACCAGCCACTTCGGCTCATCCGAAGCAAACAGAACGCCGAGAGGGAGAGAGAGGCAGAACTCCACTAAAGGCCCGTAGAGGAAGGGATAACGCCTCTCGACGTGGACCCCGTGCGGATAGAGGTCGAGCGTCCGACGAATCTCGTGAAGGGAAGTGCGAATGCGCTCGCCCATCACCCCGTGCTCCAGCCCGCGCACAGCTCTTCGGGCCCGGGCTACGCTTGCCCCGGCTTCAGCCCGCCTGACCGTAGCTGCACTGATCCAAGGTATGTTCGGCGGAACGCAGTCGTCGCCCGGAGACATCCCTCGGCGCAATCGCCAAGAAACCCCCTCCCGCCAGATACGTGGCCACATTGAGCACTGCCTCACAGCGGCTGAGGAATGGGCGCGCTTCAATGCCCCGACCCACCCGTTCTCCTTTGCCACGTCGGCTAGATGCGACATCCGGCCCAGGTAATGGTCGGATCCGTCGCCGCAAAGGACTGCGGCAGCACATTCGACATCTAGCAGTTTCCGCGCAGCCCGGTCTCTGGCCCAGTATATGTAGTGATGGCGTGGTTCCGACGTGAGCGGCGGCGCCTCATCGTCCTCTTGCCAGGGTGAGAAATCGCGAAACAGGTGGTTGGAGATACCCGTCTGATCCACGACGGCATCAACAAAGTGTTGCGGGTCACTCCCAGTTAGGCTGTCGGAGTACGTGTAGGTGCCGGCCAGGCGGGCCGTCGCTCTCCCTTCACTCCACAGGGCTGCGGCAGATACGACAATCGACGAGGAATCCAAGCCACCGGACAACTCGGCCCAAACTGGGCGATCGTTCGTGCAGTGAATTTCGATCGATTGGTCGAAGCGGTGCCGAACCTCAGCAACCTCATCAACCGCCCAGCCACCACGACCGGCGTGAATACTCCAAGGACTGGCGAACGCAGTGCTCTCGCCTTTCCCTTGCCGCCACGTCAGGACCGTGCCAGGGGACAGAGCTTCTACGCCCCTCCAGACAGTCCTATTTGGATCACCGAGCGGTTGGCCGGTGAGGTAGCTAGCAATGAAGTCGTCATCAAACTCGCCCTCAATGCCAAGAAGGTCGGCATCTGAGGCGACCTCGATCTGGCCGTCCCGCTGACGGACAAAGACCTGGTGGAGCCCGAGCCAATCGCGCGCCACGGTAATGGTCTCTTCGGCCTCAATCCACGCCACGAAGGCGAAGTCTCCCACGACGGCCTGGAGGCCGACCGTGCCCGCAGACTCGAGCGTGGTGAGCATGAGCCCAATGTCCGAGTTGGGGCTCCCCAGTCGCCGGCCAGCACGTCGGACGATGCTGCGGATCGCCTCTCGGTTGTCTATGCGCACCTCGCCAATCCCAAGGCGCGATTGATTCCCACGGCAGGAAACGGTGACGCGTCCAGATGAGGCATATCGACCTCCAACGCCAGCCCAAAACCCCCCACCACTGAAGTCGAGTACATCCGAACCGCAGCGCGAGTGAAGACGTCCCTGTGCACGCGCCTTGCTAGCTGCCACCAAAGGTGGAGCGCCCGCGACGCATACGAAACACTCACTCATATCGTGAAGCTGAAAGCGTGGAAGTCGCAGTACCATTCTTCCATCGATCCGAGCCTCCTCCCGTCGACCTCGACCCAGGCGTGCGCAGCGAACGGAAACGGCTGAACTCCCAAACGCATGACCGCCGGAACACCGAACCAACGAAGCACGGCAAGAAGCGTTAGAGATTGTTCCAAGCACTTGGCTCGCCCAGGGAACGCGGCGCCGACCCGTTGAACGGTGGTAACAATCGCTTCGATAGGTGCCGTCGCTTCTCGGCGCTTCGGGGAACGAGATCTCATGACAAAGCGAAGAATGCCCGTCGTTCGCCGGAACCCAAGACTGGAAAGACCCAAGTGGACCGCCAGCATCGTGAGAAAGACGCAAACACCCAAGTCGCCGGCTATGCGCCTATCCATTCGGGTCCAACAGCCCGAGATCCAGAAGAGAGTCAATGTACGCCATCGCATCTCCCTTCACCCGTCCCAAGTCTCGTCCGGTGTTAGATGCAACCCTGTCAAGGAGCGCCCCTAGTGAGCCGTTCTCTTCAATGCAGAGCCAGATGGATGAGCCAAGTTCGTTGAGGCCGAAGTACGCGCCACGGTTTATGTCGAGCAGTATCACACGCCCGCCTTCCTCCACAGCATGTACGTGTGACGCCGACGTGAGTTGGCCCGCACCGGGAAGCAAACAGCCCCTCGGACGTGCCTCATCTGAAGATCCAGCAGGAGCCTCTCGGCAATACTCCATCCTCGCCTCCTGTGTCGCAACCGGGCACGGTCTCCCAATTCAACTTGACGCGCATGGCGTCCCGAGCTATTCAATCGAAAATGCCGCTAATGCGGAACTACGGCGGCGCCGACATCACGGCCTAGGAGGGCCTTAGGAGGGCCTAGGCACAAGCCAGTGGCCGTGTTTGCCGTTTTCTCCGATGAGTTTCCAGTGCTCTCTATGCATCAGGCCTATGTCCACCGAATGAAGGTAGTCTGTCCTGTAAGCGCTTGTCAACTCGGTCGCCCGGACGAGTGACAGGAAGACTAGTGTATCGTCCGACAAATGCATGGACAAAATGTGCAGACGGTGTATCTTGAGTGGCATGGG
>CAZFRU010000065.1:0-21303 GCA_964521385.1 uncultured Gemmatimonadaceae bacterium | reverse complement strand
GAGGATCTTCTCGTCGCGCCGGTCGTGCGGATCGTCCGAGGTCCCGCGCAGCGGCACCTCGGTGTTGTTCTGCGGGAGGTAGCGCATGAGGTCACGCACCGCGGCAAGCGATTCGGCCTCGGAATCGTGGGCGAAGTGGGCGACACCACTCTTCGATGCATGCACGTCGGCCCCGCCCAGTCCCTCCATGTCGATGTCTTCGTGCGTGACGGTCTTCACGACGTTGGGACCGGTCACGAACATGTAGCTCGTGCCCCGAACCATGAAGACGAAGTCGGTGATGGCGGGTGAATAGACCGCTCCCCCGGCGCACGGCCCCAGGATCACCGAGATCTGCGGAATCACCCCACTGGCCAGCGTGTTGCGCAGGAAGATGTCGGCATACCCCCCGAGCGAGACCACGCCTTCCTGGATCCGGGCTCCGCCGGAATCGTTCAAGCCGATGAGCGGAGCGCCATTCTTGAGGGCCAGCTCCTGGAGCTTGACGATCTTCTCGGCGTGGGTCTCCGAGAGCGAGCCCCCCAGCACCGTGAAATCCTGGCTGAAGAGGTAGACGAGCCGCCCGTGCACCGTGCCGTAGCCGGTGACCACACCATCACCGAGGAATTCCTTGCCGTCGAGCCCGAAGTCGCGGGACCGATGTGTGACGAAACGGTCGAGTTCGACGAACGAGCCTTCGTCCAGGAGCAGAGCGACACGGTCTCTCGCCGTGAGCTTGCCCCGTGCGCGTTGCGCGGCGATGCGCGCTTCCCCGCCCCCTAGCTCCGACTGCCGCCGCAGCTGCTCGAGGCGGGCCAGCTTCTCCTTCATCGACATGGTGACTCCAGTGGATGGACCGACCGCTCAGCGCTCCGAAACGGAGGCAACGCAACGAAAGCCCGCAGGGCGTCCCGGTCCCTCGGGAACGACGCCGGTGGTCGGGTGGGGGGCGTAGGGGCGATAGACGGGCTCGGGCTTGATGCCCGGCCCCAGCTCGACGAGGCCGGCGTTCTGCACGCACAGCACGGCATGCTCGCGCACGATCCTCCCCTCTTGCACCGACAGCGTCCCGGTGGCGCCCGTGAAGGCGTCGATCTCCTCGAGAGCACGGATCACGTCGCCGGGCTCACGCGCGCCACTCTCGAGGGCCCGCAAGAGCAACGACGCTGCGTCGAATCCGGCCGCCGGCGCCGCCCCGGACTCCGTCAGAGTGCGACTGAATCGAGACTCGTACGCCGCCTCGAAGGCTCGAAAGCCCTCGGCGTCCCGGCCCTGGGCGCGCGGGGTTGCCGTCATGACCCCGTCGGTATAGCGCGAGCTCACTCCGGCCCGAACCGCCGGATCACCCCAGGCGGCCGTGCCCAGCAGCTGGATCCCCAGTGTATCGAGAGCATAGAACGCCGCCTGCGAGGCGATCGCCTGCACATCTTCGGCGGGGATCGGCAGGACCAGGGCCTGAGGGCGCAGACCCTGGACGATCCGCATCTGGTCCTGGTAGAAGGTGGCCTCGGGCTCATACGAGAGAGTCCTCAGCACCGATCCGCCCAGCTCCTGGAAGGTGGCCTCGAACAGTCGTGCCTCCTCGGCCGAGGGACCCCGGGACGGGTGCAGGACCACGACCTGCAGCAAGCCGACATCGACCGCCCAGCGGGCAAGCGCATTCGGCGCTCCCGGATCGACCGATCCCAGCGAATAGACGGCGTCGACGTCGGCAGGAAGCTCGTAGGCGGTGGGCGAGATGATGGGTACCGCCGTCGGCCGGGCCGAGGCCGCAGCCCACACGCCATCGTCTTGCAAGGGTCCGATGAAACCCACGACCCCGCGATCCATCGCTTCTCGCACCAACCCGGTGACGGTCCCCGGGTCGCCTCGATCGTCGATGAACTCCACCTCGAGACCCTCGTCCAGGGGCGACACCGCCACCGCCGCCTCGATTCCGCTGCGGATTCCCCTGGCCAGTTCCTGCAGCGCCGGTGATCCGGACAGGGGCAGGATCGCCGCGATATGGCCCGGTGCCTGGCCCGGGAGCGCCCGTCCCTCGAGCAGCGCCTCGGCGACCTCAAGATCACCCTCCATCGCGCCCGCGGTCACGGCGGCGCGAGCATACCGGCGCGCGCCCTCCGCGTCTCCCATGAGGCGGAGTCGGGCCGCATAGGCCAGCATGACCGGCACCGCCAGCGGGCTCCCCAGCGGTGCGTCCTGGAGCACATCGCCCAACGCCTCGCGATCGAGATCGACGATGGCGGCTCGCACCAGGCTGTCGGCGGCGCCGCCACCCGGGGCCAGGCCGGGAGACAGCGCAAGCAACACTCGTACAGCCTCGGACGGGCGGCCCGCAGCCGACAACGCCCGTGCGCGGATCGTCGCGGCAGACGACTGTCGGGGGTCGTCCGGCGGTAGCACCCGCGCCAGACGTGCGGCGTGCGCCGTCGCCGCGTCGACCTCCCCGGCTTCGGCCTCGGCCTGCGACAGCACCAGCAATGCGTCGACCGAGACCCGCGAGGCCGGAAAGGTCTCGACCACCGTGGATGCGGCGACGCGCGCCTCGTCGAAGCGCTCGGCCGCGAGGGCCTCTTCCGCCTCGGCCAGCAGCCCGGCGGCCTGGGCTTCACCTTCGCCCGAGAGGCGCTCGGTCGACAGCCGTACCACCGACGGCTCCGCAGGGACGGGCCCGGGAGCGGAGCCCCCGGGCATACACGCACCGAAGCCGATGCCCACCAGGGCGCAACCGATCGCCCGCCACCCGTCGCGCCCCCTCCAGTTGAATCCTCTCTTCACCTCGCACTGCTCCTGCATACGGGTGCATCACCGATGCACATCGCCCGGGCACGACACGCGCACCCGGGCGATGTGAACGCTCAACGAGAGCAAAGCGACCGACCGTTTCGGCTCACGCCGGGTCCGCTTTGTCCTCCTCGTCCCCACCATCGTCACCGGCGACGGCGGCGGCAACCTCGTCGTCGTCATCCGCGTCGGCGGCGGCGGCGTCATCGTCGTCGTCAGCGGCGTCGGCCGACTCATCGCCTTCGGGGGCCGCATCGACGATATCGTCTTCGTCGTCCTCATGGCCCTCCTCGCCCTCGACGACCTCGATCTCGACCGGCCGACGCTCCGGCACTTCGAGCACTTCGAGCACGATGCGCCGGTTGGAGGCGTCGGACTCGATCACCCGCAGCGGCACACTGTCGCCTGCACGATAGTACTCGGCCAGGCGATCCGCGTCATTGATCCCCGCATGTGATCCCGGCACGAAGCCTTCGATGTCGTCACCCAGGTCGACCACGACGCCCTTGTCCTGCACGCGGACCACCGTGCCTTCCTGCTCGACACCCGGCTCGAAACGCTCGGAGATCTGGGGCCACGGGTCGTCCTGGAGCTGCTTCAGGCCCAGGCTGATGCGCTTGTTCTCGGCATCGACGTCGAGCACCATCACATCGAGTTCTTCACCCTTCTGCACGATCTCGGACGGGTGCTCGACACGCTTGGTCCACGACATGTCGGACACATGGACCAGTCCGTCGATGCCCGGCTCGATCTCGACGAAGGCGCCGAACGAGGTGAGGTTGCGCACCACACCGGCCAGCGTGGTCCCCGTCGGATACTTGACCGGCAGCGCCAGCCAGGGATCCTCTTCGATCTGCTTCATGCCCAGCGAGATCTTCTCGTCGTTGGGATCGACCTTCAGCACCACGGCCTCGATCTCGTCGCCGATGGCCACGAGCTTCGACGGATGCCGGACGTTGCGGGTCCATGACATCTCGGAGATGTGCACGAGGCCCTCGACACCCTTCTCGAGTTCGACGAAGGCGCCGTAGTTGGTGATCGAGACCACCTTGCCGCGCACACGCGAGCCCACCGGGTACTTCTTGTCGATGTCCGTCCACGGATAGGGCAGCAGCTGCTTCAGCCCGAGGCTGATGCGCTCGCGGTCCCAATCGATGTCGAGGACCTTGATGTCGAGCTCGGCGCCGATCTCGACCACCTCGCCCTCGTCGCCCTCCCGGCCCCACGACATGTCGGTGATGTGGAGCAGGCCGTCGAGCCCACCGAGGTCGATGAAGGCACCGAAGTCGGTGATGTTCTTGACCGTGCCTTCGCGCACCTGACCCACCAGGAGCTCGAGCACCAGCGTCTTGCGCTTCTTCTCGCGCTCGCCTTCGAGGATCACGCGGCGCGACACCACGATGTTCCGGCGCCGCTTGTTGAGCTTGATGATCTTGAAGTTGTAGATCTCGCCGATGAGGTCTTCGATGTTGGGCACCCGGCGGAGCGCAATCTGCGAGCCCGGCAGGAAGGCGTCGACGCCCATGATGTCGACGGTGACACCGCCCTTGATCTTGCGCACCAGCGTGCCCTTGACCGGGCGATCGGCCTCGTGCGCCTCCTTGATCTTCTCCCACACCCGCAGGAAGTCGGCCTTCTTCTTCGAGAGCACGACGATCCCGTCGTCGTCTTCGAGGTGTTCGAGCAACACCTCGACCTCTTCGCCCACGACCGGCGGCTCCTTGAACTCGTCGAGGTTGACCGACCCCTCCGACTTGAAGCCGAACTCGAGGATCACGGCCGAATCGGTGACCTCGAGCACACGCGCGTTGACGATCTCGCCCTCGCGGATGTTCTGCAGGTCCTCACCGAACTCGCCCATGAGCGCTTCGAACTCGGAGCGCGAGACGTCCATCTCCTCGTCGCCGTAGGGATCGCGGATCAGTTCGATCGAGATGCCCAGACGCTCGGCCGCCTCTTCAGGCGTTTCCTCGTACACCTCACCCGTGGCCGCATCGACCATGACCGCGGCCTCTTCGGCGAGTTCCTCGGCGGTGAACTCGTCCTCGACGGCGATCGGCTCATCGTCTTCGGGAGCGGTAGGCTCCTCGACGGCGGCGAGCGGCTCAGCGGCTGCGGGCTCTTCGACGGCCGGCGCCTCGGCGGCTACGGAGTCGCCCTCGGTCTCGGGGGCGGGGGTGTCGGCGGCGTCGGATTCGACGACGGGAGTGGACTCTTCGGGCTTGGAATCGGTCATGGAAGACATCTCGGCTCCCCAGGGGGGAGTGTTGCCGACCGAACAGCGTCACCTCGGGCGAGGCGGGGTCGGATTCAGGGATAAGGAAGCCCCCGGATTGCGGCGTAGGGGGCACAGCAGGGGAAAGGTACCGAGGGGCGCGGGTGGTCGTCAATGCGGGTCAGGACGCGACGAAGCCTCGGCTTGCCGCACCAGCGCCACCACCGCTTCGACCTGCTGGTCGAAGTCCATGTCGGTCGTGTCCAGTACCACCGCGCCGGGGGCCGCCCTGAGCGGCGCCGTCTCGCGGGCCATGTCCAGACGATCGCGGGCTGCCAGTCGCTGCGCCTCGCGAGCCGTCTCCTCGGCTGTGGGCTCCATGATTCCGGTATCGCCCAGACGGCGGCGCGCACGCTCCTCGAGGTCGGCCTCCAGATACACCTTGGTGCCTGCATCCGGAAACACGACGGTGCCCATGTCCCGCCCATCGGTGACCAGGCGACCCTGCTGACCGAGGCCCCTCTGCCAGGCGAGCAGCCACTCCCGCACCGCCGGAAGCCGAGCTACCGCCGAGACCCGCGCCGTGACCTCGGCAGAACGGAGTTCGTCTCCGAGCGGGCGACCGCGATGGCACACGACCAGGGTATTCTGGTCGGGTGTCACGGCCACCTCCAGCCGGTCGAGATCGCCGCCCTCGAGCGCGGCCCACCGCTCGGGAGGCACGCCCTCGGCCAGAAGCGCGAAGGTCAGCGCCCGGTAGAGTGCGCCCGAATCGAGATACCGGTACCCCAATCGACGCGCGACCTCCCGGGCGGTGGTCGACTTTCCTGCCCCCGCGGGGCCATCGATGGTCACCACCGTCGACGCGGAGCGCACCTCTCGTTCAACCATGTCGTATCTGCTCGAGCAGAGTCCAGAACCCGGGAAAACTCACCTCGACCACGCCGGGATCGTCGATCTCGATCCGGTTGCCAGGCTGCGCCGCCAGCACGCCGAAGACCATCGCGATCCGATGATCGTCGAAGGCCCGCACCCGGCCCGACAGGGGCCGATCGGTACCCAGCACGTCGAGGCCATCGGGCGTCTCGCGGACCGTGACTCCCAGCGCCTCGAGGTTGGCGACCAGGGCGCGAATGCGATCGGTCTCCTTGACCCGGAGTTCGTCGGCGCCGCGAATGTGTGTCCAGCCCTCGGCCCGCACGGCCGCCACCGCCACCACCGGAATCTCGTCGATGGCCGCCGTGACGTCGGCTCCGGTGACGTCGATGGCCGCGAGGGGCACGCGGGTCGCTCGGATCCACCCCACCGGCTCGCCGCCGGCGTCACCCGTGCCCTCGACCTCGAGCCGGGCGCCCATGCGCGTGAGAAGATCCAGCACCCCGTTGCGGGTGGGGTTCAGCCCCACGCCCTCGACCGTCACCGTCCCGGAACCGACTCCCAGGAGTGGCGCGAGCAGCACGAAGGCGGCCGACGACAGATCACCCGGCACGTCGAGGTCGAGGGGATCGAGCCGGAGGGGCGGATCGCGCAACTCGACCCGGCGGCCGGGCCCTCGCACGTGGGTCAGGACCGAAGCTCCGCACCCGCGCAGCATCCGTTCGGTGTGGTCGCGCGATGCGCCCGGCTCGGTGACTCCCACCGGAACCCCACCGGCCACCCCGGCCAGGAGCAGCGCGCTTTTCACCTGGGCGCTGGCCACCGGCATCTCGTAGTCGAGCGACCGGAGCGAGCCCCCTTCGACGCGCAGGGGGAGCCGGTCCGCCTCGCCCAGCGCGGTGAACCGGGCGCCCATGGCAGAGAGCGGCTTCGTCACCCGCCCCATCGGCCGTGTGCGTAGCGACGCGTCGCCATCGACCACCGCGGCAAAGGGCTGCGCAGCGAGCAGACCCAGCATCAGCCGGGTGCCGGTGCCGCTGTTGCCGAGATCGAGCACACCGCTGGGCGCACGCAGCCCCCGCAGTCCCCCGCCCTCGACGACCATCTCGCTGCCGTCGGCGGGTAGGCGCGGAATCCGGGCACCGAGTGCGCAGAGCGCCGCCCGCGTCGAGCGGGGGTCGGCCGACGGCAGCACGCCCCGCAAACGGCTTTCTCCCTCGGCCAGGGCCGCGAGGATGAGCGCGCGCTGCGACATCGACTTGTCGCCCGGGACTCGCACCTTCACGACCTCCTCCAGGCCCGGGTCGAGGCCATGACCGCCTCGACCGCGTC
Source organism: uncultured Gemmatimonadaceae bacterium (assembly GCA_964521385.1). Lineage (GTDB taxonomy): Bacteria > Gemmatimonadota > Gemmatimonadetes > Longimicrobiales > Gaopeijiaceae > Gaopeijia. The sequence continues at coordinate 14,117 of CAZFRU010000065.1, read as the reverse complement.
GAGATCCTGGGCCTCGAGATGGGCGGCGAGTCTCAGCAGCACCTCGGCGCTCTCCTGGAGCAGCAGCGTGACGTCAGCCGCCGAATGGGCCAGGACATCGCGCCAGAGGCCGGGGGCACTCCCGGCGAGTCGCGTAAGCTCGCGGCCTCCGGGCCCGAGCTCGTCCGGATGAAAGCCCCGAGCCTCGAGCACCAGCGCGAGTGCGTTGGACACGAGCTGCGGCAGATGGCTGATCGCCGCCATGCGGGTGTCGTGTGTGGCCGCTTCGATCCAACGGGGGTGGGCGCCCACCCCGAACCAGAAGGCCTCGGCTTCAGCGCGCAGCGTCTCGGGCACCTCGGGATCAGCCGAGAGCCAGACCGTGGCCCCGTGAAACAAGGCGCCGTCGGAGGCGCCGAAGCCCGACCGTTCGCTCCCGGCCATGGGGTGCGCCGAGACGTAGACGCGGGCCAGCCCGGCGGCACGGGCGGCGGCAAGGGCGGGCCGTTGGAGAGAGGCCAGATCCATCACCGCGCCCGGAGCGTGCTCTCGCCCCGCCGCCAGCACCTCGGGCAGAGCCGACAGCGGCGTCGCCACGATCCACCAGTCCACCTCACGCGTGGTCTCGGCGACGGTCCCGCAGACCTGCTCCAGCGCTCCAGCCCTCGAGGCCGCCAGTCGCTCGTCGACCGCCGGAGAGTAGCCGCGCACCCGGCAGCCCATCGCGGACAGCGCGCGCGCGAGGGAGCCCCCCATGACACCGAGGCCCACGATACCCACCGCCGCCGGCAATCGGGCAGGAGGCATCTCGCTCAAGCGGAGCCCTCGTCGCCCGCATCGCGGAACGGGATCTCGATCGCCAGGCCATCGCGCGCGACCACGACCGGATTGAACACCGCACGCGCCTCGGCCTCCAGCAGGTGCGGCACTTCGGCGTAGCGGGCCGAGAGGTGGGTGAGCGCCAGGCGCTGGACCCCCGCGTCGTGGGCCACCCGTGCGGCCTCGGCGGCGGTGGAGTGCCCGGTCTCACGCGCGCGATCGCCATCCTGCTCGAGAAAGGTGGAGTCGTGGATCAGCAGGTCGGCGCCCCGGGCCGCCTCGACGACCGACTCGGCCGGCCGGGTGTCGCCCGTGTATACCAGCCGGCGGCCGGGCCGGGCCGGGCCCACGACCTGGGCCGCCGTGACGAGCGTGCCGTCGGCCGCCTCGACCGTCTCACCCCGGTGCAGCCGCCCGAACGCCGGCCCCTCGCTCACCCCCAACGCGCGGGCCCGCTCCACATCGAAGCGCCCGAGCCGGTCCTCTTCCTGAAGCGCGTACCCGATGGCCTGCACCCCGTGCGAGACGGCGAAGGTCTCGATCCCCCACCCCGGCCACGCCACCCGTTCGCCCGGGGCGAGTTCGCGGATGTCGACCTCGAACGGCACGCGCTCGACCCCCAGCGTCACGGCCCGATCGAGAATACGGCCCGAGCGGACCGGACCGTACAAGGTGATGGGCTCGGTGCGCCCCTGCAGTCCCATGGTCCGCAGCAACCCCGGCAACCCCAGGAAGTGGTCCGCGTGGGTGTGGGTGATGAAGATCGTGCCCACGGCAAAGCCGGTGCCGTAGCGCATCATCTGGCGCTGCGTGCCCTCGCCGCAATCGAACAGGACGATGTCACCCTCGCGCTGCACCGAGAGGGCGCTCACGTTGCGTCCAACGGTGGGGCGGGCGGCGGCGGTACCGAGAAATGTGACTCGGATCATGGACATCAGGGTGTGAAGCGGTCAGGTCGGATCGCGAAAGGTACGACACCCCGCCGCCGCCGTCAGCCGACGACGGGCCGGGCACGCCGACGAAATCAGTAGCCCCGTCCGGCACCGCGCCCCATCTTGCGCCCATCATCACCCCTTCAACGGGAGCCGTTGCCGTGACCGATCGTCGTCGTTTTATCGGAGCCCTGGGCCTCCCCGCGCTCGCCGCCGCCACCGGCGCGGCCATACCGCCCACCCTTCTGTCGGCGCGAGCGCTGGATCTCGTTCCCACCCTGCGCAGCCATACGGGACCCGCCGACGAGGCCGCCCGCGACGAGGACTTCTGGGGCGAGGTGGCCCAGGCGTTCACCGTCGATCGTTCGCTGATCAACCTCAACAATGGGGGGGTGAGCCCCGCCCCGGCCTTCGTCCAGGCCGCCATGAAGCGCCACCTCGACTTCTCCAACGAGTTGCCGGCCTACACCATGTGGCAGATCCAGGAGCCCCGTCGCGAAGGTGTGCGGCAGCGCATGGCCGCGGAGTGGGCGGTCGACTCCGAAGAGATCGCTTTCACGCGCAATGCATCGGAGTCGCTCCAGATCTGCCAGTTCGGCTTCGATCTGGCTCGCGGAGACGAGGTCCTGACCACGACGCAGGACTACGGGCGGATGATCACCACCTTCCGGCAACGTGAGCGGCGCGAGGGCATCGTGCTGCGCCAGATCCAGATTCCCACGCCCGCCGAAGATCCCGCCGCGGTGGTCCAGCTCTTCGAAGACGCCATCACGCCCCGCACCCGGGTGATCCTCGCGTCGCACATGATCAACCTCACCGGGCAGATCCTGCCGGTTGCCGAGATCGTGGCGATGGGGCGGCGCCATGGCATTCCGGTGATCATCGACGGCGCGCACGCCCTCGCCCACTTCGACTTCACCCTCGCCGAACTCGACTGCGACTACTACGCCAGTTCACTGCACAAGTGGCTGTTCGCCCCGATCGGCACCGGACTGCTCTACGTGCGGCGGGACAAGATCGCGGGACTCTGGCCCCTGATGGCCGCCGCAGAAGCGCAGGACGCCAATATCCGGAAGTTCGAGGAGGTGGGCACGCATCCGGCCGCCAACACCCTGGCCATCGCCGAAGCGCTCACCTTCCATCAGGCGCTCCAACCCGCCCGCAAAGCGGCGCGCCTGGTCTATCTGCGCAACTACTGGGCCGAGCCGCTGCTCGTCCACGACCGGGTATCGCTCAATACGTCGCTGCGTCCGGGGCTCGCCTGCGGCATCGCCAACGTCCACGTCGAAGGCGTCGACACCGGCGCCCTCCAGCGCCATCTCTGGGCCCAACACCAGATCTTCACCACGCCCATCGGACACGCCGAATTCAACGGTCTGCGCGTCTCCCCCTCGGTGTACACCACGCTGAGCGAACTCGACCGGTTCGTCGCTGCCGTCGAGCAGGTGCTCCGCCATGGGCTTCCCGTATGAGATGCGGGCAACACCCGTGGTCGGTGCTGGCGGCAATGGTGGCGGTCGCGACGCTGGCGCCCGGGGGCCCGGCCTCGGCCCAGTCCTTCACCCTCGACGAGGTGATGTCCGCGCCCTTTCCCGACCTGCTGGTCGCGGCTCGCGAGGCCGACGTCATCGCCTGGATCTCGAACGACCAGGGCAGCCGCAACGTCTGGGTCGCCCGGGGCCCGGAGTATGGGGGCCGCCCGGTCACCTCGTGGGCGGGCGACGACGGCCAGGAGCTGTCGGGGCTGGAGCTGGCGCCCGACGGCTCGTATCTGATCGTACGCCGCGGGGGCGCGCCCAACCGCGAGGGGTGGACGCCCACCCCGGCGCAGGACCTCGACGGAGCCGAGCGGGTCACGCTGCGCGTCGATCTGGACCGGGACACCCCCTCCGAGCCCACCGAAGTCGAGTGGGGCACGCTCTCACCCGACGGAACACGGCTCGCCCGCGTCGCGGGAGGGCGGATCCAGCTCGAGCCGGTGCCCCGGACGGGCGCCGAAGCCGACGCCGAAGCCGACGCCGAGGACCCGCCCCCCCTGGTGATCGCCCGCCCCCGCAGCGGCGCGGGCCAACTCACCTGGTCGCCCGACGGTAGCCGCATCGCCTTCGTGACGTCGCGCGGCGATCATTCGTTCGTGGGCGTCGCCCAGGTCGACGGCGGCGGGTTCGACTACCTCGCCCCCTCGGTGATGCGCGACGGCAGCCCCGTCTGGAGCCCGGACGGCACGCGCATCGCCTTCATCCGCCAATTCGCCGAAGAGCAGACGCTGCCGTTCTTCGCCCAGCCCGACGCCGCCATTCCCTGGGAAATCGTCGTGGCCGAGGTGGCGAGCGGCACCGCCCGCACGGTGTTTGCCGCCGACCCGGGTCAGGGCAGCCGCTTCTCGGCGATCACCGGTCCCCAGCAGCTGGTCTGGACGCAGGACGACTTCCTGGTGTTTCCGTGGGAGAAGGACGGGTGGCGGCGACTGTGGGCAGTGTCCAGTGAGGGTGGAGCGCTCCGGCTCCTGACCCCGGGCGAGCACGAGATCCAGCACATGAGCCCGACCCCCGACGGCCGGGGCGTGGTCTTCGATTCGAACCGCGACGACATCGACCGCAAGCACATCTGGTCGGTGGCGCCTGCCGATGCGACGCCCACACAGCGCACTCCGGGCGACGGTATCGAGTGGGCGCCGGTCGTCACCGCATCCGGGCACCTCGCCTTTCTCGGCTCGGGCGCCCGCATGGCCGCGCGCGCGTGGGTCGACACCGGGGGCACGACTCCCATCGCACCCCAGGGAGAGCTGCCGGCGTCGTTCCCGGCCAGCCGCCTGACGACGCCCCGGGCCGTGGTCTTCCCGGCCACCGACGGACTCGAGATCCACGGCCAGCTGTTTCTTCCGCCCGATCTGCGCCCCGGCGAACGACGTCCTGCGCTCCTCTTCTTCCACGGGGGCAGCCGGCGCCAGATGCTCCTGGGATTCCACAATCGGGGGTACTACCACAACGCCTACGCCTTCAACCAGTACATGGCCTCACAGGGCTACGTGGTGCTGGCCGTGAACTACCGCAGCGGGGTGGGCTACGGACTCGACTTCCGTGAGGCCCCCGACTACGGAGCCGACGGCGCGAGCGAGGTGCGGGACGTGATCGGGGCAGCCCTCTTCCTGCGCTCTCGTGCCGACGTCGACGCGACGCGCATCGGCCTGTGGGGAGGCTCGTATGGCGGCTTCCTCACCGCGCAGGGGCTGGTGCACGCCCCCGAGTTGTTCGCGGCCGGCGTCGATCTGCACGGCGTGCACGACTGGAACGTCGGCATCCAGAACTTTCGCCCGGACTACGAACCGGAGAACCACCCCGAACTCGCGCGGCGCGCCTTCGAATCGTCACCGATGTCGTTGATCGACCGGTGGGAAGACCCGGTCCTGCTGATCCACGGCGACGACGACCGCAATGTGCGCTTCAGCGAAACGGTCGACCTGGCGCGAGAGCTCCGGATCCGGGGGGTGCCCCACGAGGTGCTGGTCTTTCCGGACGAGGTCCACGGCTTTCTGCTGCACCGCAACTGGCTCGCGGCCTATCGGGCCGCCGAGGCCCACTTCGAGCGCTGGCTCCAGAGCCGTCCGATCTCAGATCCGTAGAAAGTTCGCGAGCAGCCGCTTGCCGTCCTGCGAAAAGAGGGACTCCGGATGGAACTGGACGCCCCAGACCGGATGGTCCTGGTGCCGCATGCCCTGGATCTCCGTTTCGTCGTCTTCGCGCGACCATGCCACCGGCAGCAACTCCCGCGGAAGCGCACTCGGATCGGTGACGAGGGAGTGATAGCGCGTGACCGTCAGCGGCGAAGGCAGCCCCGCGAAGATCCCTTTGCCCGTGTGCTCGATGGGATCGGTCTTGCCGTGCATGACGCGCCGAGCACGGATCGTTCGGCCCCCATATGCCTCGCCGATGGCCTGGTGACCGAGACACACACCCAGGATGGGGGTCGAGGCCCCCAGCTCCTGCACGAGTTCCACGCTCACCCCGGCGTCACGCGGCGTGCAGGGTCCCGGCGACACGACGATGTGCGAGGGCCGCAGCTCTCGCAGCTCAGCGACCGTACACTCGTCGTTGCGGACAACCCGAGGATCGGCGCCCAATTCACCCAGGAACTGGACCAGGTTGAAGGTGAACGAGTCGTAGTTGTCGAGAACGAGGAGCACGGATGAGGTCGGGCTGGGCCGGCGAGCACCGGCGTGGGACTCCGAGGTGCGTGGGGCCGTCTCGGCCCCGTCGCTTCTCAACGTTGCGCGGCGCGGCGACTTTGGGAAGGTGGCACCACCCCCCCGGCTGGAGTTCGCATGATCCGCACCTGCCTCGTCTGCACCGCCCCGTTTCCGGCGTCGGAGGTGCTCGAACACGTGCCCCGGGGCGAGCGGGTGGCGTTCGACGCGGCTCGGGGCCGCCTCTGGCTGGTGTGCGGGGGGTGTCGGCGCTGGTCGCTGGTACCTCTCGAAGACCGCTGGGAGGCCATCGAAGAACTCGAAAAGGCCGTGCGCGACCGGGGACGCGTCTTGTCGAGCACCGACACCATCGCCCTGATCCGGGTGGGCGATCTCGAGATCGTGCGGGTGGGCGGCGCCTCGCGCACGGAAGAAGCCTGGTGGCGCTATGGCCGCGAGCTGATCCGACGCCGCCAGTCGTACGGCAAGCTGACCTTCGCTGCGGGCGCCGCAGGGGCCGCCGTGCTCCTGAGCGGGTGGGCCACCGGGGGAGGCACCTTCCTCGGAGCGTGGTGGCTCTGGAGTCGGGCGCCCGATGGTGTGAAGCAGGGGGCCCGCTGGCTCCGCTTCGGATCCTCGGCCTGGCGAGGCCGCGAAACGTGCTCTCGGTGCGGCCACGAGTTCACGGAGGTCTCCTTCAAGGAGCTGCGCAACCTCGCCCTCCTGCCTCGGGCGGACCGGCCCGGGGAGTTCGCCCTCGGGGCGCGCTGCCCTTCGTGTCGGGCGCTGGAAGAGGGCGGCCTGCGCCTCCAGGACCGGGCCGCCGAACGGGCGCTGCAGCGGGTCCTGGCGTACCACCACTTCGACGGCGCGTCGGAGCAGCGGGTCCGCTCCGCCACACGGCTCATCGAAGAGGCGGGCTCCCCACAAGATCTGACGCGGATCCTGGTACGGGACGGGCGTCGGGTGGGAGACCTCCAGCGCACGGGAGCGATCGCTCTCGAGATCGCCGCCAACGAGTCGAGTGAGCAACGGCTGCTCGAGATGGAGTTGGCTGAGTTGGAAGCCGTCTGGCGCCAGGAAGAGGAGCTCGCCGGCATCATCGATGGCGAGTTGACACCCCTACCGCTGTTGGAGACGCTACGGCGCAAGGCGATGGGTCAGGGGGGCGGAGGCGGCTGAAGGCCGGGCGGCTCGGCCGCCTCCTACCGGCCCCCGTCGACCTTCGCCTTGATGCGGTTGCCCTTGATGGTGGTCTTTTTCAGGGCCGCGACCACCCGATCGGCCACCGGCGCAGCGACCTCGACCAGGCTGAATTTTTCCGAGATCTGAATCGTGCCGATCTCGGTCCCGCGAATGCCGGCCTCTCCAGTGATGGCCCCCACCAGGTCTTTCGGACGGATGCCCGACCGGCGCCCCACGTTGACGAAGAGGCGGACCGAGCCCGGGGTGCGGTGCCCGGACGGGGCTCCACCGGCGCCATTCCCGCCCTTCGCTCCTTTGCCCCTCTTGGCCCCTTTGCCCCCCTTGCCACCGTGTTCCGGAGCGGATGGCCGGGCCGAGGGAATCTCCTCGTCGTCACTGACGGCGTCGGACAGCGTGGCCTCGTGGGCCATCTTGACCGCTCCCACGGCGATGTCCCAGAGGTCGAACTCGTCGGAGAGCGCTTCGACGACCACCCGAAAGTGCTCGAGGCCCCCCTCGAGCATCACTTCGCGTAACGAGGCGCGGGTGAGTTCCAGCCGGTGGGCCTGCATGTCGGCCACGGTGGGCAGCGTGTCGATCGAGATCTTCTGATGCGTCAGGCGCTCGATGTTGCGGAGCAGCGCGTGTTCGCGCGGGTCTGCCAGGGTGATGGCGATCCCCTCACGTCCCGCCCGTCCCACCCGACCGATCCGGTGCACATACGATTTGGGTGCGTTGGGCACATCGTAGTTGATCACGTGCGTGAGATGCGAGATGTCGAGCCCACGCGCCGCCACATCGGTGGCCACCAGCAGGTCGACGGCGCCCGCGCGCAGCTTCTTCATCACCCGCTCGCGCTCGTCCTGCGACATGCCCCCGTGCATCGCCTCGGCCCGGTAGCCGCGCCCGTTCAGCGCCTCGACCAGCTCGTCGACGTCGTTGCGCGTGCGACAGAAGACCAACGCCGCCTCGGGGCACTCCAGATCCAATACCCGGCCCAGGGCGGCCAGCTTGTGGGGGCGTCGCACCAGATACGCCGTCTGGCGCACCAGCGGGCCGTCTCCCTCCGACTCGTCCTCGTCGGTGATCCGTACCTCGACGGGATCCCTGAGATGCTTGCGGGCGATGGTGGTGATGGTCGGGCCGAGGGTAGCCGAGAACAGCAACGTCTGCCGCGAGTCCGGCACCTCGGCCAGGATCGCGTCGATGTCGTCGGCGAATCCCATGTCGAGCATCTCGTCGGCCTCGTCGAGCACCAACATCTCGACGCCCATCAGGTGGAGCGTGCGACGTCGAATGTGGTCCAACGCGCGCCCCGGCGTGGCGACCACCACCTCGACCCCGCGCTTGAGCACCTTGAGCTGCTGCGAAAACGACTGACCGCCATAGATCGGCAGCACGCCTACCGACATGCCGCGCCCGTAGCGGTGCACCGCCTGGGCCACCTGTACGGCGAGCTCCCGGGTGGGCACGAGGATCAGCGCCGTGGGCGAGCCGGTCCCCTTCGAGATGCGCTGGAGCAGGGGCAGCGTGAAGGCGGCGGTCTTGCCGGTGCCGGTGGCGGCGAGCCCCATGAGGTCGCGCCCCGCCAGGATGTGGGGGATCGCGGCCAGCTGGATCGGCGTGGGCTCTTCGTACCCCAGCGACTCGAGGGCCGTCAGGAGCTCGGGACCGAGGCCGAGATCGGCGAACGCGCGGTTCGCCTCGGCAGAGATGGTATTGGGCATTCGGAAATGTAACGGGAGGGGGCCGCCGTCCGGGCCGGGGACCGTTTCCGGCACGAGGCGGCTAGCGCCCTTCCGTGTCCAAGGTACGCAGTGCGAGCGCGCCCCCTATCCCCCACTCCGCTGCTTCACCCCCAGCGGCACCCGCGTGCCGTAGTCCGTCACCCCGCTCAACCTCGAGAAGTAGTCGAAGGCCGCAGCCGACACGGCTTCGACCACGGCCCCACCGTTGCCCCCATAGTTCGACATCACCGACAGCACGTACGGCCGGTCGGGCACGTCGACGATCGCCCAGACCGTCGCCACACCCGTGATGCCGCCGGGCTTGAAGGCCATCTTGATCTCCGGCGGTACCGGGGCGCGCACCGGCCCGTCCTTGGCAATCTCCAGGATCTCGCGCACCCGAGCGCAGGCAGCCGCGCTCATGGGCAGCGCACAGGTGGCGATGCGTTCCATGATGGTTGCGGCATCTCGGGGCGTCGACAGGTTTTCGTCTCCGCGAGCGGATGCCTCGGGGCGGATCATCTTGCGCTGGAGCCGGGTGCCGGGCGCCCCCAACGAAGCCGACAGCGCGTTGATCTCGCTCATGCCCAACTCGTCGATCAATACGTTGGTCGCGGTGTTGTCGGAATGCACGATCATGTAGACCGCATAGTCTTCGAGCGAGAGTGCCGATCCACCATCGGTGAGTGTGTTCAGCACCCCGCTGCCGCCCGTCCGCACCTCGTCGGTCATCTCGATACGGCGGCGCAAGAGCCCGGGCTCGGTTTCCGCCCGCCGGAACAGCTCCAGGAGGATCGGTACCTTGATGGCGCTCGCCTGCGGAAACACCCAGTCGTCGCGCACCGCCCAGCGGTCGCCGTTGGTCAGGTCGAGCAGGTGCACCCCGGCCACCCCTTCGTAGCCATCGACGATCGCCTCGAGTTCGGCCTGCAGCTTGCCGCGCAACACCTCGCGGTGGGCTTCTTGAGCACCCAGGGGCGCGAACGCCCCCACCAGCATGGTCAGCCCCAGCACGCACGCGTCGACTCGCATATCAACCTCCTACCGATGCTCGAACGTCCTCGTAGTCCTCGTGACTCCAACGGACGGGCACGAAGGTAGTCGCCACCTCGAACCACCGCATGCGCGGCAGATACGGCGACCGGTCCACCCCGACGCCCATCAACCGACCTCGTTCATTTCCCCGACGCCGATCCACGCCCCGCCACCCTTTTCCCGGGCCGCAAACAGACGCGCCGCCAGCAGGGTCGCGACAACGATCCCCGTGGTCAGGACGGGCCAGGGGGTGAACGGGGTCGCGAGCACCAGACCCGCCGCGACCGGTCCGAGATGGCTCATGCCGCCCGTACTAATAGTCCACCGGCCTCAGGTAGAAGGCGCCGATGGCCGACGACGAGAGCACCGCCACCGTCGGCAGCTCCCGCTTCCAGTGCGTGGACGACAACCGCCGCTGAACCACCTCGACCCGGTCAGCGTCGAAGCCGCTCCGCACGAGGTCGTCGGGTGCATACCCCCTCACCAGCCAGAACAGGATCGGATCGGCCTCGGCGTACCCGATCCCCAGTTCGTCCTGGTCGTGCACCCCCTGCACCAGGTCGGCCGACGCCGGCTTGTCGACGATCTCGGCCGGCACGCCCAGGTGCCGCGCCAGCGCCCACACCTGCGTCTTGAACAGGTCTCCCAGGGGATTGATCGGCGGCGCGTCGTCGGCGTGCCAGGTGAAGTAGCCCAGCAGCCGCTCGCTCTTGTTGCCGGTACCCAGCGGCAGGGCCCGCAGCCTGGCCGACTGATCGAAGAGGATCACGGCCCGGGTCCGCGCCATCACATTTCCCCGCCGCACCCCGTCGGCATCGGGCTCGAAGGCGTCGAGATAGGCGTCGACCGGACCCGTGATCTCGACCGTGCGGGCCTGCGCACCCGTGGCCTCCAGCACCCGGTCGGCGTGCGCCAGGCTGTCGGCGCTCGAGGTGGCGTAGGGCAGCCGCAGGCCATGGACGTTGTCCGGGCCGAGAGCGCGGCAGGCCAGGTAGAGCGACACCGCCGAATCGACGCCACCCGACACCCCCAGCACCACCCGCTCGAACCCGCGCCGCACCACCACCTCGTCGCGAATGAACCGCACGAGGGCCGCCTCGACCAGGTCAAGATCGAGGTCGAGCAGACCGGGATCGGCCGACACCACGGGGGCAGGCGCCTCTGCGCTGGCAGCACCCCGCAAGCCGGCTGCGCCCGTCACGGCGGCACTGTCCTGACGGGCATCTCCCGCCTCGGCCCCCATCCCGAGCGCCTCCCCCCGGAACGCACCCCGCACCCCTCCCCCCGACACCCGTCGCAGCGACCGCTGCAGGTGCGGGAGCATCAGCTCCAGGTCGGCCAGCAAGGGCGAATCGGCGCGTGTGCGCTCGATGTGCACCCCGTGCAGCTGCGCGGCCACCACCGCCTCATCGAACAGCGGTCCCCGGGCCAGCACCTCGCCGTCGGGGGCCACCACCAGCGATCCCCCCGAAAACAGCTTGCCCCCTTCGGAGCCCACCAGCTGGCTCACGGCTACGAAGATCCCATGCTCTTCGGCCGCCGACGTGGCCAGGCGTGTCCAGCGGCCGAGATTGGCCGGCTCTCCCAGCCCCGATCCGAAATCCCTCGCCGGCGAGGCGCTCACCACCAGCAGCAACTCCGCGCCTCCGAGAGCCAGCACCGTGGCGGGCAGCGCATGCCAGAGGTCTTCGCACACCAGCAGGCCGATCCGACCGAAGCGGGTCTCGAGCGGCGCCACCTCGCGTCCGGTATCCACGAAGCGATCCTCGTCGAACACCCCGTAGCTGGGCAGAAACAGCTTTCGATGCACGTGAACCGTGCGGTATCCTCGAGGAGTGGCCTCGAAGTAGCCCACGCTGTTGTACAGGCGACGGCGCCAGCGTTCGAAAAACCCCACCACGACGTCGGGCGCAACCTCTGCGCAGGGTCCGAGGCCGCGCGCGACATCGTCCGAACTCCGCGCGGCCTCGCCGACGCCGCCTTCGAGGAAATAGCCCGACAGCGCTGCTTCGGGATACACGACCAGGTCGTGCGAGTCGCCCAGAGCGACCAGTTGAGTCCGGATCCGTCCGAGATTGTGGTCCGGACTCGCCTTCGTCGGCCGATACTGCACGAGAGCAAGCCGGAGCGGCGGGTCGCTGGCCCCAGGGACTGTGGTCGGCGTCATGGAGTGGAGGGTCGAAGTGGCGGGAGAGGAAGTGACGAAAGCGATCGAGTGACGAGGGTGACGATAGCACACCCGGGTGGACGGCTCGATGCCGCACCCGGCTGCCAATAGTACCACGCCAACCCGCACCCGTCAGGCGCGCCGGAACGCCGCCTGCGTCCCGGGGGTTACACCCCAGGACCCCGCCAACCCCCGAAGGAACACCGGAATGCCCCGTTTCGCCCCCTTGTTCAGATCCGTCGCACTCGTGGCGCTGAGCGTCCTGATCGCGCATCCCGCGCACGCACAGACGAGCGCCTCGCGCCTGGCCTCGAGCAATGCGGCGGCCGCGGCGGGCAAGGACGTGTTTCTCAGCACGCTCCAGGCGATTTCGGAGATGCACATGACGGCGCCTTCTGATTCGGCGCTGTGGGAGCGAGCCATCGAGGGGCTGATCACCTCGCTCGACGATCCCTACGCCGAGGTGTTCACGCCGGACGAGGTCGCCGCCTTCGAAGAGCAGAACACGGGCAACTACGCGGGGATCGGCGTACAGATCACGCAGTTGAACGACCTGGTCACGGTCACGGCCGTGTTTCGGGGGACTCCGGCAGAAGACGTCGGCATGCAGGAAGGCGACGTCATCGTCGAGATCGACGGCGTCGACTCCCGTGCCTTCACGACCGACTCGGTGTCGAAGGTGATCCGCGGCACGCCGGGCACCAGCGTCGATGTGAAGGTCGAACGCGAGGGCTACGCAGCACCGATCCCGTTCGGGATCGTGCGCGCGGAGGTCCACGTGCCCACGGTCGAGGCCGCCCCCATCGAGGGCGGGCTCACCTACATCATGATGGACCGCTTCGCCCGTGGCGCCATCCAGGAGATGGACTCGGTGCTTCGCGAATTCGAGGACACCCGCGGGTTGATCATCGATCTGCGACGGAATCCCGGGGGATTCCTCGATGAAGCGCTGATGCTGTCGGACCTCTTCCTGAGCCCGGGGCAGAAACTCGCGAGCACGCTGTCGCGCGTTCCCAAGGGCGGCGGTGAACGTGCCGAGGAATCGTGGACGGATCGGGTGCCGCCGCGCCTGCCCGACGTGCCCATCGTGGTGCTGATCGACCAGTACTCGGCCTCGGCAGCCGAGATCCTGGCCGGTGCGCTGCAGGACCATGATCGCGCTCTGGTCGTGGGTCAGCGCAGCTTCGGCAAGGGGCTGGTGCAGACCGTGATGCCACTGCCCCACGGGCGTCAGATTCGACTCACCACGGGCGAATGGCTCACTCCGCTCGGACGCTCGCTGCACCGTCCACGCGCCAGCGATGGGCGCCCCCTGCCCGAAGATGTCGACACCTTTCCCACCATCCGGTCGGAAGCCGGCCGCGAACTCGTGGCCGTCGGGGGTATCTTTCCCGACCTCGAGATTCGCGACGACACGCTGACCCAGAACGAACAGAAGTTCCTGCAGGGTGCGGTCGACGCCGAGGTGCCCCTGCCCCTTCGCATCGCCGAGTTCGGGTTTGCCGAGGCGCAAGACCTGAAGGAGGCCGGCCTCGATCCACAGCTGCGCGAGGATCGCTTCCAGGGCTTCGTCGCCCAGTTGGTCGCCGATGGGCTCCCTGCCGAGCTGCTCGAGCCCGCAGGCGTCCTGGACTACCTGCGGTGGCGGGCGACCATCAGCGTCTCGGATCGCATGAATCGGCTCGGAATCTCGGCAGAGGTGCGCATGCAGCGCGATCCGGTACTGGCCGAAGCGGCCCGGCTGCTCCGCGAGACGTCGAGCCAGGCGGGGCTGTACGCTGCGGCGGCAGCCCGGGCTCACAACACCTCGCGGGGGGCCGCTGGCCATCTGGCCCCGGCCGGCGGCCACTGAGACCCCCGCGCAGGGCCAACTCCCAGCGGCAGGTAGCGGCCCCACTCGCGACGTAGCTCGTCGCCCGACGCAGGTGAGGCAGGCGGCATAGGTGGCGTGGGCGAGGCGGGTGGCGCGGGTGGCGCGGGTGAGGCAGGTGGCGCGGGTGAGGCAGGTGGCGCGGGCGAGGCAGGTGGCGCAGGCGACGCAGGTGAGGCAGGTGGCGCAGGTGAGGCAGGTGGCGCAGGCGAGGCAGGTG
>CAZFRU010000064.1:0-21614 GCA_964521385.1 uncultured Gemmatimonadaceae bacterium | reverse complement strand
TGTCTTGGTCCAGCGTGAAGTGGACAAGCCACCCTTCGGGAGTTGTGAATACCGTCGCCTCTCCTTGTGCTTCGCACCTCCGTTGCCGCACCGCCCGCCACCACCGGCTGTTTGCTCCCCGCCCCCCGATGCGGCATCGGAGGTGGGGGGCATGGTCAGGCGACCTGCTGGCGTGCCCTCCTGCGCCGCTCTCGCGCCTCCTCGAGCTTGCGGTCGCGCTCGGCGTGGATTTCATCCCTGCGGCCTTCGAGCATGGCCCTGGGCGTGACGTAGCCGATCGCCGAGTGGAGCCGGACCTCGTTGTAGTACTCGACGAACCGGGCGACGATGCGGCGGGCGTCCTCGAGACTGAGCGGTGTCTGGGGCCGCAGGCCGTCCGCCTTCAGCGTCCGGTGGAATCGCTCCAGCTTGCCGTTCGACTGGGGATAGTACGGCGATGTTCGCACATGTTCCAGCCCCGTCTGACGGATGAACAGCTTGAAGTCGCGGGCGATGAACTGCGGTCCGTTGTCGGAGATGATCCTCGGCTTCACGCCCGGATACCGCTCCAGCGCCCGCTGGATGATGATCTCGACGTCGTCTTCCTTCATCGCCTCGCGGATCTCCCAGTGCACGATCAGGCGGCTGTAGCCGTCCAGCAGCGAGCACAGGTAGTAGAAGGTGCCGCAGATGTTGAGGTGGCTGATGTCGATGTGCCAGTGCTGATGCGGCCGCTCGGGCTGGTGGAAGCCCTTGCCCTTCGAGCTGGGTGCGCCCACGCGCCGCCCGATCCTGCCCGCCGTCTTGAGCACCCGGTACGTCGTCGAGGGGCTCACCGCCATCACGTCGGCGTCCATCATCATGAACGTGAGCCGCCGGTAGCCCTCCAGCGGATACTCGTCGTGGAAGGTCACGATGGCCTCGCGCTCCCACGGCTCGAGCCAATGGTCACGCGGCACGCTGCCGTTGTGCTCGTTCACCCGGCCGTAGCGCATCTTCCAGTCGTAGAACTTGCTGCGGCTGATCTTGATCCAGCCGACCAGCAGCAGGGTGGCCAGGCCCGTGCGGCTGCTCCAGTACATGACAAAATCGACGACCGTGTCTCGGATGTCGGGGGCCACCCACCGGCCGGTCAGAGGCCCCCATCGGCTTTTTTTGACAGGACCAACTCCTGCGTCACCTCAGCGATGACCTCATTCTTCTCGCGGAGCTGGGCCTCGAGCCTCTCCACCTTGCGGTCGAGCTCCCGCTCCCGACCATTCGGCGTGCGCTCGAACGCCTTCGCCGCTCCCTCGAAGAGCTGCTTCTGCCAGGTGTAGAACTGGCTGGGGACGATGCCGTGCCGGTCGCACAGATCCGACACCGCCACCTTCTCGAGCAGGTGCTCCCTCAGGATCGCCACCTTCTGCTCGGTCGTGAGGTTGGCCCTCCGCCTGCGCTCTCCCATCTTCTGCCTCCTTCGGTTGAGTGCTTCATATCACCGAAGGGTCACGCTGTCCAGATCCAGCCGGGGCAAGACAGCTGAACGAGTAGGTCCTGAGGTGAGAAACGCCGCGTAGCTCCAGGTTCTCGGCTCCGTGCCTTCGGCGCTCGGTCCCAACCGACCGTGAGTAGACAGATGCTTCTGGCGCGAACGCTGTGGTCGATCGTAGTGTGCCGAAGGGAGCAGTATCGTCAGGGCCGGTCCGGAAGCCCCGGCCCCCTGTGAGAAACACCTTCAACATTGGTGCCTGTGAAACAGCGTCGATGGCCCAAGCACCCCGTCCTTCTGCTCGTCGGCCTGATCGTGTCGGCCGGCTGTGGCTCCGATCCTGACGATCCGAACGGCCCAAGGGTCCTCGAGGTACGTGACTTCGTCTTGCTCACTTCGAGTGAGGGCGTTCCGGATGTTCGCGATGCTCTTCCCGATGGCCATGGCGGCACCTGGGTGCTGTCCAGCTTCGAGCCGCATGTGTCGCTGCTCGACTCGGTGGGAGAGGTCACGACGCGTTTTGGGGTGTCCGGCCGGGGTCCTGGAGAACTGCGGAACCCGTGGTACCTGGCGAGCCACCCGGAAGGGATCGGTGTCTACGATGCCGGAGCGCGCCGTCTCAAGGTGTTCAGCCCGTCCGGCGACCTCGTGGCGGAATACGAGACTCCGGCACCCGGCGGATCCGTCATGAACGATTACCGGGAGGCGAACCATGGGGAGCCGCTCCGCGTCCACCGTTTCGGAGCCGGGTGGGTCTTCGAGACGTATTCCGATGAGGTCTCCAACGCCGGCGCCCTTTGGAGTGGGCAGCTGGTGTACGTACGCGAGTGGGATGCCCCTCCGGACACACTCCTGAAGTACCAGGAGCTGCGCGCCGAGCCCTACGAGGCTGGCCTTCGGCTATTCGCCGCTGCCCCGTTGTGGACCGTTTGCGATGCCGACCATATCGCGGTGCTCAATCCACTGGATAGTCTCGTGACTCGACTCGGCCGCGGAGGCGCGATGGAGTCCGTCAAGATCTCCCTGCCGCTTCCGCCGCTCACACCCGAACTCGTCGAGGCCTGGGTTGATCTCCGTCTTGACCTGGCGCTCCGCGCGGAGAACCTCGAGGTCGATGCGGCTTCACGCGCCATGGTCAGGCAGCAGGCGCTTGGCGAGGCGATGAGCGCGGCACCAGATGTTCAGCCGCCCACGAAGATTCTCTGTGACAACGACGGTCGTCTCTGGGTCCAGGGCTTTTCGGTGGAGACCGACCCTCAGGGCTATGGTCGGGAATGGACCGTATTCGAGATGGGTCGCCTGACGGCCTCAGTCCTCCTCCCACCCCGGGTTTGGCCCCTCTTCGTCACTGAGCGCCACATCATTGCCGCATGGAAGGACGACCTCGATGTTGGACACCTGGTCCAACTCGAGAACCCCATGGAGGACGACCGAGGGGCGGGTGCACCTCACCGCTCCGGGCTTCCGGCTCCGGGTGAAAGGATCCCCGAGGCCGACGTCGACACGGTGGGCGCGGTAGTTGTCGTAAGGAATCACGCTGCGGATCGCTGGGTTGTCGGCGAGCCGTGGCGGGTGCGCGAGGAGTTCCGACTAGGTGCGGTCGCCGGCGATACCGCTACCGCCTTCTCAAATCACAACCTGAGTTTCGCGTGGACAGGTGAGGGCAGCATCGCCGTCCTGGACTATTCTGCAGATCTGGTGCGTCTCTTCACAGCCGAAGGAGTCCCGATACGTACGATCGGTGGGCCAGGGCAGGGACCCGAGGAGTTCGGTGGTCCGTCGGGGCTGGTTTGGGATCTCGAGGAGCGACTCTGGGTGGCGGATCTGCGGAACCGGCGGTACTCAGTCTTCAATTCTGCCGGGGATCTGATCCAGACGACGCGGAGGGAGACGAGTTCAGCCTCTCGAGTGCCCTTCCCGTTGGTCAGCTTTGGTAGTCTGGGAATTGCAGATGAACGTGTTTCCCAAGGTGTGCGAACCTTCGTTCTGATCGACCGTGACGGAGTGTTGGTAGATACGGTCCACAGTCACCGGGAGCCGCCCTTCAATCCGGCGTTCGGCGCGGTTGGTCCGGTGGGACGGAGGGCTGATCTGGCGTTTCTATCGGCCAACTTCATTCCCCGATCGAGGAGTGCGAAACTCAGGCCTGACGGATCGCTGTGGACTGCGCAGACGACCGAGACCTGGCTCAGTCTGCTGGATAGTTCGGGAGACACTCTGCGGAGAGTGTACCTGTCGCGATCCAACGAACCGACCGAGGACGATGTGGAGCGTATTCGAAGGGGCGTGACCGAGGGCGGGATCGACGTGAGTGTGGATTGGTTCAAACGCCCTCTCATTGATCAAGTTCATGAGCTCGACGACGGGCACATTCTCGTTGGAATTGTCGACGAAGTTGGTGTACCTGCGTCTCGCTTCGACGTGCTCTCCCCCGAAGGCGTCTTTGTCGGCACGCTCGACTTCGGCTTCGCCATGCACCACCGTAGCGTCCCGCTCTTCGTCGGGGACACGCTCCTGGGCGTTATCGACGGAGAGCTGGATGTCCCGTATGTAGTTCGTGCCACTTTGATTCGATCTCCGCCCGGCCCGACGCCCGGTCGTAGCGGCGCCATCAGATAACCGTTCATGTTCACACTCTCGCCGGACCGGGCGCCGAACCCGACTGGATGGTACGGGTGCCAAGGCCGCGATCGAGGCTGGGCGAGCCGACGGCCCCCACTCGCACGATACTCACGTCGCAGGTGAGGCGCCGAGACGTTTCCGCGGTAACGCGGACACCCTCCTCCGGGGAATGGCGAGTTCGCCAAGCAGGACCGGCGAGGCTTGGATCAACGAGGACGAGGTGATCCTCGTCCTTGCATCGATTCACCTCAGGGCAGTCGTCCGCGGCGCCGGTTCTGGGTGCCACCGCTCCCGGCAGAGGGGCAGCACGGTGTCTCCCTACCGCGACGAGCTCCGCCTCCCATTCCCCTCCCGATCCAACAGGTCACCTTCGGTGCTGGCCCGGCGGTCGGCCTCGATCTGCTCGTCGACGCTGCGGTCGACCGATACGTCGCTCTGAGGCTCGTCGGAGGGTGGGGGCGGGGGTGGGGACGGGTCCTGCCGCATCTGGAGAAGGAACTCCGGCGACGGAAAGGTGAGTCCCGTTTCTTCGAGTCGCGCCTTGACCAGCCGAATCGCCTCGCTGCGGACCCGGGCGAAGTCGACCCGGTTCTGATCCACCCACCCCATGAAGCGCAGGGTCACCGTCGAATCGCCCAGCTCCATGATCAGCGCCTCGGGGGCGGGAGTGTCGAGCACACCCTCCATCTCGGACAGCGCGGCGATGGCCACCTCGCGAGCCCGTGCCAGATCGTCGTTCGGGCCGAGTCCGGCGTCGAAATGGAACCGTCGCAGCGGATTGCGCGTGTAGTTGAGCATCGGGCTGCGAAACACCATCGCGTTGGGGAGCCGCACATGGTTGCCCTCGAGGGTCATGAGGATCGTCTCACGAGCGGTAAGACGCACCACCTTGCCTTCGAAGGTGTCGACCTTGATCTGGTCGTTCTTGGCAAAGGGCTGGCGGAAGGCCATCAGCACGCCGGCAAGGTAGTTCTCGACGATGTCCTTGAAGGCAAACCCCACTGCGATCCCGGCAACACCAGCGGTGCCGACCACCGCGCCCACCAGGGCGGTCGCCTCCATCAGGTCGAGCGCCACCAGCAACCCCGCCACCACCACCACGCCGGCCACCAGCTTCCGCACCATGCCGTGCAGGAACGGATTCCGGATCCGGAGAATCAACGGGCTCGCCCAGCGGGCCAGCAGCGATCCGCCTACGGCTGCGATGCCCACGATGAACAGCGCCACCAGAAAGAGGGGGAGCTTGGCCGCAGTCCCGTATCCGACTTCGCGCAGGCGATTCCAGGTGGGTTCGAGTTGCTCTTCGAGCGAGGTGGACTCGCGGATCCGGTTGTCGACGAAGAGTACGCCGACCTGCTGGGTGGCCAGGTCACGAGCCCCCTCCCGGGCGTCGTTCGTGGGCGTGGTGCCCGCGAGGACGACGACGCCGGCGTCGACGCTCACCGTCACCGCCGCGAGCGCGGGCACCCGGTCGAACACCGCCTGCAGCTGGTTGCGGATCGCCTCGTCGAGCGCTGCCCGGTCGTCGCTCACGGCTTCGATGGCGGGCCCGACCGAGTCCTGGGCCGTGGCGTCGATCAGCAGGCTGTCGGGCACCACGGCGGTGTCGGCCGTGAGCGTGTCGGGGATCGGTGGATCCTGAGCCGATCCGGTCGCGGGCGCACAGAGAGCGCCGAGCGCGATCACCATCCAGAGGGTCGGTCGGGTTCGCACGAATCGGTTCCTGGCTACGAGGTCGAGGGGAGCTCGGCAGCTACTCCGGGCGGTCCCCTCCACCCGAGAGTCGCAGTACGTCGCGATGGAACGGTCCGCTCATCTCACCAAAGCTCCACTGGTCGTCGGCCCGGTAGTGGCAGAAGCTGCACAGTCCCATGCTGGGTTCGCGACCGAGGGCAGGGGGCGGCGGTACGGCGCGCCCTGCGAGGGTGTACGCCTGCCCGACCCGCTCCGACGCCGCGCCCAGCAATTGATGCGCAAGCCGAAGATTGTGCACCCCCCCGGCCGTCTCGACGAGTGTGAGCATCCGCCCGGCCGCAGCAAGCTCCGCTGCGGCTTCGGGCCCCGCACCCTCGCCCAGGCGCCCTTCTGCGGTACGAGCGTACGTCATGGCCCGCCGCAGGCGCTCGGCGGATCCATCCCGCCACCACCGCGCCACTACGCGGTATTCCGACCGGTGGCACTCGACGCAGGTATCGACGTTGCCGCGCACCGGAACGGCCGGGTCGGACTCGCGCGTCGGCTGATGGCATGAGCGGCAGGTGAGCCCGGCCAGGAACTTGGCGGCGGGCGCGGGTGTGGGCAGGTCGGCCACCAGTCCCAGGACCATGCGCTGCTGTGCCTCGTGTGCGCCGGTGTGACATCGATTGCAGGTGAGCGCATCGGGAAACGCTGCCGTGACTTCGATGTCGTGCTCCCGACGGTGACAGTCGACGCACGAGAGCGCGACCGAACTCGACATCGCCCGGATGCGATGGGCGCCGTCGCCATGACACGACGCGCACGACGCGGTGGTGTGCGACGGGTGCAAGTCCTCACCGAGAGACTGCTCGACCACTCCGTCGACATTGGTGTGACAGGCACCGCAGCGTAGCGGCGAGAGCTCGACAGGTGGCTCGGTCACATCGTAGTGGCAGCGCACGCATCCCCCGTCCAACCACGGCAGGTTCTGGTGCGGCACGGCCACGCCCTGGCTCGTCGTGCCGGCGTGCGTGAGGTCGCTGTGGCACAGACGGCATTCCCCTGCCGATCCGGCCGCTTGCTGGCTCAGATGGCAGAACGAGCAGGCGTCGACGGTAGCGGTGAGCGGTGCTTCGGGGCGCAGGTGAGTGTGGCACCCGGCACACCCCGTGGCCACGGTCGCATCGCCCCCATGGTCACGATGCTGAAACGACACGGCAGCGAGTCGAATGCGTTCGGGGCCGCCCTCACTGTGGCAGCCCGCCGCGGTACACCCAGCGGTGGACGCCTGCGCGATGTTGCGGTCGACGAGCGGGCCGTCATGGCAGGTGAGGCACGCGACGTTGCGGTGGGGATCGTCTTCGGCCCGGGGGCGTAGGCCCGGGGGGGTGCCCGCGCACGCCGCGAGGACGCCGAGGGTGAGCGCAAGCATGGCGACCCGAACGACGCGTCCCGCGCGTGGGGTCAGCAAAACGCGACGGCCCATATGATCATCCCGATGCAGAGAACTCCGATCCCCAGGGCGGTGAAGCCCAGCACCGCTCCCAGAATGGTCTGCAGGGTCGAGGGTGCAGGGGCGGGGGTGTCGAGCACCGCTTTGGCGTTGGGTGCATCACCCAGACCACCACGGATCTCATCGACCAGCGCCGGATGCTCTTCTTCCATGTAGTCGAGGGTGGCCCGACCGTGGAACATGACCGCGTCGAGCGGAAACTTGTCAGGGCGCAGGTGCACGTTGAAGAAGTGCACGATGAAGATGAAACCCGCCGCGATGACGGCTTCGTACCCGTGGAAGACCGTGGCGACGTTGAACCAGTAGCCTGGCAGCCATTGCCCGAAGAACCCGGGAAACCAGAGCACGATCCCCGATCCTCCGATGATCAGCAAACCCCACATCTCCCCGAAGAAATCGAGCTTCTCGAGGTAGCCGTACCGGCCGAAGCGGGGTCGATTGCGGCCCGTGAAATACCACTGCCACTGCCGGAAGAAGTCACGGGCGTCTTGCAGATCGGGCACCAGGCTGTCGTAGCCCCGCAGCCACTTCATCTTGTCTTTGGCACCCAGGAACCTCACCCCGATCCATCCGAGAAAGGCCACCGAGTAGACCATCATCACGCCTGCGGTGATGCGGTGGATCAGCCCGGCGCTCTCCACTCCCCCCCAGAGTCGCATGAGGTCGGCGGCGAATGGGGCGCAGCTGTACCGAAGGGGAATGCCGGTCAGCACCAGAATGTAGAAGGTGCTGATGGCGAGAAGATGGACGAGCCGGTGCAGCAGTGTGAAGCGCCAGATGAACGGTCCGCTACCCCGTTGCGCGGTGTCGAGGGGCACGAGAGCCGGTGCGTCGAAGGCGCCACGGGGCTCCTTCCGGGCTTGTCCTTCCTGGGGGGACTCAGCCATGGGCGCCCTCGGTCGTGGGCGGTCCCTTGCGGCGATCGATGAGGATCCGCACCCACCACAGCAAGGTGTGCAGGCCGAACACGATCAGTACACCGAAGAGCAGGGTGTTCATGAGCACGAACGCCAGGAACAGCGGCTTGTTGCGCGAGGGATCCATCGGGTTCGGGTGCGAATCGTAGGCGACGAACGCCGGGCGTACGTATGCATGGCACTCGCCGCAGGTCTCGATCAGCGACCCTTCGTGCACCCATGACGCCGGCTCGCTCGCCGCGTAGATGCCATGCGCTCCGTGGCAATCGTCGCACGATGCCACCACGGTCGAGCCGAGCGCCGTGGCCTTGCCGTGATAGGTACCGAAATACCGATCGGCCTCGTCGCGGTGGCACGACGCACAGGTATCGACATGGAGCACCGTCGACGCCGAATCGGCGACGGCCACCATGCCGTGCGTGCCGTGGCATGAGGTGCAGGTGGCGGGCCCGTCGACGCCGAGGAGGGTCAGAGCCGCCAGCGATCCCGGATTCGACTTCGCCAACGCCGCCCCATGGGCGTCGACGGGATACGCGGCTGCGGCGTCTTCGTGGCATGCGCCACACGTTTCGATCTGCGCAAGAGGCGCCACCGAGGCCCGCGCGTCGTCGGCCCCGAAGGTCTCATGGGGCGCGTGGCACCCCGCGCACGACACCGTGTCGGCATGGGGGTCGGCGACCGGCAGGGTCTCGGTCTCGTGGCACGCCACGCACTGGGCGTTCATGGTCCGGATCCCGTCGGCTTCCTGCAGCCTCTCGACCGAGAGCACGTCGTGTGTCGTATGGCAATCCGCGCAATCGGCCGGCTCGAGCCCCTCGAGGGTCGGGTGGGCGTGGTTGCCACCCTCCCATGCCGCGCCCGCCTCTTCGTGGCACGACACGCACGACTCGGTGGTGGTGCCCGTGACGGGGTGGGGCCAGCGCGCGTAGCCGGTGTGGCACGAGGCGCACGATTCCCCGGCATGTGCCGACGCCTGGATGTCGGCCGCCACCACCGACAGGCGCCGTGCGTCGGCCAGGGTGGTGACGTGCTGCCGCAACAACTCGACCTCGCCGTGACAGAGATCACAGCCGGAATCCGTCTGTTGGGCCCCGATCGGTGCGGGGGCGCAGGCGGCGAACAGCACCGTCACCACCGCGATCGAGACGACCCGGACCGGCGAGGTGCTCACCCTGCCCGCCGGTGCAGGGTGCGACGCTGCACCCGGTCGGTCAACCGGAACGAAACCATGCGGCTCCTGTGCGGGAACGGGAGCCGCGTAGGACGCGGAGCGGATTGGAATCGAGACAGTGGTACACCATGGGTCGGAGGTCCGTAGGACTCGCCTGGCCGCGCGAGGAGGGGCGCGAGACCCTGGGTTTCCCTCAATCTCCGTCGTGGCTCGGCGTGAGGCAAGGTGAACACGCGCAAGGGCTCGGTCGTGCCGCACACCGCTACTTATTTCCGGTTGCGCGCAAAGCCTGCGACCCGCGGATGCCCTTCTGTGGAGCCCGATCACGACTCCCGGTCACAGTGGCACGAAGCTGGCAGCCAAGCGCCGGCACCCTCCCGTCCTCTCCACACGAGGCGTGTGTACCCGTGCGTCCATACAACTTGCGATTCGCCATTCTGCGATTCGCCAACTTGCGATTCGTGGCTGGGGTGCTGTGCGCTGCGGTGGTCACGCCAGGGGTCGTGGTCGCCCAGACGAGCCCCGGTGCAGAGGCCCAGCGGACGTTGTCCGTCGGCGGCCTGGCCGGCTTCGCCAACGGATTCTCCCTGCAGGGACAGCTCCTGGCTGCCGATCTGGCCCCCTCTCTGCCGATCCAGGCTCGCCTGCGACTCGGCTACACACGACTCGATCCGGGAAGCTCGTCGGAGGCTCGCCGGGTGTTCATCAACAACGCGACCAACGGCACCCCGGAGAAGGCCGGGCGGGTGCTCGGCGTCGACTTCGACGTGCTGTGGCCGTCGACCTCGGTCCCGGGGGATCAGGGATGGTGGTGGGCGGGCGTTCGGCACTCGAGCTTCCGCGGCAACTTTCGCTACGTGGGTGGCAACGCGGATTTCGACGTCACGACCAGCCAGTGGGGTGTGGGAATGGGTGCCGAGAGTCGGTTCACCCTCGGACCGCGCACCTGGCTCGTGGTCGATGTGGGCGTCGATTGGTTCTTCGGCTCGCGCCTGCAGGGACACGACACCTCGTACAGTCCCGACGAGGACAATGTCAATCCTCGCGAGGACTTCGGGTACGCCGACGCCGACGGGGCCATCAACCAGCTGAAGCTTCGTCCGGTATTGCTGCTCGGCGTGCAGCGCAGACTCGGCGGCGAATAGGCTCGGGTGGAGTAGGGCGGCGGTCCGGCCCGGGGGGATTCGGGTGCGCAACCGGTCGCCGTTCCTGCTTCATCCGTTTCGCCCTCCGTGCGTCCGGCCCGCCGGCCGCGCTGCCGGAGACCGGAGACCGAAGAACCGGGACATGGGAGTTGGGGGCTCACTCCGCTCGCCCTAGCTTTGCGGGCATGAGTGCGCCCATCAATCGTCTGCAGCCACCCCGGGGGTGTCCCCTGCCGCCTTCCCGGCGCTGGCCCCTTCCGCCTCGAGCCACACCCCAGTGACGTCGCTCGATCTCTGGGTGGTGGCCGCGTATCTGGCGGCGAGCCTCGTGGTGGGGATGGCGCTGGCGCGTCGGGCGTCGGGCAGCCTCGAAGACTTCTTCGTGGGCGGGCGCTCCCTGCCCTGGTGGCTGGCCGGCACCTCGATGGCCGCCACCACCTTCAGCATCGACACTCCCCTCTATGTGGCGGGGGTGGTGGGCACGCGGGGCATCGCCGGCAACTGGGAGTGGTGGAGCTTCGGCGTGGCGCACGTGATTCTGCTCTACGTCTTCGCGCGTCTGTGGCGTCGGGCCGAGGTGGTGACCGACAACGAGTTGAGCGAGTTGCGCTACGGGGGGCGCCCCGCGGCGATCCTGCGGGGGGTGAAGGGATTCCTCTTCGCCGGCGTCATGGGCCCCATCGGCCTGAGTCTGTCCATGCTGGCCATGGTCAAGGTGGTCGACGCCCTCGAGGTGTTGCCCGCCCTGGGACTCTCCGGAGCCCAGGACCGTCTCTGGGTGGTGGTGGGCGTGTCGGCGGTGGTGTTGGTCTATGCCGGCATCTCGGGATTGTGGGGGGTCGTCGTCACCGACTTCGTGCAGTTCGTGCTGGGCATGGCCGGCGCCCTCCTGGTGGCGGTGGCCGCCGTCTCGCACGTGGGCGGACTCGGTGCCCTGGTCGAGGCCGCCGGGGCCGTCGAGGGTGTCGATCTGCTGGCCTTCACCCCCCTGTCGTGGGGGGGCGGGGGCCGGATCGTCTGGTCGACGGCGGCCGGCATCAGTTCGGCCACCTTCATGGCCTATGTGGGACTCCAGTGGTGGGCGTTCCGCCGCTCCGACGGTGGGGGCGAGTTCGTGCAGCGACTGGCCGCGGCCCGCTCCGAGGCCGAGGCGCAGAAGGCGGCGTGGCTCTTCAACCTGCTGCACTACGTGGTCCGCACCTGGCCGTGGATCATCGTGGCGCTGGCGGCCGTGGTGCTCTACCCCGATCTCGCCGACCCAGAGTTGGGCTATCCGCGCCTCATGCTCGACTTCTTGCCGGCGGGGATTCTGGGGCTGGTGGTGGCCTCGCTGGTGGCCGCCTTCATGAGCACCGTGTCGACCACCATCAACTGGTCGGCGTCGTACCTCACCCACGATCTCTATGTGCGTTTCCTGCGCCCCGGCGCGTCGTCGAGGGAGCGGGTGCTGGCGGCGCGGGTGGCCTCGGTGGCGGTCACCGCCCTGGGCGCGGTCGCGGCGTTCTACAGCGAGAATGTGACCACGCTCTTTCGGTTGATCATCGCGGTGGGCACCGGTCCGGGGCTGGTGCTGATCCTGCGCTGGTTCTGGTGGCGCATCAACGCCTGGGCCGAGCTCGCGGCCATGCTTGCGGGCTTCCTGGTCGGGCTGCTGACCTCGGTGGTGCCCGTGCTGACGATCTCCGACTTCGGTCTGCGTCTGCTCGTGACCGCTGCCCTCACCACCGCCGTCTGGGTACCGGTCATGTTCCTGACGGCCCCCGAGGCGCCCGAGCGGCTGGACACCTTCTTTCGCAAGGTCCGCCCGGGGGGGCCGGGCTGGCAGGCGCAGCGTCGTCGCACCGGGGTGAGCCCGGATCGACCGCTGGCGTCGGATCTCGCGAGGGTGGGGGCGGGGCTGTTGATCTTGTTCGGCGCCATGTTCGCGGTGGGCGGTGCCCTTCTGCTGCGCCCCGGGGTGGCTGCGGCGTCGGTGGCGGCCGTGGTGGTGGGTACCGTCTGGCTGCGGCGGACCAATCGCCGGTCTGCCCTCGCTGCCGCGCTCCTGGTGGGACTCCTGATCGTCGCCGCCGCTCCCCAGGGGGTCGCGGCTCAGGTGGTCGAAGTGAGTCGAAGCGAAGGAGTGGGGTTGTCGCTCACGCGCTGGCTCACGGGACGATTCGCGGGACTGCAGGTGCTGCAGAGTTCGGGCACCTGGGGCTCGGGGGCCCGCTTGCGGCTGCGGGGTCCGGGATCGCTGTCGGTGTCGAACGAGCCGCTGGTGCTGCTCGACGGCATGCGGATCGAGTCCGGGGTGCGGTCGTCGGCGTTGAGCGTGGGAGGGCAATCACCCTCGCGGCTCGACGACATACCTCTCACCTCGCTGGCCCGCGTCGAACTGGTGCGGGGGCCGCGGGCCGCCGCCCTCTACGGGGCCGGGGGCGCCGCGGGTGTGTTGTTGCTCACTTCACGCGCGGGATCGGTGGGTGGCGCGGATGGGGCGTGGCGCCAGGCGCGGGCCAGTGGCCAGCCTGCGGTGTCGGCCTGGGTCGAGGGAGGATGGGTGGACGACGTGGCGCACAGGCCCGCCAACTGGTTCGGCAAGGTAGGGCCGTTCGCCTGCTTCGCCTTTGAGGTGGCGCTGGGCGACTGCGAGCAGAGTGAGCTGCAGGTCTACTCGCCTCTGGCTGCCGAGATCAGTACGCCGTTTCGCACCGGGGCCACCGCAGCGCTGGGCGCACGCGGAGCGTTCCGGGTCGGGGGCGCCGACGTGACCGTGGGGCTCTCCCACGCCCAGGACGAGGGTGTGCTGGGGCTGCCCGCCTTCGAGTCGTCGGGGTCGGGGGCAACGGGACTGGGGACCGCAGTCGATCCCGACTCGCCGGCCCACCCCAGTGGGGGCCGCCACCGCGGGCTCGACGCCGGTGCGCGCATCGAGGTGGGGAGGAGCGTGGTGCGGGTGTTCGGCGCCCTCGTCGAGCGTGACATTCGCCGCCCCTTCGACGGCAACGACTTCGCGGGCATCCACGCGGCGGGGCTGTTGGGGTTCGCCGAGGGGGGCGCCGACAACGACTACGGCTACCGGCTGTTTCGGCCGAGCGAGGTGTTCGGCCGCGAGGTCGAGCAGCGGCTGACGCGAGCCACCGGGGGCGTTTCTGCTCGTGTGCCGCTGGGTGAGCGACTGGCCGTCGAGGCCACCGTGGGTCTGGACCGAGTGGTGAGAATCGACGCCCAGCACGTGCCACAGGGGCTGATCCTGCTGGGGGCGAGCCTGCCCCGGGGCATCGCCGATCACAACCGCACCATCATGGTGGGACGTTCGGCCGCTCTGGCCGTGGCGGCGCCCTGGCGCCGTGGGCCCGTCACGCAGGCCGTCACCACCCTGTCGGTCGACGGCTTCGCGAGCCGGTTCGAGCGTACGGACCTGCACGGTGAGGGGCTGGCCGTGGGTGCACGGGGGATCGGCGCGGCCGTCGACGTCGACCGTCTCGAGCTCGATGGACGCCAGCGGATCGTGGGGGCGGCCATGCGCCAGGCGCTCGAGTTCGGGCCGGGGCTGGGCTTCGATGCAGGTGTGCGCGTCGAATCGGTGCGTACCCTGGACCGGACGCTCGCATCCGTGGCACTTCCCTGGGTCGAGATCGAGGCGCGTCCGGGTCGTGCCGGTCCGGCGGCAGCCTGGTGGCCCCGGGGGCTGGTGCTGCGGGCAGGGTGGGGGCGGGGCTCGGCGGTACCCACCGACGACGGCCGTGATCTCGACCGGGTCGTGCTGTCGTCCGACGCTCCCGATCCGCCGCTGGAGCGCTCCACCACCTGGCAGGTGGGGGCGGGCGTGGCCGCGCTGGCGGGCCGCGTCGACCTCGATCTCGTGCGCTATGTGCGCACCACCGACGACCTCCTGCTGCGCACTCCGCTGCTGTTCTCGCTGGCGAGCGCCGGGGCCCGCTACGACGCGGTGGGGTCGGTCGAGAACCGCGGGTGGGAGGCCACGGCCACGGCGCGCATACTCGACCGCGGAGCATTCGCCTGGTCGCTCGACGCCCGACTTGCCTTCAACGACAACGAGGTCTCCGAGCTGCGACCGCTCCCGGGCGCCACCGTCCCCTCCGAGATCCGTCAGGGGGTGCAGTGGACCGTGCCCGGCTACCCGCTCGGTGCCTATTGGGATCGTCCCCTCACCTGGAGCGACACGGACGGTGACGGCCTGCTCGTGCCGTCCGAAATCAACGTGGCGCCCGACGCGCAGTTCCTGGGCTCCCCGCATCCGACTCGGGAGGTGTCTCTGGGATCGCGTCTCGACTGGGGGCCGCTGTCGTTGCGAGCGCGGCTCCTGCACCGTGGCGGGCACTACCTGCGCAACCTCACCGAGTCCTATCGCTGCCAGGTGACCCTGTGCAGGGGCTTCAACGATCCGACGGCCCCGCTCGCCGACCAGGCGCGCGCGCAGCCGCTGGCCATTTTTCCTGCCGACTTCGTGACCGAAGCGGGGTTCATCGAAGACGCTTCGTTCTGGCGGCTCGACGAAGCCGCACTCACCTGGCGGCTTCCTGGCGCCCTGACCCCGTCTGGTTCAGCGCACCTCACCCTGATGGGCCACAACCTGGCCACCTGGACCGGGTACTCGGGGATGGATCCCGACGTGAACCAGTTCGGTGCATCGGAGCTGCTCGTGCGTGACTTCATGACCCAGCCTCCCGTGCGGCGCTTCACGCTGCGGGTCGACCTCCTTGGAGGGCGTCGCTGAGGTTCAGATTTTCCGCGACGTGCAGGATCCGTCGCTGGTCTGGACCTGTCGCTGGTCTGGACCCGTCGTGGTCTGCGCGGGTATCATATCACGGGCATGCGAGTGCAGGTCGCTGTCGGGGGCGTTCGCGCCGACCGGCAGAGGAAAGTCCGAGCTCCACAGGACAGGATGCCGGGTAACACCCGGGCGCCGCGAGGCGATGGAAAGTGCAGCAGAGAGCAGACCGCCGATGGCCCTTCGGGGCACAGGCAAGGGTGAAAGGGTGCGGTAAGAGCGCACCGGGCCCCTGGTAACAGCGGGTCGCATGGCAAACCCCATCCGGAGCAAGGCCGAATAGAGGACGAGGGGTGGTCCGCCCCGTCAGAGTCCCGGGTAGGCCGCATCAGGCGTCCCGAGAGGGTCGTCGCAGAGAAATGACCTGCACCCACCTCGGTGGGGACAGAACTCGGCTTATTCGCACGCCCAGCGGCGCCCGCACCCTCGCAAGGGGGCGGGCGCCGTGTGCGTTCGGGGCTTTGCCGTCGGGAGTTCGCGTTCGGGAGCCTCTCGCCCGACGGGGTAGCCGTTCCCATTGACATCTTAGGGGTCTCTCGAAATCTTCCCCATGACATCTTAGGGGACGCCGCGACGACGTGCCCTCCGCGATCCTGCGTCAAGGACTCCGCCCATGCCCCGCCTCGATCTGCTCCAGGGCACGCTCGACATGCTGATCCTGCGCACACTGACCGGGGGTGCCCGCCACGGGTATGCCATCACCCGCGCCATCAAGACGCTCTCCGACGAGGTGTTGCAGGTCGACGAGGGCGCGCTCTATCCGGCGTTGCACCGACTGCAGGCCCGCGGCTGGGTCGAATCGGAGTGGGGCCGCTCCGAGAACAAGCGCCGGGCGAAGTTCTACGAACTCACCCCCGAGGGGCGAGCAGCGTTGGCCAATGAGATCTCGACCTGGGACCGCTACGCGGAGGCCGTGGGCCGGGTGTTGGCGGAGGCCCCCCGGGAGGCCCGATGATCCGAGGAGGAATGGATCGGTTACGCGCGCTGCTCGGTCGCGATCATGTGGCCCGTGACATCGACGCCGAGTTCGACGCACACCTCGCTCACCGGATCGACGACTTCGTCGCCGAAGGCCTCGACCCCGCCGAGGCTCGCCGGCGCGCGGAGTCGATGTTCGGGGACCGGGCTCGTCTGCGCGAAGCCAGCCTCTCCGCTCGCGCCCGGACGTCGTCGGTACGGGGTGGCGCGTGGTGGTGGACCGGGCTCGGACGTGACCTCGCCTTGGCGGTCCGCCAGTTCCGTCGCGCACCGGGGTTCGCCACCGTGGCCGGACTCACTCTCATGCTGGGCATCGGGGCCACGGTCGCGATCGTGAGCGTGGTCCGTGCGGTGGTGCTCGATCCGTTGCCCTTCGATGATCCCGACCAGCTCGTGATGCTCGAGATGCGCACGCCCCGCGGTGACCCCTTCTCGACCTCCGAGCCGGCTTTTCTCGAGTGGCGGGAGCGAGCCGACGCCTTCGTCGATGTCGGTGCATTCTCGGGGCGGACAGAGACCCTGCGCCGACCGGGCGAGCCCCGTGCCGTCGTGCGCGGGTACGGCAGCGCCGGCCTGCTCGAGATGCTCGGCCTGGCGCCCGTGCTCGGGCGCGCCTTCACGGCCGCCGAAGATGCTCCGGGCAGCCCGGCGCCGGTCGCGCTTCTGGGCCACGATCTCTGGCAGGACCGCTTTGGCGGCGAGGACGATGTCGTCGGCCGCTCGCTCGACATCGATGGCCGTGTTCTCGAGGTGATCGGGGTCCTTCCCGTCGGGACCCGGGTCCTCTTCGGGCGCGATTTTGATGTCCTCACTCCTCTCGCGGCAAGCATGGCCATGGATCGGGGGGAGCACTACCTCGACGTGGTGGCGCGCCTGAAACCCGGGGTCGAGACCGAGCGGGCTGAGGCCGATCTCGCGGCCATCGTGGAGTGGCAGAGCGCAACGTATCCGACTGATCAGGGGTGGAGTGCTGCGATTCTGCCGGCCGACGAGGCGCTGCTGGGGCGTACGACGATCCGGGCCGGGTGGGTCCTGCTCGCCGCGGCCATCCTCCTGCTCGGCATGACCTGCCTCAACGTCTCGAACTTGCTGCTCGCCCGCGCCACGACGCGTCGCGGCGAGCTCGGCATCCGGGCCGTGCTGGGAGCCGGTCGTGGGCCCTTGCTGCGACAGCTGTGCGCTGAATCGGTGGTGCTGGCTGGCGGTGGATCCCTGCTGGGGCTCGGTCTCGCGGCCATCATTCTGCCCCTGGTACGCCGGCTCGGCCAGGGCCGGATTCCGCGCCTCGAGCTTGCGGGTCTCGACCCCGCTACCGTGGCGGCCGTGCTCGCGGCGGTGGTGGCCGCGATCGGGC
The DNA here is from genome assembly GCA_964521385.1 of uncultured Gemmatimonadaceae bacterium. Classification (GTDB taxonomy): domain Bacteria; phylum Gemmatimonadota; class Gemmatimonadetes; order Longimicrobiales; family Gaopeijiaceae; genus Gaopeijia. Next base: position 4,010 of record CAZFRU010000064.1, on the reverse strand, counting down.
TCTTCGGGGTGATGCCGGTGTTGGGCCTGCGACGCGGAGCGCCGATTACGGCTCTGCGGGGGAGCGGCCGAGGCAGCACCGGGTCGGGTGCCGGGACGCGCCGAGCCCTGGTCGGGATCCAGGTGGCCATGAGCGTGGTGCTGCTGGTGGGTACGGGACTCTTGTTTCGATCCTTCGTGCGGCTTGCCCGGGTTGACCCGGGGTTCGAGCCTGCCGGTACGTTGACGCTCCCGCTGGCGATGCCCGACGCCGCCTACACCTGGGAAGAGCGAGGCCCTTTGCTGCGGGAGATATTGCGTCAGGGCCGTGCAGTGCCCGGGATCGAGGCGCTCGGCGCTACGGCCGTCGATCCCTTCTCGGGGCTCGATCTCGCCAATTTCGTGGCTCGTGATGATCGCATGCCCGAGCGGGCTGCCGACTTCACGCCGATCCAGTGGCGCGTGGTCACCCCGGGGTTCTTCGAGGCCATGGGGATGGAGTTGCAGGCCGGGCGGGCGTTTGTCGACTCGGACAGCGGCGACGATGTGTCGATTGTGATCGATGAACGGCTCGCCGCACGTCTGTACGACACCCCCGCCGCAGCGGTCGGACGGGTCCTGGTGTGGGGTGACCCTGCAGGATCACGGCTGCGCATCGTCGGTGTGGCCGAGGGGCTGCGCGACGTCGAGTTGGCTCGGGAGCCGACACCGATGGTCTATCGCTCGCACCAGACGATCCCATGGGCATCGATGACGTTGGTGGCCCGGGTCCGGCCCGGCGCCACGTCGTCCGCGGCAGCCGGCCTGCGTGAAGCCGTGGCGGGCGCGGCGCCGGGGGTGGCGGTGCCCGCCGTCCGGTCGCTCGCAACCAACGTCGATCGCGCCCTGGCCCAACCGCGCTTCAACGTCTTGCTCCTGGCCGGCTTCGCCGGCGTGGGTTTCGCGCTCGCCGTCGTGGGTCTCTACGGACTGACCGCGTTCGAAGTGCGGGGTCGATTCCGTGAGATCGGCATCCGGATGTCGCTCGGGGCGGACGGGCCCATGCTGGTGAGGTCGTTCGTGTGCGCGCGGCTGGTCCTGGCTTCGATGGGGCTCGCGGCGGGGTTGATCCTGGCCGTCCCTGCAACCCGCTGGCTCGATTCCCTGCTGTTCGAGACGCCGACCTGGGATCCCCTCACCTGGCTCGGTGTGATCGGGGTCGTTGTGCTGACGAGCGCCGTGGCGGCCTGGATTCCAGCGCGCAGGGCGTCGCGGGTCGATCCTCGTGAGGTGCTGTCGGCCGAGTAGAGCTGACACGCGGACGTCGAGGGCCTGCGGCGGATTTGCGCGGACCCGTCTGATGAGCGCAGTGTAGGTGCAGAAGCACATCGTGAGGCTCCCTGGAGAGACATGTCCACGTCCGTCATACCTTCGACGACGTCGGGCTCGGAGAGAAAGGCGAGGATGCGCAGGGTTCCGTCGCAGCCGGGACAGCGCAGGGGGTCGAGTTCGCGACCAACGCTGCGCGTCGGTGCCCCCGGTTTAGGAGCTGGGCCCAGCGGATGCGTGCGGGGGAGGGTGTGGATCCCGGTCGCCTGTCGAGGCGGAGGATAGTATACAGAAGCGGTGTCGTTCCTCAGCAAAGGACGTATGAGCATGGCCGAACGTCGGAGAATCGGGTCCGCGAGGACGATCGGGGCGACCCTCATCGCACTCGGACTCGGGGGATGTTCCACGGGGGACTCGGGGTCCGCCTCGGGATCGCTTGACCTGGACGCCCTCCCGTGGCTCTCGCTCCAGGAGGTCACCCGCATCGGGAGCGTCGACGACCCGGACTACGGCTTCTCGCGGACCGGCGCCGTCGACGTCGATCGCGACGGGAACGTGTGGATCGTCGAGACGCTCGCGAGGGAACTCCGGCAGTACGCACCCACGGGCGAGCTCCTCAGGCGGGTAGGCGGTCGGGGGGACGGCCCCGGGGAGTTCTCCCAGTACGGGACCATCGGGTTCGGCGTCGAGGGCGACACGATCTGGGCCTTCGACACGGGCAACCGTAGGCTGACCCTGTTCGGGCGGGACGGGACCGTGCTTTCCGACGGCGTGGCGCCGCAGATCACCGTGGGCGGCCACGTGCCGGGCGAGGTGATGACGGTGGACCCCGCACAGCTCGGCTCCGACGGCCTGTTCGTCGGGCACCACCGGAGTCGCGTCTCGCCCATGTTCGATCCGACCGCCCAGCTGGTCGACAGCCTCCGGTTTCCGCGGGTGCGCTTCGACCTGGACGGCGAGATCGTGGATACGGTCGGATGGTACCCGGTCGTGGGCGAGGACCGCATGCCCGAGATCATCCAGGTGGGCCAGAGCGAGTATCTCGTGCCGCCGCCGCCGTCGAGCGGACCCCTCCTCGTGCTTCAGCCGGATGGGTATGTCGTGATCGATCGGGTCGTACCCGGCACCCCCGACGAGCTCCGCATCACCCGCTTCGGCCACGCGGGCGACACCGTACGCACGGGCCTGTTCTCCTACGTACCCAAGCCCTTCCCGCAGGCCGTGCTCGACACCGCGGTGGCGCACCACGTCGGCTCGGGCGGAATGGTGATCTACGGCTCCGCGGCCGGCGGCGTCATGATCCCGCAGCTCCCGGAGGACTCGGCAGCGGCGCGTGCCCGCCTGGCCGAGGCGATCGACTTCCCCCCGCTCCAACCGCCCGTGTCCGGCACCTACCTTTCGACGAGCGATGGCGGCCTCTGGCTGGAGCGAGAGGACATGGGCACGGACAGCCGCACCTGGACGCTCTTCGACGCCGAGGACGGTCCTGTCGGACAGCTCGAGGTGCCGCGCGCGCTCCGGCTTCGGTGGTCCGACGGCTCCGACCTCTGGGGGGTGATGGTCGACGGAATGGGGATTCCGTGGCTGGTCGGGTACCGGCTGGTGGCGGCGGGGGGGTGAGGGGGGGTATCCCGGTCGATCGGCGTTGGGGGAACCTGACTTTCGCGGACGGCGTATTGGGTATTGCGCCTATGCTTCTGCCGAACCGGCGGCCGTCACCGACCCGAGCAGGATCCGCGTGAAACGCGCCCGCTCCGCCATCGCCTCTCTCGTCCCGCTCGTCGCATTCCCTCTCGGACTGACGGTTCAGACGTCGTCCGGCCTGCCGGCTCCAGCCACCCACGCCATCACGATCGCCGTTCCTGGAAGCCGACGCTCGGATTCGCCACCGAGGTCGGTGACGCCGATAGGAATGGGCATCATGGGGGCAGCGCGTCCTTGGTGGGAGGTACCCGATGAGCCTGTGGAGGGTGGAGCAGGCGTGGCGTTCACCTGAGGGGCGGGACACTCTGGGATGGGCAGAAGTCCAGAGATCGCGACCCCCACAGGAGAAGGCAAATGGACAGGTTCATCGGGCTGGACGCGCATGCGTCGAGCTGCACGCTCGGGGTGGTGAGCCCGAGCGGGAAGCGGGTGGGCTCGCACGTGGTGGAGACGAACGCACGATGCCTGATCGAGGCGGTGCGGCAGATCCCGGAACCGCGCCACATCTGCCTGGAGGAAGGCACGCTGTCGGGTTGGCTGTACGAGGTGCTGTCGCCGCATGCTCAGCGGGTGGTGGTGACGGCGGTTCGGGAGAGCCGGGGGCCGAAGGACGATCGTCGCGATGCGTTCGGGTTGGCGGACGCCCTGCGGCTGGGCGCGATCGAGCGGGCGGTCTACAAGGACCGCGGCCACTTCGGTGCGCTGGGCTACCGGGCGAGAGGCTACCGCTGGATCCGCGACGACGCAGTGCGGGTCAAGAACCGCTTGAAGAGCGTCTATCGCTCCCGGGGTGTGGCGGTGCCCGGCACGACCGTCTACACGGTGGCCGGGCGCGGGGCGTATCTGAATCGACTGCCGAGGCCGGCCCGGCCGCTGGCCGAACTGCTGTACGGGGAACTGGATACCCTGAACGAGCAGAAGCAGGAACTGGGGCGGGAGCGCAGGGTGGAGGTGGGGGGACCGAGGCGAAGCGGGCGGGAGATGAAGTTCGGGGTCGCGAGCCGGTCCGGATGGGACGGA
>CAZFRU010000063.1:0-23013 GCA_964521385.1 uncultured Gemmatimonadaceae bacterium | reverse complement strand
TCTTCTTCACCCCCGCAGGGCGGGTCATGTTCGACACCGCACGCGGGGGGCACGCGCCGGGGGAGGGGCACGACCGAGGCGAAAGGGGGGGACTGCTCGAGCGCAGCCCGAATCCCGCGCCACTCCCGCCTGCGCCGCCCAGCCGCCTTCCGACTCCCGGCGCGGCGCCGTGGAAGCGCGATATCGAGATCCCCTGGGCCATCGAGGCGCGGGCCTGGGAAGCGCTCGACTGCGGGTGAGGGCAGACGCGCCTCGAGCCTGGGGGACGCTCGACTACGGGTGAGGGCATATTCGCCCCGCTCCTGTACGCGATCTCGACCGCAGCGCTTCTCGTGGACGACGGGGCTCTCCATGAGCACGGCTCAGGCCGTCCAGGCGCATCGTGACCGAAGCCACCGCACCGCGGCTCGCAGAACCCCCGACGGGGTCAAAATTTCGGGCACCCGAAATAATACGTGTCGTACCACGTATCCAATACCTGGCCGTTGGGTGGACGGGGTAGGGGAACACGATATCTCGAGGGAGGAGGAATCGATGGACGCTGCGCGTGCGAGCCGGACTGGTGCCCTTGTGACCGCATTCTGTTTCATGTCTGCCTGTGGTGGGGGCGGCGACGGACCCATCGACCCGGGCGGCGGCGGCGGCGGCGGCGGAGGGGGAGGCGGCGGCGGTACGTCGCGCGTCATCAAGGCGAATCCGGCCTTCGCCGCCGACATCCAGGAGGTCTTCGACCGCATCGGATGCAACGGGTCGTCGTGCCATGGGTCGTCGCAACAGGCAGGCCTCGACCTGCGCTCTGGGGCCGCGTACCAGAACCTGGTCAACGTCCTGGCCACCTCGGAGAGCATCGTACGGGTGATTCCGGGCAATGCCAGCGGCAGCTATCTCGTCATCAAGCTCGAGGGGCGCCAGACGGTGGGCCAACGCATGCCACGCAATCTCCCGCCGCTGGACAGCATCGACATGACGAACATCCGGAACTGGATCGCCAACGGGGCCCCGAACAACTGATGGTCACGTCTCCACCGCGGCGACACCATGCCTGGTGGACCGCCGCCGGACTGGCCCTCGTCGGGCTGACCCCCATCGGCCTGCGCGCCCAGGAGTATCACGTCGATACCAGCGCAGACAATCGGGTCGTCTTCATCTCACGGGCCTCGATCGAGGAATTCGAAGGCACGACCGATCGCATCGACGGGTATGCGGCGCTCGACGGTGGCGGAGTCCGGGTCGGCAGCGCCTTCGAGGGGGCGACCCTCTACTTCGAGGTCGACCTCGCCTCGCTCGATACCGGGATCGGTCTTCGCAATCGGCACATGCGCGACAACTATCTCGAGGTCGACCGGTACCCGTTCGCCACCTTCTCGGGGGCAGTCGATCGGATCTCGACCGACACGGGCGGCTTTCGGGTCGTGAGCCGTGGGGAGTTTGCCGTGCACGGGGTGGAGCGGCCGCGCACCCTGGACTGCGGTATTCGGCCCGACGGTGACGGTTGGTGGGTTGCTTGTGAGTTCGTGGTGAACCTCACCGATCACGACATCGCCATTCCGAGAGTGATGTTCTTGAAGCTCGCCGAAGACATCCGGGTCGAGCTCTCGTTCCGCCTGCGTCCGGCGTCGCCCGCCGAAAAGGAGTCTTGATGCTCGCCCCCCGCAGCACCCCACGCCGCGTTGTACTCCTGACGATCATGGGACTCGCGGGAGCCGGTGCCCCCGCCTCTGCCCAACAACCGACCTGGCAGCGGGACCGCGCGCCGACCCGCCCCCGGCTCGCTCTCTTCCACAGCACGCAGGCCGTCAATCTGCCCACGGCCGAGACCCTGGATCGGGGCGAACTGCTCTTCGAGATATCCCATCGCTTCGGGCCGGCCATCGCCGAAGCCGAAGATGCCCTCTTCGGCCTCGACGGCCCGGTGATGCTGAGGTTGGGGCTCGGGTACGCCGTGACCGACCGTGCCATGGTGACCCTTACCCGCAGCAATCTGCAGGACAACTACGACCTGAACCTGAAGCTCCGTCTGCTCGAGCGGCGAGGGCGCGCACCCCTCATGCTCGCGCTTGCAGGCGGCTGGGCCTACAACGCCGAACTCCCCGAGAGCTACGAGCGCTCCAGCCAGCTCTACGGCCAGCTCGTCGTCAATGTCTTCCTGGGCGAGCGCTTCGGCCTCGGCGTCGTGCCGTGGCTCCTACGGGACCCCGATCTGGAGCTCCCCGAAGCCGAGACGGCAGTGGGCGTCGGGGCCTACGGCCAGCTCTACCTCAACGATCAGGTGAGCCTGCTGGCTGAATGGAACGCGACGGAGGGGTACAGCGACTTCACCTACGACGCCGGCACACTCGCGCTCGAACTCGAAACGGGTGGGCATTTCTTCAAGTTGATGGTGACCAACTCGGTGCGCCCCAATCCGTCACAGTTCCTGGCCGGCGCAGAGTTTCCCTTCGAGCCCGGCGAGTGGAGGCTCGGCTTCAACATCACGCGGGTGCTGGTGTTCTGAGGGTCCTTTGCGCCAGTGCCGCTCCGGGCTTCGACCACACGCGGGGCCCGGGCCCAGGGTGAGCGCGCGGACCGTCAGGCCGGCGGGCCATCAGGGAGGTGCCTTCAACGGCACTCCTTCGACAACGCCACGGGGCCCAACCCCAGATGCGACACATCGACAACATGCATGACTCGCCGCTCCGTCAGGTTCAAAACGACGACCCGCGGAGGCTGGATGGGAAAGGTCGGGCCGCGCCTGGCTGTACCGGTCACCACGAACGCATGTACACCATTCGTCGAGACCGCTGCCGTCAAGCTCACGGTCGCCGTGAGGGTATGAGGAGTTCCCCCCAGCGGCGTTGACACGTCGATGCTGTCGGTCGCCCCGGTCGAGATGTCCATCAGATAGACCATGCCGCTACCGGGATCGTCTGGCCAGATCCCGCCGTCTGTGAGAAGAAGCCGCGCATGTCCGGCGTCGGTGACCCATCCGTGACCGACACGCTCATGGGTCCATTCCCGCTCCAGATCGGGCAACCGAACGCCGCTGACCCAGTGCTCTCCTGCAACCACCAATCCGGATCCGTCTCTCCGCGGCAGGATCTGCCAGAGTTCGTCCTTCATTCCCCACAGTTTTTCCGCATCGGCCGAGGCCACTGTTGTACCCTTGGCGTCGACTACAAAGACACGACCACTCCCACCATAGGGCTCCCCGAGCACCGCGGTTCCACCTTCGGGCAGTGCGGACGAGCTCGCGAGAAAGACGATTCCCGCCGGCATCCTGCGAATTCCCGGGAGAAACGCGAACAAGGTGTCTTCTTCCAACCCCACCACTGCGAGTCCCGACCGACCGTCCAACAGGGTCTCCCACACGGCCAGACGTGACCCCTCGTCGTCTATCGCCAGCGCCTCACCTCGACGAAGGACCAAACCGTTCGGTCCTGCCGGAATACCGAGGGGAAGGTCCACGACGGTCGAACCGGTGCAGACGTCGATCCCTACCAGCGCCCTCCGACCTTCTTCCACCGGTGCAACGGCGAGCCATGCATCCTTCGCGGTGACACCCCCTTGGGTGGATCCGGTCAGGGCAGGGATGCTCGACACGTCGCCTTGAGCAGTGATCACCACGCTTCCTGACCGCCCGAAAAACACCACGGAGGCCTCTGGTTGCGCCGGTTCAGGCTCGGTATTGCTCGGACCGCAACCCACGACCATCACGGCGAGGACGACCACAGCCGCCCTCACGCTGCTCAGGCGGAGAGCGCCCGTGGAGAATCGATCAACCCAGGACTTGAAGTACGCCTCGATTCGCATGTGCAATCTTCTCGGATGCCGGACGAGTCATACATGATTGGCTTTCGGCCAGGAGACCCCTCGAGGAGGGGCACCGTGGCTTTCCGCTCTTGTCGACCTCTCGGTCCTGTCGACCTCTGAGGTTACAACGCCTCTGCGGCTTGCAACGTGACACCTGATCCGCCAGGTCTCCGCCCGGCCAATCCGCGCCTTGCGGGTGGCAACGGATTGGTCCATCGTAGCACACCATCGGATCACCCCGGGGCAGGCAGAGGCGTTCAACCCTGCGATGCGGGTATTCGGCGACGGTAGGATGGAGTGTCCAGGATGAGACGTGTCTTCTGTTGTTCCTTGGGTCCAGGTCACGCGACGAACGTTCTGCTCTTCATCCTCGCCACCGGCCTCCTGCTGCCGTCCACCGTTTCTGCGCAACTTCGGGTCAGTCCCGTTGTCGGCGTGTCTGCGTCGCCCTCGAGGCTGGGTACGATCCGGGGCGGTGATTGGGTGCCGTCTGGTGGGGTGCTGATCGGGCGCCGGGAGGCCGCATTCGCCTACGGTGTGACCCTCGACTATGCCACCGACACCCCGGTCGACTTTCGCATCTCGGGGTCCCGGAACTCCCGGTCCGTGATACCCGCGGGGGAAGGCTACCCCCTGATGGGGGTGGTGGTGGAGTCCGTGTGGGCTGGGGTCAACCTGAAGCCCTGGGGCCGGAGCAGCGACTTTCGCCCCCATCTCGTTGTTGGCGGTGGATTCAAACGCTATCTCTTTCGCCTTCACGACGACTACCAGGTGTCGCGTAGCCATTTTCCCGGAGACTTCCTTCCGTCCGGGGTCGTTGGTATCGGGGTCGGGAGACGGCTCGGACCCCTGGTGACCACCCTGGAGTTCGTCGACCACATCAGCGAGTCGCCGCTACGATCAGGTGACCCCCAGCATGATCTGATGTTTACCTTCGGCGTGGCGCTCCTCGAGGCGTGGTGAGGGAGCTGCCACCGTTCCTTGCATCGTCCCGCCTGACCTGCTCGGCGTTGGGGAAGTCGACACCGGTCTGTACGAGCGGGAGCAGGGATCAGGCGAGGACGAGCCCGGGCGCTCGCTCGAACTGCTTGCGGTTCCGTGTGAGCAGGATGGCCGAGTGCGTGAGGCAGACGCCGGCGATCAGATAGTCCACCATTCCGATCGGCGTTCCTGCGGCCTCGAGTTCTCGACGGATCGCGCCTGCGTGGTTCCTCCGGATCGCGCCTGCGTGGTTCCTCCGGAGCCCTCGTCCTGCGCTCGATGCACGACGACCCCCTCGGCCTGGTCGTGCTGCTCTCGGGCGCCCCCACCGCCGAACGATTCCTCCTGCGCCCCCAGCGGCCAGGGGACTCCTGAAGGGCCCCAGCAGTGCCCAGGCTCAAGTCGCGATCTCGGACCGTACCGTCAGGCTCGGCAGTGCGGCGAACGACGACGGGACCTTCCGGTCGGTCGACGACCCCCGTACCATCTATATGGATGGGCATGGGCTCTCATCCGGCGTCGCTGTGATCACGTACCGTCGGATCAGCGAGCGGTCCAGTCCTGCCAGGTTCGTGCTCCACCCCCTGGTGGGGCTCAACCGGGTGTGCAACCATCGTGGTTCCTGTACCCAAATGGGGCGACCCCTGGTGCAGTCACCCATCGAGTGCGGAGGCGCCACAGGCGTCAGGGAGGGCGACATGCTGCGACGTGGATGGATTCTCGGAGGACTACTCGGATGTGGGTGGGCAGGACTCGTGGGGGACGGTGCCGCCGCTCAGGAGGAAAGCTCCGTCCTCCGGGGACGGGTCCTCGCCGACGTCACCGGACGTCCGGTGGCAGGCGTGCAGTTGCGCTTCGACACAGGCCAACGGGTGATCACCGACGCCCGTGGCCACTTCCGCATTGCGGGCCTCCCGCCGGGTGAACACGGCGTGACGCTGGTCACCCCTCTCTGCCAGGTTACGCAGGGGCGGGTCGTGGTCGAGCCACGCATGTCGTGGGACACCGACCTGACGCTGCCTCAGGCGATGGTGGGCTTCCAGCCTCCAGCAGAGGTGCTCCCGGACGCCGAGGGGGTCTGGCTCCCGGCGTCTCGCATCGAGGCGATGCGGGTGCGCACGGCGGCCGATGCCCTTCGGCGTGAGGCGCCGGAAATGGTCTCACCCCCGGGCACGCAACCGGGGCGGATGGGACGGCTCAGAGGACGAAATCGGGCGACGATGTCGGGCGAGTCACAGCCGACGATCCTGGTCGACGGCGTTCGGACCGATGCTGCCGTGTTGTTCACCCTCGACGCCGGCGACGTGGCGGCGATCCAGGTGCTGGAAGGCGCTTCGGGTGGCTGGGTCTACGGGAGCCCCGGGGGCATCGTGAAGGTCTGGACCAAACGCGGCGGTGGTGCGCGCTCTCCCGGCACGCCCGATGCGTGCACGGTCGACCGGGTCGAGGCCCCGACGGGGGGAGTCGGGAGATGAGGAGTTGGGTGTGCATGGTGATTGGCGCGATCGTGCTGGGCAGTTGCACCGACGGCGACGGCGGGACCGACCCGACGGCGGCTCCCGGCTCGATCTCGGGTACCGTGGCGAGGCAGAAGACCGGCGAGGGGGTCGACGGCGCGGTGCTGGCACTTCTCGCCGACAGCATCACCGTGCGCGCGGTGACGGTGAGTGACGCCAATGGCCGGTTCGCCTTCGAAGATGTGGAGCAGGGCGAGTATCGGGTGCGCCTGATCGCTCCGGCGCTGGCGGGCCTCGACCCGCTCTACTACGCGTTGGAGCCCGAGGAGCTCACCGTCTCGGTCGCTTCCGATCCGCTCGAGGTGGTGCTGGCCGTCGTGGGGATCGTGCCCGCACGCGTAACGGGAACGGTGTTGTGCGGGGGGGCGCCCGCGGTGGGTGTCGAGGTGAGAGTGATCGGCGGCAGCGCCGATGTCGTGGGTGCCACGGACTCTGGTGGCTTCTTCACCGTCCTCGACCTCCTGCCCGGTACCTATGCGGTGATCCCGGTGTCTGCCCCGTGCGACCTGGAGCCTCGCTATCAGGCGGTGCACCTCCGTCCCGGTGAGTTCAAAGTCATGGATTTCGGAGGATGACCGTGCAGAGGGAGAGAACCATGCGGACCCGAATCGTCGCGGGCGTCACGATGGGATGGCTGTTCGTGGGGGCCTGCGGGGATTCCAGCACGGATCCGCCCACCGAGCCAACGGACGGGTTGCGTGCCGGCGCCCGCGCGGCGGGGCTCGCCTCCCTTCCCGCCGAGCCGGTCTACCCGCTCGACAATCCATTCGTACCGGCGCGCGTCGAACTCGGGCAACTGCTCTTCTTCGACCCCATCCTCTCCGGACCCATGGACGTGGCCTGTTCGACCTGCCATCTGCCACGGTTCGCATTCGCCGACGGACGTCAGTTCGCTGCGGGCGCCGGGGCGACCGGTCTCGGGCCGGAACGCACGATCCCCGGGCCGTGGCCGCTGCGGCTGATGCCGCGCAACAGTCCGCCCGTGTTCAACATCGGCCACTACGGCCGGGGGAACACGACGCCCACCTCCAACGCCACCATGTTCTGGAACGGCTCTGCCTTCGGGCTCGAGGATCAGGTGCTGAACCCGATCGCCGCTGACAATGAATTGCGGGGCACCGTCTACTCGAAGCCGGTGGCGATCGACAGCGTGCTGGCCAGACTCCGGGGGCTTGACGGATATCTCACGCGTTTTCGCGACGCATTTCCGGACATCGTGGCGGCGGTCGGTGACGCACCCGATCTCGTCATCACCCATGGCACGCTCCGTCGGGCGCTCGCGGCCTACATCCGGGAACTGCGCACACCAGAGTCGCCCTTCGATCATTGGTTGAACGGGGACGACGGTGCACTCGACGACGCCCAGCGCCGGGGCCTCGCACTCTTCATCGGAGAGGCGGGCTGCGTGAGCTGTCACACCGGCCCCTTGTTGAGCGATTTCTCGATGCATGTCACCGGTGCCCGACAGGAAGGGCTCGGTCGTGACACGACCCGCAACGACGACCTGGGGTGGGGTGAACTCGGAGGCACGCCCTACGCCTTCCGGACGCCTCCGCTCCGTCAGGTCGCCGAGACGGCACCGTACCTCCACGCAGGCACAGAGAAGACCTTGATGGAGTTGCTCCGTTTCAAGAACGCTGGTGTGAGCGCCCACCCCAACGTGCCCGCGTCACGTCTGGCCCCCGAGATCGCGCCCCTCGGCCTGAGCGAGGAGCAGCTCCGTGACCTCGAGGCATTCCTCGCCGCCCTGACCGATCGGGTGTCGATCGAGGGCCCGCTCTTCCAGGCACCGAGCGTGGTCCCGAGCGGTCTGCAGGTACCTCGATGACGCTGCGCGCGCGAGCGGTGCGGCGGGTGGCGTGGGGCATGGCCGCGATGGTCGCGACCTCCGTCCTGGCGGCGGGGTGTGACGACAGCCTCGTCGGCCCCCGGGAAGGAGAGGAGTTCGAGATCACCTTCCAGGGGCTCGGGCGCATTCCGACCCACCAGGGAACGCTCACCCTCTGGGTCCACGGCGCAGCCGATACGGTGGCCGTGGGCACCCTTCCCGCCGGAGGCTTTGCCGAGGCGGCTCCGTCGCTGGGGTTCACGATGCCGCTGCCGGATGCCCGCGGTGTGTTCCTGACGGTGGAGCCTCCGAACGATCCCTCCCCGCTGCCGTCGGCATCGCGCCTGCTCTACGGCAGCTTTCAGGGCGGGAACGCCGATCTCGTGTTCGAGGGCACGGTCACGCTGGGACGCCCACTCGAGCCCGATCCCGGGGCCCATTCACTCTTCACGACGAGCAACAACTCCGAGGGGTACCCATCGGCCGAGAATGCGGGTTTGTGGCTCTTCACCCTCACCCCCTCCCGGAACGTGCACCGCAGCCGCGAAGTGAAGGTGACCCAGCTGCGGCCCAGCTGGACGTATGAGGGTTGGTTGGTGTGGCAGGGGCCGCCCGAGGTCTGGATCTCGTACGGCAAGTTCCGGCCCGACGAGTTCGGACTGTTGAGCTCCAGGGACGATACGGGGACGGGACCCTTCTCCGGCGCCGAGGACTTCCGCAACGCGGGGGTGGAAGATGTGCCGGGAGAGGAGTGGACCACCGACGAGATCGCCGCCGAACTCGGGATCCAGCTGCCAGGCGGATTCGATCTGCCGCTGGCGGTCGATTCGGTCGATGCCGAGGGTCGGGCCCTCTGGCACCACGTGATCACCATCGAGCCGGCCTTCGACCTCGTGGAAGGTCCGCTCGAGGGCGAGCCGTTCGTGATCCGACCCTACGAGAACGCCATCGGAGCAGGCGGGCCTGGAGTGCCGCGCACGATCCAATTGGTGCGGGGGGCGCCCACAGCCCGTGTCGCCCCTGTGCGATGAGCCCCGGCCTACCAGCCGAACTTGCCTGTGGCACGCCTGACCCGCATTCTACCTTCGGTTTCCGGTCGAGTCCTACCCACCCGCGAACAGGAGGCGTGCCCGAGGCCCGTTCCCTCGTCTACCCACACCACCCTCTCATCCGCCCCGGATCTCTCTGGGCGCCCCGTGTGAACCTGGCCTTCCGTCGACATCTCCCGTGGCGGTGGCCCATCTGAAGTGGAGGAGTTTTCCATCATGTATTCGATACGCTCACGCATCTGGCTGACCGCCGCGGTGCTCTTTGCAGCGGCCGTAGGGGCGCCGACCGTTGCGGCCCAGGAGACGGGCCGCATTACGGGTCGCGTCACTGCCGCCGCCACCATGCAGCCGCTTTCCGGCGCTCAGGTCTTCGTGTCCGGGCTACGGCTCGGCGCCCTCAGCACCGATGACGGGCGCTACGTGATCCTCAATGTGCCGGTCGGCACGCATACGCTCCGTGTCGACATCATCGGCTATGGCTCGAACGAGCAGACGGTGACCGTGACCGCGGGAGGAACCGTCACGGCCGATTTCTCGCTGGCCCAGACCGCGGTGGCCCTCGAAGAGATCGTGGTGACGGGTACCGCCGCAGAGGTGCGGGCACGAGAGGTTGGCAATGCCCTCGACGCGATCACCTCGCGCTCGATCGAGAACCTTCCGGTCACGAATCCAGAGAACATTCTGGGTGGCCGGATTCCGGGTGTGACGGTGATCCCGCCCGGTGGCCAGCCGGGCACCGGGGGCTCGATCCGGATTCGTGGTCAGAACACCGCGTCACAGGCGCCCGAGCCGCTCGTGTACATCGATGGTGTGCGGGTCTACAACCAGCCGGTTTCGCTGGGCACGGCTTCGCGCGCCTCGGTGTCGGCGCTCCAGGACATCAACGCCGAAGACATCGAGCGGATCGAGGTGATCAAGGGGGCATCGGCCACCACGCTCTATGGCACCGAGGCCGCCGGCGGTGTGATCCAGGTCTTCACGAAGCGCGGTGTGGCGGGCGACCCGGTCTGGACCGGTGAAATCGGCATGGGCTTGTCGCGCATGGGTCGTGTCGGGCCCGACGGTGACCCCACCGACCTCTTCACCAAGTGCGGCAACACGACCGACAGCTACGGGCTCTCGCAGAGCAGGAGCAGCCCGGGCAAGAAGGTCTACTTCCAGGATCCGACCTGCCCCTCGTCGGGCAGTTGGTTCGAGGACGGCCTTTCGAACAACATGAGCCTGTCGGTGCGCGGCGGCAGCGAGACCGTCTCGTACTTCGTGTCCGGTAACTACAGCGACACCAATGGCACCCTGGCCGTACAGAACTCGAAAGACGGTGGCTTTCGCGCCAACATGGACTTCCGTCCGATCGACGACCTTTCGATCGCGCTGAACTCCGCCTACACGCGCCGCAATTCGCGCTTCATCGACGACGGCAACAACGCCAACGGCTTTCTGCTCAACGTGGGCCGGGGCACCAATGGCAACTTCAAGGGCGGCAAGGATGAGGATTGCGTGGGCGTCGACGTGCTCTGCGTGACCAACGGCTACCTCTTCGACAACGAGAACACGGCGGTGTCGGACCGCTACACCACCGGACTGGTACTGCAGTACGATCCCATCGACGGGCTGTCGAACCGCTTCTCGGTGGGGTGGGACTACCTGAAGGTCACCTCGGAGGAGTGGGAGCCGTTCGGCTTCCTGCGTGCGCCGGGCGGGTACTACAGCTCGGCCGATCAGAGCCGTGAGAAGCTGTCGCTCGATTATGCGGGCTCGTTCCGGAACAGCTTCGGTGAGAGCGTCATCTCGACCTTCTCCTGGGGCGGCCAGATCTTCCGCGATCGGTCGCGCTACAAGTTCGTCAGCACACAGGATTTTGCGGGTCCGGGCAAGCCGACGTTGACCTCCGGCGGTGGCTCGACCGGTGTCGGCGACTCCCAGATCGCCACCACCAACGCCGGCTTCTTCCTCCAGGAAGTGGTTGGCTTCAACGACCAGCTCTTCCTGACTGGAGGACTGCGCGTCGACGGCAACTCCGCCTTCGGTGACGACTTCGGGTTGCAGTTCTACCCGAAGGTGTCGATGTCGTATATCGTGTCGGATTCCGACTTCTGGCCGACCGATCTCTTCGACACCTTCAAGCTGCGCGCCGCCCTCGGAGAGTCCGGAAAGGCACCGGGCGCATTCGACAAGCTGCGCACATGGTCGCCGGTCACCGGTGACGACGGCGCGCCCGGCTTCACTCCGAACGACATCGGCAACAGCGAAGTCGGCCCGGAGCGCACGCGCGAGATCGAGGTCGGCTTCGACGCCTCGATGCTGCAGGGACGCTTCGGCCTCGAGGCGACCTATTACAGCTCGAGGACCACCGACGCTCTGGTGCCGGTGGCCTACCCACCGTCGCTGGGCTTCACGTCGAACCGGGTCGAGAACGTGGGCGAGATCACGGGCTCGGGTGCCGAGTTCCAGATCAGTGCCGCCCTGGTTCAGACCGACGCGATCGAATGGCGGGCCCAGGCCAACCTCGGCTACAACAAGAACGAGGCCGTCGACCTGGCGGGGCAGGAGCTCAGTGCCGACAACAAGGCGGGCATCCGCGAGCACGATCCCGTGCCCTCGTACTACGGCGACAAGATCACCAACCCGAACGATTTTGCCGAGCCGGTGGTCGACAAGGATGCCTACCTCGGGCCTGTGAATCCGACGCGCATCATCGGGCTCAACAGTACCCTGACGGTGGGCGGCAATCTGACCTTCGACGTGCTATTCGAGCATCAGGGCGGGCACTACCTGCCTCAGTACACGGGCTATCAGAACGGGCGCCGGGGCGTGTGGTACCCCTGCTACGGCATCCAGGAGAAGATCTTCGCCTTCGAGGGCGGCGATGCGAGCGCGCTCAACGATGTCACCGCGTTGGACCGCGGCAAGTGCGCGACCAACGCCTATAGCGGCTACAGCTCGGACTACTGGGTCGAGAAGGCCGACTTCTGGAAATGGCGGAGTCTCGCGGTGACCTACAACCTGCCTGCGAGCCTGGTGAGCAGCTTCGCATCGAGGGCGAGCGTGACGGCGGCGGGGACGAACCTCATCACGTGGACCGACTATTCGGGGGCCGACCCCGAGGTGGAAGACTTCTACGACCGCGCCGAAGGCGGTATCTACGACGGCACCGGCGACTACGGGCGGCGTGAATACTACAACCTTCCGGCTCCGCGGTCGTTCCTGCTCTCCTTCCGCGTGACGTTCTGAGGAGGCGTAGAAGAATGCATATCATGAACCAGACGACAATCCGTAGGCTCGCCCTGGTGGGACTGATCCCGCTCGCGGCGTGCTCCGAAATCCTCTCCCTCGATGTCGAGTCACCGGGCCGTATCGCCGACTCCGACCTGAACAATGCCGAGGCGGTGCCGGGCCTGGTCGCCGGCATGTCGTACGACCTCACCCAGGCGATCAATGGAGCGCTCCAGGACATCTCGTTGGCGTCGGGCGAGCTGTGGCACGGAGGCAGTTACGACTTCGGTACCTACCCTCGCGGCATTCTGCTGCAGGAGCCGGAGGATTGGAACGGTGAATTCGCCAGCATGCAACAGGCACGCTGGGTGGCCGAGGTTGGCCTGAAACGCATCGCCAAGGTGCTCCCCACCGACCGCTTCGAGCGCAATGCCAATGTGGCACGGGGGTACCTGCTGGCCGGCTTCGCCAACCGCATGATGGGCGAGGTGCAGTGCCAGACGACCGTCGACTTCGACGGCGATCCCTCGGGCATAATGCCACGGACGGAGAACTTCAACCGAGCCGACTCGCTCTTCACCCGGGCCATCGCCATCGGCACTGCCGCTGGCGCCACCGATATCGTCAACGCGGCCTACGGAGGGCGGGCCTCGATCCGGGCCTGGCTGGGCAACTGGGCTCAGGCTGTGAACGACGCGAGCCAGGTGCCGATCGGTTTCCAGTACGACGCCATCTTCTCGACAGCGGTCGGCGCGGTCTCGAACGACCTGGTGTACGAGACGAACTCGCGCAAGGAGTTCACGGTCTTCAACACGGTGTGGGCGCAGCAGGACTCGCTCGACCCCCGGGTACCGTGGAGGATCGCGTACGACAACGCGGGTCAGGTCGAGAAGGGGCAGGACGGCGAGACCGACTTCTATCGGCAGTTGAAGTACGTGGGTGAGGACGCCGATCAGCCGCTGACGAAAGGCACCGAGATGCTGATCCTGCGGGCCGAGGCGGCGCTGCGGGCCGGGCAGCTCGGGACGATGACCGATCGGCTGAATGAGGCCCGGGCCTTCTACGGGCTCGACCCCATCGCGCAACCCGCCACGGTGGCCGAGGCCTGGCCCGTGATGCGGATGGAGCGTGCGGCGACCCTCTGGCTCGAAGGTCGGTACCTGTACGATCTGCATCGCTGGAAGGAGGAAGGCGGGGTGGTGGCCGACCCCTTTGCAGCCGACCGGGACACCTGCTTTCCGATCTCCGATGAGGAGATGCGCACCAACCCCAACATCGGAGGCTGATCTCCCGGGGATCGCTTCTCGAGGCTGATGTGTACTGCGCGGGGGTGGCCGGTCTCGGTCACCCCCGCCGTATGTTCCCCCCATGCTGGAGCGGAGTGATGAATCGGATCGGTCTCGCCCTCTTCTTCGGCGTCGCCCTCACCACTTCCGGCTGCTATACCTGGCACGAGATCGCCCCCACGGAGGTCGTGCAGGGCATGGATGTGCGCGCCACCCTGGAGAGGGGTGAGGCACTCCGCAGGCTGGAAGAGGCCGGTGACGCGGTGCGGATGACGGTTTCGGGAACGGTGGCCGAGCAGCCCGAGCCGAGGGTGCTCGCGTTGACCACCCGGGTTCGGGGTAGCGCCTTCAACCGCTTCGAGTCGATCCCCTGGAGCGGGGTCCTACGGGTCGAGGAGAAGCGCTTCTCCTGGGTTCGGACCGGGGGCGTCGCGGCACTGGGACTCGGAGCCACAGTCGCGATCCTGGCGGTCATCGAAGGTCAGACCGACGACCAGTCCGAGGGGCCGCCGGTCGACGAGCAGTGGATCGTTCGAATCCCGCTCCTGACGATCGGTCGGTAGCTAGCCGCCTGCCGGATCCGCGATCCCCACCCGCCTCCGCCTCAGTCTGGCACCCCGATCTCCACCCGCACTCGGGCCACCGCCTCGCGTTGACTGCGCGTGGGCGGGCGGATCGTCCCCGGGCGTACCCCGCTCCCGTTCATCGTGCGGTAGACGCTGGACAGCGTGCGCTGCAGCCGGTCGGTGGTCTCGGGAGCCAGGCCAGGCACTCCCTCGCTCAGCCGTCCCAGCAGTGCGCGGATCTCGAGCATGAACGCTTCACGGTCGAGATAGTCGTCGAGGGTGAGCGTCGGCACCTCGGGGTCGGGGCGCACCTGCACGATGCGCGATCCGAGCTGCCCCCGCGCCTCCAGCGTGACCGTGTAGCTCCCGGGTGACACGAAAAAGCCGTCCCGGTCGACCGGCCGGGCCAACCGGGCATCGTCGTGAGGTTCCCACGTCTCGAGGTCGTCGTCCAGCGACCACCGCAGATCCCAGTTCACGCGGTGCGTACCCGTCGTGGAGGGCACGCTGAGACGCCGCACCACCGCGCCAGCCGCGTTCGCGACCGTCAGGGTGGCGGGGCCCGATCCGGCTCCGAGCCGATAGGTGATCTCGATCCCGTCGCGTGGGTTGGTGCCGGCATACTCGGCGTCGCCGCGATACGAGGTGTCCTTCCAGTACACGAAGATCGTGCCGTCGGATGCCGAGAAGAGATGCGCCGCACTACCGGTGGCGGCGGCGGTCCACTCGGCGAGCGGCCGGGTGTCGTCGAGAATCCAGATCCCACGACCATGTGTGCCGATGACGAGGTCCTTGTCGCGGGGGTGCACCACCAGGTCGTCATAGGCCGTCGTCGGCAGGTTGGGCATGCGCGCCCACGAAGCGCCGGCGTCGGTCGAGACGAAGAGGTGATGCTCCGTGCCCAGGAACAGCACCTCGGGATTGTCGGGGTGCTCGACCATGCTCAACACCGACCCGCTCGGAAGTCCGCTGTGCAGGGGGTGCCAACTCGCTCCGAAATCGTCGGTGCGGAAGAGGTACGGCCCGAAGTCTCCACGGCGGTGCGCGTCGAAGGTTGCGTAGGCCACCCCCACTCCGAGCCGAGACGGTACGATGCGGCTCACGTAGGTCCCGTCGCGTACACCTTCGACGTTCCCACTCACCTCGGTGAAGGTGCGGCCGCCGTCTCGCGTGACCTGCAGGTTGCCGTCGTCGAACCCGACCCAGAGCACCCTGGAATCGAGCGGCGATTCGGCCAGTGCCACGGCCTCACCGAAGCTTCCGGTCCCGTCGTGGCGGGAGATCGTGATACTGCGTCCCTCGACGCCCATGATGGCCATGGTGTCGCGGTCGATTCGTCGACTGAGGTCTTCGCTGCGGGCCCAACTCGAGCCGCGGTCATACGACATGAAGAGGCGATTGCCCGCCACATAGACCGTGTTCGGGTCGTGGCGCGAGGCGATGATCGGTGAGGTCCAATCGAAACGGTACGCTTCTTCGCCGTCGGGCGCTTCGGGGGCGATGTCGACCATGTCGCCGGTGTTGACGTCGAGCCGGAAATAGGTGCCGCCGTTCGAGCTCCCGTAGGCGAGGGTGGTGTCGAAGGGGCTGGGCGCCCAGAACATGCCATCGCCGAATCCCACCTGCTGCCAGTCGTCATTGACGATGCCGGCCCAGCGTCGAGTCTCGGAGGGCCCCATGAAGGAGTGGTTGTCCTGGAGTCCCCCGAACACGCGGTAGGGCGTGCGCATGTCGACGCCGATCGCGTAGAACTGGCTGATCACGAAGTTGTTGATCTTCCGCCAGGTCTCGCCGTAGTCGTACGACTCGTGCAACCCCGCATCCCCACCCATGTAGAGATGCGACGGATCGCTCGGATTGATCCAGAGCGCGTGGTGGTCGGCGTGGACTCCGACGTCGTAGGTGGGGCGCGACGCGATCTCGGTGAAGGTCCGGCCGCCGTCCTCGCTCCGATGCGAGGTGGTGGCCAGCGCGTAGACCCGGTCGGGATCGGTGGGATCGATGAAGATCTCCGAGTAGTACATCGGGCGGATGTCGAGCGCGTTGACGCGCCGCCAGGTTGCGCCCCCGTCTTCCGTACGGTACGTACCCGTCGTCTCCTCGTCGGCGGTCTCGATCAGCGCGTTGAGTACACGCGGATCGGAGGCGGCGAGGGCCAGTCCGATGCGGCCTTTGTCTTCGGAGGGGATTCCGTTGGTGAGTTCGACCCAGCCGTCGCCGCCGTCGGTGGTCTTGTAGATGCCGCTCCCCGGACCGCCACCGTTGAAGCCCCAGGCGCGTCGCTGTCGTTGGTAGGTTGCGGCGTACAGCACATCGGGATTCGACGGATCCATCACCAGGTCGACCGCACCGGTGTGCTCGTCGATGAAGAGCACGCGTTGCCAGGTGACACCCCCATCGCGGGTGCGGTACACACCGCGCTCCGGGCTCGATGTCCAGAGGTTGCCCAGCGCCGCGACCCAGGCCACGTCGGGGTTGTGCGGATGCACTTCGATCTTGCCGATGTGCCGTGTCTCTTCCAGGCCGAGGGAGCGCCACGAGGAGCCGCCGTCATCCGAGCGGTAGACGCCGTTGCCCCACGACGTCGACTGGCGGTTGTTCTGCTCGCCCGTGCCCGCATAGACGATGTCGGGGTTCGAGGGGGCCAGCGCCACATCGCCGAAGGTGCTCACCGGCAGCCCGTCGGTGAGGGGCGTCCAGCTCTGACCACGTGTCGAACTCTTCCAGAGTCCGCCCGAGGCAGAGGCCACGTAGAGCACCGACGGATTGGTGGGATCGGCCGCAATGTCGTGTATCCGCCCGCCGGTGACTGCGGGGCCGATCTCGCGGGGTTTGAAGGCGGCGAGCGCCTCCGAGGTGATGGCCGCCGTCTGGGCGAGCACCGGTGCCGCGGCTGAGAGGGCAATCGTGATGAAGCCGAGGGCGGTGGCTGAGCGAGAGCGCGAGCCGAGCATGGGCGTCCGGGCAGGATGTGGGGAGTCGAGAAGGTCTCCGACCGGCTACCGTAGGCCGCGGGCTACCCCGAGGCAAGCGCGCGGGAGCGGTCGACCGCGCACAGGGCGAGGGCTGATCAGTCCTCGCTGTCGCGGCTGAACGTCAGGAGCAGTGCCGTGTCATCCAGGGCTCGAATGTCCTGCGCGTTGCCGGGGCCGAAGAAGAGGACTTCGCCTTGACCGATCTCGAACACCTCACCCTCGACGCGGTACCGGAGTCGACCTTCGACGAGCTGAAGGGTCATGGGTAGTTCGGCGTGGTGCGTGCCCACTTCGACGCCGGCGGCGAGGCAGGTGAGGGTGAGCCGGAGCGGCCCCGCTTTGACGAGGGTGCGCCCGGTGCGGCCACTCCTCGAGTAGCTGTCGTCGGCACGCAGCTCGGCGATCTGGTCGGCGAGATGAAAGGTGAGGTTCGGACCGGCCAACGGGCGGGTGATCGACGACATGGAGCCTCCACGAAATGGAACGGGATCCTCACCGACAGAATAGGCGGGGTCGGCTGTCGCCGCCACCGGACGGCCGACGGGGGATCGGGGCCGACCCCCGCACACCCGTAGCCTCGAGCGCCCGTGGTCCCACGCAGCAGCCTCCTCAGCCGATGTCGAGTGAGGTCCGCCGGAGCAGTTGCGCGTTGATGGCCACGACCACCGTGCTCAGCGACATCAGCACCGCACCCACGGCGGGGTGCAGGAGGATCCCGACAGGGGCCAGGACGCCGGCGGCCAGGGGGATCGCCACGATGTTGTATCCGGCCGCCCACCACAGATTCTGGACCATCTTGCGATAGGTGGCGCGACTCAGGATCAGGATGCGCGCGATGTCGCGCGGATCGCTCCGCACGAGCACGATGTCGCCCGACTCGACCGCGACATCCGTGCCGGCTCCGATGGCGATGCCGATGTCGGCGGTCAGCAATGCCGGCGCGTCGTTGACGCCATCTCCGACCATCGCCACCCGCTTTCCGCTCTCCCTGAGCGCGCGCACCTTTTCGGCCTTCTGTTCGGGGAGCACCTGAGCGTACACCGTGTCGATACCCAGTTCGTCGGCCACGGCCCTCGCCACCGGTTCGGCATCGCCCGTGAGCATGATCACTTCGATGCCCATCGCATGGAGACGCTCGACGGCCGCTGCCGACTCCGGGCGGATCTCGTCGGCCAGGGCGAAGACCGCCAGCGGCCCGTCCGGCCCGAAGAGGACGACGGTCGTGCGGCCCTTGCCCTCGTGCTCGGCAACTGCGGCTGCGAGTGCGTCGGGGAGTCGGGTCTGCAGCGTCTCGAGAAGGGCCGGTCCACCCATGTGGAACTCGCGCCCCTCGACCGTGGCGCGCACGCCCTTGCCGGGGATCGCCTCGAACTCGGTGGCGGAGGGGACGTCCAGCGACCGCTCGCGCGCTCCACGAAGGATTCCCTGGGCGATCGTGTGCTCGGAGTCTCCTTCCACGGCAGCGGCGAGCCGCAGCGCCTCGTCGGTGTCGATGCCGTCGGCGGTCGCGATCGAGACCACTCCGAACTCGCCCTCGGTCAGCGTGCCCGTCTTGTCGAAGACCACGGCGTCGAGAAGGCGCGCCTCTTCCAACCCCCGGCGGTCGCGCACCAACAGACCGTTCTGCGCGCCGAGGGTGGTCGAGATGGCCACCACCAGGGGGATCGCGAGACCCAGGGCATGGGGGCAGGCGATGACGAGCACGGTCACGAAGCGCTCGACGGCAAAGGCCTGGCTGTCTCCGAACGTCCACCAGAAGGCCAGGGTGAGGGCGCCGGATCCGAGCGCGATCCAGGTGAGCCAGAATGCGGCCCGATCGGCCAGATCCTGCGCGCGTGAGCGGGAGGTCTGAGCGGCGTCGACCAGGCGCATGATGCCCGCCAGGGCGGTGTCGTCTCCGGTCTCCGTGATCGCGACCCGCAGCGATCCCGACCCGTTCACGGTGCCGGCCACCACGGCGTCGCCCTCGGCCTTGTCGACGGGACGCGACTCACCGGTGAGCATCGCTTCGTTTACGGCGCTGCGTCCCTCACGCACGGTCCCGTCGGCCGGGATGCTCGCGCCCGGGCGGATCAACACGAGATCGCCGGGCTGGAGCTCGGAGGCAGGGACCTCGACCGGCTCTCCGTCGACGATGCGGACCGCCGTGTCGGGGAGGAGCCGGGCCAGGGCCTGGAGGGCGCCCTGGGCCTGGGAGATGGATCGCATCTCGATCCAGTGGCCGAGCAGCATGATGGTGACGAGGGTGGCGAGCTCCCACCACAACGGACTGCCGTCCCATCCCAGCGCGACCGCTGCGCTGTACGTGAACGCCACCACGAGGGCCATCGAGATGAGTGTCATCATCCCGGGCTTTCGGTCTCGGATCTCGTTCAGCGCGCCGCGCACGAAGACGCGTCCGCCATAGGCGAACACCAGGGTGCCGAACAGTGCCGGGATCCAGCCCGACCCGGGAAACGAGGGCGCCGTGTATCCGAGCCAGCCCTGCAGCAGCTCGCCCCAGATCAGGGTCGGGACGGTGAAGGCCAGACTCCACCAGAAGAGGTCACGGAACATCGCCACGCTATGGCCGGCGTGTTTGTCGTGATCCTGGGCGCCGGAGCCGTGTGTCGGGTGTTCGGAATGGTCGCCGGAGTGGGATCCGTCGTCCGGCGAATGGTGGTGGTGGGAGTCCATGGAAGGGCGGCCTCGTCGTGGGTGAGGAGTCACTCTCGTGGTCACTTCATGAAGCGATCATGAAGTAGCCGTGAACTTCGCTTCATGCGCCGGTGAAGTGCGAGAAGGGGTGGAGGTGACGCCCCTGATTTCCTTCAGTGACACCCCCCGCTGGGCCGCGATCCTCGATTCTTCGCTACGCAATGCGGGCGTGCCTTTCCGGGGGGACCGGCGAACCGAATCAGTGCCGCGACAATGGCGCCGATGACGAGCAGAAGGCCCCAGGCGATCAGCGTTTCCATGGTCAACTCTCGTTGAAGCGGGTGCGGAGGGGAACGGCGAGATACCGGTGGGGTGTGCCGTGGGCCGCCTCCTGGATCGCGGTCATGATGTCGCGCTCCAGGCCGTCGTCCTCGCGCTGATGCCAGACCCTGATGATGGCGGCGGGCGGATCGACTGACGCATCGACCACTCCGCGAATCCGGACCACAGCGTTCCGGATACGGTTGGCGCAGTTGGGGCACTCCGCCCCGGCCACGGCCAAGACCATCTCGCGTGCCGAGACGGTAAGGATGCTCTTCGTGACTGGCACCGGATCGACCGAAATCTCGCCGACGTGTTTCACGGCAACTCCTCCACCATTCCCTTCGCGGCAGGACCGTGCGTCCTCCCATCCGACCCAAATTGGCGAGAGGCGCATGAAGTGGTGGTGAACCCAGGGTGAACGAGAAATCATGAACGCCCTTCCGTTCGGGCTCGGTGGTCGACCTCAAGGAGATCATGGATCGCTACTCGCGCCCGCACGACCGCTTCGACCCCTGCGGTCACGCACGTGTGGCGGCTGGCGAAATCGAGCACATCGATCGCGCGCGGAAACTCGGGGCGAACCACGAGGTCCGCTTGCCGCATGCGGAGAGCCGCGTGACGAAGATGACAGATCTCCATCGCGCGCATGATCGCCTGGAGACCATTCTCGACGCGGGCGACCTCGGTGGGTTGACTTGGATCCACGACGACCACCACGGGGTGTCCGAATGCTCGAGCAACGTCGATGGGGGCCACGTCGGTGTACGCTCCGTCTGCGAGCAGAAGACCGTTTCTCGCCAGCGGCGGGATGACTCCGGCCAGGGCCGCGCTGGCGTAGACCGCTTCGGCGGCACTGCCCTCTCGGAGAATCACGCGTTCGCCTGAGATCAAATCCGTGGCGCAGATCGCGATCGGCAACCGGCTCTCTTCGAGACGATGCCGCCCGATGAGAGAATCGAGGACCTGCCTCCCGGCCACGATCGATGGGGGAGGGGCACCCCATGAGGTGATCATGTTCCACGCCGTATGTACGTATCGCGCCACTTGTGTCAGCCTGCCGGCGCGGTCTCGATGGTCACCGTCGTGGGCGGGGCTCGGGAACCCGCCGGTGTCCATCGCGAGGAGTCTCGCGTACCAGTCGTCTCGTGCAGAGTAGGTCGCAGCGACTACCGCACCCATCGACACACCCACCAGGGCACTGGGCACGATCCCGTCCTCTGCGAGTGCGTGGAGCACACCCACGTGTGCAAATCCTCGCGCGCCACCCCCGGCGAGAACGAGCGAAAAGGGAAGGTGCGGCCGGTTGGAGAGATTCACGGCTCCCTCCTTCCGGACGCCGTTGCACTCCGAATCACGATTCGGTTGAGGTGGTGGGGTGCGGCGCCTTGCGAGCCTTCGCCAGGGTCGAGAGAAACGAGAGCACCGGGTCCTTGAGTTGGGTGTGCCGCAGCACGTCCCAATGCTCGTCGATCCACTCCTCCAGATATCGGGTGACATGGCTCAGTGGGATGCGTTGGTAGGGGCGCTTTCCCCTCCTGACGACCGACCCGAACGCCACCAGCCTGACCTTGTGGCCGTGCTCGGTGACGACCTCCCCGTGGGTCACCAGGGCTTGTGCCTGTTCCCGGCTCGACGCGATTGGACAGCATCCGAAGCGTGCGAGCGCCGCTCCGATGACCTCGGGTCGGCGACCTGCGGCATTGAACTCAGCTTCGCCCTCCTTGACCTCAGCTACGATCATGTCGGCGACGTCGGCCGGGACCTTGAGGAGCGGGTCGATGGCGAATCGGTGGCCGCCTCCACCCTCACCCTGCGCCGCCCCGGAGATCACTCGCGCGGCTCCCGGAAAACGGAAAGCGAGAACATCGATGTCGCTCGCAGCTCGGTAGCTACCTCGGAGCTCCATGATCGGGTATTCGGAGACCGTGAAGTATCCGTTGATGCGGAGGTAGGCCTGTACGAGTCCCACGGCACTGTCCATTGGCCTTCTCCGTTCAGGCGCGGGTCCGGTGTGGCAGGTAACCCCAGGAAAGCTCGGGGAGTGTTCATGAAGGCGGGGTGAAGCCTCGATGAACGGTGCTTCAGGATGGAGTCCCTATGAAGGTTTCCTCATGGGAGCTTCACCGGGCGTTCATGGTAGGCCCGTTAGCATACGATCACAGATGACGGCGCCCGGGCCTCGGATCCGCTCCGATCACCCCCGCGCCACACACTGAAGCACTTGGAGATCACATGACGATTCGATCAATGCTAACGACCGCGACCGTGGCGGCACTTGTCGCCACTCCCGCTCTCAGCCAGCAGCATCAGCATCCTGAGGGTCAGGCCGGGGGTATGGACGGCCAGGAGATGATGAACCACCAGCAGATGATGGGGGGCGGCATGATGGGAATGATGCAGACCGCCCAGCCCCAGCCTGCCATGTTGCTCGCGGCCTCCGACGACCTCGGACTCACCGCCCAGCAGATAGAGCGCCTGACCGTACTGAAAGAGAAATCGGCTACGGAGCATCAAGGTCACACGACGGCCGCGATGGCCGCGAATAAGGAGGCGGTCGCAGCCCTCGACGCCGACGATGTCGACGCCTACGCCGCGGGCCTGGGCCAGGCGGCAGACCACATGGTCATGGCGCACGTCGCCATGACGCGCGCCGCTCTGTCGGCCCGTGCAATCCTGACCCCCGAGCAGTTGACCCAGTTTCAGGGTGCCATGTCCATGATGCGGCACATGATGGACGGAGGCATGATGGGGTCGGGAGGTATGATGGAGTCGGGTGGCATGATGAAGTCCGGTGGTATGATGAAGCCCGGTGGCATGATGAAGCCCGGTGGTGTGATGAAGCCCGGGG
>CAZFRU010000062.1:0-23391 GCA_964521385.1 uncultured Gemmatimonadaceae bacterium | reverse complement strand
CCGCAGCCCGCGCATCGATCTCGGCCTGGGGATCGGCCGATTCGTCACGGTACGCCTCGATCTCGGGCTTTCTGAAGAGCTCGTTGTCGTCGATGCTCACCTTGGCATCGATCGCCTTGACCTCGCCGTCGGTGGTCACGATGAGCGGGTTGATCTCGGCCATCGAGGCGCCCGCGTCGACGAAGGACCGATAGAGCTGGCCCATGATCTTCGCGGTCTGCTTGATCTGGGAGGGATCGTCGTAGAGGGTGTTGGCCAGCCAGTACGCCTGGTGGGGCAGCAGCCCGTACCGCGGATCGACCGCGAACTTGCGGATCGCGTCGGGATTGCTGTGCGCCACCTCTTCGATGTCGATCCCACCTTCGGACGAGACCATGAACATCGGGGCCTGCGTGGCACGATCGACCAATACCCCGACGTAGGCTTCCGAGGCGATGTCTTCGGCGGGCGTCACCAACACCTTTTCGACCGTGAGTCCGTTGATCACGAGACCCAGGATCTGCGTCGCATGCTCGCGAGCCTCGGCGGGCGTCTTGGCGAGCTTGACCCCCCCGGCCTTGCCCCGACCGCCGGAGTGGACCTGGGCTTTGACGACCACCATACCGCCGAATTCGCGAGCGGCTGCCTCCGCTTCGTCGGCCGTGGTGACGACCTTGCCGGGGGGCACGGGAATGCCATGGTCCCGAAAGATCTCTTTCGCCTGATATTCGTGAAGATTCATCGCGGTGGTTCGTCTGGAAAGGGGGCTGTGGATCTGTCTGGGTGCCAGCCTCTGAAGCTACCCCGGGCTGAAGGGGGGATCAACCAGAAGCCTGGGGAGTGGCTCCCCCGCTCCGGGCATTGCGCAACAGGTCGCGCAACCGGTCGAGCGCTTCGCCGAAGCCCGACCAGTCACCCGACCGCAGCCGCTCTTCCGCCGCATCGAGCAGGTCGAGCGCCTCCTGGGACCACACCCTGGTTCCCGGCAGGTCGAGAAGTTCGGCGGCGCCGGTAGCGGGATCGATGTCGGGCACCGTACCGACCCTCGTCCCGGCCAGAGCCGCCACCGCCCCCGCCAGCGTCTCCTCCATGGCCACCCGATACCCGTCGCTCACGACGAAGCGGCGCAACTCGGGAATCGCGTCCTCTTCTGCAGCCAGGAACACCGGCTCGAGGTAGACCATGTGATCGCCCGCCGGGACGACGTGCAGGTGCCCGGTCCACACCCGACTTCCTCCCGAGCGCCAGAGCGAGAATTGCTGGCTGATCTCGGGGTCCTGCTCGACCAGCGCCTCGATCTGGCGGGGCCCGGGAACCTGGTTCTCCACGGGAATGTCGAAGAGACGCAGCCGTGGAGTCCCGTCGGCCTCGAGTTCACCGGCGAGCAGCGCCGTGAGGTTCTGGCGACCGGCCGGGACGAAGGTGGTCATGAGGCGAAAGGCCGGCGTGTCGTCGCCCGGCAGGCGGAGGATCCCGAACTCGGGGCGATAGGGGACGGGCGACGACGCCTCGGTCAGTTCCTGGGGATGAGCCCAGACATCCTGGCGTCCGAAGAAGATGGCGGGGGCGTCCTGATGGTAGTCGAGCAGGACGCTGGCCTGGAGCGCCAGCTGGCTCGGGGCATACCGAAGGTGTCGCCGCACTCCAGCCGGCATCGCCTCGAGCGGCTGGAAGAGATCTGGAAAGGCCGCGGCGTAGGCATCGCGCAGGGGATCGTTCACCGGCACGGTGTAGAAATCGACCGCGCCGGTGACGGCGTCGACCGTCACCTTGACGCTGTTGCGGGCGTACGAGACGCGCGGGCGCCCGGCCTGGAGCGAATAGGGGGTGGCCAGCGGAAAGAAGCGTGTCGCCGTCATCGCCTCGAGGACCCAGACGACCCGCCCCTGATCGACCACGGCGTAGGGCTCCTCGGGAAACCACAGGAAGGGCGCGATGCGCGACGCCCGCTCCGTCACCCCACGTCGCAGGATCAGTCGGCTGTCGGAGCCCACGCCACCGGCGAACAGCAAGTTGGCCTCTCGCAGATACCATGAGAGCACCGTTCGCCGCACCAGCCCCCCGACGGGAATCCCCTGTGGGTAGTCGACGCCGGCGGCCCCCGGCGAGCCATCGAGGGCCCGATAGGCCGAGTCCGTACTGGTGACCAGAGCATAGGGCTGGCTCCTCGACCCGAAGAACACCGCGTCCCGTTCGAGGGCGAGAGCGGGGGGCGCGGCGGCAGCCGGCTCGGGTGGAATGCCGGCGAGCAGCATCTCGGGGCGGCCCTCCCGCGTGCGGCCGGTGACGTCGGCCGCCACGGCGCCGTTGCCGACGACGTAGCGCTCACGCAGGTGCAGGTTCTGCCAGTTGGGATCTTCGATTCCGCCGGGATCGACCTCGCGGACCGCGAGAGCCACGGGTCGCAGAGCGCCCGATTCGTCCGGGTAGCGATCGATGGTCACGCCCGTGAAATCATAGTACCGGTAGCGTGCCTCGATCTGACGAAACGTCGTCAGCAGTGCGTTGGCGCTCCATACCGGTAGCCCCTCGAACTGGCGAGCGGCCTCGACCCAGTCGACCTCGCCCTCGGTGCGCGCCTCGAAGCGGGAACGCTCCAGGTCGGACAGATCGAAGCCGAGGCGGGTGTAGGTCAGGTTGTCGGCGATATGCGGGGTCTCGCGCGCGAGTTCGTTGGGCACGACCTGAAAGCGCTGGACGAGTGCCGGATATCCCTGACCGATCAGGATCGCCCCCAGCACCGAGGCCCCCACACCCGCGAGGGGCGGCAGCAGACGGTTCTTCCAGGCTCCCACCGCAACACCCGCCGCCCCGGCGAGCAGGAGCAGCGCCAGGGCGCGCAGCGCGGGCAACCGGGCCGAGATGTCGGTGAACCCCACGATGCCCTGCACGTCGGACGAACCGGTGAGCAGGAGCAACGGACGCCCCAGGGCGAACCGCGCCGCGAGCAACACCATGAAGATGGCCACCAGAGCGCCGAGGTGCTTGCGCGCCCCTTCGGTGATGATCACGGTGCCCTCACCCATCCGGACGACCCCGGTGGTGGCGTACCCCGCCGTACAGAGGGTGAAGGTCAGAAACGCCACCACCAGCACGAAGGTGACCGTCGCCCGCAGCACCGGGAGGGCGAAGGCGTAGAACCCCAGGTCCAGGCCCAACGCCGGCTCGACCATTCCCCAGGTGGGTGCAGCACTCCACACCAGCGCCGCGCGTGCCACATCTTCGGTGAGAGAGACCCCGAACCAGAGGCCCAGGAGCGCCGAGAGCCCCAGGGTGGTCGCGGTGACGTAGTGCGCGGGCAAACGCTCGGCGATCTCGAGGTTGCCGAACTTGCGGCGAATGTGGAGTGTGCCCAGCGTGCTGCCCACCCGCCTGAGATTCCAGAAGAGGGCCAGGGTCACGAGCAGACCCGCCCCGAGACGTACCCCCCATACCCAGAGTTTCTGCTTCCAGAACACCGCCGCGTAGCCCACCTGCGCATACCAGAGCGCATCGACGTAGAGGTTGGTGAGCGCTCGGCTGGCCACCAGGAGCACCAGCACGACCGCCGTCACCATGATGGCGAGGCGTCCCCCCCGGAGCTGTCGCAGCCGCGGGTCGATCTTCATCCGTCGCCTCCCACCGCCACGCCCTGGGCAGCCAACCATCCCTCGAACTCGCGCTTGATCTCGTCGAGGCGCTCGGGTGTGCGGGCCTCATACCGAGCCACGAGCACCGGCTGGGTGTTGGAGGCACGCAACAGCCCCCAACCGTCGCCGAACAAGACGCGGGCCCCGTCGACCGTGATCACCTCGTGGGTGCGCTCGAAGTGCTCCCGGGCCCGCTCCACGAGCCCGAACTTGGATTCCTCGGTCACGTCGATCCGGATCTCGGGCGTGGAGTAGTAGCGGGGAAACTCGGCAACCCTCTCCGACAGCGAGCGTGGGGACCGTGCCAGCAGATCGAGCAGATAGCAGGCGTCGAAGAGGGCGTCGTCGAAGCCCAGATACTCGTCTCCTCCCACGCAGATGTGCCCGGACAGCTCGCCGGCCAGGGCGGCCCCGGTCTCCTTCATCTTCTGCTTCATGAGCGAGTGCCCCGTCATCCACATGATGGGCTCACCCCCGGCGGCCGCAAACACCTCGGGCAGCACCTGCGAGCACTTCACGTCGAAGACCAGCTTCTGGGTCGTGCCCGTGCGCGCGAGCAGGTCGAGACCGAACAACAGCACGATGAGATCTCCCCGAACCACCGAGCCGTTCTCATCGACCGCTCCCAGGCGATCCGCGTCACCGTCGAAGGCCACGCCGAGTTCGGCGCCGGTCTCTCGCACGGTGGCGATGAGATCGACGAGGTTGGCGTCGACCGTGGGGTCCGGATGGTGGTTGGGAAAGGTACCGTCGGAGGTACAGTAGAGGGGAATCACCTCGGCTCCGATGGCTTCGAGCAGGCGCACCGCCACCAGGGCCCCCGCTCCGTTGCCACAGTCCACGACCACCTTGACCGGCCGCGCCAGATCGAAGCGGCCCGCGAGGTCGTCGACATAGGCGTCGTAGAGCTCCCGGTGCTCGACGCTCCCCTCGCCGACCGCCAGATCACCGGTCTCGATCCGGGTCCGTAGCCGCTGGATGGTGTCGCCGAAGACCGAGTCCCCGGCCAGCGTCATCTTGATGCCGTTCCATTCTGCCGGGTTGTGCGAGCCCGTCACCTGGATGGCACCGTCGAGGTCGTGCATCTTCTCGGCCCACCAGACCATGGGAGTCGGCACGACACCGATGGCCAGCACGTCGACTCCGCCCGAGGTGAGTCCCACGATCAAGGCGTCGGCGAGCGCGGGCGAGCTCGGTCGATTGTCCCAGCCCACGACCACCTGGGGCGTGCGCTCCGGCACCACCTCGCGGAGTTCGGTGGCATAGGCGCCTCCCACGCCGCGGGCGACCTCGATGTCGAGATCACGCCCGACGATTCCCCGTACGTCGTACTCACGAAAGATATGCGGGGCGAGACCCGGCATGCACGCGCTCCAGAAGTGGTGTGGGGGGAATGTGGCCCGAGGCGGTCGGGCGAGCCAGCCCGGTGCGTGAACCACGGCGTGGCGACTCGAGGCTACAGCGTCATGCCCAGCAAGAGGGATCCCACGCTGGTGAGCCCCTCGACCGACGCCCAGGCCGCGTCCATGAAGCCGCCGGGGAAGATGCCGAGAAACAGCACCACCGCCACGCCCGCCGCCAGCGCCACCCGCATCGACAGGGGCACGGCGACCCCGTCGTGCTGGCCGGCATGGAGTGGCTCCCGCATCCACGCATACCACGCGACCCTCAGGTAGTAGTAGTACGAGACCAACGTGGTGAGGACGAGGATCACGCTCAAGGTCAGCAGGCCTTCGTCCATGGCGGCCTCGAGCAGGAAGATCTTGCCCATGAAGCCACCGGTGCCCGGAAAGCCGGCGAGCGAGAGCAGGAAGAGGGTCAGCACCGCGGCCAGGATCGGGTGACGGGATCCGAGTCCGGCGTAGTCGTCGAGCTGCAGATTGTCTTCGGTCTGCCCACTGACCGCGAGCACCACCGCGAAGGCGCCCATGTTCATGACCGCGTAGACCAGCAGGTAGAAGAGCATCCCTGCCGTCGCCGACTCGGTGGCCGCCGTCAGGGCCACCAGCAGGTAGCCGGCGTGGGCCACGCTGGAATAGGCGAGCATGCGCTTGATGTTGGTCTGGGCGAGCGCCACCAGGTTGGCCACGATCATCGACAACGCCGCGATCCACCAGAGTACCAGGTACCAGCTCTCGTAGACGCCCCCGAATGCCACCATGAAGACCCGGAAGAAGGCCACGAAGGCGGCCGCCTTCACCCCCACCGACATGAATGCCGTGACCGGAGTGGGTGCGCCCTCGTAGACATCGGGGGTCCACATGTGAAAGGGCACCGCACTCACCTTGAAGGCAAATCCCACGGCCAGCAGGGCGACGCCGACGACCAGGAGCCCCGGCGTGGTCGCGCCGTTCTCGACCGCCAGGGCGATGACGCTCACATTCGTGCTTCCGGCGGCGCCGTAGACGAGGGCGAGGCCGTAGAGAAAGAATCCCGAACTGAACGCGCCGAGCAGGAAGTACTTCAGCCCCGCTTCGGCCGAGCGGCGGTCACGCCGATTGAAGGCACTCAGCGCATAGACCGAGATCGACATCACCTCGAGCCCGAGGAACATGACGATCAGGTCGCGCGCTCCCGCCATGAACATCATGCCGGCCGTGGCGAAGAGCATGAGGGCGTAGAACTCACCGGCCTGGAGACGCTGCCGCCAGACGTAGGCAAAGCTCATCACCACCCCGAAGGCGGCCGCGATCAGGAAGATCCAGTTCGAGAACAGGCGCAGCCCGTCGACGGCCACCATCGACGAGGTGCCCACCTCGCTCACACCATGGAGCCAGCCGTTGGCGAGGGCCGCCACCCCGACTCCGATGAGGGCGATCCACCCCAGGTCGTCGGAGGGAAGCTGCTCGACGGACCCACCCTCGAGGCGCGCACGGGGATCTCGTTTGCCCGACACACCCGCGAGCAACACACCCATGCCCCAGACGCACAGCACGATCTCCGGGAGGAGCGCCCAGACGAAGTGCAGATTTCGGTGAAAGTCGAGCGTCATATCAGGTCAGTCCTGATCGTCGGAGATGTCGATGGTGACCTGCAGGGCCGAGTCGGGCGGCGGGGCCTCGGCACGCACACCGAGTTCGGCGGTGCCCAGTTCCGGGTCGTTGCGCTCGAGGCGCTCCACCACCGCCTGCACCGAGGGCTCCACGCGCTCCAGGATGGGCGTTGGATGGACACCCACCACGATCATCAACACGAGCAAGGGCGCCAGCACGGTGACCTCCCTGGCACTGAGGTCGTGCACCTCGCGGTTCTCGGGCGTCTCAAGGCGATTGAAGAAGATCTTCTGCACCATGGGGAGCATGTAGTACGCAGCGAAGATCACCCCGGTCGTCGCCAGCCCCGCCAGGATCGGTCGCTCCTGGAAGGCGGCCATCAGGGCGAGAAACTCACCCACGAAGCCGCTCGTGCCCGGCAATCCGATCGAGGTGAACGCGGTGATCACGAATGCGGTCGCGAGCAGCGGGGCGACCCGTCCCAGTCCCCCGAACTCGGCGATCGTGCGCGTGTGGCGGCGCTCGTAGATCATTCCCAGCAGGAGGAACAGCGCCCCGGTGCTCAGCCCGTGGCTGATCATCACGATCAGACCCCCCTGCAGCCCATTGACCGACAGGGCGAAGATGCCGATCACGACGAATCCCATGTGGGCCACCGAGGTATAGGCCACGAGCTTCTTCATGTCGGGCTGGACCGCCGCGACCCAGGCCGCATAGATGATGCCCACCACACCCAGGATGATCATGGTCGAGACCACCGTGGGATGCTGTGCGGCGGCCGGGAACAGGGGCAGCAGGAAACGCATGAAGCCGTAGGTGCCCATCTTGAGCAACAGGGCCGCCAGCACCACGGACCCCGGTGTCGGTGCCTCGACGTGGGCGTCGGGAAGCCAGGTGTGGAGCGGAAAGACCGGGATCTTGACGGAAAACGCCAGGGCAAAGGCACCGAAGAGCCAGAGCTGTTCGGGGAGGCTCAACGGCACCCGCAGCAGATCGGCGATGAGAAAGGTGCCCTGCCCTCCGAGCGCCTTGGCCTGTGCGTACAGGTACAGGATCGCCACCAGCATGAGCAGCGATCCGAATGCCGTGAAGAGAAAGAACTTCACCGCCGCATAGATCCGGCGCCCTCCCCCCCAGATCCCGATGATGAAGTACATCGGGACGAGCGTCAGCTCGAAGAAGACGTAGAAGAGAAAGAGGTCGGTGGCGAGGAACACCCCCAGCACCCCCGTCTCGAGCAACAGCATCAGCGCATGGAACGCACGTTCGTTCTTCTGGATGTAGTTGAACGACCCGAGAATCGCGATGGGCGTGATGAGGGTGGTGAGCAACACCATGAAGAGGCTGATGCCGTCGACGCCCAGTGCATAGTGCACCCCCCAGGCGGCGATCCAGGGGCGCTCGGTGGCAAGCTGCATCGCAGCCGTGCCCGGCTCGAACGCCCACCAGAGACCGAGGCTCAGCACGAACACCGCCGCCGACCACCAGAAGGCCACCTGTTTGGCCCGCGGCGCGGGCCCCAGCAGGACCACGAGGCCGCCGAGCACCGGGAGCCACACCAGGGCATGCAGCCCCCAGGAACCGAACCCGATGCTGTCGAGTAGTGCGCTCATCTCAGCCTCCCGCCACAATCACACCCAGAATCGCCAGGACCCCGAGTGTGAAGATGAATGCGTAGGTGTTGACCGATCCGGTCTGGAAGAGGCTGATGAACCAACCCAGGGCGCGGGCCATCCCACCGGCGAGATTCACCGTACCGTCGATGATCACCTGGTCGATGATCCGCCAGCAGAAGCGCGACAGGGCTCCCAGGGGCCGGACCACGACCCGATCATAGAACTCGTCGACGTACCACTTGTCGTAGAGCACCTTGCGGAAGCCCGACGGGGGTGTCGACTCCGACGCCGGCGAGAGCTTCCACCCGCGGACGAGCATCACGGTTCCCGCCACCACGACGGCCGCCGCGAGGGTCGAAATCAGCGCCCAGGTGAGTGCTCCGCCCCCGAACGGCGCCTGCTGAAGAAAGCCCTGGTCGTGCTCGGCACCGGCGAGCGCACCGGCGGCCGTCAACGCTTCGACCCGGATGCCCGTGGCCACTGCGGTGATGGGCTCGAGCCAGTGGTGGAGCCATTCGCTCATGGGGAGCGCGCCACCCAGCCCCAGGAACGACGACCGGATCGCTTCGGGCACGTTGATCCACCCGCCGAACACCGACAGCACCGCCAGCAGCCCCAGCGGAACGGTCATGGTCCAGGGCGCCTCGTGCAGGTGCTTCGACTCTTCCGCGCCGGTGCGGTTCGCACCATGGAAGGTCATGACCATCAAGCGCGTCATGTAGAACGCGGTGAGCATGGCCGCGGCCAGAGCGAGAATCCAGTAGATGCGATAGAGTCCCGCGTAGGGGCCCACCGCGGCGGCCCCGGCATACCAGATGATCTCGTCTTTCGAGAAGAAGCCCGCGAAAGGCCAGATCCCCGAGATGGCGAGGGTGGCGATCCACATGGTCAGCGCCGTGAAGGGCATGAACCGCCGCAGCCCTCCCATGTTGCGCATGTCCTGGGCGTCCCAGTCCTTGTGCGTGTGGTGCAAGGCGTGGTGCATCGAGTGGATGACCGCACCGGACCCGAGAAAGAGCAGCGCCTTGAAGAAGGCGTGCGTCATGAGGTGGAACACCCCGGCTGCGTAGGCGCCGACGCCGACGCCCAGGAACATGTAGCCGAGCTGCGATACCGTCGAATAGGCCAACACCTTCTTGATGTCGGTCTGGGTCAGGGCGATGGTGGCCGCGAACAGCGCCGTCGCCACACCGACCCCGGCCACCGTCACGCTCCCGAGGGGGGAGAGGGCGAAGAGCACCGAACTACGCGCCACCAGGTAGACGCCGGCGGTGACCATGGTTGCGGCGTGGATCAGCGCCGAAACCGGCGTCGGGCCCGCCATGGCGTCGGGCAGCCATACGTAGAGTGGAATCTGGGCACTCTTGCCGATCGCACCGAGAAGGAACGCCAGGGTGATGGCGCTCACCACCCAACCGCCATAGGCCAGCTCTCCGGGTGCACGAGCCAGCACCTCCACGAAGTCGAGCGTCCCGAAGGCAGCGAAGAGAAGGAACATGGCGATCAGGAATCCGACATCGCCGATGCGGTTGACGATGAACGCCTTCTTGCCGGCATCTGCGTTCTTGCGGTCGCTGAACCAGAACCCGATCAGCAGATACGAACAGAGCCCCACCCCTTCCCATCCCACGAACATCACCGGAAAACTCGCGCCCATCACCAGCACCAGCATGAAGAACACGAACAGGTTGAGATACGCGAAGTAGCGGGGATAGCCCGCGTCGTCCTTCATGTATCCGACACTGAACAGGTGGATCAGGAACCCGACCCCGGTCACCACCAACATCATGATCATCGACAGCTGATCGAGCTGGATGGCAGCGTCGACCGAGAAGGTGCCGGTGGCCATCCAGGTCCAGTACCGAATCACGAACGGATCGTGCAACTCCACGGCGCTCATGCGCAGGAAGTTGACGACCACCAGGGCGAAGGCCGCGGCCATCACTCCCGGGCCAATCCAGGACGGCAGCGTATGCGTGAGAGGCCGACCGCCCGTGTCCAGGTCGAGCTCGCCGCCCGCTCGCACCGCGTCGGCCGATCGGCGCGCGTGACTCAGCGCGAGCCAGCCGTTGGCGACGAAGCCCAGGAGGGGAAGGAGCACGATGAGGCCGGGCAGGAAGGGCCGGAAATCCCCAGCCCCCTGAGCCGCCGCTGCGGCGGCACCCTCCGTGACCTGCAGCCAGAACATCCCGAGGGGAGCGATCATGCCCCTACCACTTCAGGAGATTGAAGGAGTCCACGTTGACGGTCTCGTAGTGGCGGAAGATGGAGATGATGATGGCCAGACCCACTGCGGCTTCGGCCGCCGCGACCGTCATGACGAAGAAGACGAAGACCTGGCCGTCGATCCCCACGGCCCGGGACAGGGCCACCAGGGTGAGGTTCACCGCGTTCAACTGCAGTTCGACGCAGAGAAACATGATGATGGCGTTGCGGCGGACGAGAAAGCCGAAGGTGCCGATCACGAAGAGGATGGCGCTCAGGACCAGGGCCTGGGACAGCATGCGGCGGGTGCTCCTTTGCTAGACGCGGCGTTTGGCCAGGACCAGGGCTCCGACGATGGCCACCAGCAGCAGGATACCGGTAATCTCGAACGGCACGATATAGGTGGTGAACAGCGGCTCGGCGATCACCCCCAGGGCTCCCTTCTCGGCGAGCGCCGCGTCGATGGCGTCGCCCCCGTCGAGAAAGGGAAAGAGCGGGGCGTCGCCCCCGAAGCGCGTCGCCAGCAACCCCGCCAGGGCACCCGACACCACGAAGGCCACCAGGGCGAAGAGCCCTCCACGAATGTCCCGCTGGTAGTCGTGGCCCAGGTTCAGGAGCATGATGACGAACATGAAGAGCACCATGATGGCGCCCGCGTAGACGATCACCTGGATGGCGGCGAGAAAGTGGGCCTCGAGCAATACGTAGATGCCCGCGACACTTCCCAGCGTCATGACCATGAACAGCAGGCTCGACACCGGGCTGCGACCCATCACCACACCGAAGGCGCTGCCGATCGCCACGGTGGCGAACACGAAGAAGAGAATCTCAGCCACGGCGCGCCCTCATTCGGACCGGGGATCCGAGGGATCCCAGAGCAACGTGGTGGGATGGTCCTGTGCCATCAGGCGGTCGAGGTCGTAGACGAAGCGCTCACGTGTGAACTCGCCGTTCTCGAAATGGCGCCCCACATGGATCGCCTCGACCGGACACACCTCCTGACACATCCCACAGAAAATGCAGCGAAACTCGTCGATCTCGTAGACGATCGGGTACCGATTGCCCTGGTCGTCCTCGCCCCCCACCAGCCGGATGCAGTTGGCCGGGCATACGGTGGGACACAGTCCGCAGGCCACGCACTTCGGACGTCCGTCGGCGTGCACCTCCATGCGGTGTGTGCCCCGCCAGCGGGGGTGGAGTTCAGGCTGTTCCTCAGGATACTGCAACGCCACCGTGCGCGGGTTCACCAGGTGACGAAAGGTCAGGGCCATGCCCTTGAGGGCGGCCCGCAGGTACGACGTGCTCCCCGGTTCGGGGCGCCGCATCACCTTGACCTGAACAGCCATACCGTGATCCTGGAGTGGAAAGGAGAAAGTCAGTCGCCCGACACGTCGGCCGGGAGCGCAACTCGTGGGGGAATGTCGACCGCCGGCATGCGTACCGGGCGGTCCTGCCGGGTCGGCACCGCCGCCCCCGCGATGATGCGATCGTTGTCGAGAAAGAACAGGAAGGCCAGCGTACACACGGCGCTCACGGCGGTGAGCGCAACTCCGAAGCCGAAGCCGTACTGCACGCCGAGGGTGTCGAGCACGAGGACCGTCGCGGCGACCACCATGACGTAGGCCAGCGCCACCGGGAGCATCACCTTCCACCCCAGCGCCATGACCTGGTCGTACCGAAACCGCGGCAACGTCCAGCGGACCCAGATGTAGAAGAACATGAAGAACCCGGTCTTGAGCGCGAAGCCGCCCAGCGTCAACAGCGTCTTCCACCAGGTGGGGTCGGCCAGCAGCGGCATGCCGGCCTCGTCGAAGCCGCGGATCAGGCTGCCCTGGAACCAGAAGGCGTCGTCCCAGGTGCCGGGCAGATCCCACCCGCCGAAGAAGAGCGTCGCGATGAGGGCGGAGGCGGTGAACATGTGGGCGTATTCGGCGATGAAGAACATCGAGAACTTCATGGCCGAGTATTCGGTGTGATAGCCGGCCACCAGTTCCGACTCGGCCTCAGGCATGTCGAACGGCAGCCGGTTGGTCTCCGCGAAGGCCGAGACCACGAAGAGAATGAAGCCCAGGGAGAGCGGTAGCACGAACCAGAAGTCGAGCTGCTGTTGCTGCCAGATCATCTGGGTGAGCGTGACGTTGCCCGCCAGCATGAGCACGGGGATCAGCGAAAGCCCCAACGCGACCTCATAGCTGACCATCTGCGCCGAAGCCCGCAGTGCCCCGAGAAACGAGTACTTGTTGTTGCTGGACCACCCGGCGACCACGATTCCGTACACCCCGAGCGAACTCAGCGCGAGAATGTAGAGGATCCCGATGGGCACGTCGGCCACGATCATGTCGACCACCCCCCAGGGGGTCGGGAGCGGGGCCGCGAAGGGAACCACCGCGAACATCACCAGCGCCGGGGTGATGGCCAGCATCGGCCCGAGCACGAAGTAGAGGCGGTGCGCGGTGGCCGGAAGGGTCTCTTCCTTGAGAAAGTTCTTGATGCCGTCGGCGATGGGCTGCAGCAGGCCCCAGGGTCCCACACGATTGGGGCCCGAACGGTCCTGGATCCAGGCCGAGACCTTGCGCTCGGCCAGCGTGGCATAGGCGACCACCAGCATGACCCCGGTGAACACCGCAATCACCTTGAGCAGCGACGCGATCAGGGCGCCCGTGCCGGCGATGGGCTGCAGCAACTCCATCGATCAGTCTCCCTTCCGCAAAGCGGGCGCATGGACCAGGGAGCCCCGGGTACCGATGCCCTCGTAGTCCAACCCCTCGAAGGCAGCGTGCTCCGAGGTCGCGGCGGCGAACGCCTCGCCCGCCGTGGCCGGTGGCGACGTACCCAGCCGTGTGGCCAGCAGCGTGCGCAGCAACAGCCAGGCGGGACGCGCGGCGCCGGGCACCTCGAGCGCCGGCCAGAAGCGCTGCACGCGGCCGTCGCAGTTGGTGAAGGTGCCCTCCTGCTCGGCAAAGGTGCTCACGGGCAGCACGAAATGCGCTCGTGTCGACGCCGGCGAGCGGTGGGTACCGAGCCACACGTAGAGGTCGGCGCCGGCGCCGAAGGCCGCCGACTGATCGGCGAGGTCGTCGCCCAGCACCAGCACGACGCCGCCATGGGCGGCCGTGTCGTCGAGCCCCCCACGGCCCGTGTCGTCGCCCACCCGGGTGAGCCCCATCAGGTCGGCGCCCCGTCCATTCGGCGCCAACTCACGCCGTCGCGCCAGCGTCGGCATGCCCGCGAGCACGTCTTCGTCGGCTGCCCTCGGGAGCCGGTACTCGATCGGGCCCCCTCCGAGGTGGTCCACCACGGCCCGGAGCGCCGCCAGATCCTCGTTGGAACTCCACGGCGAAGCGACCGCACGCACGGGCACGCCGTCGAGTTCTGCGAGACGCGACGAAAGCGCGCCCAGCGCCTCGCTCCATGCCATGGCCCGCTGCGACTCGCCCGTACCCACCAGCGGCGCCTCCAGACGATCGCCCTCGTTGATCCACTCGTAGTCGAGGCGTCCGTAGTCACACATCCAGAAGGCGTTGACGTCGAGGTTGGCGCGCGGCTTCAGTCGCTGCACCAGATTGTCTCGCGTATGGAGGGTGATGTTGCACCCCTGCGAGCAGCCGGGGCAGATGCTCGGGGTATGATCGAGATCCCACGCGCGCTGCTTGTAGAGAAAGTCCTTCGAGACCAGGGCCCCCACCGGGCAGAGGTCGACGATGTTGCCCGACCACCTGGTGCCTGCCAGCCCCTCGTCGAAGAAGGTGTCGATCACCGAGCGACTGCCGCGCTCGACCACGGTGAGCCGGGGATCGCACTCGATCTCGTTCATGAACCGCACGCACCGGGTACACATGACGCAGCGATCGCCGTAGAACAGCACATCCGCACCGAAATCGTCGCGCCCGAACACCCGCTTGGGTTCGCGCGACCGGCCCCGGGCCGGTCCCTCGGCGTGCACGTAGTCCTGGAACAGGCACTCCCCCGAGCGATCACAGATCGGACAGTCGAGGGGATGATTGAGCAGGTAGAACTCGAGCACCCCTTCCCGCATGGTGCGCGAAACCCCGCCCTGGGTGTCCACCACCTGACCATCCTGTGCCGGCGTGACGCATGAGGGCTGCGGCTTGGGCGCCCCCTCGACGTCGACCAGACAGAGTCGGCACATGGCCGGCGCCGAGAGCCCGTCGTGGTAGCAGTAGTGGGGCACGCGCGTACCCAGGGCCTCGGCTGCCTTGAGGAGCGTGGTGCCCTTCGGCACCGTGATCTCGCGGCCGTCGATGGTGAGCGTGACCGTCGTGGGACCCTTCTTCTCGGACATGCTCAGGCCACTCCTACCCGTTCGCCGCGGCGAATGAGTGCCAGGTAGTCGTCCCTGAACTTGGCGATGCTCGACTGAACGGGCGCCCCCACCGAGTCCGACAGGACGCAGATCGTCGTGCCCGTCATGCGCGTGGTGGCGTCGACCAGGGTATCGAGGTCTTCTTCGGTGCCGCGGCCGTCGAGAATCCGCCGCAAGATCTTCGCCACCCAGGCGGTACCCTCACGGCAGGGGGTGCACTGGCCGCACGACTCGTGCGCATAGAACGAAGCCATGCGGTACACCTGCTTGACGATGTCGGTGGTCTCGTCCATGACGATCACCGACGCGCACCCCAGCATCGAGCCTGCGCTCACCACCCCCTCGTAGTCGAGAGCGCAGCCCATGGACTCGGCGGCGTTGAGGATCGGCACCGAACTGCCACCCGGAATGACGGCCTTGAGCGCATGGCCGTCGCGCACGCCACCGCACACGTCGTCGATCAGATCGGCGAGCGGGAATCCGAGGGGAAGCTCGTAGTTGCCCGGCTTGTTCACATGACCGCTGACGCAGAAGAGCTTGGTGCCGGGGCTCTTCTCGGTGCCCCATTGGCGGTACCATTCGCCCCCGTGCTCGATGATGTGGGGCACCGTCGACAGCGTCTCGACGTTGTTGATGGTGGTGGGCATTCCGAACAGGCCCACGGCCGCAGGAAAGGGCGGTTTCACCCGCGGAAGCCCACGACGACCCTCCAGCGAGTTCATCAGGGCGGTCTCTTCACCGCAGATGTACGCGCCCGCTCCCACATGGACGGTGACATCGATGTCGATCCCGGTGCCCTGGATGTTCGACCCGATGAATCCCCTTTCGTACGCCTCCTCGACCGCCCGGGCCAGCACGGACGACGCCTCGAAGAATTCACCTCGGCAGTAGATGTAGGCATGGCGAGCCCGAATCGCGTAGGCCCCGATCAGGCATCCCTCGATGAGCTGGTGTGGGTCCCAGCGGATCAACTCCCGGTCCTTGAAGGTCCCCGGCTCGGATTCATCGGCGTTGCAACAGAGGTAGTGCTCCTTGCCCGAGTCCTTGGGCATGAAGCTCCACTTGACGCCCGTGGGGAAGCCGGCTCCGCCCCGTCCGCGCAGCCCCGACGCCTTGACCACGTCGATCACCCCGTCGGGGCCCAACTCGGCGGCCTTCTTGAAGGCCGCATAGCGCCCATTGGCCAACGCCCCCTCGAGGGTGCGCGCCTTCGGGTCGCCGAAGTGGGTGCTGAGGATCCGGACCTCCCGGTCCGATACGTATGGATAGGCCATTGAGGTCTCGCGTGCGTAGGGCCTACTCGCCCCGCTCCTTGAGGTGCTCCAGGATTCGCGGCACGTCGTCGACGCCCACGTTCTCGTAGTAACGCGAATTGATCTGCACACAGGTCGGGAATCCGCACCCGGCCAGACATTCGGCTTCGATCACGGTGAAGTCGCCGTCGGCCGAGATCTCACCGGTCTCGGTGCCCGTCTCCTCGAGGAACCGGGCCATCACCTC
Source organism: uncultured Gemmatimonadaceae bacterium (assembly GCA_964521385.1). Classification (GTDB taxonomy): domain Bacteria; phylum Gemmatimonadota; class Gemmatimonadetes; order Longimicrobiales; family Gaopeijiaceae; genus Gaopeijia. The sequence continues at coordinate 7,145 of CAZFRU010000062.1, read as the reverse complement.
GTCTGCGCCGCAGAGGTTGCAGGAGATGTTCGTGCAGACCTGGATCAGGAACCGCCCCACCGGCGCCTTGTTGTACATGGTGTAGAAGGTGGTCACGCCCCGGACGTAGGCATCGCTCAACTCGAGCAGCGCCGCCACCTCGTCCATCGTCTCCGGGGAAATGTGCCCTCGCACCTCCTGCGCCAGGTTGAGCACCGGCAGCAAGGCCGCCCGCCGGTTGGGATACCGCGTCAGGATCTTGTCGTAGCGCGCCTTGAACGAGCCCTCGAACAGACGGCCGTCGGGCACCTTGTCGGCGAGCAGGTAGGGGTAGCTCGCCGCTCCGGCCGGATGCCCACCCTCGACGGGCCGTGCCCCGACGAAATCCTCACCCCGCACCTCTTCTTCGCTGAGTTTGAATTCCCCGGTGTTTCCGGCCCATCCGGGATTCCGGAACGGAGGCTCACTCATCGGTCGATCTCTCCCAGCACGATATCGAGGCTCGCATTGATCATGATCAGGTCGGACACGAGATGGCCCTCGGCCAGCTTCGCGATCACGGACAGATTGACGAACGACGGAGGTCGGACCCGCCAGCGTACCGGCTTGGTGCCGCCGTCGCTCACCACGTACATGCCCAACTCGCCCTTCGACGCCTCGACGCTGAACCACGAATCGCCCACGGGTGCGTGGATGCCCTCGGTGATGAGCTTGAAGTGGTGGATCATCGACGCCATGTCGTTCATGCAGTCGCGCTTCGACGGCAACGACACCCGCGGATCGTCGACGTTGATCGGCCCGTCCGGAAGGCGATCGAGCGCCTGGTGCAGGATGCGCAGGCTCTGGTCCATCTCGTCCATGCGCACGAGGTAGCGGTCGTAGCAGTCCCCATGCTCACCCACGGGCACCTCGAAGTCGTACGTCTCGTAGTCGTAGTAGGGCCGGTCCTTGCGGACATCGTACGGCACCCCCGACGCCCTCAGGTTGGGCCCGGTGAAGCCATGATTGATGGCGTCTTCACCCGAGATGACCCCGATGTCGAGGGTGCGCCCGAGAAAGATCCCGTTGGTCGTCAGCAGGTCGTGGACCTCGGCGATGGTACGGGGCAGGCCATTGGCGAAGTCCCGCACGGCTTCGGCCCATCCCTCGGGCAGATCGGCCATCATCCCCCCGACGCGTGTGGCCGAGGTGGTGATGCGGGCCCCGGTGAGCGCCTCGTGCAGCGTGTAGATCTTCTCGCGTTCCTGGAAGGTATAGAGGAACGGGGTATAGGCGCCCACGTCGATGGCGGTCGTACCGAGCCACAGCAGATGCCCGAAGATGCGATCGAGCTCCATGAGGATCACACGCACCACCTTGCAGCGCTCGGTCACCTCGATGCCCATCAGCTTCTCGACCGACATGACATAGGCGCAGTTGTAGATCAGGGGCGCCAGGTAGTCCATGCGATCGGTGAGAGGCACGATCTGGTTCCAGGTGCGATACTCGCCCAGCTTCTCGAAACCGGTGTGCAGGTATCCGATGTGGGGAATCACCTTCACCACGGTTTCGCCGTTGAGTTCACAGACGAGGCGCAGAACTCCATGGGTGGCCGGATGCTGCGGGCCGATGTTGAGCAACATGTGCTCGGCACCGAGGTCGGGTTCCGGCAGATCGACCGGGTGGGTGGGCGCGTACGCCACCCCTCCTGCGGCCCCCAGCTCGGGGGTCCGACCCATGGTGAATTCGACGGTCCTGGTCGACATGTCAGTCCTCGGATGGGGCGTCGGCCCCATCGTCCCGCAAGGGAAGCGTCACGATCTGGGGGTCACGGCCGATGGCCATCTCGCTCGGCGTGTAGAAGTCCTCGGCGTCGAGGCTGATGGCGCGACGGGTCTGCTCGGCCCGCGAAAACCGCCCACGTAGCGGAAAGTCCTTACGCAGGGGGTGCCCCTCGGCGTAGTCCTCGGGCATCAGGATGCGGCGCAGATCGGGGTGACCGATGAACTCGATGCCGAAGAGGTCGTAGACCTCGCGCTCGAGCCAGTCTGCGGTCTTCCACAGGGGCTCGACCGAGTCGATGTGCAGTCGCGTGAGCGGAAGCTCGACCTTGACGCGGAGCGACCGACGATGGGCCAGCGACCAGAGCTGGTAGACCACCTGGAGGGGGCGTCCGCCTCCGAAGTCGACCGCTGTGAGATCTGAGAGAAACTCGTAGTGCTGGGTCGGATCGTCCTTGAGCCAGCCGAGTATCTCGCGCACGCGCTCGGGATCGATGAACACGCTCACCTGATCGCCGGCGGTGGTTTCACTGTGGAGCACCGCCTCGGCGAAGACCCGGGTCAGCGCCGTGACGGAGAAATGCCCCCCCGCCTCATCGGCGTTGCCCGCGTCGGGTGCGGTCGGGACCGGAGGGGAGGAGGTGTCGGCGGCCATGGGCGTCGCGTCGCTTCAGGGAAGACGGTCGTGGGGACGGTCGACGCGGTCGGATTGGACCAGGCCACTGACCCGATTCTGCTGCGTGGAATTGCCGAAGGGGCCGGTGAGCGCCTTGACTTCGACGTCGTTGGCCTCCGGACGGCCCGCTCCGAGCGGATCTTCGGCTCGGTTGACGGCGTGCTCGGACAGCTGCTCGCTCCGGATCTTCTCCTGGATCATCATCAGCCCGTAGATGAGGGCTTCCGGGCGCGGTGGGCACCCGGGAATGTAGACATCGACGGGGATGATGGTGTCGATGCCCTGCACCATGGCGTAGGTGTCGAAGACGCCGCCGGAACTGGCGCAGGCTCCCATCGAAATCGACCACTTCGGTTGCGGCATCTGGTCCCAGATTCGCCGTAGCACCGGAGCGAGCTTGTACGGGACCCGTCCCGCACAGATGAGCACATCGGCCTGCCGTGGCGAAAACGACATGCGCTCCATGCCGAAGCGGGAGATGTCGAAATTCGACGCCGCGGCCGCCATCATCTCGATGGCGCAGCACGCAGTCCCGAAGGGCATGGGCCAGAGCGAACTGCGGCGAGCCCAGTTCACGACGAAGTCGAGCTTGGTGGTCAGGAAGGTGGGACCGCCGGCTCCGAACACGCCGCCCGGACGGGCCGAGGTGCCCCCGCCGGGGAGGGTGCCCTCGTCTAGTCCCATTCCAGGCCTCCCTTCTTCCACTCGTAGGCGAGCCCGAGCGTGAGGACCATGACGAAGAGCAGGACCGGCACGAAGGCGGCCCATCCCAACGAACGCATCTCGACGGCCCAGGGAATCAGGAAGATCGTCTCGAGGTCGAAGACGATGAAGCTGATGGCCACCATGTAGAACTTGACCGAAAATCGGTCGCGCGTGTCGCCGAGCGGGATCATCCCCGACTCGTAGGGCATCTCCTTTTCGGGCGTCGGGCGTCGGGGGTTCAGAACAGCCGAGGCGACCACCATGAACACCGCGGTGAGCGCGGAAATCCCGAACAGGAAGAGGAGCGGGACGTACGATCCCGACATGACATCCCCAGGTTTGTGAAATCGTTCACGAAAGGGAACAGAGGAAAGGTATGCGGGCCGCGAGAGGGGGTCAAGACGGCAAAAGTCCTTGAACTACGCGATAATTCGCCGGATTTGGTGACTCCGCCTGAGGATCGTATCTTGGGGAGCCCACCCTCATCGTCGCAGGCCGGCCACCCTTTCGTGGCCGGGGCTGCCTCCGCCACAGAACAACCCACCCGCCCCATGCCCATCAAGTGTGACCGCTGGATCCGCAGGATGTGCGAGAACCACCGTATGATCGAGCCGTTCGAGACCGGTCAGGTCCGCGACGGCCGCATCAGCTTCGGCCTTTCGTCATATGGGTACGACATTCGGGTAAGCCCCGAGTTCAAGGTGTTCACGAACGTGCACAACGTCGTGGTCGACCCCAAGAACTTCGACGAACGCTCGTTCGTCGACGTCCACGACGACGTCTGCATCATTCCGCCGAACTCCTTCGCCCTGGCCCGCACCGAGGAGTACTTCCGGATCCCGCGCAACGTGTTGGTGCTGTGCGTGGGAAAGAGCACCTACGCCCGCTGCGGCATCATCGTCAACGTGACCCCGCTCGAGCCCACCTGGGAGGGCTTCCTCACCCTCGAGATCAGCAACACGACCCCGCTGCCGGCCAAGATCTACGCCGGAGAGGGGATTGCGCAGCTGTTGTTCTTCGAAGGCGACGAGGAGCCCGAGACCGCCTATGCGGACCGCAAGGGCAAGTACATGAACCAGACCGGGGTCGTGTTGCCTCGCATGTAGATGTTGTCTCGCATGTAGTGTTGCCGGGGGCGCGGGATGGGCCGGGGCACCCCCTCCCGCGGGGGCGCTTCGCTCGGCTGCGCCGGTCCCCGCTGGAGGGGGTGCCCCGGCCCATCCCGCGGCGGGCGGGTTTACGGCTTCGTCGCGGTGGGGGCTTCGTCGCGGTGGGGGCTTCTTCGCGGTGGGGGCGGCAACCTGTTTGGCCACCACCTGGCACGCTCGATCAGTGCGAGAAATGATCGGCGGGGCCACGGCCCGCCGAATCCTCTCTGCGCCAGGTGCGGCGGGGCTATGGCCCGCCGAATCCCCTGTGAGCCTGGCGTGGCGGGCAGGTTGGCGGCGTGGGGGGCGGGTGGTGCCGCAAAGAGCGCTCGAGTGCGTGCGGGTTAGTTGTGCTGATCGGTTCGCTACTCCCAGTGCTGGAAAAGTTACTCGAGCGCATATCCGCCACAGGTGGTTGCGCGGTTAGCTACTCCTGAAGCAGCAAACCGATCACGGCCCCACCGAGAATGGCGGCCGTGATCGGTTTCCAGCAGGAGGCGAGCCTACAGCCCCCTTCCCCACCGCGACCCCACCAAAACTCCCGCGCGGCCCTCACCGCGCTCGCCGAAGGCAGCCCCGGTCGCGATCACCCGCGGCACGCGATCAGGCGCGGCAGGACAGTGCCCTCGGCGCGGCCTCACCGCACTCGCAAAGGCAACCCACCTTGCGATCACAGGCGGCACGCGATCAGGCGCACCAGGTAGTGCCTCCGCGCGGCTCTCACCGCACTCGCCGAAGGCCGCCCGAGTCCCGATCACGCGCGGCACGCGATCACCCGCGGCACGCGATCAGGCGCGGCAGGACAGTGCCCTCGGCGCCCTCGCCGCCCTCACCGCCCCCCAAGAGACAGCCCGCCGGGCCGAAAGCTGGCTCCTATAGCGGTGGATTCAGGTCGTTCAGGGTCACGCGGAAGACGAGCACCGAATGCGGAGGAATGCCGGTACGGCCGGCCGCACCGTACCCGAGCGCCGAGGGGACCACGATCAGACGGGTCTCACCCACCGTCATGCCCTCGACCCCGACTCGGAATCCGTCGATCACATTGCCGGGATCGAGGGTGAAGTCGACGTTCGACCCGGCATCGATCTGTGTGCCATTCGGTAGCCAGAGCACGTAATCGACGTATACGTGATCCCCCGTGACCACCGGCACTCCCTCGCCCGGCGTAAGCGTCTGGATGTAGATCCCCGAGGGGAGTTCGGTCATGGCCGCGAGATCGACTCCCAGCGACGCATCGAAGGTCACGTCGCCCGGGAGCCGGGGCCCGGCGATGTCATCGTCGCAGGCGGTGAGCCCAACCACGAGCAGAAGAGCGATGAGGGCGGCGGAGTAGTGGGTCTTGCGCATGCGGCGTGGGGACTGGAGGGACGTTGGGGTCGAACACCGGACCGGAACTGGTACGCCCCGGGCGCGTGGGAGTTTCCGCATGGCCCCGAGACGGCAACGGCAGCTCGGTAGAACGACGGTGGGAACCATGGCGTCGGCCCCGAAAACGAAATACGATGGCGTATGCGATCCCACTGCCGTCGCCCCCTCGGGCGTCCCCAACCGAAGACCGATCCCCCGCACCGAACGTCGCCCCACGGCGAGCCGGAATCCGAGCCATGAGCCTGGCCGTCCGCCGAATCGAACTCCGCGAGATCCGGCTCGCCCTCAAGGAGCCGTTTCGCATCTCGAGCGGAGTGGTTCGCGAACGACGCATTCTGCTCCTGGAGCTGTTCAGTACGGCCGGGCCGTCGGTGTGGTCGGAATGCGTCGCCGGCGACCAGCCGAACTACAGCCCCGAGACCCTCGATACGGCGTGGTTCATGCTCCGGAGGTGGATCGCGCCTCGCCTGCTCGGTGTGAGGCTGGAGGGCCCGGAAGAGGTGCACGGTCTGCTCGAACGCGATCTCCGCGGCCACCCAATGGCGAAGGCGGCGGTGGAAATGGGGGTCTGGGCGCTGGCCGCAGAACTCGAGGGCGTCGCACTGGCGCGGCGACTGGGTGCAACCCGCGCACGGGTGCCGGTGGGTGTGTCGCTGGGACTCCAGGCGACGCCCCAGCAACTCGTGGACCGGGCCGAAGCGGCGGCGGCCGCGGGGTATCGCAAGATCAAGCTCAAGATCCGCCCGGATGCCGATCTTCGATTTGTCGAAGCGGTGCGGAAGGCGCTGCCCGAGACGCCGCTCATGGTCGACGCGAACACGGCCTATACCCTGGCCGATAGCGACCGGCTGGCCGAACTCGACGCCTTCGATCTCACCATGATCGAGCAGCCCCTCGAATGCGAGGACCTGGTGCGTCATGCCGAGTTGCAGCGACAGCTGAAGACCCCGCTGTGCCTGGACGAATCCATCACCTCTCTCGCCCGTGCCGAAGACATGCTGGCGCTCGGCAGCGGCCGAATCATCAACATCAAGCCGGGGCGTGTGGGTGGCTTCACCTCGTCGCAGGCCATCCACGACCTCTGCCGAGCCCATGACGTGCCGGTCTGGTGCGGTGGCATGCTCGAGACCGGGATCGGGCGGGCGTACAATGTGGCACTCGCGAGCCTGCCCGGGTTCACCATGCCCGGCGACCTGTCACCCAGCGCCCGCTACTGGCATCGAGACATCGTCACGCCCGAGTGGACCATGGACCCCGAGGGCATGGTTTCGGTCCCGTTGCAGGGCTCGGGGATCGGCGCCCGAGGTCGACCGGGACCACATCGAGGACTGCACGATCCGCCGGGAAACGCTGCAGGCTCCTTGAATGGGAACGGACGGGTGGGCGTGACGAAGGCCGTTCGGCTTTGCGGGACCGCCAAACGGCGGGTCGCCGAGGCCCCCGAGAGACGATCGCTGGCCCTGGTGGTCGCCGCGCTGTTCAACGCATGTGGCCCCGGCGACTCGCCTC
>CAZFRU010000061.1:0-23679 GCA_964521385.1 uncultured Gemmatimonadaceae bacterium | reverse complement strand
CGGGCATCGAGCAGCTGTGCCTTGTGCTCCTCGAGCAGACGAGCCGCCTCGACCCGCTGGGCCTCGGACTCGTCCAGCGCCGACTGGATCCGACCTTCGCGCGCCTCGACGGCCCCGAGAATGGGACCCCAGGCGAACTTCCACAGGATCGCGAGCAACGCCAAGAACACCACCGAGGCCCAGATGGACAGTCCCGGATTGATCGAGAACACTCCACCATCCTCGGCCGCCATCGCCACGGCTGGGCTCGAGCCCAGCAGCAACGGCACCGTCATCATGATCGTCCTGGATCTCATTGTCGATTCTCCCGTTCAGTCTCTCGCGACCCGCATGGATCAGGCGGATTCGCCGAGACGGACCTTCTGCTGGCCCACCCCGACCCCAACCGTGACACGCGGACCCGCGCGCAGCCCGATCCTAGAACTTCAGGAAGACCAGGCCCAGACCGAAGAGGGCGGCTCCCTCGATGAGGGCCGCGAGAATGATGGCGGCCGTCTGAATGCTCGGACCGGCCTCGGGCTGACGGGCGATCCCCTGAACGGCACTCTCGCCGATCCGGCCGATGCCGATTCCGGCACCGATCACGGTGAGGCCGATGGCGAGACCGGCTCCGACGAGGGCAAGGCCCGGCGCGCCGGCGGCTCCGGCAGTGTCTTGTACGGCGGCAAGAAAAGCGTGCAGCATCGTTTCGATCCTCGTGATCGCGTTGGGATGTCGTGTCCGGTGGCCCGGACGGTTGGGTCCTGCGTCAGACGCCGTTGCCCCGCGTCAGTGGGCGTGGCGAATGAGTCCGATGAATACCGAGGTCAGCATGGCGAAGATGTAGGCCTGCAGCGTCGCCACGAACAGTTCCAGAATCATGAGCAGGCTGGCGATCAGAACCGAGGCGGTGGCCACGCCGAAGCTCTGGTAGACCAGGATCATTCCCAGCACCGCCAGCAGGAGGGTGTGCCCAGCCATCATGTTGGCGAACAGCCGCACGGCCAGGGCAAAGGGCTTGGTCAGCTTTCCGACGAACTCGACCGGTGTCATGATGACGAGCAACACCGGCTTCAGGGCGGTGGGCAGCCCCGCCGGGACGTAGAAGATGGTCCGGGCATAACCGGCCGGCCCGAGAGCCAGAACCCCCGAGATCTCCGTGACGATGAAGGCGATGATGGCGAGCGCCGCCGTCACCGAGAGGTTGCCCGTGGGCGTGACCCCGAAGGGGGTGAGCCCGAAGAGGTTCATGAACCAGATGAAGAAGAAGATCGTGAGAATGAACGGCGTGTAGGCATCGGCGCCGTGCCCGATGTTCGGCCGTACCACCTCGTCACGGAAATAGAGGATCAGGCTCTCCATGGCGTTGGCAAAGCCCTTCGGGGCCCGCGCCGGGTCACGCTTCGCCACCGAGCGCGCCATCGGCACGAAGATCACGATGCACAGGAGCGCGGCCGCGATCATGAAGACCAGGTGCCGGGTCGGAGACAGATCGACGGTGAGCCCGCCCAACTGAAACGACGGAAAGTGGATCGCACCGAGGTCGAGATGGAGTCCCATGAACTCGATCTCGGGGGCGTCGGCGATGTGATGCTGGATGAACTCCGGCAGTTCCGTGAGCGGCATGCCCCCGGAGGACCCGGTCTCCTGGCCACCGTGTTCCTGCACGAAGCTGAGCAGACTCATTCCGACAGACCCATCGTTTCAACGCCGGGGAGGAAGACCGCCTCCAGCAGCGCCAGTGCGAACAAGAACCCAGCGAGACCGAGCACGAGCGCCTCGGCGCCCACACCCGTCTCGACGACGGACACCACGATTCCTGCAACTCCGAGCACACCGAAGCGAGCCATGATACCGCCCGCCATCGCCAGGAGAAATCCCTGATTCCGGCCTCGGGATCCCAGCAGCAACCCGAAGGCGATCCCCTGCACCACGAGAGCCGTCCCCCCAGCCCACAAGATCCCTGCCCGACCCGCGCCATCGAGCGTCCCCCAGAGCGCCGCCGTCACACCCGAGACGACCACCAGCGCCGCGCAGACATACGCCAACCACCGCTTCAACTTCAACCGGAACCGTCCCGGTCCGGCCCAGCCTCGTCGGCACCCCTGGACGGGTCTCTCCCCGTCATGAGGTGCGCATACAGCCGGTAGAACCCCGCCGCCGCGCCGACCAGTATACCGGCCAGCGCGAAGATCGGGCTCGTGCCCAGCACACCATCGAGCCGATCACCCAGCCAGAGAAAGAGGCCGATGGCCACCGCGATGGTGATTCCGTGCCCCAGGGCCTCCGAAGAGGCCCGCTGGATCTCCGACCGGTGGTGCTTGCGATCGGACCGGTTTCCCGACCCCGGATGTGTCATGAACGCCCTGTCGGTTGGGTCACAGCCGGGAAAACATAGATGCTTGTGAAAAATTCCGCAAGCGGCCATCACCACCCCCTGGAGAGGCGGTCTTCTCGCGGTGTCAACTCGCGGGATCGAAGGACGCGCGCTTGCCTTCAGGCCCCCGCTTCCCGCAGGTTCCGGGGCGCGTTTTTCCGGTACGTCCCGGGGGCACCCCCCGCTGCGGGCCGTGTACAGAGCGACCACACCATTCAGCAGGGAACGACGGGATTCGCATGGCGGAACAGACCTTGGGCGCGGTGGACCGGGACGTGGTACTCCTCGAAAGGGTGGCAGAGGTGGCGGAGCACCTCCGTCATGAAGTCGAAAAGCGCATCGTCGGCCAGCATCATGTGGTCGAAGGGCTCCTCACCGCGCTCCTGGGCAACGGACATGCGCTGCTCGTGGGTGTCCCGGGACTCGCCAAGACGCTTCTCGTCTCGACTCTGGCCGAGGCTCTCGAGCTCGAGTTCAGCCGGGTTCAGTTCACCCCGGACCTCATGCCCACCGACATCACGGGTACCGAGGTGATCGAGGAGGACCGCACCACGGGGCGACGGGTGTTTCGATTCGTGAAGGGCCCGATCTTCGCCAACATCGTACTCGCCGACGAGATCAACCGTACGCCACCCAAGACCCAGGCGGCCCTCCTGCAGGCCATGCAGGAGCGCGCGGTGACGACGGCGGGCCAGACCTATCCCCTCGATGCGCCCTTCTTCGTGCTCGCCACGCAGAATCCCATCGAGCAGGAGGGCACCTACCCCCTCCCCGAGGCGCAGCTCGATCGCTTCATGCTCGAACTTCAGATCGGGTACCCGACCCGCGAAGAGGAAGAGGAGATCGCCATGACGACGACGGGCGAGGGCACGTCGGACATCCGGCCGGTGGTCGCGGCCGGGGAACTGGTCGAGCTTCAGCACCTCGTGCGGCGGATTCCGGTGCCGCCGTCGCTGGTCGCCTACGCCGTGCGACTGGTTCGGGCCACCCGCCCGGACGACGTCGAGGCGCCCGCCCTGACCCGCAGGTACGCGTCGTGGGGTGCCGGCCCGCGGGCCAGCCAGTATCTCGTACTCGGGGCCAAGGCCCGGGCCGCCGCACGGGGTGATGCCCTACCCTCGTTCGACGACATACGTGCGGTCGCCCCGGCGGTGCTGGCCCATCGGGTCGTGCTGAATTTCGAAGCCGAAGCCGACGGGCGCACCACCCGCGACGTGGTGGCCGAGTTGCTCTCCGACAGCCGCTCATGGACGTAGGTCCGAGTCCCAGGGGCGCCCGCCGCCCCATGCGCAGCCCAGTACCCGAGCGAGGTCGGCCGTGACCCCCCTTTCGTCGGGGGTCGCCGCGGCCCTGCTGATCTTCGCCTCCGGCCTCTTGTCGGCCGCCGAGACCGCCGTCTTCACGGTCTCGCGCACACGCTTGCGCACGCTGGTCGACGAAGGCTTTGCCGGCGCCGCGGCCCTCTCACGAATCCGGGGTCGTTCGACGTCGATCCAGACGGCGATCCACCTCCTGATCACGATCCTGAATCTGGTCGCCGTGGGGCTGCTGGTGACGATGGGGGCCTTGCTCGCCGGCGTGACGGGGGCGTTGATGGCCCTGGTAGCGGGCGTGGCCGTGATCCTGATCCTGGCCGAGATCGCACCCCGTTCCCTGGCATTCCGATACCCGATCCGGATGGCACTCGCCTCGGCTCCGACGCTGGCACGCCTCGAGCGGTGGATGGGAACGCTGCTGTCGCCGTTCATTCGTCTCGAGGCGCTGCTCGCCGGCCTGAACGGCGACGAGGAGGAATTCGACGAGCGGGAGGTGCGCGACATGACCGAGATCGGACGGCGTGAGGGGATCGTCGATCGTCATGAACACGCATTGGTCGAACGGGCCTTTCGCCTCGATGAACAGACGGCCTGGGACGTCATGACCCCGCGCGTCGATGTGTTCGCCTGGCCACAGGACCGGACCCTCGCCGAGGTCGTGCCCGAACTGGCCGGGGTTCCCTATTCCCGGGTGCCCGTGTACGGCGAATCCATCGACGACATCACGGGCATCGTGTACGTGCGCGAGGCCTATCAGACCTGGGTCACCGGCCAGACGGAGGTCACCCTGGCCAGCCTCGCGCGGGAGCCCTACTTCGTACCCGGATCGCTCTCGCTCGCCCAACTGCTGCGCAGCTTCCAGGCCCGACGCCTGCACCTGGGAATCGTGGCCGACGAGTTCGGGGGCACCGACGGCCTCGTGACCCTCGAAGACGTGCTCGAAGAGCTGGTGGGTGAGATCGTCGACGAGACCGACGTCGACGAGGAAGAACTCCTGCACATCGGCGCCCACGATCTCGTGGCGGACGGACAGGTCGATCTACGCGACCTCAACGAGGCCTTCGACATCTCCTTGCCCGACGACGAAAACCGTTCCTTGAACGGCTTCATGCTCGACACCCTCGGGTACGTGCCGCTGGTGGGCGAGATCCTCGATGTCGACGGAGCCCGCCTCGAAGTGATCGAAGCGACCGAGACGCAGGTGCTGCGCGTGCGGCTGACGCGGGTCGACGCCACCGGCGACGACTAGGAAGACGACCTGTGGCCACCATCCTGGAGTTCGGCGGGCGACGACCGCAGATCGCGCCCGACGTGTTCATCGCGCCCACCGCCGTGGTGATCGGCAACGTGCGGATCGAAGCGGGCGCGAGCGTCTGGTTCGGGGCCGTGCTCCGGGGCGACGATCCCGGACACGGCATCGTGATCGGCCCCCGCTCGAGTGTGCAGGACGGCTGCGTGGTGCACGTCGGCGACTGGGGCCCCACCCTCGTCGGAGCCGATGTCACCATGGGACACGGCGCCGTGATCGAAAGCTGTGCGGTGGGCGACGGCTGCATGATCGGCATGAACGCCGTGATCCTGCAGAACGCGGTCATCGGCGCCCAATCGGTGGTGGGAGCCGGGGCCGTCGTCACCCAAGGCGCGACCTTTCCGCCGCGCAGTGTCATCGCGGGTGTTCCGGCCCGGCTGCGCAAGACGCTCGAGGGGAGAGCCGCCGACTGGATCGAGCGCGGCGGCGCCCACTACGTGGCACTCGCAAAACAGTACCGCGCGCTCAGCCTCGACGGCCCGACCTGCGAGCGTTGTGGTGGCCGCATGCTCGATCGCCACTGCAAGCTGGTCTGTCTCAACTGCGGATATCAGCGCGACTGCAGTGATCCGTAGGGGACGTCCGAAGGTCGGAGACCCCGGGGGGAGGGCGTCTCCCGGCTACCCGAGTCCGGCGAAGGCCAGGTACCAGGAGACGAATCCCCCACCCCAGATCCAGGCCGCCGCACCGGCATAGGCGAGAAAGATCCCGAGAGGGATCAGCTGGCGGAACACCAGGGTGAGCGGGACGGCCGCGACCAGGGCGAGGGCCGAGCCCCCGAGAGTGGTGAGCAGCACCCCGGCCGGGCCCAGAAAGGCCCCGATCAAGGCCATCATCCGGATGTCGCCACCGCCCAGCGCGCTCACGGGCGGGCCCTCTGCCACCTCGGCCACCGCGCGCTCTTCCTCGAACGTCGCGGCCGAGAACACCTCGCCCCAGGCCAACAGGATCGCCACCGCGGCCAGAGCAGCGGGCAGGGCGACCAGCGCGCCTCCGGTCCCCGAAAGGGCCCACGCCAGGCCCCCGAGGCCGACGGCACCGGCCACGAGTCCGGTCCGAACGAGGGGGGCCTGCAAGCGGGCGACCCGCGCCTGGACGACGGGGTCGGCGCGCTGCTCGTCATGGGTATCGAACGCCGCTTCGAGTCGCGAGGGATTCGTGCGGCGCACGATCCAGGTACCCACGATCCCCACGAGCCAGAATCCCACGATTCCCACGGCCGCCCCCGCAGCCGCAGTCCCCGGCGTGAGGCCGCCGGGCGCAAAGGCCAGCGCCAACCCCAGCGCCGCGCCACCCAGCGAGAACTCGTCGGGAATGATGTAGAAGCGGGCGTCGCTCATGGCGATGCCGAGCAGGATGGTGAGAAAGACCACCGCCCGTAGCCCCTCCCAACCCGGCCCCCAGGCCCACGCGGCTCCCGCCCAGATCAACCCGGTCGTGAGTTCCACGAGGGGGTACTGCACCGAAATGGGCGCTCGGCAGGTGCGGCACCGGCCCCGCAGGAGCAGCCATCCCAGCACGGGCACGTTGTCGCGGGCCGAGATGGGGGTTTCGCAGCCGGGACAGCGCGAGGGCGGACGCACGACCGACCCCCCCACAGGCCAGCGGAGGGTGCACACATTCAAGAACGACCCCAGGACGAGACCGAAGACACCGGCAACCCAGGGCACCCAGGCTTCAGGCACTCTTGCCTCCATTGAGACGAGTGAGTTCATAGAGCAGCAATGCGCCCGCGACGGCGGCGTTGAGCGACTCGACGCCCGACGACATCGGCACCCGGAGCGAGCGAACTGCGCGCGCGCGTACGGCCTCGCGCACGCCCTGGCCCTCGCTGCCCACAACCAGCGCCCACCCCGCAGGGGGAGGCAGAGGGGTGGCGTCGTCGCCTCCCGCGTCGGCGACGATCAGCGGGACCGAGGCCTCTGCGAGGTGACCTTCCGCCCTCGACCAGGGGACCGAGACCACGGGGCAACGGAAGACCGCACCGGCCGAAGCGCGCACGGCTTTGGGGTTGAAGGGATCGACGGTACCGTCGAGCAGAACCACCCCGTCGACGCCGAAGGCCGCCGCGGAGCGTATCAACGTGCCCACGTTGCCCGGGTCCTGGAGCGCGTCGAGCACGAGGAGCCGCGCCTCGGGACCCACCCCTTCGAACCAGGCACCCGGCGGCTCATCGACGACGGCGAGCACCCCCTGCGGAGCCTCGGTGTCGGCCAGCCGAGCCAGGGTGTCGTCGCCCACCTCGACCACCTCGGTGCAGGCGGCCAGATCCCCCATCAGCTCCGGATCGAGTTGGGCGAGGCGAGGCGAGACCACGGCGAACCGGGGCCGAAGTCCCGCCTCCAGCCCGTCGCGCACGGCCCGCGGCCCTTCGACGAGCACCAGACGCTCGCGCTCACGGGTGCGCCGGCGCCGGAGTCGGCCGATGAGACGGGTACGGGCATCGCTCAACTCGGGCACGGGAACCTCTCCGCCCTCGGTACGGTACGGCGGCGGGTCCCACGCCCCCCTGCGACCCTTCCACTGGAGCCCCTCGAGTGAACACCGTCTCGCCCCGCTCCCTGCAGGTCGCCCTCACCATCGCGGGGTCGGATTCCGGAGGCGGCGCGGGCATCCAGGCCGACCTGAAGACCTTTCATCGGTTCGGCGTGTTCGGAACCAGCGCCATCACCGCCATCACCGCGCAGGACACCCGGGGCGTCCATGCGGTGCACCCTGTGCCGCTGGAGGTTGTGATCGCTCAGATCGACGCCGTGATCGACGACCTCGCGCCGGCCGCGGTGAAGAGCGGCATGTTGGCCACTCGCGCGCTGGTGGACGGTGTGGCCGAAGCGTTGGCCCGGCACTCGGTGCCCGCCTTCGTGCTCGATCCGGTGATGGTGGCGACTTCGGGCGACCGCCTGCTGGACGCCGACGCCGTAGCAGCCGTCGGCACCCGTCTGGTCCCGCTCGCGACTCTGGTCACCCCCAACACGGATGAGGCCGCACTGCTCATCGACCGTCCCGTCGAGACCGTCGCACACCTTCGCAGCGCGGCGCGGGCGCTGGTGGAGCTGGGGGCGGGCGCCGCGCTGGTGAAGGGGGGGCACCTCGAAGGCACGGAGGCCGTCGACGTCTTGTGGGACGGACACTCGGAAACAGTCTGGAGACACCCCCGACTCGACACCCTCCACACGCACGGGACCGGATGCACCCTGTCGGCGGCGGTGACCGCAGGACTCGCGCTCGGCCGGCCCCTGGTCCGTGCCGTGGACGACGCCATCGAATTCGTGGCGCGGGCGTTGATCTCGGCGCCCGGGTTGGGCCATGGCCACGGACCGCTCGATCACTTTGCCCACGCGCCCCACCCGCTCACATAGGGGCGTCACGAAGTCCTTCCGCTCACATGGGGGCGTCACGAAGCACCTCGCGCAGGAGTCGTGAGAGCACCGCCCCACCCGCCCGCCCAGCCTCGAGCACGTCGGCATGGGTAAGGACCGCAGCGGTCGAGCGGGCAGCCCGGTTGGTGACGAGCGACACACCCAGACAGGCCAGCCCTCCGGCGCGTGCCGCAATCACCTCGGGCACGGTCGACATGCCGACCAGATCGGCGCCCATGCGCTCGAGCATCCGGATCTCGGCGGGCGTCTCGTACGACGGGCCCGGCACCGCGGCATAGACGCCCCGACTCACGGCCACCCCCAGCGCGCCCGCTGCCGCCTCGGCCCTCTCCATCCAGCCCCGGTCGTAGGCACGGCTCATGTCGGGAAACCGTGTCTCACCGTCCATCGTGGGACCGGTCAGTGGACTTCCGCCCTGAAGATTGAGGTGGTCTTCGATGAGGACGATCGCGCCGGGCTCGAGGTCGGGCCGGATCCCCCCTGCCGCATTGGTGACGATCACCCGCCTCACCCCCAACGCGCGGGCCGTCCGCACCGGGAGAGCCACCACTGCGGGGGTGTGCCCCTCGTAGAGGTGGTAGCGCCCCTGTTGGATCAGTACCGGGCGTCCTTCGAGGCGCCCGCCTACATAGCGGCCCGCATGGCCCGCCACCGTGGGGGCCGGAAACCCCGGCAACTGGGCGAAGGGTACCACCACCGGGTCGTCGACGGCGTCGGCCAGCTGCCCGAGACCCGAACCGAGGACGACCACCACCTCGGGCACGGCGTCGAGCGCCTTGCCCAGCGCCCGCGCCAGAACCCGGGCGGCCGCCGCCGGGTCCGGCCCATACCCTTCGGGCAGGCCACTCATACCAGCATCCCCGCCACGGTCGCCGTCATGAAGGCGGCGATGGACCCGCCTACCATGGCCCGCAGGCCCAGCCGGGACAGGTCGGACCGACGACTCGGAGCGATCGAGCCGATGCCGCCGACCTGAATGGCGATCGACGAGAAGTTGGCGAAGCCCGACAGGGCGTAGGTCGCGATGATCACAGAGCGGGGTTGAAGAGGAGAGTCACCTGCCAGTATCGACGAAAGCTGAAGATACGCCACGAACTCGTTGAGCACCGTCTTGAGGCCCATGAGTTCGCCGACCACCCTCGCGTCCTGCCAGGGCACCCCCATGAGCCAGGCGACGGGGGCCATCGCGGCTCCCAGGAGCCCCTCGAGGGTGATTCCATCCAGTCCCATCAGCCCCCCGCTCCACCCGAGCAGTGCGTTGAGGAGCTGGATCAGGGCGATGAAGGCCAGGAGCATGGCCCCGACGTTGAGCGCCAGGCTCATCCCCTCCGAAGCCCCTCGTGCCGCTGCATCGATCACATTGGCATCGGGACGCTCGACCACCACGTCGAGAGTACCGGCCGTCTGCGGGACCTCTTCCTCGGGCAACAGCAGTTTCGCGCAGACCAGCGCGGCCGGAGCCGACATCACCGAGGCCGCCATGAGGTGACCCGCGATGTCGGGAAAATGCGCCACCAGCATGCCGACGTAGGCGGCCAGGACTCCCCCGGCCACCGTGGCGAAGCCTCCGGTCATCACAGCCATGAGCTCCGAACGGGTCAGCGAAGCGACGAAGGGCTTGATCAGGAGCGGCGCTTCGGTCTGCCCGACGAAGATGTTGCCCGCCGCCGACAGCGTCTCGGCCCCCGAGGTGCGCATCGTCTTCTGCATCACCCAGGCCATCGCCTTCACCACGGTCTGCATCACTCCGAGATGGTAGAGGACCGTCGTGAGCGACGAGAAGAAGATGATCGTGGGCAGCACGTTGAAGGCGAAGAAGGCGCCCGTCTGCGCCACCGTGCCGGCGTCGGGCACGAAGGGACCGTTGGTTCCCGCGGTCCCACGTCCCACCGGCACCGTGTTGAAGACGAGGTCGCCGAAGATGAAACGGGCCCCATCGACGGTGAACCCGAGCAGCGCGCTGACGGCCTGGTTGACGGCCGAGAAGAGATCTTCACCCAACGGGGTCTTGAGGATGAACAGCGCGAAGACGAGCTGGAGCGAGAGCCCCCAGGCGACGAGTCGCCAATCGACACGGCGGCGGTTGGTCGAAAAGCCCCAGGCGGTCGCCACGAGCAGCAGCAGGCCGAAAAGCGACCGAGCACGGTCGGCGAGCGAGGTGTCGAGAGAGCGTCCGATCCCCCCCAGGCGGACAGCGTCCGTCTGGGACAAGGCTGTGGCGACGCCCGTGGACGCCGACACCGCGTGGGCGTATACGCCGGCACCGAGGAGCACGAGCGCGCTCGACCAGAGAATCACGACAGCGCGCGAAGGGCGCCTCATGCGGACCTGGCTGGTTGAGGGGCGTTGAAGGAGCGGATCAATATGGGTCGGAAGACGGCGGCGGCCAGTCTACGCATCCGCCCAGCGACCCATTCCCGGGGCGAGCGCCTTCCGGTTCCGAAAGAGCGGCACGAGGGCCACCCCGGCCATGAAACCGCCGACATGGGCCCAGAATGCCACCCCGCTGTCCGCCCCAAGCGCGCCCGCGAAGAGCTGTATCACGAACCAGTAGAGCAGCACCACGAAGGCCGGAAGATCGACCACCGTGAAGAACACCACCAGAACGAGCAATGTCCTCACCCGCGCTCGCGGAAACAGCACGAGGTAGGCCCCCATCACGCCGGAGATCGCCCCCGACGCGCCGACCATGGGCAGGAGAGACGTCGGCTCCGACCAGACATGAGCCAGGGCAGCCACCGCTCCCGCCAGCAGGTAGAAGAGCGCGAAGCGAACGCGGCCCATCGCGTCTTCGACGTTGTTCCCGAAGATCCAGAGAAACCAGAGGTTGCCGATCAGGTGAAACCAACCACCGTGGAGGAACATCGAGGTCACGATGGCTCCTGCAGCCAACCCGCCTGCCTCGCAGGGCCCACCCGTCATCGGCGCACCCACGATCTCGGCCGGAATCGCACCCAGCACGCACACCGAGGCGTCGAGTTGTTCGGGCGAAAGCCCCGCCCCCTGGAGTCCCACCCAGACCGCGAGACAGAGGCCGACGATGACCCAGGTGACGATGGGAGCGCGGCGGGTCGGGTTGTGGTCGCTGAGCGGAAACATGCTGCCCTGCGACCCCCCTGGGTGCGCGCCGGTTCCGACGACGCTGGCCGCCCTGCCACTCCGACGGCCCTGCCAGTCCGGCGGACTCGACGGACCAGACGCCACGAGTCGGCCAGATTGGCGGAAATTGGACCGTCGCTGGCCTCCCTGGCCCGGAATCGAGCTCGTGTGGCCCGGCACGGAGGTTGCACCCCCGCCGGTCGGGTCGGTGGCACGTCACCCGCCCACCGACGAAGCGACGAACGCATCACTGGACAGGAGAAAGCATGGGCAAGGTCATCGGCATCGATCTGGGCACCACCAACTCGGTGGTGGCGGTCATGGAGGGCGGCGAGCCCGTCGTGATCCCCAACGCCGAAGGCGGACGGACCACTCCGTCGGTCGTGGCGTTCACGAAGGACGGCGAGCGCCTGGTGGGTCAGGTCGCCCGACGCCAGGCCATCACCAACCCCACCAACACGATCTTCTCGATCAAGCGCTTCATGGGTCGCAAGGCGACCGAGGTGAAGGAAGAAGAGAAGCTCGTGCCCTACGATGTCCAGCAAGACGGACAGGGACGGGTGATCGTCAAGGTGCCCAACGCCGGCGGAGAGACCTTCACGCCTCCCGAGATCTCGGCCATGATCCTGCAGAAGATGAAGCAGACGGCCGAGGACTACCTCGGGCAATCGGTATCGCAGGCCGTGATCACCGTGCCCGCCTATTTCAACGACTCCCAGCGCCAGGCCACCAAGGATGCCGGCAAGATCGCCGGCCTCGAGGTGCTGCGGATCATCAACGAGCCCACGGCCGCCGCTCTCGCCTACGGCCTCGACAAGAAGTCCGATGAGAAGATCGCGGTCTTCGACCTGGGAGGCGGCACCTACGACATCTCGATCCTCGAACTGGGAGACGGCGTGTTCGAGGTGAAGGCCACCAACGGCGACACGCACCTCGGGGGCGACGACTTCGATCAGAAGGTCATCGATTGGCTCGTCGACGAGTTCAAGCGGGATCAGGGCATCGACCTGTCGAAGGACGCCATGGCACTGCAGCGGCTCAAGGAAGCCAGCGAAAAGGCCAAGATGGAGTTGTCGACCACGATGCAGACCGACATCAACCTGCCCTTCATCACGGCGACGCAGGAAGGCCCCAAGCACCTCAACTATACCCTGACCCGGGCCAAGTTCGAGCAGCTGGTGGACGACCTGATCCAGCGCACGATCGAGCCCATGAAGAAGGCGCTGGCAGACGCCGGCATGTCGACGAGCGACGTCGACGAAGTGATCCTCGTCGGCGGCTCGACGCGAATCCCGAAGATCCAGGAAGTGGTCAAGGAGTTCTTCGGCAAGGACCCCCACAAGGGCGTGAATCCCGATGAAGTGGTGGGTGTCGGAGCCGCGATCCAGGGCGGCGTACTGGCGGGCGACGTCAAAGACGTACTGCTGCTCGACGTGACCCCGCTGTCGCTGGGGATCGAGACGCTGGGGGGCGTCATGACGACGCTCATCGGACGCAACACGACGATTCCCACCAAGAAGTCCGAGGTGTTTTCGACCGCCGAAGACAACCAGACCACGGTCGAGATCCACGTGCTGCAGGGTGAACGGAAGATGGCGATGGACAACAAGACCATCGGCAAGTTCCAGCTCACCGGCATTCCGCCGGCAGCACGGGGGCTCCCCCAGGTCGAGGTGACCTTCGACATCGACGCCAACGGGATCCTGCACGTCTCGGCCAAGGACAAGACGACGGGCAAGGAACAGAAGATCCGCATCGAATCGTCGTCGGGGCTTTCGGATTCCGAGATCGAGCAGATGGTCCACGACGCCGAGGCGCACGCCCGCGAGGACGAAGAGAAGAAGTCGAAGGTGGAGGCGCGCAACCAGCTCGACTCGCTGGTCTATCAGGTCGAGAAGGACTCTGCCGAGTGGGGCGACAAGGTCGCCGAAGCCACGAAGGAGCGCCTCGACGGCGCGTTGGCCAAGGCCAAGGAAGCGCTCAAGGGAGACGACGCGGCCACCATCAACACCGCGCGTGACGAGTTGATGCAGGCCTTCAGTGCGGCCGGCACGGAGATGTACCAGGCCCAGGCGGCCGAGGCCCAGGCCGCAGAAGCCGAAGCGTCGGGCGCCGAGGGGGCAACCCCCGGGGCCGACGAGGGTGCGGCCGCCGGCTCGGCCGACGACGAAGACGTGGTCGAGGCCGACTACGAGATCGTCGAGGACGAAGGCAACAAGTAGTCGAGGGGTGGGCAGGCAGGGTGCGTCGCGGCAACCGCGGCGCACCCTGCCTGCATCACACATCCGGTGCCCACCGGATCACCCGCCTGGTAGCGGGCGGTGAACTCAATTCGCCGCGTTCGGGTAGCACCGTTCGTCGTCGGGACGTCCGGCGGCTGTACACGCAGGCAAGAGAGGATTCGAACCATGCACGACCCCCTCCGCTCCAAAGCCAAGGTCGTCTTCTATTCCGCGGTAACGGTCCTCGGAGGTATCGCTCTCGCCTCCGGATTCGGATGGACCCAGACGTCGGGCGTGCTGCCCACCATCGACGAGTCGCCTCGGGTATCGGCTCAGGCCGTGCGTCCAGCACTCGATCTGAGTGATGCGTTCGTCAACGTCGCCGACGTGGTCACGCCGGCCGTGGTCCGGATCGAGGCGACCCGCATGATGGCGGCGCCCACCGCTCGCGACGTCCCTGAACCACTCCAGCGCTTCTTCGGTCCCGGGCAACCGGGCGCCGAGCAGCCCCGGGTAGCCGGCGGTAGCGGATTCATCGTTTCATCGGACGGATACATCCTCACGAACGACCACGTCGTGGCCGACGCGACCGACGTTCGGGTCTATTTTCCGGACCGGCGCTATTTCGACGCGCGCGTGATCGGCACCGACCCGTTCACCGATGTCGCGGTGATCAAGATCGACAGCGACGAGGCCTTTCCCACCATGAGCTTCGGCGACTCCGAGGGAGTCGCGGTGGGCGAGTGGGTGCTGGCCATCGGCAACCCGGGCTTCGGCGCCGGCAACCAGCTCGACTACACGGTCACGGCCGGCATCATCAGCGCCCGTGGGCGCGGACTCGGGCTGATCCGCCAGGAGCTGAGCCAGAACCTCGACGACCCGGCCCTTTCGGGGTACGCCATCGAGGACTTCATCCAGACCGACGCCGTCATCAACCCGGGCAACTCGGGTGGCCCCCTGGTCGACATCCAGGGACGGGTGGTGGGCATCAACTCGGCCATCGCCAGTGCCACCGGGTTCTACCAGGGCTACGGATTCGCGATCCCGATCAATCTCGCACGCCGGATCATGGAAGACCTGATCGAGTTCGGGCACGTCAAGCGCGCGCGCCTCGGGGTCCAGATCGACGATGTGGCGCCCGAAGACGCCGAAGCGTTCGGGCTGCCGTCGGTGGCCGGCGTTCTGATCCAGAGTGCGGAGGAAGGCACCCCCGGTGCCGAGGCCGGCCTCGAACAGGGCGACGTGATCGTGGCCCTCGACAATGAGCCGGTCGCCTACGTGGCTCAGCTGCAGGGCAAGGTGGCGATGCGCCGTCCGGGCGACCGGGTCGAGTTGACGATCTACCGGGACGGCAAGCCCCGGGACGTCTCGATGCGCCTGGCCGAGGCACCCATCAACGGCCTCTCGACCACGGTGGCCGAGTCCGAGCCCGTGGCCGAAGAGCGTCTCGGGCTCATGGTCGAGGAACTCACCCCGGAGCTCGCCCAGGAGCTTCGGTACCCCGAGGCCGGAGGCGTCGTGATCTCCGAGGTGCAACGCGCCAGCGCTGCGCAGCGCCGTGGACTCGGGCGCGGGCAGAAGATCGTCGAGATCAACGGAGAGCCCGTGACCAGCACCGACGATGTGCGGCGGCTCCTGGCGGCAACCGAGGCCGGCACCATCGCCCAGTTCATCGTCAGTGATCCTACCGGAACCACCCGGGTCGTGAATGTGCGCATGCCCGGCCACTGAGCCGCGTGCGGCCCAGCTGCGCGGGCTGTTGGACAGGGGGCCGATCCGTCGATTGCGCGGATCGGCCCCCTGGTCCGTTGAGATATCCACTTGGGCCCGGTTATCTTTCGCTGGAGCCTCCGACGCGAGAGTGGCGGAACTGGTAGACGCGCGAGACTTAGGATCTCGTGGCTTCGTGCCGTGGGGGTTCGAGTCCCCCCTTTCGCACTGAGAACACGATCGACACCTCACCCTTTCCATTTCCCGCTGTCCCCAATGAAGGTCCCGCATGACGTTGGAAGCCGCAGCCTTGAAGATCGACGTCGCCGAAGGTGAGGCATGGCGCCGTACCCTCGTCGTCACCATCCCCGCCGAGATGGTGCGGGCCGAGCGCGCGAAGATCGCGCGCACACTCGCCACCAAGGTCCGGCTCCCGGGGTTTCGAGCTGGACGGATTCCCGCGTCGGTCATGGAGAAGCGCTTCGGACCGACGCTGGACCAGGAGATGGTCGATCGCGTCGTGGGTGACGCCTATCGCGAGGCGCTTCGTTCGCGCGACCTCACGCCCATCTCGCAAGGCGAAATCGAAGAGTTGACCTACGAACCGGACCAGGATCTGTCGTTCAAGATCTCATTCGACGTCCAACCCCACATCGAGTTGGCCCGGCTGGGCGGGTTCGGAGTCGAGCGACCCGCAGTACATGTCGAGGACGCCGATATCGATCGGGTACTCGAGCGTATACGAGAGCAGAACGGCGTCTGGGTGCCGAGCGAAGAGGGGCGCCCGGGCGCAGGCGACATGGTCTCGGTCACCGTCACACGGCACACCGATGGCGAAGAGCCCGAAGAGGCACGGCCCTACGATCTGGTGCTCGGCGAGGGTGATGCCATTCCCGATGTGGAGAGCGCCATCTACACCTTGGCCGTCGGCGAGCGTGGCGACTTCGACGTCACCTTCCCCGACGACTTTCCCGATGAGGAGCGGCGGGGGCAGAGTGAGAGCCTCTCGATCCGGCTCGTCGGGCGAAAAGTTCGCGAGTTGCCCGATCTCGACGACGAGTTCGCGCGCTCGCTGGGCGATTTCGAGACGCTGGACGCACTGAGGGCACGGGTCCGCGAAGATCTCACCACCGAAGCGTCCGAACGCGCGGAAAGCGCGGTGCGCGGGCAACTGCTCAATGCCATCATCGACGCCAATCCCTTCGAGGTTCCCGCCAGCATGATGGGGCGCTACCTCGACTCGATCCTGGGCAGCGCCGAGGGTGCCGACCCGGAGCGCCTGGCCGAGGCTCGTGAGCAGCTGGGCCCCGAGGCCCATCGGGCCGTACAGCGGATTCTCGTGATCGAGACCGTGGCCGAGCAACAACAGCTGGCGGCCACCGACGACGAACTCGACGCGCGGGTCGAAGAGATCGCCGCGAAGAACGACAGCTCGCCCTCCGAGGTGTACGCCCGTCTCCAGAAGTCGGGACGCCTCGAACAGCTCGAGCGCGACATCACCGAAACGAAGGTCTTCGAATACCTCGAGGCGCTGTCGACCATTACCGACGCCGAACGATGATCCGCGGGCACGTCCCGCCCAACCCAGCCGACGAACCTATGGCCGTGTACCCTCCGTACGTCATTGAACGCACCAGCCGCGGCGAGCGCAGCTACGATATCTTCTCGCGGCTGTTGATGGACCGCATCATCTTTCTCGGAAGTGGGATCGACGACAATGTGGCCAACATCATGGTGGCCCAGCTGCTGTTCCTCGACGCAGACGACCCCGAGCGGGACATCCACATGTACATCAACTCGCCCGGCGGCAGTGTGTACGCGGGCATGGCGATCTACGATACCATGCAGCACATGCGGGCACCGGTCGCCACCTATTGCGTCGGGATGGCTGCCTCGATGGGAGCCGTTCTCCTGGCTGCGGGTACGCACGGCAAGCGCAGCGCCCTGCCCAATTCGCGGATCATGATCCATCAACCCTCGTCGGGTACCCAGGGCACCGCCGCCGACATCGAAATCGCCGCCCGAGAGATTCTCGACATCCGGGAGCGCCTCAATGGGATTCTCGCGCATCACACCGGCAAGACCGTCGCGCAGATCGCGCAGGACGTGGATCGGGACCGCTTCATGGATCCGAAGGATGCAGTGGAATACGGGTTGATCGACCGGGTCCTGGAGGGCCCCCTCGGCAGTGGCAAGAAGCCCGCCACATCCGAGAGCATCGACAAGAAGGGCGGAAAGGGCTGAGGCCCTTCTCTTCTCCCGCGCCGGCGCCCACACCGCCAAGGAACGGACATGACGACTGACAAGCACCTCCGTTGCAGCTTCTGCGGAAAGTCGAAGGACAGCGTGAAGAAATTCATCAGCGGTCCCTCGGTCTACATCTGCAACGAGTGCATCTCGCTCTGCAACGAGATCCTCGCTGAAGAAGAAGAGCGCGAACAGGGTGAGGCCGCCGTCCCGAGCCCCACCCCGCACGAAATCAAGGCCATCCTCGACCAGTACGTCATCGGGCAGGAGGACGCCAAGCGGGCCCTCGCCGTCTCCGTCTACAGCCACTACAAGCGGGTCAATCACCAGGGCATGCTCGACGACGTCGAGATCGACAAGGCCAACATCCTGCTGATCGGTCCCACAGGTGTGGGCAAGACGCTCCTGGCGCAGACGCTGGCGCGGATGCTTCATGTGCCCTTCACCATCGCCGATGCGACCACCCTCACCGAGGCGGGTTACGTCGGTGAAGATGTCGAGAACATTCTCGTGCGTCTGTTGCAGGCGGCAGACTACAACATCGCCGACTGCGAGAGGGGCATCGTCTACATCGACGAGATGGACAAGATCGCGCGCAAGTCCGAGAACCCGTCCATCACCCGCGACGTCTCGGGTGAGGGCGTGCAACAGGCGCTCCTCAAGATCCTCGAGGGCACCGTGGCTTCGGTCCCGCCGCAGGGCGGGCGCAAGCATCCGCAGCAGGAATACATCCAGATCAACACACGCAACATTCTCTTCATCTGCGGGGGCGCGTTCGACGGGCTCGAAAAGATCGTGGAATCGCGGATCGGCAAGCGGGCCATCGGCTTCGCGGGCGAGGGCGAACGAGACGATCGCGAAGAACTGCTCAAGCATGTCGAGCCCGAAGACCTGCAACGCTTCGGGATCATCCCCGAGCTCGTGGGCCGGCTTCCGGTGACGGTGGCGCTCGAGGAGCTCGACGAAGAGGCCCTCTGCCGGATTCTGGTCGAGCCGAAGAATGCGCTGGTCAAGCAGTATCAGAAGATGTTCGAACTCGAAGGCATCGGACTGACCTTCGACAAGGACGCCATCCAGGCGATCGCACACAAGACGCTCGATCGCGGGACCGGTGCACGAGGGCTTCGCTCCGTGATCGAGGCCATCATGCGCGAAG
Source organism: uncultured Gemmatimonadaceae bacterium (assembly GCA_964521385.1). Classification (GTDB taxonomy): domain Bacteria; phylum Gemmatimonadota; class Gemmatimonadetes; order Longimicrobiales; family Gaopeijiaceae; genus Gaopeijia. The sequence continues at coordinate 4,884 of CAZFRU010000061.1, read as the reverse complement.
TGATGTTCGACGTTCCCACCCGCACCGATGTGCGCGAGGTCGTGATCACCGCAGAGAGCGTCGAGCAGGCGGTACAGCCGCTGCTCGTGCTCCACCCGGAGCCCCAGGAGGACCGGCGAAGGGAGGCCTGAGGCCCACCATGTCACTTCTGTACCGGACCGACGAAGCGCTGGAGCTCCCCGACGAGCTTCCAGTGGTCGCCCTCCGGGATCTGGTGTTCTTTCCCTACATGGTGTTGCCACTCCTCATCGGGCGGCCACCCTCGCTGGCCGCGCTCGAAGCGGCCGACGACGACGGCGGACTCCTCTTGCTGGTCGCCCAGCGAGATCCCGTGGCGGAGGCTCCCGAAGAAGAGGACCTGTATCCCGTGGGGACGGTGGCCCGCGCCATCCAGGTCACCAGCCTTCCCGACGGCACTCGCCGGGTCGTGCTCGAGGGCCTCGGCCGCGCACGCACCCGTGGCTACCTCGGCGGGCGTTCGGGTCTTCGGGCCCGGATCGAGCCGTTTGCAGCTCGGGAATGCGACGAGCCAGGAGTGGCAAGCCCCGAGATGGAGGCGCTGATCCGCACGGTGAGCCGACAGTTCGAGGAGTACTCCAGTCTCCACGAACGGGTGTCCGATGAGTTGCCGCCGACGCTGCTGGAGACGCGCGACCGTGTTCGCCTCGCCCATCTTCTTTCCGGCCACCTCCTGCTCACCCCCCCGGAGAAACAGCAGCTGCTCGAATGCGGCACACTCGAAGACCACCTCGCGCTGCTGCGGGATTTTCTCTCGCGGGAACTCGAGATCCTGCGCATCGAAGAGAAGCTCGACGAACAGATTCGCTCGCAGATGGATTCGGACCGGCGCCAGTTCTATCTCAACGAGCAGTTGAAGGCGATTCACCGGGAGCTGGGCTTCGAGGCGGGCGAAGAGTGGGTCGAACTCGAACGGGCGGTCCAGGCGCGGTCGCTGCCGGCCCATGCGCGGGAACGGGCGGAGCGCGAATTGAAGCGGCTACGCAAGCTGAATCCGGTTGCCCCCGAAGCCGCCGTCATCCGGACGTACCTCGACTGGATACTGGCACTGCCATGGGAGGGGCGCAGCGCCGACAACCTCGATGTGCCCCACGCTTCGGCGATCCTCGATGCTGCCCACCACGGGCTGGGCGAGGTGAAGGACCGGATTCTCGACCACATTGCCGTGCTTTCGGTGGTAGGCCGACTTCAGGGGCCGATCCTCTGCCTGGTAGGGCCGCCGGGTGTGGGCAAGACCTCGCTCGGTCGCAGCATCGGTAGCGCCCTGGGCCGCGAATTCGTACGGGTCAGCCTGGGGGGGGTGCGCGACGAGGCCGAGATCCGTGGGCACCGGCGTACCTACGTAGGTGCCATGCCGGGGCGGATCCTGCAGGGCATGCGTCGCTCGGGCACGACCAACCCGGTCTTCCTGCTCGACGAGGTCGACAAGCTGGCGCGCGACTTCCACGGCGATCCGGGCGCCGCCCTGCTCGAGGTGCTCGACCCGGAGCAGAACCGCACCTTCACCGACCACTACCTGGAGATGGAGTACGACCTCTCCGACGTGTTGTTCGTGACCACGGCCAACACGCTGGCCGGGATTCCCGAGCCGCTGCGGGACCGTATGGAGGTGATCCGTCTGCCGGGCTACCTCGACACCGAGAAGAGGATCATCGTACGCCGCTTTCTCTGGCCGCGGCAGAAGGAGCGCCACGGCCTGGAGGGTGTCGATGTCGGGCTGACCGACGACGGTGTGAACGCGGTCATCGCACGCTATACCCGCGAGGCGGGCGTGCGTGAGCTCGATCGGCGCATCTCACGGATCGCGCGTAAACTGGCTCGGCATCGGGCCGAGCACGGGGGCGAACCGACAGGCCACGGGGCGGGAGTCCCGGACGCTCTCCACCGCATCTCGTCCGACGACCTCGAGTCCCTGCTGGGCCCGCCCCCCTATCTCCCGCCCGAGCCCGACGACGGGCGTGACCGTGTGGGCATGGCCAACGGGCTGGCATGGACCTCGGCGGGAGGCGAGATGCTCGATGTCGAAGTGGCCGTGGTACCCGGGAGCGGTGAGTTGCGCTTGACCGGTACCCTGGGCGACATCATGAAGGAGTCGGCCATGGCCGCGCTCACCTACGCGCGCTCACGAGCGCGGGTGCTGGGACTCGATCCGCGGTTTCATACCGAGGTCGACATCCACGTGCACATTCCCGAAGGCGCCACGCCCAAGGACGGCCCGTCGGCCGGGATCACCATGGCCGCGGCGCTCATCTCGGCGCTGACCGGGATTCCCTGCTCCCCTGACGTGGCGTTGACGGGTGAAATCACCCTCCGGGGTCGGGTGTTGCCCGTGGGTGGGATCAGGGAAAAGTCCGTGGCCGCTCTGCGCCACGGGGTGCGCACGATGGTGCTTCCCCATGCCAACGTCCCCGAATTGGCCCTCTTGCCCGATGAAGTGCAGCAAGGGCTGCGCTTCGTGGCGGTGCGCACCATGGACGAGGTGATCGACGCCGCCCTGGTCACACGGCCTCGCGAGCGATTGATCGACAGTAGCGACACCTCACTCCCCCTCTCCCCACAGTGATCATCCACACGGTGGAGTACGCCGGCACGGTCGTGCGTGCCGACGGCGAGATCCCGGGCGACCTGCCCCAGATCGCCTTCTCGGGTCGCTCGAATGTGGGCAAGAGCTCGCTGATCAACACACTGCTCCGACGCACGCGCAGCAAGGTGGCTCGGGTTTCGGCCACCCCGGGCAAGACCCAGGCGCTGAACTTCTACGAGGTCAACGGTCGCTTCTTCCTGCTCGATCTTCCGGGGTTCGGCTACGCCAAGGTCCCGAAGTCGATGCGGGACTCGTGGAAGGATCTCATCGAGGGATACCTGGCCCGCGATGTCGATCTGCGGGGTGTGGTGCATCTGGTCGATGCGCGGCACGACCCGACGCCCCAGGATTTCGAGATGCTCGACTTCCTGGCCACTCTGGGACTGCCGACGCTGGTGGTCTTGACCAAGGTCGACAAACTGCGACGGCACCAACGCACTCCGGCCTTTCAGAAGGCGGCAGGGCAACTCGGCATCGATCTCGATCAACTGCTGCCCTTCTCGAGCAAGACCGGCGAAGGGCGCGACCTGCTGCTGAGTGCGTTGGACCTTCTCCTCGATGACGAACCGACGTCGGAGACGATCGCCGAGGACGAGGTCGAGAGCGACGACACGGGTGCGCCCGCCGATGCGGGTGCGGGTGCGGGTGCGGATGCGACCGCCGATGCGGGTGCGGCTGCTGGGGCGGGTGCTGACACGATCGCGGATGCGGAGGCTGGGGCAGATGCTGGTGCGACCGCCGACGCGGGTGCGGGTGCTGGGGCGGGTGCGGGTGCGACCGCCGACGCGGGTGCGGGTGCTGGGGCAGATGCCCGTGCGACCGCCGACGCGGGTGCTGGGGCAGATGCTCGTGCGACCGCCGACGCGGGGGCGGGTGCGGATGCTGGGGCGGACGAGGTCACTTCACTCGGTCCGGCCAATCGGTGAGGCGGGTGCGCCTTCGCACGGTCCGGGTGGCGGTTGGCGCCTTCTGGCTCGGCGGGTTGATCGCCCCGATCGCTTCGTGCATGCCCGCCGGATCGGGCACGGGGGGCATCGAGGGGGGTCTGGTACCGGCTGGCTACGGGTCGCTGCGTCAAGATGAGATCACGCTCACCCTCGAGTTCGAAGCGGTCCAGATCAAGGTCACCCCGCTGACGGAATCGGTGATTCGTCTCGCGGCCCCCGACACATACAGCCGCCTGGCGGCGGTCCGTACGCGCGCCGGGAAGGCCGACTCGGGGGCGAGCCTGTTTCTCGTCTCGCTCTACACCGAGGCCCCCGGTGGTGCAACCTTCGACCCCCACGACATTCAGCTTTCGAGTCAGGGATCGCTGCACCGGCCTTCCGACATCGTGGCGCTCACCACCGAATGGGGTGCGCAGCACCTACGCCAACGCAATCTTCAACAGGCGATCTACCTCTTTCCCGCCACAGTCGACCCCTGGATGGATCTGACGGTACAGGTGCGCCACGTCCGCAACACATCCTGGACCGAACGCATACCTCGTCTGGAAGCCGAGCGGGTACGGGTCCGGGCAAGAGCAGGCGGCGCCGAGACGACCTGATCCGGACTGCCGGGGGTGGCCGGAGCTGCCGGGGGTGGCCGGAGCCGCCGGAAAGGCGAGAATCCCGCACCGGATAACTTCTCGAGTCGACTTTCCGGCGCTGAGCGCCGGAAATCCTCATGCAGTGTCTCGCGCCGCCGCCTGTCGTCGCGTTCCCGGCACATAGCGCCGGAAATGCGAGCCGAGCTCGGAGGCAAGCCGGGATTGTCGCGTTTCCGGCGGATCAGGGGGGTGGTCGGGTCTGCCGGGGGTGGTCGGGGCTGCCGGAGGTGGGCGGGGCCGCCGGAGGTGGGCGGGGCCGCCGGAAAGGCGACAATCCCGCACCGGATAACTTCTCGAGTCAACTTTCCGGCGCTGAGCGCCGGAAATCCTCATGAAGGGTCTCGCGCCTCTGCGTCTCACCTGCGATGCGAATCTGGCGCGAGTCGGTCGGCAAGAACCCTCAGCTGTCGAGCCCGAACTTCTTGATCTTTCTGTAGAGCGTGCGCTCGCCGATCTCGAGCAACTCGGCCGCCTTGCGTCGGTTCCCGTCGACGGCCCGCAATGCCGCCCCGATGGCCTCACGTTCGAGGTCTTCCATGGTCATCCCGGGACGATACACTACCACGTCGCCCGCTTCACCGGCCGCACCCGCTCCGCCTTCGTCACCGACGTCACCCACGGTCCCCACGACGCTCACGTCCCCCCCCCCCCCCCCCCCGCCCCCCACCCCCCCCCCCCCCCCCCCCCCCCCCCC
>CAZFRU010000060.1:0-23685 GCA_964521385.1 uncultured Gemmatimonadaceae bacterium | reverse complement strand
CGGGCTGCTGCTGCCGCTTCACCGATGGGCACCACATCAAACACTGGGCCGATGGAGGGGAGACCAACCTGCGCAACCTGATCCTGCTCTGCCAAAGGCATCATCGCGTGGTCCACGAGGGGCGTGTACAGGTGTGCAAGGACCGCGAGGGCGCGGTCGTCTTCTTCACCCCCGCAGGGCGGGTCATGTTCGACACCGCACGCGGGGGGCACGCACCGGGGGAGGGGCACGACCGAGGTCGGCGGCACGACCGGGGTGAGGGCCTGGGTCGGGGTCGAGGGCTGGGCCGGGGTGGCGGGCACGGGCGGCATGGAGTGCATGACCCGTACGAACGCAGCCCGAATCCGGCACCACTCCCGCCCGCACCGCCCAGCCGGCTCCCGACTCCCGGAGCGGCGCGGTGGAAGCGCGATGTCGAGATCCCCTGGGCCATCGAGGCGCGGGCCTGGGAAGCGCTCGACTGCGACTGAGGCCGGGGGCGGCGGTGCTCGTGGCCCGCCCCGGACGCGGGGCGGCCCCTGGTCCGAACGCTCACCATCGCGCGAACACGCCCTAGCGGAGCTCGATACGAGCGCTGTGAATCCGGTCGAGCTCGGGGAACTCGGCGAAGTACTCGTCGCCCTTGGCGATGGCCATGGCCTGATACACACCCTCTCCACGGGGAGGCCCATCGCCGTAGCCTGCGTACAGGGCATCGACCACCTCCATGCCTTCGACCACCTGACCGAAGGGGGCGAACCCCTCGGCATCGAGGGTGGCGTTGTCGCGGAGGTTGATGAAGACCTGCACCGTGCGGCGGTTCGGGCCGCCCTTCGAGAACGACACCCTGCCCCGCAGGTTCGATTCGATCACCGGATCGTCCTTGAGGAGCGCCTGCCGCCAGGCGGCGTTGACCCAGGGATCGGGGTGAATGCCGAAGTCGGCGACGAAGCCCTCGATCACGCGGTGAAACGGTACCCCGTCGTAGAAACCCGCCTGAACCAGGTTGTAGAACCGACCGGCTCCGAGCGGCGCCCAGCCCCGGTGGACCTCGACTACGAACGCCCCGCGGGTGGTCTCGAACCGCACTCGGAACCTCTCGGGCGCCGCGTCCTGGAAGTTGGCGGGTCGTAGCAGCGGATTGGGCGCCACAGCTGGCTCGGCGCTCTCCTGCGCTTCAGGTGCGCAGGCCGCCAGCGTCAAGAGCAGTCCCACGGCGGCGCAGCTACGGACACGATTCAACACGGCATCCTCATCCAGGCCAGAACACGAGCAAGAGCACGCCGACCACTCCCGAGGCGCCGAACGCGATCAACACGCGGCGGCGGAGTCGACGGTGGCCGAGGGTGACCACGACGCCGGCCTTGAAGGCGAGGTTGGCCAACGTGCCCACCAGGATCAGGCGCCATCCCGTCGAGGCATCGATGGCCGACGAGTGCACCATCTTCGACGCCGACAGGGTGATGGCGTCTACATCGGTCAGCCCCGAGATCGCAGCCACCAGGTAGAGACCTCCTTCGCCCAGGTAGGTCCGGGCCAGGGCCACCGCCAGCAGCACCGCCGCGTACAGCGCTCCAAACCCCATCGCGGCCATGAGGTCGGAAGGCGGTTGGCGATCTCTCACCTCGCGTTCATGGGCCACCGGAGCGCCGCGCACGAGCACCGCCACCACCAGCGCCATGAACACCATCAAGACGACGATGGGCGGCGCCATGGCCCGCAGCGCCTGGGGAGCCACCACGCCGATCTCGATCAACACGCGAGCGAACACCACCACCGACGCCAGCGTGACCACCACCGCAGCCGCCACGCTGCGGTCGGGTTCCTGGGCGGTGCGCCGCGCATAGCTGACCGTCGTCGCCGTCGACGAGATGAGGCCTCCCAGCAGTCCCGACACGACGGCACCGCCCCGTGAGCCGAAGCAGACGAAGGCCACGTATCCCGCCATGCTGATGCCCACGATCAGCACCACCATGAGCCAGATATGGAAGGGGTTCAACACCCCGTAGGGACCGAAGGCGCGGTTCGGTAGGAGGGGCAGAATCACCAGCCCGATCACGGCCATTCGGATCACGGCGTCGAAATCGGCCTTGCCCATGCGCTTCACGAGACCGTGCAAGGGCTCGCGCCAGTGCAGCAGCATCGCCACGACCCCGGCGAGCACCACGGCCGGGACCGTATACCCCACCGCCAGCATCGCCCCGACGCCGAACATGACCAGCGTCGACACCTCCGTCGTGATGCCCGCGCCGAGTGAGGGATCGCGGCGCAGACGCGCAGCGGTCCCCACCGCGACGAAGACCACCACACCCAATCCCCCGACACCGACCGTCAGTCCCCCGTAGTGGGGCGCCAGTAGACCCGATACGGTGCCCAGGAGGGTGATGAGGGCGAAGGTCCGGATCCCCGCGACCTCGTCGACGGCCCACTGGCGCTGCATACCCACGAGCAGTCCAAGCCCGAGGGCAATGGTCAGCGGCGCCAGGAAGGGCACGTCCATGCGTGAGCCTCGCCCCGGCGCCGCTCAGGAAGGCTGCCGAACCCTCAGAGTTCGCAGGTCATGTCGACAGCGCAGCACTGCGGGGACTTGATCTTGCCGTGTCCCGCCGGGCACTTCGACACGGCGACCTGCACGCCGGCGTCGGTGGTGATGGTGTCGTGCACGAGCGGCTCGCCGCAGGTGGCACAGGTCATGTTCACGCTCATACCGCACTTGCCACAGGTATAGGTCGCCATCGGACCGGACTCCTTCGGGTGTCGTTGATGAGTGGATCGCAACCGAGCCTAAACCTCGGTGATATCGGCCGTCCAGGCCACCTCTACCGCACCCTCGAGCGAGCGAGCCGTGGGGCACTTTTCGACGTGTCTCGACAGGGCGCGATCCACCGTCTCGCGGGAGCCGGTCGGAATGGTCAGCGTGTAGTGCACCTCGATCCGGACCAACACCGGCATCCGGTCCCGCAGTTCGTGAATGCCCCGGGCTTCGGCGACGATATGGTCGGGGTCGAGCGAGATCGCGCGCACCTCCAGTGCGCCGTTGAGTGTGCCGAGTAGTCAGGCACAGGCCGCCGCCACCAGAAAGTCGACGGGCAGCGGATGGTCGGGCTCGGCATCGAGGCCGTAGGCGGCCTTGATGGGGCCGTGGACTCCGAAGATCAGCTCGGTGCCGTCTTCGAGGACCCCACGGCGGGTCACTCCACGCACCTTGTGGACACGGCTTCTGGATACGTAGACGGGGTCGCTCATGGGCGCTCCGAAAGGCTTGAGAAGGGGGACCCGGGTTCGGATACTCGCGCGCGATGTTACGGGCGGCATTCCCTCGGGGCCAGCCCGCCCAGGCCATGAAGATGATGCGCGCAACGCCCGGATCGGCTATTCCTTGGGGTCACCCCCAACCCCTGAGGCCATGGGCGCTCGACGGTACTCGATCTTTGCAGGATCCGGCAGTTGCATTCCGAATCGGCGTGTCGCCAATCAGGCGTTTCTCGACCATCGGTTCTTTCAGGGCCCGGCGCAGCCCGTCGACCCTGACGACAACGCACGGGTCGTGGCCAAATTTCAGCAGATCACCGACATTGCCGAACGGCGCTATGTCGACGACGACCAGGTGGCTTCAGACCTCGGTGCCGACGCCGCGCGCGCCGCGCTCGCCGATGCCTCGATCGACCCCGAGTCCCTGGATTACATCGTCGTCGCCCACAACTTCGGCGACGTCCGGGCCGACTATCTGCAACCCGATCTGGTCCCGACCCTCGCCGCCCGCATCAAGCAGGGCCTGGGCATCGCCAATCCGTATTGCGTGGCCTACGACCTGCCGTTCGGGTGCCCGGGCTGGCTTCAGGGGGTGATCCAGGCCGACTACTTCCTGCGCTCGGGCGACGCCTCACGTGCGTTGGTGATCGGTGCCGAGACGCTGTCCCGTGTGTCGGATCCGCACGACCGCGACAGCATGATCTACGCCGACGGCGCCGGGGCGGTGGTGATGGAGGCGGTGGAGTCCGACGTTCCGATCGGCGTGCTGAGCCACCGCACCCGATCCGATACCCTCGATCACGCTCGTCTGCTGGAAATGGGACCCTCGTACGATCCCACCGACACCGGCAACCAGATCTTCTTGAAGATGCAGGGGCGTAAACTCTACGAATACGCACTCTCGACGGTGCCGGGAGTCGTGCGTGAGAGCCTGGAGCGCGCGGGCCTCACCCTGACCGACGTCGCCAAGGTGTTCCTGCATCAGGCCAACGCGAAGATGGACGACGCCATGCTCGCGCGGTTGTTTCGTCTCTACGGCTTCGAAGAGATCCCCGAGGGGATCATGCCCATGACCATCCACTGGTTGGGCAACAGCTCGGTGGCCACCCTGCCGACCCTCTACGACCTCGTGCGCCGGGGCGAGATCGAGGGCCAGTCCGTGGGGCCCGACGACGTCTGCATTTTCGCGTCGGTAGGCGCGGGCATGAACGTCAACTCGGTGGTGTACCGGGCGCGGGAGTAGGGCGCCCGAGTCACAGGACTCGGCCGAACTCCGTCAGATTCAGGATCGGATCGCCGAGCCGATAGACCAGGAGGAGATGTTCGTCCATCTCGCCGGGCCGGCCCAGGACGATCAGGTGTCGGCCGATGCCACGGATCGACCCGCGGAGATGAAGCTCCGGCGTGTGACGGCCCGACGCTACATCCATCACCATCCAGCGACGGCCTCGCTCGCCCGCGACCAACCGCCTCGATAGCCAGATGCGCCCGACCCCGTCGAGGTGTACGGAGTCGAGGTCGCGGCCCGTCCACGGTGCTTCGGGGCTGCCCCCTGGAAGGGCGAAGGCGCGGAGTTGTGTGCCATCGCCCCCCCGCACATGGACGGAATCGTCGGTGCCCGCGGTGATGATCAGGGCGCCATTCGCGGCTGCTCGCAGCTCACCCGACCGCGGCTCGGCAGTGATGGCGACCCCCCGCTCCAGGGGCACTTCGATCAGGAGGGGACCCGAGAAGGAACCCACCGTGTCGGGGCGAGCCGGAGATCTCAGCGGGATCGCCACCACGTGCATGGTGGAGCGCCCGGCCCCACCGCCCAGGGGTGTCGTCTCGTAGCCGAGCACGGCCACCGGCGGGTCGCCGTCGAGCACGCCATACACATCCGGAAACCGATCCAGGGAGGTGGGAAGACCGACGCCCTCGATAATGCGACCGTCACTCCCGTAGATGTTGGCCCGAGTACCGGTGGCATCCAGGCCGACCAGCAGTGTATCGACATTCGCGCTCGCCGCGAACCACGGGGGGTTATCGAACTCCCCTGGACCTCCGCCCCTTCCCCCCGTGCGCCAGACCGACGAGCCGTCCAGGGCGAACGCCCGCAACTCGCCCGACTCGCTCTCGAGCACAACCACGAGCGAGTCCCGAACGACCACGGCCGAGACCGGCTGAGACAACACCTGCGCCTCGTCCTGGGTATCCCACAGCCCAAGCGTCAGGATCGGGTCACCCGAGATCACTGCAGCGAGCCCAGGCTGGGTAGCGGCCCCGACGTCGCGTTCGCCGCAGCCGCCCAGGGTGAGGGCGAGACTGCCTACGACGGTGTAGCGCCGAAGGCGGGTCAAAGAACCCCTACCCGCCCCGCTGCGTCTTGAAGGCGATCGCCCGTAGGTAGGCGAGCTGACGGGGAAGCTCCTCGTCGCCGGCGGGCATGCCGTTGCGGCTGAAGATGTAGGCCAACACGTCCGACACCTGCTGCCGACTCAGGGCGCCCGGAGCATTGGCCGGCATCGACACCCGCACCCGATCCGCCATCTCACCCAGCGAGATTCCGTTCCAGTTCGCATAGAACGAGCCCCCGTTCAGCGCCGGCGCGGCGTCGATGCCCCCGAGTTGGGGACCGTGACACGAGGCGCACATGCCCGCGTAGAGATCGGCGCCCCGGGCGGCCTGTTCTTCGGTGAACACGCCATCCCATGTGGTGCGTTGCGCGTGCGACGCGCCAGGAAGCGCGGCCATGGCCACCAGCACGACGAGGCCGCGCCACCGCGAGCGCGGCGCCTCACCCCTCTTTCCTGTGCTCATCCGAGACTCCACTAGTTGTCCGAGGGCAGCTTGTAGGCGATGTACTCGCCCGAGTAGGGGCCCCCGCTGACCGCCACCACGATGTACTGCTCACCGTCCAGCATGTAGGTCATGGGTGAGCCGCTCTGGGGCGCGGGCATCCACACCTCGCCCACCTGCTCTCCGGTGGCCTTGTCGTAGGCCCGCAGCATGGCACCGCGCGGGCGGTTGGGAAGGGTCGTCACCTGGGGATCGCCGATGATCACCAGCGTCTTCGTGATCACCAATCCCACATTTCCACGCTGGCCGGTCCGGGGAATATCCAACCCCTGCAACGCCGGGTGGTTTCGAATCTGGTCCGGGGTCTCGCCGTGGGGCACCGACCAGATCACCTGCCCCTGCTTCAGATCGATGGCGCTGAGCACGCCGTAGGGCGGCTTGACGATGGGCAGTCCGTCGACGCTCAACCCCGGAATCTCGGGATCCCGGGTCACCTCATCATTCTCGAGAAAGCTCGGCGGTGGGGCCGCGTCGGGGTTGGAGCCGGTGCCCGCCGCGTGTCGCAGGCGGAAGCGTTGCCCCTTGATGCCGTACTGATAGGCCAGGTCGGAATACCCCGCGGGGGGCTCGACTACCGAGGCTCCCGAGATGAACGATGTCGCCGCGGGGGCATACGCGATTCCGGTTTCCGGGTCCAGGCCCCCGCCTGGCCAGTTGGTTCCGCCCGACGCGTTGCCCACCACGATGGCACCCAGAATGCCGTCTACGTCTCCGGCCACAGCGGGGTTGTAGAGGGGCCCGCGCTGATAGCGTTCCAGGATGCTCAGCGCCTCGGCACGCATGGCCGGAGTGAAGTCGATGAGGTCGTCGTCTTCAAGGGTGTTGCGGCCATACTTGAGGGCATCGGGCGGGATCGGCTGCGTGGGGGCGTACCACTCGCCAGGCACGCTGCCGGCCGGCATGGGCACCTCGGTGATGGGCCAGATCGGCTCACCCGTGATGCGGTCGAAGACGTACAGGTAGTTCTGCTTGGAGGGCACGGCCACGATCTTGCGCAGCTGGCCGTCGATCTCGACGTCGGCGATGAGAGGCGCCGACGACATGTCGTGATCCCAGATGGGATGGTGCACGAACTGGAAGTGCCACTTGCGCTCGCCGGTGGCCAGATCGACCGCCACCAGGCTCTCACCGAAGAGGTTGTCTCCGGGGCGCGCGCCGCCATAGAAGTCCGAGGTGGGTGACTCCACCGGCAGATAGACGATGCCCGCCTCTTCGTCGACGGTGATCTGCGTCCACACACCCGTGTTGCCGTTGTTCTGCCACGAGTCCTCGAGCCAGGTGTCGTTGCCGAACTCACCGGGCCCCGGAATGGTGTTGAACTTCCACACCAGCTCGCCGGTGCGCACGTCGTAGGCCCGCACCACGCCCTTGCTGTTGTTCGACGTGTTGACGGTGAAGCCTTCCTTCATGGCCGAACCCACGATCACCACGTTGCCGATGACGGTGGGGGCCGAGTGGAGGCCGATCTCGCCCGTCTCGAGGTCGATCTGCTCGCCGGCACCCTTGATCACGCCGACTTTCAAGTCGACCACGCCCTCGGTCCCGAAGGCGGGGTCGGGCCGGCCGGTCTCGGCATCGAGCGAGATGAGGCGGTATCCCGGGGTGACGTAGAGCACACGGTCCTTGCCCTGGCCATCGCTCCAGTAGGTCAGACCTCGACCGGAGAGCTGACGGGGTGCGTACCCCCCGCGCGTGCCCTCGCGCATGCTGTACGTCCAGATGAGCTCACCCGTCTTTGCGTCGAGGGCGATGGCCGCCCGTCGAGTGCCCGCCGTGGTGTAGAGCCGCCCGTCGATCATGAGCGGTGTTCCTTCGAGCTTGTATTCGGGACGGTTGCCCAGGTTGTCGGTCTTGAAGCTCCAGGCGACCTCGAGATCCGAGAAGTTGTCGGCGTCGATCTGGTCGAGAGGCGAGTAGCGCGTGCCGCGGGCATCGCCCGTGTAGCTCTGCCACTCCCCGTTGGCCGTCGTGGGAATGAAGCCGCCCGCGGCGACGTCACCCCCACCCGACGGAGCAGGACCGCACGCCATCACACCCACGGAAACCGCCCCGAGAACCAGAACGCACCAATTCGTCTTCACCATGGATCATTGTCTCCCGCGTGGATGCCGTCGCCTCGATCGAGTGGGTCGAGGGGCGAATAGACTAAGGCGGCGGCCGGTGGCAGGCCAGAGAGACAGGACTCGTGCGCAGCCCCTGACCGGGCAATCGCGCCGCTCGTCGTCGGTCTACCCAGCCGGGACCGGCTCACTCCACCGGTACAGCACCAGCTGCTCGACGTCGAGCTGGTCTTTCTCGATCGCGAGAATCCGCTCCTGATCCATGGCGATCACCCGGAAGCTGGCCGGCATCGTGAACCTGCCCCGAAAACGTCCGTCCGGGGCGAAGAGGTCGTAGCTCTTCGACTGGAATCCATCGATGATATCGCGGCCCAGATCGGCCCGCAGCACCAGCAGGTCACCGTCGGCGGTCCCATCGAACTGGTAGATGGTCGGTTTGAACTCGGGCAGGGGCTGATCGAGGATCGCCGGCAGCGCCTCCTCGATGAACGACTCACACTCCGAGTTCGGCCGCTCTCGACAGCCTTGCACCCGATCCGCCTCATACCGGTCGAGGTCGGAGGGAGCGACCGGAACCCGTACGTCATGGTTCTCGACCCGGCGCAGCAGACGGCCGTCCGGTGCCCAGACCCGCCAGGCGTAGTCGTCGCTGAACACCCGATGGAGACGACCCCGATCGTCCAGCCACGCGACGTGGTCCTGCTCGAACAAGGGGGTCACACTCCACCTCATGCTCCCCACCGACTCGCGCTCGACGCCACCCTCCCACGCCAGCCCCACCGAGTCCCCGATCTCGCCCGTCTCGAGGTTCACGAAGTGCAGGGCGGTGGGCTGGGTCGGGATCATCTCGCCCGCTTCTACGTCGAAATAGCGATTCAGGTCGAACATCCAACGCTCGCCGTCGAAGACCGGCAGCCCGACGAAGGTGCCCTGTGGCAGCACCGTGCCGGGGGTCAGCGTGTTGACGTGGGTACCGTCGGTCCGAAACGCGTGGATCCGCCTGCCGGCGTCGATCACCACCAGCAGCCCGTCGGCCACCGTCATCCGTTGTGCCGTGATCTGGAATTCGCCCGGCCCGTCCCCCGCCGACCCGAAGGCATGGAGAAACGTTCCGTCCGCATCGTCGAAGACCTTCACCCGATCGTTACCCGAGTCGAGCACGTAGACCCGGCCGTCGTCACCGAGCACGGCGTCGCGCGGCGTGAAGAACTGGGTCTCTTCGGCGCCGTCCAGGCTGCCGGTGCGCCAGACCTCGTCGAGACGGATCACACGGGTCTGGTCCAGGGTCTGCTCGACGATCGCCACCCCCGCCGAGTCGGTGAGGCTCCACCCGGTCGGCGAGCCGTTGGAGGGCGACTCCCCGCACCCTCCGACGACGACGAGAAGACAGCCCAGGACAGGGGGGCGAGGTGCAGCGTGGGCTCGGCTGCAAGCGACTGCGGTGCGAGGCATGCGCATGAGACCTCCGGGTCGGCGTGTAGGCACCGAACATACGCGCCCGTCGCGCGTCGCGCACCTGAAACGCTGCCCCCCCTGGGCCTGTCGACCGCTACCGCGCTGCTCCCTTCGGCGCGAGCAGCGTCGCCTTCTTGATGAACGGAATGCCGTCGGTGATCCAGCTGGGCGCGGGCGCGTCTCTCAGGTAGTGGTCGAAGAACTGGAAGAAGCGGGTGGTGAAATCGATGCGATTGCCGAGCTTGCTCAGGTGGTGCCCCTCGTCCGGATAGGCCAGGAGGAAGGCGGTCTTCTCGTTGAAGCGAAGCGCATTGAAGAACTTCAGGCTCTCGTTGAACGACACCGTTGGGTCGGCCGTGCCGTGCATGATGAGGAAGGGCTGTGCGGCCTTGTCGGCATGACTCAGCGCCGACTGGTCTCGGTACACATCCGGAATCTCCCAGGGTGAGGCGCCCCAGCGGCCCTGCCCGTAGATGTAGTACTGGTTGCCGTTCTGGCCCGAGCCACCGCTGTTCTGGTACGACCAGCCCCACTGCTGACTGAAGTCGGTGTAGAGGTCGGTGACTCCGGCGCCCGCCGCCACCGCAGCGAAGAGCGTCGAGCGAGTGCCGATGTAGGCGGCGCCCTCACCCCCATAGCTGTGACCGTGCAGCCCGATGCGATCGGGGTCGGCGTAGCCCAGCTCGACGAGCTTCCTGGTCGCCGACTCGACGCCGTCCAACTGGTCTTCGTGCGAGGACCCCGTGTTGTAGTAGATGTCGGGAATCATCACGATGTACCCGCGGCTCACCGCCTCGATGGCCGGACGCCCTACACTCACGAACAGTTCCGGCATGGGATACCGATTCAGGATCTGCGAGTTCTTCTCGTAGAAGGTCACCAGCACGGGCCTCTGCTCGCCGACCTGGTAGTCGTCAGGAAGCCAGATCAGGCCCTGAAGCGGATGACCATGGCGATCGGCGAAGTCGAAGAGCACGTCGTGGCCCCAGCGATACTCGCTCTGCTGGGGATTGGAGTCGGTGATCCGCTCGGCACCGCTGAAATCGGGCCCCGAGACCCGTAGATCGGGGGACTCGGTGAAGGTCTGGCGGGTGAAGAGAAAGCGGTCGGCGTGGGCTGCCTTTTCCGGGGTGTCGTACATGGCGTCGTCGTAGACGATCTCGGTGAGGGCACCCCCGCGCAGCGAATAGAACCCGGCCTCCTTGGTGAGTTCCCCGAAGGCGGACAGCGTCACGGGCTGCGAGAGGTCGTACTCGTCGCCGGTGCGGACGCGCCGACTCGCCAGGGGATCGATGGGCGCCGGCCGGACCAGCCTCAGCGCGACGCGGTTCTCGAACCCGAAGCCGCCGGTGATGTTCGTGGCCCCGCTCCCGTCCAGCGGAAGGGTCCACAGATCGTAGCGATCCTCGACGATGAGGCTCTTGCCGTCGGCGGTGAACCCGGCCATGCCCCACGCGGGGAGGGCGCCCGGATGGTCGTAGGTGGTGTCCGCGAATACGGGCGCGTCAGTGCCCAGGGTGGTGGTGGTCCCGGTGGCGAGATCGTAGGCCTGGAACCGGTCGTCGTTCCAGAACCAGAAGGTCGAGCCGTCGGGAGAGATGCCGGAGCTGCCGCGGCCGGTGGGGAGTCCCTCGAACATGAGGGTGCGCTCGCCGGTCGCCGTATCGACCCGGTAGACATCGACACGGGACGGCTTCCAATCCGAGACGTAGGCACGCTGGTCCCGGCCCACGGCCCAGCGACCGTCGACGGAGACCTCCAGATCGCGCAGCGTCGAGTCGTTGAGCGCCACGTAGGCACCGGTACGGACATCGAACGAGCCACGGTAGGTGAAGTTGCGATCGCTGTTCGCCCGGGCCATCTGCACCGACTGGATGACACGGTCGGTGGTGCTCCAGATGTCGACGTTGGCGGTGGTGTCCGAACTCTCCACGCGCACGGTATCGGCGGCGGGCGTCTGCGGCATCGCCCCCAAAAAGACCCGGGCACCGTCCTCGCTCCAGGTGAGCGGCGCGCGTTCGCTGATCACCCATCCCCGGGTAAATCCGGTGGCCGTGGTGTCGAGGGTTGCCGGCCTCCTGGTCGGATCGCCGAGGGCGGTGCGCACGTCCGGCACCACCAGGAGCATGTTGGCGCGCTCCCGCAGTTTCGGCACGGTTTCGCCCTTGAGCACGGCGAGTCCGGTTCCGGCGTCGTTCCACGACAGCTGGCCATAGCCCCGCGAATCGTTGTCCAGCACATGCGTGGCGCCGCTCTCGAGATCGACCACGAACAGACCGTTGCCGTCTTTGATCTCCGCATCGACCGTGTAGGCCAGCATGTCGCCTGCGCGGTCGAAGACCGCGTCCCCCACGCTTCCGAGCAGGCGGCCGCGACCGGTGGCCAGTTCGTGGAGAATGGCGTCGGAACCGCCGCTGCCGGCACCGCCACCGGCACCGCCGCCGCGGGGGCCGCCGCCGGGCCCCCGACCGCCCCCCGACGCGCGATTGCGTACCAGCGCGAAGGTCGAGGTCTGGTTGAAGGTCACCGACTGCATGTCATGCCACGCCTGCGTCTCGCCCGTGGCCAGCTCCCGGAGCTCGACCCGGTGCTGGGCCTCGGAGGCGCCGCCTCGTCCTCCCTGAGCTGGGCCCTCTTCGTCCGAACCCGCTCGGCCCCGGACCCCGCCCGCAGGGGGAATGGAGTCCACCCGATAGGCGATCCAACGCCCATCGGGAGAGAACTGTCCGCTGGATGCGTTGGCGATGGTGATCTCCTCATCGGTCTCGACATTGCGGAGATGCAACTCGGGCTTCTCGTCGTCGCGCGCGACGTTGGTGAAGCGGTAGACCCAGGTCACCCACCGTCCGTCGCTGGAGATGCCCTCGTCCGAGATGGTGCGCCAGCGGGAATAGTCGTCGATCGTGAGCACCTTGCCCGAGTCGGCGCGGGGTTGCGCCTCGACCTGAATGGACGGGCCCGCGGTCTGGGCCGCGGCCTGGGGTGGTGCGGCCGCGAGCGCGACCCACGAGAGCGCGACCAGGAAGGACGAGGCGGAGAGGTGCGGCTGCACCGAACGGCGACGACGAAAGGTGATCATGGGCAGGGTGCGAGTCTGGAGTTCAGGGGACGCCACAAGATATGTGGAGCCGACGGAGTTTGCCCGAGGGGTGAGGCGCGCACGCCCGAAACCCGACTCGAGGCGTGTCCCGGTACGGCGCTGGTCGCCTGCCTAGAACGGATACTGCCTCGGGGCTCTCTGCACACTCACCCACTGCACGGTGGAAAACGTTTCGATCGCCCAGTCGCCGTTGAAACGGCCCAGCCCCGAGTCCTTCTCACCGCCAAAGGGCAGGTGAGCCTCATCGTTGACCGGCATATCGTTCACGTGAGCCATGCCCGTCTCGATCTTGCGGGCAAATCCCAGTCCTCGGTCCAGGTCACCGCAGAACACGGCGCCGGAGAGACCAAACTCGGTGCCATTGGCGAGCTCCAGGGCGTGCTCTTCGTCCCTGGCCTTCTGGATGCCGACCAGGGGTCCGAAGATCTCATCCGTGCTGAGCTCCATATCGGGCGTTACGTCACCAAACACGTGGGGCGGCACCATCTGGCCATGGATCTCGCCCTCCAGGAGTACTGTTGCTCCCTGATCCCTGGCTGTGGCGATCTTCTGCTGCAGGCCTTCGAGTTGCGCTTGATTGATGATCGGGCCGATCACGGTGTCCATCGCATCGGGATCGCCGACGTTCAGCTTGCCGGCGTGAGCGACGAACCCCTCGACGAAGCGGTCATACAGGCCGCGCACGACGATGATCCGGTTGATGGCCATGCAGATCTGCCCCTGATGCAGGAAGGTGCCGAACACCGCCGCTTTCACGGCCTGCTCGACATCGGCATCCTCGAGCACCACGAAAGGACAGTTCCCGCCCAACTCCAGGGCGACCTTCTTGAGGTAGCGACCGCCTGTCGCGATCCTGCCAACGTTCTTGCCCACCGGCGTCGATCCGGTGAAGGAAATCAGGGATGGTACGGCATGGGCCACGAAGTCGTCACCGATGGCCGATCCCGGGCCGATCACCACGCTCAGCACACCCGCTGGCAGGCCCGCTTCCTCGAAGATGCGGCCCAGCAACAGGCCCCCGGTGATCGGCGTATCGCTCGCCGGCTTGATCACCACCGCATTGCCCAGGGCAAGCGCCGGCGCCACAGAACGTTGCGAGAGATGCAGCGGAAAGTTCCAGGGGCTGATCACACCCACCACCCCCACCGGCTGGCGATAGACGAGGTTTTCCTTCCCCGCAACATCGCTACCCATGGTGGCGCCCTGGGCCCTGGTGGGCATACTCGCCGCTTCCAGGGTGATCGCGCGGGCGAGGCCCCATTCGATCGTGGCCTTCAGCCGTGTGCTACCGGATTCGCGGATCAGCCAGTCGATGATCTCTTCTTTGCGTTCATCGAAGATCGACACCACCCGCAGTATGAGGGCGGCTCGCTCGGCCGGCGGCGTGTCTGCCCAGGCCACCTGCGCCGCTGCGGCCTTTCGGTAGGTCGAGTCCAGGTCATCGGCGGTAGCTGACCGGATCGAAGTCAACGTCTCGCCAGAGTAGGGGTTTACCACAGGACGGGATTCTTCACCGCTACCTTCGCGCCATGTCCCCGCGAGCAATTGTAGATGAAAATCCTGATAGCGTTCACTCATGGATCCGACCTCTCTCGACAATAATTGTGTATGCTCATCAATAGGCATCCCCCCGGCATAACCGATCCACCGACCTCGCCTTTCGCAATAAACAACATACCGAGAAAGCTCGCCGATATGAAGCCGCGTTGGGTCGTCCGCGAGCCTGCGATTGCACTTGCGATTGCACTTCATTATGACCAATGAAGGGCGAATAAGCGGCCCGAATCCCCTGGGATCGCCTATCTACCATGGATCGAGTCGGCTATACTTCCCCGCACTGGCCACCGCGACCATAGACAGCACAGCCGGGGTCGGCCAGCAGTAAATCCCGCTTGATAGGAGCGACCATGACGGACTCGACGACGACTCTGCACACCATCCAGGGCAGTGTCAGCGAACTGCTGAGAAGAACCTGGTGGATCTACCTGATCGGCGGTCTCGCCGCGGTGCTGTTTGGTGCGGTGACGATCTATCAGCCGGGGATCGCACTGTACGTACTGGGTATCTGGTTTGCGGCTTTCCTGCTGATCGATGGTGTGTTCAGCGTCTTCGGCGCGGTGAGCAGGAGGGGACACCGGGGATGGGGCTGGTTTCTGCTCTACGGCATCCTCGGAACGACGGTAGGGGGCTTCCTGCTGTTGAGCCCTCCCGTCAGCATGGTGGCGCTGATCTATACCGTCGCGTTTTTCTCCCTGAGTGCCGGCCTGACCCAGATCCTGCTCGGCATCGAAGTGCGCAAGGAGATCAAGGGAGAGTGGATCCTCTACCTCAGTGGCACGCTGTCCGTACTACTGGCGATCCTGATCGTATTGCGGATCGGCGTCGGTAGCCTGCTGGTCGTCTACATGATCGCCGCCTGGGCCGTACTGGTCGGCACCATGCGCATCGTGTTCGCCTTCAAGGTACGCCGTTTGAGCAAAGCCCTCTCGCGCTGAGCCCCACGCGGACCCGACGCGGTTCAGCCTTGGTTGGCGCTGCGCTCGAGCACCTCCAGCATCTCCTTCTCGGTGGGGGGCTCGAGCACATTCGAATCGGCGAAGGCCTCGGCCTGGGGGTAGCCCGAGACCCGAATCCGCGCGGCCGCAGCCTGGAGGTCGTACTCCGTGCGTCGATGGTGCACGCCATGGTCGAGCAGCAACCAGTAGGCGCCCGTGGCACCGAACGGCATGCCGACACTGCCCGCGTTGACCACCCTGATTCCACGCACCTCCCGCTCGACCTGCATGTGGGTATGCCCGCACACGACGGTCGACGCCGTCACACCCTCGAAGGCGGGCATCACCCGCTCGTCGGGCGTGAGGCGGGTGAAGATCTCGCGAGCGCTGCGGGGCGTCGCATGACAGAACAACACCTCACCGAGATCCGGAAGATCGAGGCCCACGGTCCGGGGCCAGGTGGCGATCCACTCCGCGTGCGCGGGCGTGAGTCCGGCGGCCACCCACCGGATCAGCGGCTGTACCCGCTCGGGTACGTACGAGAGGTCTTCGCCACGTAGCGACGCCAGAACGTCGAGTTCGCCGTTGCCGTGCAGGCACCGCACCGGCAGCGAGAACGCATCGAGGGCGGCCAGCACAGCACCCGGCATCGGGCCCGGCATGGTGTCGCCGTTTACGACGACGAGGTCGACCCGCGCGGCCACCACGTCGGCCAACACGGCCTCGAGGGCCGGAAGGTTGCCGTGGATGTCGGAGAGGACGGCGACGCGCATAGGGCGGAAGGGGCGTAGGGTGGTGGCTGCTCATCAATACGGCGAACCCGCGTGCGACGCCACTGAAGACACTGTCGGAAGTGAAGGCACCGGACCCGCATCGGGCAGCCTTGCAACCATTCCAGACCCCTATATATCTCATGGGTATGAGATTCACGGGTACGATGGAGGCACGATGTCGCTCGACCTGATCAAGGGCACGCTCGACGTGTTGATCCTGAAGACGTTGAGTTGGGGCCCGCTGCACGGATACGGGGTGTCGCGGGCGATCCGCATGGCGACCGACGACCTGCTCCAGGTCGAGGAGGGCGCGCTGTACCCGGCGCTTCGCCGCCTCGAGGCTCGTGACCTGGTATCCGCGGCCTGGGGGGTTACCGACACGGGGCGCGAGGCGCGCTTCTACTCGCTGACGCCGGTGGGTGCGGAAGCGCTCCAGAGCCAACTCCACAGTTGGGATCGCTACGTGGCGGCGATGGCGCGTGTGCTCGAGGCCGACGGGCCGCTCGGATGACCCACGATCCTCGTCCTGGCCCCCGCTCGCTGCACGGCGACCGGCCACGGGTGGGCGACCTGCCCGTCGGCGACGATGTCGACCGTGAGTTGCAGGCGCACCTCGACCTGCGAACCCGGGAACTCGAAGCAGAGGGGTGGGAGCCGCAGGCAGCGCGGGCCGAGGCCGAACGTCGTTTCGGTGACCTCGACTCGATCCGGCGTTCCTGCGAATCGCTGGTGCGGCGACGCGATCGGCGGCTACGACGAACATTCGGATGGGAGGCGGTGATGCAAGATGTGCGGTATGCGCTCAGGAGTCTGGCCCGGAGCCCCGGATTCGCGGTGGTGGCGCTGCTCACCCTGGCGCTGGGCATCGGCGCCAACACGGCGATCTTCAGCGTGGTCCATGGGGTGTTGATGCGTCCGCTCCCCTACCCGGACGCCGATCGACTGGTCACCCTCGCCGAACGAAATCTGCGAGGCGGCGCGATGCCCGTGGCGTGGCCCAATCTGCGGGACTGGCGCGCGGAATCAGAGAGCTTCGAGGCGCTGGCTGCGTACTCCCCGACGTCTCTCACCGTCGTGGGTGGCCAGGAGCCGCTCCGCGTGCACGGCGCGCCGGTGAGCGCCGACTTCTGGCGCGCCGTCGGCGTTCGCCCGCTCGCGGGCCGTCTGACGGGGCCGGACGACCACCGCGAGGGGGCGGCGGGCACGGTCGTGATCACCCGGGCACTCGCCCAGCGCTTGTTCGGCACCTCCGAGGTGGTGGGGCGCTCGCTCGATCTGCCCTCCGTGCGCGCGACCGTGGTCGGGGTGGTCGAGGGGGCCGAAGCCTACCCGGAGGGGACCGAACTGTGGTATCCGGCGGAGCTGACCCCGCCCGGTGACTCGCGCACCGCCCACAACTGGTCCGTGGTGGGGCGGCTGGCCGACGGTGTGACGCTGGAGCGCGCCTCGGACGACCTCGACGGACTCACCCGCCGGATCCTGGCCGGAGAGCCCGAGAGCGACGCCGAGTACCTCGCCACCGGCGTGGTGATCACGCCACTCCGCACGGCGGTGGTGGGCGACATGACCCGCCCCCTGTGGTTGCTTCTGGGTGCCGCCGGGTTCGTGCTGCTGGTGGCATGCACCAACCTGGCCAGTACCCTGCTGGCTCGCGGCACGGCTCGGGGGCGCGAATTCGCCGTGCGGTCGTCATTGGGCGCGGGCCGAAGCCGGCTGGTCCGGCAGCTTCTCACCGAGAGCGCGGTGCTGGCCGTGGGTGGCGCGGCGTTGGGGCTCGCGGTGGCGACCCTGCTGCTGCGAGCGATTCGGGTGGTGGGGCGTGACGTGCCCCGGATGGACGAGGTCGGCCTCGCGCTTCCCGTGCTGGCCTTCACCGCCGCCATCGCGGTGGCCACAGCCGTCGCCTTCGGCCTGTTGCCGTCGCTGCGGCTGACCGACGGCGAGCAGGCCGACACGCTGCGGGGCGAGGCGCGCGGCACCTCTCGCGGGCGCACCCGCATCTGGAGCGTGCTGGTCGCGACCGAGGTAGCGCTGGCCGTGGTGCTCCTCATGGGATCGGGCCTCCTGATCCGCAGCTTCCGACAGGTCCTCGCCCAGGACCCGGGCATCGACGCCGACGACGTGCTCGTCACGGGGGTGGCCCTCAACGGACTGCGCTACCCGGAACCCGCCGACCAGGCCCGCTTCTACCAAGGGCTCCTGCCCCGTCTCGAGGCGCTGCCCGGTGCGGCAGCGGCGGGGATCGTGAGCGCACTTCCGCTCCAGGGCGGGGTGCCGACGGGTCGCGTACAACTCGACGGCGACCCCTCTCACGACGTCGACTCCCCCGCCTATGTGGTGGCGAGTGCCGGCGCCTTCGAGGCGCTCGACATTCCGCTGGTTCGTGGCCGCCTCTTCGACGAGCGCGACACGCCCGAGGCCATCCACTCCGTGCTGGTGAACCAGGCCTTCGTCGATCGCTTCTGGCCCGACGTCGACCCCCTCGGTCGTCAGGTTTCGGGCGGGGGCATGGACAACTTCTGGGACGCCGACCCGCCCATCTTCGGCACCGTGGTGGGCGTGGTGGGCGACGTGCGCTACCGGGATCTCACCCGCCTGCCCGTACCCACGGTCTACTGGAACTACCTGCAGCGTCCCTTCCGTCTGACCTTCGGGGCCGCACTCGTGCTCGAGGCCGCAACCTCCGAACCGACCGCCCTGGTCTCGGAGTTTCGCAGCGTAGTGGGCCAGGCCGACGCCGACATCGCCATCGAAGTGGATCGGCTCTCCGACCGGGTGCAGGGCTCGCTGGCCGATCGCCGGTTTCTGCTGCTGATTCTCGGCGGGTTTGCCGCGCTGGCACTCCTGCTCGCCACCGTCGGCATCTACGGCGTGGTCTCGTATTCGGTGGCGCGCCGCACGCGCGAGATGGGCATCCGCCTGGCGCTCGGGGCGGCGGCGAGCGACGTGCGCTACCTCGTCTTGCGCAGCGCCCTCGGCATGGTCGTCATGGGACTCCTGATCGGAATCAGCGGCGCATTTGCCGTGACACGAGTGCTCGCAGTGTTCTTGTACGAAGTCAGTCCGACCGATCCCACCACCTTCGTCGTCGTCCCGGCCCTGCTGCTGCTCACCGCTCTGCTCGCGACCTGGATCCCGGCCCGGCGCTCGACCCGCGTCGATCCCATCGCCACGATGCGAGCCGAATAGGGTGACGCTCTCCCGCCCCAACCGCAGGGCGGATAATCCCGATAGAGCCGCGGTCGCGAAGCAGGCCACGAAGAAGCATGCGGGTCATTGGCCTGGGACCCTTGCCGCGCTCAGAATGGTAGCTAACCTGCAAGTTCTGGCTCCAGCCTCTCCCACTCGCCGCAAATTCCGGATTTTCACCTCGAGATATCAACCGAATCCGGCAAATCATTCAGGACAACCTGGAGGTCATGGCCCATGCCTGGATCCAACATTGCGGTTCAACCTGAACCCGTAATCAAGGCGGTGCAGGTCACAGACGAGGAGATCACCGCCTCGCTGAGTGACGGTCGGACCATCAGCGTGCCTCTGGCGTGGTCGTGGCGCTTGGCCGAAGCTACCGCTGAACAGCGTAGTGATTTTCGCCTGATTGGTGGCGGCCAGGGGGTGCAGTGGCCGGTTCTGGACGAAGACATCAGCGTGTGGGGAATGCTCCACGGCATCCCTGCCCACCGGCCGCAATCGACGTAGCCTTCTCGAGCTCTCTCGAGAGGCTCGTGTCGACGGTCACTCGATCGGCGTCGTCTTCGCCGCGGCCGGCGTGCGTTTGCGAATATCATGGGTAAGCTCGCGGAGCGCCGCCTCGTCCAGGGTTTCGACCTCCAGCAGGCGGATGGCGGCCCTCTCCAGGGTGTCACGATTGTCCTTCAGCATGTCGAGGGCCTGTGCGGACAGCTCTCGCAGCAACTCACGCACGGCGCCATCCATGGCTTCGGCCGTCGCCTCGCTATAGCTACGCTCGAAATAGCCCGGGGTGCGGTCACCGAGAAGACCGCTGTCCCTCTCGGAGTCATAGCTGACGTTGCCCAGCTCCGCATCCATGCCGTAACGAGCCACCATGGAGCGTGCGATGTCGGTGGCGCGCGCCAGATCGTCGGCAGCGCCCGTGGACACAACTTCGAAGATCAATCGCTCCGCAGCACGACCGCCCATCAAGACCGTGATCTTGTCGCGCAGCTCCTGTTCGGTCATCAGGAAGCGGTCTTCAGTCGGGCGCTGGATGGTATAGCCCAGAGCACCGATACCGCGCGGGATGATCGACACCTTGTGTACCTCGCTCATTCCCGGCAGCGCCATACTGACCAGGGCATGACCCATCTCGTGATAGGCGACGATCTTGCGTTCGCGCGGGTTGATCAGCCGATTGCGTTTCTCCAGCCCCGCCACGATTCGTTCGATGGCGTGGGTGAAATCAGCCATGGTGACGACCTTGCCTCGCCGTCGTGTGGCCAGCAGCGCCGCCTCGTTGACCAGGTTGGCCAGATCGGCCCCCGAGAATCCGGTGGTCAGCGCGGCGATGTCGTCCATCTCCATGTCCGGTGCCAGAACGATCTTCTTCATGTGCACCTTCAGGATCTGCACCCTTCCCGCGCGGTCGGGCCGGTCGACCAGTACCTGCCGGTCGAACCGTCCCGCCCGCAACAGGGCCGGGTCCAGGATCTCGGGTCGGTTGGTGGCCGCCAGCAGCACCACGCCTTCACCTGGATCGAATCCGTCCAGTTCCGACAGGAGCTGGTTGAGTGTCTGTTCGCGCTCATCGTTGCCGCCGTGGACCGTGCCAGCACCCCGGGCGCGGCCCAGCGCGTCCAACTCGTCGATGAAGATGATGGCGGGGGCGGCCTCCCGGGCCTGCTCGAACAGGTCACGCACCCGCGCCGCGCCCACGCCGACGAACATCTCGACGAACTCCGACCCTGAAATCGAGAAGAACGGCACGCTCGCTTCACCCGCCACCGCGCGGGCCAGCAAGGTCTTGCCGGTGCCCGGTGGCCCGACCAGGAGAATGCCCTTGGGCATCCGTGCGCCCAGGCTGCCATACTCCTTGGGGTTCTTCAGAAAGTCGATGACCTCGCGCAGTTCAGCCTTGGCCTCATCCACGCCCGCAACATCTTCGAACGTCACCTTGGTGTCGCTTTCGACGTAGACCTTGGCCTTGCTCTTTCCGACCGACATGAGCCCTCCCATGCCCTGTGCACCCCCCAACCTGCGGAGGGCGAAGCGCCATAGGAGCACGAAGAACAGCAGAGGCAGGACCAGCCACAGGAAGGTGGTGATCCAGCTGTTCTCGACCGTGCCCGAATAGGTCACGCCGGTGTCGCGCAGCCGCTCTGCCAGGTCTGGCGGAACCATCGTCGTCACGAACCGTGTCTCGCCCTCGTCCTCGGTCTCGAGCGTACCACGGATGCGGGTGCTGCCGATGACGACTTCCTTGACCGCACCCTGATCGAGATAGGTCTCGAACTGGCTATACGGGATCGACTCGACCGCCCGCACCTCCACCCAGGCGTTCCATGCCAGCATCACGCCCATCACGGCCAGCAGAACATACCAGAGGCTGGGCCGGCTCCTAGGGTTCATCGTGGTTCTCCGAGTCCAGGCGTTCCTGCGTCAGGGACTGTGATCCGGCCCCGACGGAACCGAACCCGGCTCCTGGATTCGAAGGCAGGCGGGCGACTCGGCTCTCAGAGCCGCCCCATACCCATCGCGTGGGCGACATCGGTCTGTGAGATGACACCGACCAACTTGCCCTGATCGGTCACGAAGAGTCGGCGTACCTCACCGTACAGCATCTTCTGTGTAGCCTCCTGGACCTCGGCGTCCGGCTCGATGGTGTAGGCCACGGGCGTCATGATCTCGCGCGCTGTGGTATGCTCGAAGAACCGGGCTCGCGCCTCCGCGTCATCCTGCTCGGCGGTGGCCTGCAGGACATCCGTCGCGGACACGACACCAAGAAGGTGGCCCGTAGGATCGACCACGGGGAGGCCTGAAATGTGGGAGTCGGCCATGGCTCGAACCACGTCCACCACCAACTCCGCGGGAGAACTGGTCCTTACGTCGGTCTGCATCAACTCGGCGACCCTCATTGCGTCCTCTCGTACTCAGAGGTGAACGTCGTCATCACGAGGCGGTTGTGCCACCGACCCCCATGTGGCCTGACGACGGAAAGGTGACGAATAGTAACCCGTTGGCGATCCCGACTACAGCTTGCTGCGTTCAATTCGTCACCGGTCGCCATGCCGCCCTGGCCCGACTCGCCCTCGACCTCGGTAGCGGCCTTCGAGAACCGCGTTGAGGCGGGTGACGGCGTCGGACACGGACATGCGCTCGTCAGCCGATATGCCGTCGTCCCAGACCAACACGATGGCAGTGCTCGACACGACCAGGCGACTGCAGACACCTGGCGCGGCCCTGTGCTTCAACTCCACCAGAGCTACTTGGTGCGAGAACCTGCATTCCGCTTCTGGACGACCATCCCGATGCCCGTCCCCAGAACTCCGAGAACGACAGCACCCCGCGCACTCTCACCCTCGAGCAACAGCGCAGCGAGGGCCAGGAGCGCGAAGCCGATCCCGGAAATCCACAGCCCCGAGGCCATTCGAAGTGTCAGTCGTCCCTGCATCCAGCGGATCGTCGGCAACGTCAGCAACATACCCGCAAACACAGCCGCCGCGACACCAAGAATCCGAGACATCGTCAGCATATTCCGTCAGCGCACCGTGAACTCGATCGGTCTACTGGCCGGGCGAACGCGATGAAACGGAGCGAGTCTCCCACCGCCACGCAGCGGGGAAACGCCTCGATCCTCGAGTCCAGAGGGGTCTCAGGACCGGCGGCATCTCCACACGCGGCAACACCGATGAGCAGGAGAACTGCCGTACCGATCTTCATTGGGATCACTCCTCCATAGGGATTTCATCTCGGTAGATCACTCGACAATATACGACGCAAGGTCGCCCGTGTTGGCCCTGCCATCGGGGTTCGTTTCCCCTCGTAGCCTCACAGTGCGCCTTCGCTCGACTTGAGGTCGTACTCCTCATGCGTCAATTCCTGTCGGACATACACCCGTCCAAGATCGTAGCGCATGTCGACTACCAGCCGGTACTTGTTTCCACCCACGTTGAAGACCGTGCGCCGGGCTCCAGGGAAGCTCGCGGTTGGACAGTCCACCGACACCCCGATCACCTTCTGCCCCCCTCGGCTTCGAGAATCCGCGAGTACATGTGTCCCATCCAGACATGGACGGATTTCAGGTGGCCGGGACGCGATCGTCCGGGAGTCCGCCCGGAGACACCAGTGGCGAAGGCTGGCGGGCTGCTGAGCGGCGATCGAGGGCCTGCCCCACCCGTCGAGGCCTCGAAACCCCCCGGTGTGCCTTCTGGGGGCACCCGAAGAAGTCCCGAAACCAGCCGTTAGATTTCATGTGTTCGCAGGATGGTGGATGCCGGATGAATGAGGAGGTGACGCATGGGTGGGATCGGGGTGGAAATGGTGTGGGATCGGGGATTGGACTCGGGGCTGGTGTGGGATCGGGGGCTGGGCTTGCCAGGCACCGAGGGCAGTCGCCGCTGGTGGGTACGTGAGGCACGACCCGACTATGATTCGGGGCCCGAGGTAGCCGAGGAGGAGGCGGGGCTCGCCCTGGAGGCGGAGGCGGTGGCCGAGGCGGAATCCGACGCGGAGGCTTCCGACCCCGACGACGAGGTCTTCCTGCTGGGTGAGCGGAT
>CAZFRU010000059.1:0-24156 GCA_964521385.1 uncultured Gemmatimonadaceae bacterium | reverse complement strand
GCAGCCCCCACCGCGAAGCAGCCCCCACCGCGAAGCAGCCCCCCCCGCGAAGCAGCGCACTCCCCCCCAACTCGCGGGTAGGGACGGGGGAGGAACCCCCTCCGGAGACGGTCGGCGACGTAGCGCAGCGCGGCTCCGGAGGGGGTTCCTCCCCTGGCCCTGCCCGTTCTCACCCTCCCCTTCGAAGGACCCCACACATGCCTGCCCCCAGACGCCTGCTCCCGAGTGCTCGCCTCGCGCTCGCCCTCACCCTCCTCTCCGCCCTCGGCGCGCCAGCCCTCCGGGCGCAGGAGGCGATTCCGACCCGGGTGGTCGTCCGGGCGGTGGCCCAGGACGCGAAGATCATCGGCTCGAGCGTCGGCGGTGCCCGGATCACCATCCGGGACGCGGCGACGGGCGCGGTGCTGGCCGAGGGCGTGCAGGAGGGCGGGACGGGAGATACCCAGGCGATCATGGGCGACCGGGCGAGAGGCGCATCGGTCTTCGCCACCGAGGGAGCCGGCGTGTTCGAGGCGACGCTCCCGCTCTCGGCTCCCACCACGGTCGTGATCGAGGCCGAGGGTCCCCTCGGGACCCCGCATGCGGTGCAGCGCGCCAGCGCCACACTCTTGCTCGTGCCCGGACACCACGTCGAGGGTGACGGCGTGGTTCTCATGCTGCACGGGTTCACCGTCGAACTGGTCGATCTCGCCGCCTCGGGTCGACCCGGATCCCCCATTCCGGTCCACGCCCGGATCACGATGCTGTGCGGATGCCCCACGCAGCCGGGTGGCCTGTGGGATTCCGATCGCTATACCCTCGAAGTCGCCTTGCTCCGTGAGGGTCGAGTCGTCGTGTCGGCCCCGCTGACCTACGCGGGCGAAACCAGCCACTACAGCGGCGAGATCGTGGTGCCTGCGGATCTCGCGCCGGGTGGGACGACGATCCGAGTGGTGGCCGTCGACGCCGAGCGCGCCAACGCGGGAATGGTCTCACGGGACTTCCGGATCGACCCCTGAAGGAGGTACGGCTGCAGGTCGGAGAGAAACCTTTTGGGGGGGTCGCACGTCTATAGCTTTGGGATCGTCGTCGGCAGGGCCGAGCGATCTCCGACTCCGGACCGACCGGAGTCGTGACCACAGGGATGGGAGGATGAAGATGCGGATGACGTGGCGTAGTGCGACTCTGGCGGCCGTGGCCGCCCTGGCTGTTTCGGCGGTGCCGGGTACAGCCCAGACTGCAACTGCTATCGACGGAACTGCGCAGGCCAAGGCAGCTGAACTCCAGCAGCAGGCGGCCCAGATCGCGCAGACGAGCAAGGATTGGAGCCGGGCGGCGTCCCTCTATCGCCGAGCCGCCGAACTCCAGGGCGATGACCCCGCAGCGGCGAAGAACTTCCGCATGGCCGGGGTGCTGGCCTACTACTCCGGCAACGAGCGCGAATCGACTCGCGACCTCACCCGCGCCGGCGAGACCGCACTGGAATGGGGCGACGTCGCCATGGCGGCCCGCTGGTTCCTGGATGCGGCCTGGGTCGCCCATCGTGACGGGAACGGTTCCCGCGCGGTCGAACTCGCCCACCGTGCCGAGCGCCTCACCCGGTCACCGCTGCTGCTGCGCGAAGAGCGGGCTGCTTTGCTTTCGCGAATCGCAGACGGGCCGGAATCCCCGGCCATCTTCTGATCCGCGGGGATGGGTGACGGGCACGCTTCAGCGCCCGTCACCCCATCCTGCCTCAGGCGGATTCCGCCTCCGTCAGCCCCCTCCGCCGCCGAGCACCTCGAGCCGACGCTGAGCGATGCGGTTGTCGGGATCGAGTTCGAGCGCTCTTCGATAGGCGGCGACGGCGGCCTGGGTGTCGCCGTGAAGCTCGTGCGCCCGCCCGATGGAGGCCGCCACATCAGCCGATTCGGGAAAGAACTCGGTAGCCACCGCACCGAGGGAGAGCGTCGCCTCGGCGTCCTGGGCCTCGACGAGCGCCTCCAGGGCACCCTGAAGCGTGCCTGCGCCGAAATCGTAGGCCCGCGTGCCGAAGTATTCCTCACGCAGCTCGCGGTAGCGCCGTGCGGCGGCGTCACCCCCCTCGTCGGCGGCCACCCGTACCAGCAGCGAACTCAGGGGTTCGGGCCGGCTGATCCCACCGTGACAGGTGGCGCACGTCACCGGCACCGCGGGCTGGCCCCGGTCGGGCAGGTCTGCGAGGAATTCCCCGTTGATCGCCTGGACCATGCGCAGCATCTCACGCGCCTTGCGCTTCATCGGCTTGTCGTCGGACGCCATATCGTAGGTGTTGAGCGGTTGACCTTCCTCGCCCACGTGGCAGGTCACGCAACGCACCCCCAGTGCCGCCGTGAAGCCCCTCATGACCGCGTTCACCTCACTGCGGGAGAGGTCGGGCGACAGCACCTGGATGTTTTCCAGGGCGCCCTGGGCCGACAGTGCGGCCGGTGCGAGAATGGCGCAGAGAGCCCATGCGCCCCATCGGATTCGAACGGAACGTGCAACCACGGCTGCCTCCTGGGAGGGAAGGGTTTCCCCGCAGAGCCACACGGGGAGGCACAAGATGCACACCTTCGTGACGACGCGCACGGGGGGCGGTAGGCCGCGCGCGGGTCGCGTGCCGACCGTACCCCGAGGCTCATTGCCACGCCTGGCGCCCGCGTCGACCTTCCGGCATGGATCTCTCCGTTCCCCAGGCCGCCGTCTCCGAGCTGGCAGCCGCCTATTTCCAGGCGGTCCTGACGCTCGGCCTCGGCCTGCTGTGCCTGAGACTGTACCGCCGCTACCGCAAGCCCTACTTCCGGGCGTGGGCATTGGCGTGGTTCGTCTACGGGCTGCGCATGGCGGCCATCATCTCGTTCATGCACACCGGGGCCAGCGCCTGGCTCTTCTGGCACCAGGTCCTGACCGGATGGACGGCCCTCGCTCTGCTGTGGGCTGCGCTGGTGTTCTGGAGGGGTGCGACATGGAAGCTGCGCTACATGATCGCGATCCTGTTTCCGTTGGTCTGGTCGTACCTGGCCATCTATCAACTCCGGACCTTCCTGCTCGCTGCCGGGCCGGCCGTGCTCTTCTTGAGCCTCGCCACCCTGGGCACCGCCTGGGCCTTCTACCGGTACCACCGTGAAACGGGGTCGACGGCCGCTCGTTGGGTTGCGCTGGCGATGACGCTCTGGGCCGTTCACCATCTCGACTATCCGTTCCTGCGGGCCCGAGGTATCTGGAACCCCTGGGGCTACTATCTCGACGTGCTCTTCGAACTCGCCCTCGGCCTGGGGATCCTCTTCCTGGTCATGGAAGACCTGGACGAGGGTCTGCGCGCGATGTCGGCGCTGTCCGCCGAGCTCCAACCCCGCGAGGAGCGTGTCGACAACCTTCCCGATGCCCTCATGGACCGTGCACTGACGCTACGCTCCGTACGGGGCAGCGCGCTCTTCCTCGATGCCCTGGCACCGGGCGCCGGCATGCCGGCCGTGGCGGCGTCGGGCGACTGTGCCGAATGGAGGTGGACTTCACCTCCGCCCCCGATGCGGGCGGTGCTCGCCCGCGTACTCGCCACCGGCGAGCCGCAGGTGGCCGCGCCGGCCGAAGCGGGGCGCGCGTCGCTCGGCGGACCGCAGTATCTCGCCGCCCTTCCCGTGATCCAGAACGGTGAGGTGGCCGGCTCCCTCGTTGTCGTGGGCGAAGCCCGTGAGCCGTTCGCAGCCCTCGACACCCGCTTCCTCACCTCGCTGGGCCAGCAGGTGGGGGCCGCTCTGGAGAACGCGGCGCTCACCCGGCGCCTGAAGGCGCGTACGCAGGAGCTCGAGCGCCTCCAGACCCGAATGGTGCATCGTCACGAAGAAGAGCGGCAACGCATCTCGCGAGAGTTGCACGACGAGACGGCGCAGATTCTCGCGGCGGTTCAGCTTCGTCTGGGACTGCTGGCCGAACAGGGCTCCGACGACCTCGCAGCCGGGCTCGACACGGTGCGAAGCCTCGTCGGAGGCACGATCCAGACGATCCGGGGAGTGACACGCAACCTCCGACCGGTGGCGCTCGACGACCTGGGGCTGATACCGGCCCTGCGCGCGCTTGCGCGGGACCTGGCAGGCAACGACGGTGCCATGGAAGTCCATTTCGACACACCCGTGCGTGAGCCGGAGCTCGATGCAGACACCGAACTCGCTCTCTATCGCACCGCCCAGGAGGCGCTGGCCAACGCCGTGCGCCACGGAGGTGCCCGCCAGGTATGGATCACCGTGCGCACCGAGGGTGACAGGATCGAGCTGGAGGTCGTCGACGACGGCAGCGGCGTGCCGGACGGGTTCCAGATCGAAGGCAGCAGCCGGCACTCGGGCCTTGCCGGTATCCGCGAGCGCGTCACCACACTGGGCGGACATGTCGAACTCGGTCCGGCACCCGACGGGGGCACCCGGCTCCACGTACACGTTCCCTGGCCCCGCACGAACACGAAGGAACAGCCATGAGTGATCTCGACCGCGCCGCATCCGTCCCCGAAGCCCCCGCTCGCATCCGCGTCGTCGTCGCCGATGACCACGCCATCGTGCGCGAGGGAATCCGTCACGTCCTCGAGCGGGAGCCCGGTCTCGAAGTGGTGGCCGAAGCGGCCGACGGCCCCGAAGCCCTGGCCGCCGTGGCCGAGCACTCGCCCGATGTCGTCGTGCTCGACGTGTCCATGCCGGGCCTCTCCGGGCTCGAGGTGACCCGAGGACTTCGCGAGGCAGAGCGATCGGTCGCGATCCTGATCCTCAGCATGTTCGACGATCCCGAATACGTGCTCGAGGCGGTTCGCGCCGGAGCCGACGGCTACGTGCTGAAAGACGCCGGTCCCGCCGAGTTGCGTAGCGCCGTGCGCGCCGTCCACGAGGGACGCGAATACCTGAGCGAGCGGGTGACGCACCAGCTGTCGGTAGCCCTTCGCGCCGAGCTCGAGCAGGAACAACGCCGGAGTCGGCTCGATCAGCTCACCCCCCGCGAGCAGGAAGTGCTGGTGCGGGTCGCCCGGGGGCGAACCGCGAGAGAGATCGCCGAGGAGTTCGGGATCAGCCATCGCACGGTCGAAACCCATCGCGAACGGGTCATGACCAAGCTCCGGATCCGGACCATCGCGGGGCTGACCCGCTTCGTGGTCGAAGGTGGGATCGCCCTGTCGGACAGCGAGCCGGGTCCCGAGGACAACTCGTAGATATACCCATTCCGGTTCGGGGATTTCCCGACTTACCCGAGTCCATCGACGTCTCTAGCGTTGCGATGCCGAAGGGGCCCCAGGACAGGGCCCCGAGAACTTGAAGTCGGCGCCTCATCGGGCCGACCGGCCTCCCCCGGAGACGTTGCATGCCTACCGTCGTTTCTTCCGCTCTCGGTCTATGCGTGGCGCTCGCCGCCCTGACCCCGCCCCTCACCGCCCAGTCCGGTCCCCGTCCAGCCAACGACTCGCTGACCGCGCGCGACACCGTCGTGTACGCCATCAATCCGTTGCTGGTCACGGCCACCCGGGGACCGCGCTCGGTCTCCGAGACCCCACGTCCGGTCTCGGTCCTGGGTCGGGTCGAGGTGCGCGAACAGGCTCCCAATACCGTCTCCGACCTGTTTCGCCGCCTGCCGGGACTCGACGTCACGGGGGTAGGGGTCAATCAGGCACGCCCATCGATCCGAGGGCAGAGAGGGCAGCGTATTCTGCTGCTCCAGGACGGCATGCGGCTGAACAACTCACGCCGCCAGCAGGACTTTGGTGAGTTGCCCGCCCTGGTCGACGTGACCGGGGTCGATCGTGTCGAGATCGTGCGGGGCCCCGCTTCGGTGTTGTACGGATCCGATGCCATCGGCGGAGTGATCAACGTCATCACCCGCGCGCCTGAAGCCGAGGGCTTCCACGGGCTGGCCTCGGTTCGGTACGGCAACGTCGAAGATCAGCAGAAGGGCACGCTGCGGGTCTTCGGTCGGGAGGGCCGACTCTCGGTTCAGGCTGGAGGAACCCTCCGCCAGGCCGATCCCTATGACGCGCCCGAGGGTCGTTTCGGCGAGATCGAGCTCGCCCACGACGTCACGGTGCGGGATTCGGGGGTGAAGGATCGCAGCGGGGACGTCCGCCTGGGCTGGGAGTTCTCGCCGAACACCCGGGTCTTCGGAAAGATGGAGTACTACTCGGCTCGTGACGCGGGATTCGGAAGCGTCGATGCGACCCTCTATTCCGACGACGACTCGAAGATCAGCCTGCTCTATCCCGACCAGCGCTTCGCCAAGGTCACCGCGGGCTTCAGCTCCGATCGCCTCGCCTCTCCGCTGGCCGACCGCTTCGAGCTCACCGCCTACGGACAGGACAACGAGCGGGAGTTCGTCAACGATCTCGCGTTCAGCTTCGGCATCCCCGGCTCGGACGCGGGCATGACCATCGCCTCGACCAACTTCACCGATATTCGCACCTACGGCGTACGCGCCGAGGCCCGGAAGCTGGCCGGCGCCGGCATGTTGTTGACCTACGGCGTCGATGCCTTTCGTGATCGGGCCGAGGGCACCGACTTCGAGACGCAGACCACCGTGGGATTCGGTCCGCCCATGGTCGAGACCGACGATACCCCGTCGCTGCCTACGGCGACCTTCCTCAACGCCGGTGCCTTCCTCCAGGCGGAGCTCGATCTGGGTGAGCGGGTGAACCTCGTGGGCGGCGGTCGCTACACCTGGATCAGCGCCGAGACCTTCGAGACGCCGGGCCTCGATCTCGCTCCTCGCAAATCGACCGACGGCACCTTCGTGGCGGCGGTGAACGGCCTCGTGCGGGCTACCGACCAGATCAGCGTGGTTGCGGCCGTCGGCACGGCGTTTCGCTCGCCCAACCTCATCGAGAGGTTTTTCGAGGGGACCGCGACCACGGGCTACCAGGTCGCGAGCCCGGATCTCGAGGCCGAGACGAGCACGAACGTCGACCTGGGCGTTCGTTACCGCACCTCACGTGTGGGGCTCGAGGTCTTCGCCTTTCGCAACGACATCCGGGACGGGGTGAGGATCGCGGCTCTCGGTACCCAGGTGAACGGACAGGACGCCTTCCAGAACGTCAACGTCGATCGGCTGCGGTACCAGGGGCTGGAGGTGTCGGGCGATGTGAGATTCGGAGGCGGCCTGATGATGCTGGGTTCGTTCACCAAGCTCGACGCGCAAGACGTCGACGACCCCGAGAACCCGGTGGGCGATGCCTTTTCCAGCAAGACCACCGCCGCTCTGCGTTACGATCACCCCTCGGGGCGGTTCTGGGCCGAGTTGGATTCGCGCTGGCAGGGCCGGCAGAAAGACGCCGATCTGGGCGACAACCCGGTGGGGAGCGTACTCCCGAGCTTCGATGTGCAGAACCTGCGGGGCGGCGTGCGCCTCTTCGATACCGAGCACACCCTGCACCGTCTGAATGTGGCGCTCACCAATCTCGGCAACGTGCTCTACGCCGAAGCGACCAACACCTCGTTCTTCCGGCCCGAGCCGATGCGCAACCTGACCCTCACCTATGAGATCTCGTTCTGATGCTCACACCGTGATCTCCCAGACGCGATAGGGACCCTCGTCGGCCACCGCATCGACCCCGCGCAATCCGAGCGCCTGCGCCCGCTCGGGCAACGGAAATCGACGCTGTACCACGCACCGCACCACTCCACGTGGGGCGAGGTGCCCGACGACCCCGGCCAGAAACGCATCGATCTCATTCAGCGTCTCGGCCTTGCCCCTGTGGTAGGGTGGATTCGACACGATCACGTCGAATGGGGACGGCGCGCCCAACGCCTCCCATCCCCGGCCCACCACCACCTCGATCCCCGGCACATTCGTGCGGGCCGCTGCCGCAGCGAGGGCATCGACCTCCAATGCGGTCACCCGGGCCCCCGGTGAACGGCGACGAACGCCGGCGGCCAGGTACCCCGTCCCGGCGCCATAGTCGAGTACCCGTGCCGACGCGGTAATCCGAGGCAGGTGGGTGAGCAGGAGCGCCGTCCCCTCGTCGAGGCGGCCTTGCGCAAAGACACCCGGATACGAGGTCCACCGAAGTCGACCCCAGGGCAGCTCGACGTCGTCATGGGATTCCCACGCCGCGAACCCCGCACGCGGAGGCCCGCCTCCGGCGACGCGGAGCGCACCGATCAGACGCGCATGGCCTCCAGTGGCCAGCGTCTCGGCGCGCTCGAACAGCGGCGCGAGCCGTTTGGGTGCCGACTTCACCCCCTCGTCGTTCGCGCCGTAGACCAGCAGCCGGCCCCCGGGAGGCAGCACATCCGCCGCCATGTGGAGGAGCATGTCGAACTCCTGGCGGGCCCGCGGCAGCCGAATGCCCACCACGGCCAACCCCTCGTCCCGGGTCGGCCAGCTGAGGGGGTCATCGTACCGTGACCAGCACCGGGTGGGCACACCGGCGCTTCGCGCAGCCTCTGCCAGATCTGAGCGGGGGTCTTCGAGTACGAGCACAGGACCCGGCGGGGGCGAGAACTCGAACTCGGCGACCGCCAGCGCCGACGATGCTTCGTCACGAGAGAGACGGCTCACCGTACGCGGCCGTCGCGAGGGCCCGGCGCCGGGGGTGGGAGAGAGCGGAAGGCGGCCGCCGCCGCGCCTTCCGGGACACCGGGAAGGACCGACCGATGGTTCATGGCAGTGCGCGTCGGAGTCTCAAACAGGTTCGAGCCCGGCTCGCCGTAGCACCTCTCGAGCCGCCTCGGCGTCGGGTGCCCCCACGAGCACGCGCGCGGAATTGTTGAGCGTGACGTGCCCGGCGTGATCATCGACGAGCAGGGAGCTGATGATTCCCGCGTCTTCGAGGTATCCACGGGCGAACTCGGCTTCATGGCGATAGGTGTACCGGGCGACGGTGACGGCCTCGGACATGGGCGAACTCTCGGCGAGAGGCGACTGAGGTGTGGCTCCACTTCCTGGCCTACCCCACCGTGGCGCTCCCGCTCCCTGGCAGACCAGGGGCCATGGCGCATGCAGGGCTCCTACCACCAATGTGGGTGTACCGAATGCGGTCCCAAACGCTCGCCCCCTCGGAGAAACCCCATGCGTCCACGCACCTATGCCCGCCTGGCCATCCCCGCTCTCGCTGCCCTCGCCTTTCTCGCGTCGACCCCGGCCAACCCGGGTGTCGTCTTCGAGATCACGACCACCGACCACACCACCTCTCCCGCCCAGGTCGACGTCGGCCAGGTGATGGTCGAAGGCTCGAACGTCGCCATGGCGGTCACGGGCCCGGGTAGCGAGGGTCGAATGATCTACCGGGGAGAAGACGCGACGCTGATCGTCGTCGATGACGGGGACCGCAGCTACATGGTCATGGACGAGGCGGCCATCGGAGAGCTTTCCGGGCAACTCGGCAACGCCATGTCGGAGATGGAGCGGATGATCGAGTCCCTTCCTCCGGAACAGCAGGCCATGATCCGGCGAGCCCAGGAACAGGGAGGTATGCCGGGCATGGCGACCATGCCGAGCACGCCCGATATCGAGCTTCGCAAGACCGGTCGCCAGGACACCCGGCAGGGGTTTTCGGCCGATGAATACGAAGTGCTCGAAGATGGGCAGCTCGCTCGCAGGCTCTGGGTCGCGCCGTGGAGTGAGATCGATGGTGGCAGTGAAGCCCGCGACGGGCTGATGAGCATGGTCGAGTTCTTCGAGGAGCTCCTGGCCGGACTCCCCACGATGCCGGGTGCGTCGGGCCCGCTGGTCCGGAATCCGTTCGGCGAGATGAACCTGGACGAGGGCTTCCCGGTGTTCACCCAGGAACTCGGCCCCAATGGCGAGGTCGAAAGCGAGTCGGCACTCACGACGGTCGAGCGGCGCTCCATCGACCCCGATGCCTTCGAGCCACCCACCGGGTACACCCTGCGAACGATTCAGGGAGGCTGAGCTCCGCCCTGGTTTCCGGAATGAAATCGCGCCTTTCGGGTCTGGCCGCCCTCGTGACGCTTTCATGGCCGGGGCTCGCCTCGGCCCAGTCGGTTGCCGGGGTGGGTGTGGTCCGCCCCGTCATCGACCCCGAACGCCCCTTGTACTTCTATGGAGCGCCGAGGCCGGGGCAGTGGGCCCCCGACGCCGCCCCCATCGACAGCGTCACCTTCGTGGCGGGCGCACATTACATCGATATCGGGTACGCTCCGCCCTGGTTCGCGCCCGAGACGCTGAAGCTCGACTACGACCTGCTCTACCTGCGAGCGGAGACGCTCTCGCGAGGATGGATCGAGGTGGTGGTCAATGGCCTCGAGCCGCTCCCTCGCTTCATACCTCGCACCGCCTGGGTCGATCGCGAAGCGGTACAGCTTCTCTTCTGGCCGGAGTTCCTGCTCGACGTCCACAGCGTCGAGCCCCTGGCACCGATCGCCAATCCGCTGCGCTCCGGTCCGGGCGACGGGTTTGCCGAGATCGCTCCCACCACCGATCGCCGGTGGCACCCCATCGCGGTTGCCGGGGATTGGCTTCAGGTCGACCCGGTCGAAGCTCCCGAACCCGGGGGACCCCGCGGCTGGATCCGCTGGCGAAGAGACGGTGTGCTGCTGATCGAGTTCTCGCTGCTGAGCTGAACGTCTCGCGAAACCGTGGCTCGCAGCCGTAGGTTGGCGGAGAACCGATAGCTCGCCCCCTCGGCCCTACGCTCACCATGTCCACTGACCGCGAGCCCTCGAGAGCCCTCCCCCTGGCGCTCACCAGTCTGTTGATGCTGGTGGCAGGATTTTTCGCGGGCGGAGTCTACGCGCGTGCGACCCTTCCGGCTGGGATGGGGTTGGCGGGGGGAGCGACCGCCGCGATCTACGCCCTGTTCGGTGCCGTCGTTGCCATGGGGGTCGGCATCGGGGTGGTGTTCAAGGCTCCGCTGGAACGCCGCTGGACGCTCACCGCCGGCGCCGGAGGCCTCACCCTCGCCGCGCTGGCAGCCTTCATGGTGGTGCCGCGACCCGCACTCCCCCCGCCCGAGCCACCACCGCCGGCGTACGAGCCGGAATTCACAGTAGCGCTTCAGGGAGACCTCGACGCCGAGCCCTCTCCGTCCGACCCCCTGGTCGTCCCCTTCCGGCGCATCGACGTCCACTCGGGCTCGGCCGTGCGCACCATCCCCGCGGGCGACAGCGTAGCCTGCAACGGAGCTCTGCCCACCTTCCCTCAGCTCGACGAATTGCTGGCGGCGACGCGGGCGGTATACGCGGCTTGCCAAGGCGCTCCAGAGGTCTGCTCGGCGACGCCCTGCACCGACTGCACGCCGTACCAGCTCTTCTTCAGCGAGAACCCATCGGATTCTCCCTGGATTTCCATCAGCGGGGCATACCTGTCGTCGAGCGTCGAGGGCCGGACACTGATCTCGTTGCTCGAGCGCGCCTACGAAGGTGCCCAGCCCTGGTCGCACTGCGGCAACTGAAGACCCCTACCACACCACCCGTACCAGCGGCACCCCCAGCGTCGGCCTCCAGCGCACACCCTGAGGTGTCTCGATGGGCAACATCGTCGGCAGGGGCATGGGCGCGCCGAGTGTGACCCGCCCGTTACGTACATCCACCAGCCCGCCACTCATCGCACCCCCGTCCGGCGCCCGCGCACCGTCTGCGGCTCCGCCACCGTCCAGCCCGTCGTGGTCACGGGTGATCCGGGCTCCGACCACGAGCCCCACCAGGCTGCTCGCGAGAGGGATGGCGAGAGCCGACTTCTGGTCGTCGACCTTCAGGAGCAGGTCGATTCCCGCACCAGCCACCCCGCCCAGGAGGCCGGCTGAGCTCACGATCCTCCACCGATCCCGACTCCACCCGAGCGAGGGAGCGGCCAGCACTGCCCCGAGCAGGGCGACGTCACCCCCGACGAGCGTCGCAGCCAGCAGGTCGTCGCCTTCGAGGTCACCGATCACACCCAGGGCGACGCCGAACCAACTGCCCCAGAAGGCACCCGAGTTGGCCGCGGTCGCGGTGGCATCGGAGATCGGGCGGCGACTCAGTAGAGCGCCGGTGGTGATTCCGGCCACGCCCCCGATGATCATCCCCGCCACCGTCTCTTCGACGGTGTCCTCGTTGTAGCAGAAGTCACCGTCGCAGTACATCTCCTCGCCGAGATCGAAGACGTTGCTCCATCCGAACCCCTGCCATGTACCCCAACTCCCGCCCAGGGTGATGGCCCTCGCCTGACCGATGCTGAGGTTCTTGGCTCGCGCCACCTTGCGCGCGATCACGAACCCGGCGGGCGCGCCGACCAGGAGTCCCAGACCATAGGGCTCGGCGCTGTCGGCACCGAACGCCCAGGGCACGGCCAGCCCGAGCCAGGCTCCGTAGAGCGCGCTCCAGACCTGCAGCTCGGTCGCCCCACTCGAGGCCGCGGACCGGTCCATGGCGGCGAGGGCGGCACGGGCGAGCTCTGCCGCTGCCGAGGTGGGGTACCGCTCGATGATCAGCCGATAGAGGGCGGCAGCCACCTCGGGTCGGCCCTGCGCCGCGAAGGTGCGCGCCGCGTCGTGAAGCACGTCCGCCGAATCGGCCGCGGTCGGAGTACGGACCTGAGCGCGCGCGGCCTGCGCATCGAGTCCCAGGAGGGTGATCGCGAGGACGAACCAGGACGCCCCCCGTCGTACGGAGCGGGAGAGATCGCCGAAGCGCGGGCCCACGCGGCGGGGCAAACCGAGAAGAGGTTCCATGAGCCCTTGATAGCGCGCGAGGAGGCCGCTCGTTCCACCGCCTGGCCACTGCCCCTTGATCCACTCCGAGCTTCACCCCTGATTTCGAGATCACAACCCAGCTCTTCGCCGTCCCGGAGTGCCTTTGAACATCGTCGTCCTCGGTGCAGGCCGCATCGGTGCAACCATCATCCGTGATCTGTCGACCGAGCCCGATTTTTCCATCAAGGTCGTCGATCTAGATCCCCAGGCCATGCAACGGCTCGAGGGGCTCGACGTGACGCTCGAGTTCCACGACCTGTCCAATCCGGACAAGGTGGCCGAAGCCGTGTCCGGATCCGACGTGGT
The DNA here is from genome assembly GCA_964521385.1 of uncultured Gemmatimonadaceae bacterium. Lineage (GTDB taxonomy): Bacteria > Gemmatimonadota > Gemmatimonadetes > Longimicrobiales > Gaopeijiaceae > Gaopeijia. Next base: position 11,219 of record CAZFRU010000059.1, on the reverse strand, counting down.
GGTGGGATGTGTGCCGGGCTTCATGGGATACCACACCGTCGAGGTCGCCCTCGGCGAAGGCAAGCCGGTCGTCGACATCTCGTTCTTCGAAGAAGACGCCTTCGGCCTCGACGAACTGGCTCGGGAAGAGGGCGTTCCCTGTCTGGTCGATTGCGGGGTCGCACCGGGGCTTTCCAACCTGATCCTCGGACGCCTCGAGGCGGCACTCGACGAGACGTCGTCGTTTCGGGCCCTCATCGGAGGGCTTCCGGTCGAGCGTGACTGGCCGTGGGAGTACAAGGCACCCTTTTCGCCCCGCGACGTGATCCAGGAGTACGTGCGCCCGGCCCGGCAGCGGCGCAACGGGCGCGACATCACGCTCCCGGCGCTCTCCGAGGTCGAGCTCGTGCACTTTCCGGGACTGGGGACTCTCGAGGCCTTCAACACCGACGGCCTGCGTACATTGCTCGAGACGAGCAGGACGCCGGATCTGGTCGAAAAGACGATGCGGTATCCGGGGCATGCCGAGCGCGTGCGCGTACTACGCGACGCCGGCTTCTTCGCCGATGCCGAGATCCTGGCGCCCTCCGGAATGGTGCGCCCCCGTGACGTCACCGAGACGCTGTTGTTCGACGCATGGCAGTTCGCCGATGGCGAGCCCGATCTGACGGTCGGGCGTTTCACCATCGAAGGCACCTCCAACGGAGCGCGGGTCCGCCACACCTACGACCTGCTGGACTACTACAATCCGGAAACCGAAACCTCGTCGATGGCGAGAACCACGGGGTATACCTGCGCCGCCATGGTCCGCCTGGTGGCCACCGGACGCTGGACCGAGCCCGGGGTCGCCCCCGCCGAAGTGGTGGGCCGCGACGCCGAGTGCTTCGACTTCGTGCTCGATCATCTCAAAGAGCGCGGGGTCCATCTCTTCCACCGGATCGAGACCCTGAGTTGACGCGTCGGTCCGCGGCCCGGCTCCTTGCCTGGCCCGAGCCACCGCCGCACTCTCCACCGCTCGATTCGAAGCATGATGCGCGACGGTCTCGTCGCACCACTGCAGGAGCCTCCCCATGAAGAAGCTCGTCCTGGTCCTCGTGGCGTTGGGTGCCGCTTGCGCACCGCAAGACGCCCCCGATGCCAATGCTGAAGCCGCCGCCTGGGCGCAACGCGCCGAGGGCATCACCATCGTGCGAGACGACTGGGGAATCCCCCATGTGTACGGGGCGAGTGACGCCGATGCGGTCTTCGGCATGGTGTACGCCCAGGCTGAAGACGACTTCCAGCGGGTCGAACTGAACTACCTCAACTCGCTGGGTCGCCTGGCCGAGGCCGAGGGAGAGTCGGCGATCTTCAGCGATCTGCGCATGAAGCTCTACGTCGATCCAGCCGATCTCAAGGCGCGCTACGAGGCCAGCCCGGCCTGGCTCAAGACGTTGATGGATGCCTGGGCCGACGGCTTGAACTACTACCTCCATACGCATCCCGAGACCGAGCCCCGAGTCATCACGCGCTTCGAGCCCTGGATGGCACTCTCCTTCACCGAGGGCAGCATCGGGGGCGACATCGAGCGCATCTCGGTGCGCGGGCTCGAGGAGTTCTATGGAGCGGGGGCTGGGGTGCCGGCGAGGGTGGGGGCCGCGACGCTCGACGAAGACGAGCGCCCGCTGACGGCCAACTTCATTCCCGAGCCCACCGGTTCGAACGGCTTCGCCATCGCTCCGTCCAACACCGAGGCCGGCAACGCGCTCCTGCTGATCAACCCCCATACCTCGTTCTACTTCAGGGCCGAGGTCCACATGGTGAGCGACGAGGGCCTCAATGCCTATGGCGCCGTCACCTGGGGGCAGTTCTTCATCTACCAGGGCTTCAACGAGACCGCCGGTTGGATGCACACCTCGACCGGTGCCGATGCCATCGACGAATACGCCTACGAGGTGATCGAGCGCGACGACGGCGTCTACTACATGTACGGCGACGAAGAGCGGAAGATGCGGGAGGCCACGATCCTGGTGCCCTTCCGCGACGGGGACGGTCTGTCGGAGCGCGAATTCACCGTCTACTACAGCCATGAAGGGCCGATCGTGAGGGCCGCAGACGGCGACTGGGTGGCCGTCAAGTTGATGTTCGAGCCGGTCGACGCCCTCACCCAGTCGTATTCTCGTACCCGAGCCGCGAACTACGACGAGTACAAGGAGGTGATGAACCTCCACACCAATTCGTCGAACAACACCCTCTTCGCCGACGCCGAAGGGAATGTGGCCTATTTCCACGCCAATTTCGTGCCCGTGCGCGACACGCGCTTCGACTGGGATCAGCCGGTCGACGGCAACGATCCCGCCACCGCCTGGCAGGGACTGCACTCGGTCGACGACAGTCCCCTGGTGGTCAACCCCTCGAATGGGTGGATCCAGAACACCAACAACTGGCCCTACACGGCGGCCGGGGTGGATGCCCCCGACAGCCCCCGGCAGGCCGATTACCCGCCGTACATGGACCGCTACAGTGAGAACGCCCGTGGCATCCATGCGATTCGAGTGCTCGAGGGGCGCACCGACTTCACCCTGCAGCGGCTCATCGACGCCGCCTACGACAGCTACCTCACGGCCTTCGAAGAGCTCATTCCGCCGCTCATCGCCGCCTATGACGCCGCACCTGCAGACGACCCGCGCGCCGCCGCCGTGGCCGAGCAGATCGAGCTGTTGCGCGGGTGGGATCTGCGCTCAGGGGTCGAGTCGGTGCCGACCGCGCTGGCCATCTTCTGGGCCACCGACCTACAGGGAAGGACCCGCAATCGCGGTGCCACCGATGCCGACCGGTTGGACGCCCTGGCCGCTGCTTCCGCCAAGCTCACCGACGACTTCGGCGACTGGCGCACCCCCTGGGGTGAGATCAACCGATTTCAACGGCTGACGGGAGACATCGTCCAGCCCTTCGACGACGACGAGCCCAGCATTCCCGTAGGCTTCACCTCGTCCGCCTGGGGCTCGCTCGCCGCCTTCGGGCAACGGACCTTCAACGACACCAGGCGCATCTACGGCACCCGCGGCAACAGCTTCGTGGCCGTGGTCGAGTTCGGCGACAGCGTGCGAGCCCGGGCCATCACTGCCGGCGGCCAGAGCGGCGATGTCGGCTCGCCCCATTTCAAGGACCAGGCCGAACGCTACGCGACCGGCGAACTGAGGCCGGTCTACTTCTACCGGCCCGACGTCGACGCCCACGCCGAGGAGACCTACTCGCCCGGGGGGCGGTAAGGCGACCCATGTGCGGGTTCGCGGGATTCATCGATCGCAGCTCGAGCGGTGTCGGGCGCCCCGACGAGGTGTTGGCTGCCCAGCTCGCCACGCTCGTCCATCGCGGACCCGACGACGAGGGCATGTGGAGTGAACCGGATCGAGGGGTGTTTCTCGGGTTCCGGCGGCTCTCGATCCAGGATCTGAGTCCCCTCGGACATCAGCCGATGCTGTCGGCCTCGGAGCGCTTCGTCATCACCTTCAACGGTGAGATCTACAACTTCCAGACGCTACGCGAAGAGCTGCGGGAGCTGGGATTCTCCTTTCGCGGCGGGTCCGACACCGAGGTGCTCCTGGCGGCGATCGAGCAGTGGGGGCCCGAGGGAGCGGTACCCAGGCTGCGGGGCATGTTCGCCATCGCGCTCTGGGATCGGCAGGAGAAGGCGTTGTGGCTCGCCCGCGACCGCATGGGGATCAAGCCGCTCTATCTGGCCGACTCGCCCCGTGGGATCGTGTTCGGCTCCGAGTTGCGAGCGCTGCTCGATCACCCCTTCGTGGAGCGGACCGGCAATCCCGCCGCGGCGTGGCACTTTCTCCGTACCCTCTACGTGCCCGGACCGCTGGCGATGCTCGCCGGGGTCGAGAAGGTGCGGCCGGGCACCCTGGTACGCTTCGACACGAGCGACGGTCACACCCTGCGACGAACGGAGGCGCGCTACTGGGACCTCGCCGAGATCGCCGACCGCGAGCACTCGTTCGGACGGACCCCCGACGAGGTGGTGGGAGAGTTGCATCACCTGCTCGGTGAGGCCGTGAAGCTGAGAATGGTCGCCGACGTGCCGGTCGGGGCCCTGCTCTCGGGGGGCGTCGATTCGTCGTTGGTCGTCGCGCTCATGGCGGAGCACTCCAGTCGGCCGGTACGCACCTTCACGATCCGCTTCGACGACCCGCGGTTCGATGAAGGCCCCGTCGCCGCTGCGGTGGCCGAACAGCTCGGTGCCGAGCACACCGAGGTGGCCATGCCCACCGACGCGGTGAAGGAGCTGGTGCCCGACCTGCCGTCGTACAGCGACGAACCCATGGCCAATCCCTCCATTCTGCCCACCCTGCTCGTCTGTCGTGCCGCGCGACGCGATGTGACGGTGGCCCTGTCCGGCGATGGGGGAGACGAGTTGTTCGGTGGCTACAATCGCTACACGCAGACGCCCAATGTGCTGCGAGCCACGCGCTGGGTGCCGCATGCTCTGCGGCCTGGCCTGGCGCGTGCGCTACGGGGTGCGGCCGACGTTCCCGGTATCGACACCGTCGGTCGCCTGGTGGCACCCGATGGACTCGGCAGCCAGCATGCCTTCGGCGAGCGACTCGCCCGCGTCGCCGGTGCCGTCGGTGCAGGCGACGCCGCTGCCACCTACGCCGAATTGATGGCGGTGGGCCTGCGCCAGCCGGCTCTGGTCGAGGCCCAGGCGACACCGGTGTTCAGGGGTGGCGCATTCGCCAGCCACCCGGGCTCGCTGCTCGGGCGGATGATGCTGTCGGATCAGCTCGAATACCTACCCGACGACCTGCTGGCCAAAGTCGACCGGGCGTCGATGCGCACCTCGCTCGAGGTCCGCGTCCCGATCCTCGACCACGAGGTGGTGGAATGGAGCTGGGGGCTTCCCGACGATCTCAAGATCCGCGACGGGGTCCCCAAGTGGCCGTTACGGGCGCTGGCCGAACGCTTTCTCCCCGCCGAGATCCTGGACCGGCCCAAGATGGGGTTCACGGTCCCGATCCGTTCCTGGCTGGAAACGGGGCTGGCTCCGTGGCTCGCCGAGGCCGTGGCGCCGGAGCGTGTGCGAGCGCGGGGGATTCTCGATCCACGGCAGGTGACGCGCCTGCACAAGGAGTTTCTCGCCGGCCGCCCGGGCCGTTCGCTCGGTCTCTGGGCCGTGGCCGTGCTCGAATACTGGTGCGAGGCGAACCGGGTCGGCTTTTGAGCGAGGGCATCTCCACGGGCTGAGCGATTCGGTCATGTTGCGGCGTCGCCCTGCACCATCCGGAAGAACTCCCCCTTCGTCAGGGACAGCACGCGGGCCCGGTCGAGGGGGCGCACCACCGCAACCCGGTGGATGGTCAGCGAGCCCATTTCCGACACATCATTGTCGTGAAGGTAGTCCGCGAGGTCTCGGGTCGTGCCGTTGAAGAGCTCCCGTATCTTGAGCGTCGAGGCGAGACTCGCGGCTACGAGTGTCAGTAGCCCAGCCGCCATGCAGAGGTCGACACCCACCACGAGAAGTTGGCCCGCGCGTCCGATCGGCTCCAACGCCGACCAGGGAGGCACGAGGGCGGCTGGGATCCCGAGGAGTGCCGTGTCGAAGAGGCTACGGGCGAAGAACAGCGCCCAACTCCATGTGGAGTCCACGGGGCCGGTGAACCACATCTCTCCGAGCGATACCGCGCTGCACTGCAGCAGGATGGCGAGAATGAGCAGTAGCGACGCGAACATGCGGCGGCGCGCCCGTTCATGCGACACGTGGATCGAATCGTCCGGGCGCCACCCGGCGCTCTCGTCGACCGTCCTGGCGACGATCCCCTCGGTGAGGAAGTCCGACATCTCCGTCACGACTTCGTCGCCGCGAGCGGCAATCTGCAAGTGCACGGTCAGCGCCAGGAGCATGTACCCGACCACCACGGCCCCGGCCACCGCAAGAAGCGTGAGCCACACCGCAGGAGCGAACAACGGCTCCACCAAGGTGAATAGCGTGACCGGGGTGGCGCCGGCCGCCACCACCATGCCCAGGACCAGGGTGGCCGTCAGGCCGACGGTAAATGCCAGGAGCAACAGCCGGACGGGGTACCCCAGAAGTCGGCCGACCCACGAACCCGGAGCGATGGGTACCGCACGCCAGACGTCCACGATATGGTCGGTGTACGTGCCGGTGCGCTCGAGCAGCCAGGCGTATTCCCTGGGATCGGCGATGTCGAGCGGGTCGCGTGTGTCCATGGTCCGAGTCTACGCCGACCGTGCTTGACGCGCACCCGCGCCAGGAGGCACGCGAGCACGCCCCTCAGCGGCGGAAGCTCAGGCTCCAGGTGCCCCGTAGGTCGCCCTCGGCGTAACCAAGCGCCTGGTCTCCGGGATAGAGCTCGGCAATGAGCGCTGCAGCATCGGGGGTCACGTCCGACCCGACGGTGCCGTGGCAGCTGAGGCAGAGAGGCTGCATGCGGATGGGCGCGTAGTAGGCAACGGTGGACTCGTCGATCTCGTGGACCACGGGGGCCAACTCGCCCCCCTCGGCGAGAGTGGTCTCATAGGCCGAGAGCACCTCCGACTCGCGCTGCGTCGCGCGGTTCTCGGGATTGCGGGCGCGGCGGGTGGCCCGACGGATCGAGACACCGTAGGCGGCAGACAAACTGTCGGTGAGGGGGTAGGCGGCCACGTTGCAGTACTTCAGCGCCTCCGAAACGCCCCCCGACTCCATCGCACTCCGAAGCTCTCCGCTGAGCGTGGCGAAGGTGGCCTGCTGGATCTCCAGGCCTTCCTCCAGCCACCGCTGCGGGTCGAATGCGGCCTCGGCCGTGGCCGGGGTGGCCTCTCTGTCGGCGCCTGCACGGGGTTCGTCACCCCCACAGGCCGACCCGAAGCCGACGAGAAGCAGCGCGGGCAGCAGCGACGAACAGCTCTTCATCCGAGTTCTCTCCGTAGGCGGGAAGGCCTCCTTGAAGGTTCGAGGGACCTCCCTCCCCGAGCAAGAGGTCCGGGTGGGGAGAGAGCGTGATCGGGCCGCTCTGCCTTTCCCCTCCTCGGCGGCCTTCGTATCGTCGACATGCTCGAAGACCCCGTATGATGAGATGCCCGTCGACCCTCCCTCTTCCGTCGATGCCATTGGAGGAGGTCAACCATGCGGTACGCAGGACGCCTCTTCGCGACCGGTCGTGGCACGCGCTGCCTGCCGGTGGGCCTCCTCATCCTCACCTGCGGGTTTGGGGGCCCGGCCCCGGCCTACGGTCAAGAAGTCCAGGGACTCGTTCTTTCGGACCTGGACCGTTCGCCCATCGAGGCCGCCACGGTCACGCTTACCGACCTGAAATCCAATCGCTCCATAACCCGGGTCACCAACCGAGCCGGGACATTCGACGTCGACCGGGCACCGGGTCGAATCAGCCTCCTGGAGGTATCGGCCCTGGGCTACCAGACCCATGTCGATACGTTGTATCTCGCCGAGCCAGTCGATTCCCTCACGCTGGAGATCCGCCTCGGGGTCGACGCGATTCCCCTCGATGCTCTCGTGGTGGTAGCCTCGAGACGACCGGTCTGGGAGAGCACTCAGCCGAAGTATCTCTGGGAGTTCTTCGAGCGCGCCGAGTACTACGGGCGCCGGTCTCTCGATGCGCGATTCTATGACCGGCAAGCACTGAAGCTTCGGTTCGGACCCATTGAGAGCATCAGTCTTCTGTCCACCCTCTCTTCCGCGGCAACGTACGCTCGCGAGCTCCGCTTCATGGGGGGTTGCAGCGGCGATGTCCATTACCTGGACGGAATGCTCTGGCGGGGAGACTTGACGGAAATCCCCTGGGGCATCGGGGATCTAGCCGCAGTCGAGGTGTACGACGGCGGCGGACCTGGGGACCTCCAACCGCATCCCCAAGTGAGGAACCCCTGTCGGACCCTGGTGATGTGGACGCAGAGACCGCTTGCCCTGGACGGAGAAGAGGTCGAAAGCGCGGGGTGGTTCTTCCCGACCCTGACCTTCATCGGGCTCGCGCTGCTGTTCACGGTGGGATCGGGGGGTTGATGCGTTCCCCAGGTGGCCGCTACGTACGCTCGCGGAACGCTTTCTCCCCGCCGGGATTCTCGATCCGGTCAGCCTCTGAGCATGGATATCTCGACGGGCTGAGCCACGCCGGCTCGCCCCGCCACCGCCACGACCTCGGGAAAGGTGTCGGCATCGATCCCGACCAGAGCCGGGTGGTCGAGGTCGAGGGTCACGAGGTCGGCGGGTGCGCCCGGCTCGATGCGTCCCGCCCCGGTCCGGAGGGCCGTGCCCCCACACTCGGTGGCGGCCCGCAGCGCTGCGGGGGCCCACCGTGTGATTCCCCCTTCGTCTTCGCCGAGCACGATGCGCCGCTGGGTGGTCAGACGCAGGTGATACTCGGGCAACCGCAGCTCTTCCCAGGGATCGATCAGCGTCTGGCTGTCCGACCCCAGCGAGATCGGCACACCCGCCGCGCGCAGCTGATCGGCCTGGAGCACCCCGTCGCCGAGATCGCGTTCGGTCGAGGGGCAGGCACACACCCCGGCCCCGGAATCGGCCAGCAATTGGATCTCGGCGGCGGTGAGGTGCGTGGCATGGACCGCCGTGAAGCGCGCTGACAGCACACCCTCGTCGGCGAGCAACTCGACCGGGCGCCGCCCATGGGTGGCCAGGCACGCCTCGACCTCACGCCGCTGCTCGGACACGTGCGCATGCAGCGGTACATCGAGGGCGTGGGCACCCTCGGCCAACGGGCGCCACCAGGCGCGAGGTACGGCACGCACCGAGTGCGGGGCGATTCCCACGCTCACTCCGGCGTCATCGCTCCACCGGGAGCGGAGATCCGACACGGCAGCGAGCACCGCCTCGGGGCTGTCGCTGCGAAATCGGCGCTGCTCGCTCAGCAGGGGCGACCCGTCGACGTCGGAGGTGGCGTAGGCCACGTAGAGCAGGCAGATGCGGAGCCCGACCTCGCGCGCTGCCGCGATCACGGCGTCGGAAAGCACCAGCGGGTCGTCATAGGGGTGTCCGTCGGGCGCCCGGTGCACATAGTGGAACTCGCCCACGCTCCCCCAGCCGGCGTCGCGCATCTCGGCGAAACAGGCCTTCGACACCGTGTGGAGGTCGTCGGGATCCAAGCTCAGCACGGCCCGGTACATCTCGGCCCGCCACGACCAGAAATCGGCCTCGGGATGCGCCGTGGGACGCGTCTGTGTGCGCCCGCGGATGGCACGCTGAAAGGCGTGGGAATGGGCATTGACCGGTGCGGCCATGAGGGCGCTGCGCGCCAGTTGCACCTCGCGGAGCGGCCGCCCCGCTGCAGCCGCACGGAGGTCATCGACGACACCGACCCGTCGCATCGTTTCGGTGTCGCCGTCGACCAACAGCCCCCACCCCTCACGCGTGACGCGACCGTCCCAGAGCAGGTCTGGTACCAACAGGGTGAGCACGTCGCTCAGACGCCCGGCTCCGGCGCCGCGGTCCGCGCTCCGAACTCGCGATCGAGAAACAATATCGCCGTGCTGTCGTTGCCGGCACGGGTCAGCATATCGACGGCGCGCCCCGCGTTGTCTTCTTCTTCCACCTGCTCGGTGACGAACCAGTCGAGCTCCCGCTGCGTCGCGACATCGCCCAACTCGACGGCCAGCATGAAGAGGCGATGGATCGACGCGGTGACCGCCTTCTCATGGTCGAGAGCGTTCTTGAACGCCTCGAGGGGTGAGTCGAAGCTGGGCGGCGGCTGTGGAATCGCCTGGAGTGCGACCCGGCCACCCCGTCGATTCAGATAGTCGAACAGGCGCATGGCGTGGGCCAGCTCTTCCTGGGCCTGCAGGCGCATCCAATGCGCGAACCCATCGAAGGTCTCGGCTTCGAACTGCGCGGACATGGCCAGATATACATATCCGGACGACAGCTCCATCCGGATCTGATCGTTGATGGCGTCCTGGATCTCGGGCTTCATGACATCTCCCGTGGGAGTAGGGGGAGGGCACCCGAAAGCTGTACGGTTCGGTGCCGGGAAGCCAGCCCGAGCCGCGGTCTGCCTTGTTGACCTCACAGCTCGCCGCCGAGGGGCTCACCCGACCTATCGCTCCCTCCACCCGCTCCTGCGAGACCGCATTCTGGCCGAGGAGTTTCGGATCCTGTGACCCGGGATCCGAGGGTGGAGATGGTCCAGAGTCATCGGGAGCCTCTGCGGCAAGCCGTCGTGTCGCTGCTGGACGGCCTACCCCGCCTCTGATCCAGACTGATCGACCGGCCCCGATCGCGTTCGGGATTTCCGCCCGGCTTCCAATGTCCTCGGGCACATGTGTCCCATCCAGACATGGACGGATTTCAGGTGGCCGGAGTGCGATCGTCCGGGATGCGGGCCGGACGTGCCCATGCCGGAAGCTGGCGGGCTGCTGAGCGGCGATCGAGGGTCTGCCCCACCCGCCGAAGGACGCGGCGGGGCTGATCGCGGAGCGGGCACTCGGCGCGGGCTTCACCGAGGGCGGCAGCGGATCGCGGGCCGAACGCTATCAGGTCATGTTGCACGTCGACGCCGCGACGCTGCGCAGCGAGCGCAGCCACACGGGCCCCGCGACCTCGAGCGACGACCCCCGTCGCTCCGACCTGGACGGCGTCCGCGTTTCCGCGGAGGCGTCTCGGCGCCTCACCTGCGACGCGAGTATCGTGCGGGTGGGGGTGGTCGGCTCGTCCGGCATGGGTTCGCCCGGCGTCGATTCAGCCAGCCTCCATTCGTCCGGCATCGGTTCGGCCAGTCTCGGTTCGCCCGGCATCGATCTCGGCCGCGGCAATGACTCCATCAACCTCGATCTCGGCCGCAGCACCCGCATCATCTCGCCCGCCCTACGGCGCGCGCTCCAGCTGCGGGACCAGGTCTGCCGCTTTCCGGGCTGCTGCTGCCGCTTCACCGATGGGCACCACATCAAACACTGGGCCGATGGCGGGGAGACCAACCTGCGCAACCTGATCCTGCTCTGCCAGAGGCACCATCGCGTGGTCCACGAGGGGCGTGTACAGGTGTGCAAGGACCGTGAGGGCGGGGCGTCTTCTTCACCCCCGCAGGGAGGGTCATGTTCGACACCGCGCGCGGGGGGCGGGCGCCGGGAGCGGGGCACGACCGGGGTACAGGGCGGGGGCAGAAGGGCGTGCATGACCAGAACGACCGCAGCCCGAACCCGGCGCCACTCCCGCCCGCGCCACCCAGCCGGCTCCCGACTCCCGGCGCGGCGCGGTGGAAGCGCGATGTCGAGATCCCCTGGGCCAT
>CAZFRU010000058.1:0-24754 GCA_964521385.1 uncultured Gemmatimonadaceae bacterium | reverse complement strand
GTCACGGGGCGCAACCCGCTCCTCGACATTGCGCTCGAACTCGAGAAGATCGCGCTCAACGAGGACTTCTTCGTGTCGCGCAACCTCTATCCCAACGTCGACTTCTACTCGGGGCTCATCTATCAGGCGCTGGGATTCCCGGTCGAGATGTTTCCGGTGCTCTTCGCGATCCCGCGCACCGTGGGATGGCTGGCGCAGTGGGAGGAGATGCTCGAAGACGACGAGCAGCGGATCGCCCGTCCGCGGCAGATCTTCATCGGACCGGCGCGCCGCGACTTCGTGCCCATCGAGGACCGGGGCTGAAACCCTGAACGCTACCCACGTGCGGGTTCTCGACGTGGGACTCGACGGTATGGACGGCGCCATCGCGGCGACGTTGATCGTCGGCGACGAACCGGTGCTGATCGATCCGGGACCGGCCACGAGTCTCGAGCGACTCGACGGGCGGATGACGGCCCTCGGGGTGCCCCTCCGCGACGTGCGACACCTCTGCCTGACCCATGTGCATCTCGACCACGCGGGGGCTGCGGGCCACCTCGCCGCGTCGTGTCCCGGCATCACGGTTCATCTGCACATCGACGGTGCCCCCCACCTCGCAGACCCGACCCGGCTGGTGGCCAGCACCCGCCGTACCTTCGGAGACGCCCACGACCGACTCTGGGGCGATGTGGTGCCCGTGCCGGCCCATCGCATCGCGCCCTGGCGTCCGGGCGAGCGCGGCCCCCTGCCGTGGCTGCGGGCGGTCGCGACGCCGGGCCATGCGGACCATCACGTGTCGTACCTCTACGAGGCCGAGGGCACACTCGTGGCCGGAGATGCCCTGGGCATTCTCTTCGCCTCCGAGGGCCCCATCCATCCAGCCACACCCCCACCGGGGGTCGACCTCGAGGCCTGGCTGGGGGCGCTGGCGGAGATTCGTGCCATCGGGCCGGAACGCGCGGTCTGGAGTCATTTCGGTCTGCATGAGGGCGCGGTGGCTCGGGCCGCGGAATACACGCGTACTCTGCTGGCGCTCTACCGGCGGGTGTCGGCGGCCGTCGCTTCCGGCACCGCCGACGGCGACGCCGAACGCTTCGATCACGAGAGCCGTGAGACGCAGCGGCCGTGGAGGGGCGACGCTGTCGACCGCTATTTCGACGCCTTTTCGGCCGCCACCGATTACGCGGGTATGCGGCGGTTCGTCGAGCGCAACCCCGATTTCTCGCCTCCGTCCGGGGCGGAGGAGAGCTGAATGAGCCGAGGTACGAGGGTGCTGGCGTGTGTCGTGGTCTGCCTGTCGGGGTGTGGTCCCGCCAGCGGTACGGACGCCCCCCCCACCGCGGGGGGTGAAGGGGCCGATCCGGGGCGGCTGGTGATCATCGGCGGCGCCCTGGCGGCCGACAACGAAGCCATCTACCAGGAGATCCTGGACGCTCGCTCGGGTGCCGGACCCCTGTGTGTCGTGCCCACCGCCAGCGGGGTCGCAGAGGAATCGATGACCTCGGCGATCGAGCGCATCGACAGCTGGGGCGGGGAAGGCACCGCAGTGGGCGTGTTGCTCACCGAAGACGAGCCCGGCCTGGCCGACGACCCGGCGGTGGCCGCCCGTCTCGAGGGCTGTAGCGGCTTCTTCTTCACAGGCGGCTCGCAGTCGCGCATCATCGACACCTTTCGCCCCGAGGGACGCGATACGCCCGCCCATGACGCGCTGATGGCGCGCTGGCGCGCGGGCGCGGTGGTGGCTGGAACGAGCGCGGGCGCGGCCATGATGGGGCGGCGGATCATCGCCACCGGTACGAGTGCGGCGGCCTTCGAGCACGGTCTCCGCGCCACGGAAGACGGCGAGGGGGTCTGGATCCGCGACGGCATGGGCTTCTTCGACTCGGGGTTTCTCGACCAGCACTTCCTGGCACGAGGTCGCTGGGGCCGCCTCCTGATCGCAGCGCTCGACGGCGCGGCCTACGATGTCGGGATCGGCATCGACGAGAATACGGCGCTGGTGGTCGACGGCACCCGGGCCCGGGTCGTGGGGGCGTCGGGAGTGGTGGTGATCGATGCCCGGGGGGCGACCTCGGGGGGCGCGGCCACGGTGGTCGAGGGTCGATCGGCCTCGGGGGTGGAGTTGTGGCTCCTGGGCGCGGGCGACGTGGTCGATCTGGGCACGCTCGACGTGACGTTCGAGCCCACGAAGGTCGCTCTGGCAGCCGATGTGGGGGCAGAAGCGGGTGCAGAGGCGGGGACAGAAGGGGGTGCCAGTCCGGACGTGGGCGGCACGAGCCCGGGTGCTGCCGGCGCGAACGCCGATCCCTTTGCCCGCTGGGAGTTGTTGCGGTCGCTGGCGCGGGGTGCATCGAAGTCTGAGCGCCTCGAGTATCGCGCGCCGGGCGGGGGCTTGCTCGTGCTGGAGCCGGGCTCGGCGTTTGTGGCAGTGGCCTCGCCGGGGGCCTCGTCGGGGGGCGTAGCGGGGGGCGTCCAGGGGCCGGAAGGCACGCCCGGCGGGCTCAGTGCGGGGCCGTGGGTGGTGACGCTCGGCGGCGGGTTCTGACCATGATGGCTCCGGCGCCGTGGTTCAAGCCGAAGCGGGTCGCGGCGTCACGGGCCGAGATGAAGCGGATCTCGGAGATGGCCATGCTCGAGATCCTCTGCAGGGCTTCGGGGCCACCGGAGTGCACGTCGTCGACATAGACCACCGGGTAGTCGGGCGCGCTCGACCTCATGGAGGCCGGACCCCGGCTCCGAATCCAGGTCGGCCGCAGTCGCGTCACCAACTCCCAGGCGGTGGTCACCGGCACCTCCCGGATCTCGTCGGCCGTGATCAACTCCCGATTCCTCTGCGCTTCTCCCGAAGAGGGCCCCGAAGCGCAGGCGGCGAGCAACACCAGCGAGGTCGTGTACAGCACCCGGTGCATCATGGTCCCTCCCTGTAGTGGTATGCAGCGTCGGCGATCGGAGGCGACCGACCGGCTGCCGCCCTTATCGGATCGTGACCGTCTTGGTGTATTCGCCCCCGCTGCCCCCGGTAACGTCGTGGATCACTCGCAGCTCGTAGGTATCGAACTTCAGGTTCGTCACCGACGCGGTGTACCTGAATCCGCCTGGACTCTGATCACAATTGGGGGAGCCCGTCGGTCGGGCCTCGACGCGAACCGTCAATCGGGTGCCGTCCCTCTGGAAATCGGAATCGAGTTCGTAGCAGTGCGAGGGGGTACGGAACTGCCCGACCAGAAAGAGGTCGCCCAGCGCGACCGTGGTCGAGATGCCCTCGACGATCGTGTCCGGCTCCTCGACCTCGCCCCACTCGAAGGTGGTCAACAGCCGGGGGCCGGTCAGATCCGAGCACCCGGACAGCGCCAGAAGGACGAGCCCTGCTCCAAGAGGGATTCGCGCTCTCGTCAAGATGGTCTCCTTCCGTTCAGGGGCTTTCAATCAGGGTCTTTCAGCGTCTCGCACGGGTCCCGACCGACTCTCAACCGATCCAGAGCATGAGCCCCGTGGCCACGCCGACTCCGAGCAGCATCCTCAGCCAGCCCCAGGGCTTTCCGTCGCCTCGTTCGCCCCGTTGCGTCCAGAACAAGATGACGCCGCAAGTTCCCGTGTGGAACTGGGCGGGCACGGTGGAGATGGAGCTATAGACCTCTACGCCCTCGATTCTCGCCGGAGTGAGGAAGTCGTTCAGACTCCCTCCGGCTGAAGCGGAAAGCTGCACACCGTCGACGAAGATGGTGGGTTCGCAGACCCCGAAGCCACCCTGCATCGCGATGGCGGGCCCCACCCCCCAGCGCACGAATTTGAGTCGAATCCCCGGCAACCCCCGCAAGAGGTCGGTGGTGAACCCTGCGCCTCGGGCTTCGACCTCTTCCCGGGTGAGATAGGTGCCGAACGCGCTTCCGGTCCTGCGCTCGTGGAAGCCGGCCAGGGCCGCATTGACCCTGGCCGTAACGATGAGGGGCTGCAGGGGAACCGCCTCCTTTGCCAACCGGATCTCGACACTCACCGCCTCTTCCTGCCGGACGTCGATGTCGCCTGCCTCGAAGGGTAGATAGTCCGCGTGAGAGACACGGAGTCCGAACCTGCCTGCGGGCAACTCCGAGAATGAGAACGCCCCGAGGCTGTCCGTGACGGCTCGCCTCGCCGTTCGGCCCCCATCGGCCAGCAACTCGACCTCTGCCCCCGCCACGGGTAGGCGAATCTCGGTGCCGGCCGGTGAGGCCTGGTCCTCGTCTGCGACCACGACGCCGCCAATGATCTGTCCGCTGGCCGGAAGCGCCACCAGGACCATCAAGGCCGTCCATGGCACGAACCGATGCTGACCTGGCATGGCACCTCTCGAACCGGGTGAATGGCGCCCGACTTCCTGCGAGCCACTTGGTGCTTGCGGGCGAATTGACGGGGGCGTACCCTGTCCTACGCTGGACGACGGAAGGGATTGCAACCTATTCGCGATCTGTGCCCTTCGACAGGGTCGCGGGCGGGCCAGACTCCCCTTTGTCGGGTTCTCGATGGGTGGCGTGGTGGGGCGGGGCCGAACTCTCGTCCGCGAGTTGCAAGCAGTGCCTGGGTCCACACCCCCTCCTCGATTCATGCGGTGCCCTCCGCGCGGGAAGGCACCCCGAGGTGGTGGCTGTCTCATCACTAGGAGGTGCCATGCTGCGCAAGACAACGTCGGTTGCGCTGGTGCTGGGGTTCCTGATGACACCCGTCGCCGCGCTCGCCCAGAACGCGACGATCACCGGGTACGTCAGGAGCGACGCACAGGCTCCGGTGCCGGGAGCGGTCGTGACGCTGACCGGCCCGTCGCTGGAGCTCTCGACCGTGACGAACGAGTATGGACAGTACCTGCTCATCGTTCAGGCCGCACAGGTTTCCGGTCAACAGGTGACGATCAGCGCGAGTTCGTTGGGGTTCACCGACACGGAATCCCAGATCACACTTCGCCCGGGCACGACCACCCACAACATCACGCTGCCCACCCAGGCGATTTCACTCGACGAGATCGTGGTGACAGGCACGGCCGGTCGCCAGGAACGTCGCGCCCAGGCAGCGACCATCTCATCCATCAACACGGCCCGTATCCAGGAAGTCTCACCCGTCACGACCGTGGCCGGATTGCTCCAGGCTCGGACTCCGGGACTCATGATCCGCAACGAGTCCGGGTCTGCGGGTACTGCCCAGACCATCCGGATCCGGGGTATCTCGTCGATCTCGCAGGGGAACAATCCCCTGGTCTTCATCGACGGCATCCGCATGGACGGCGGCCAGGACCAGGTCTACGGCCTCGGAGGTCAATCGGGGAGTCGGCTGAACGACATCAAGCCCGAAGACATCGAGAGCATCGAGGTGGTGAAGGGCCCGGCGGCGGCGACGCTGTACGGGTCGGACGCCGTGGCCGGCGTCATCAACATCCGTACCAAGCGGGGGCGTCCCGGAAGCGGTTTCACCCAGACCATCAACGTCGAGTACGGGCGCTCGGACCCGAACTTCACCCCACCTGACAACTGGGGGACGTGCACGGAGTCCAATCTGACGAGTTCGGCCTACCCCGCCTGCCACGGTCGCCAGGCAGGTGACATCTTGCGCGACAATCCGTTGATGCGGACCGGTGCCTTCATCAATGGCACCTACCGCAACCTCAACTACAGCTTGAACGGCGGTGGGGCCAACTACGGGGTCAACTTCTCGTTGGGGGTCGATGACGACCAGGGCACCCTGCCCAACAACGAGTACGGCCACTTCAACGCCCGTGCGGCATTCGACTTCTTTGCCCGCGAAGACCTGAAGCTCGAGTTCGGCTTCGGACTGGCCCGAGTGAAGACCGCGTTGCCGAACAACGACAACAACATCTACGGCTACCTCGGGGGAGGGCTGCTCGGTGACCCCAGGACCGTAGGAGGGGACAAGGATGGGTGGTACGCCCCGAACCGGCAGGTACTGGCCATCGGCTCGATCGAGAACGAGAACGAGACGTGGCGCATCCAGCCCCGCTTCTCGGTGAACTACTCACCTCTCGACTGGTTCAACAACCGGTTGACGGTGGGTGCGGACATGCAGCGCACCGAGGCCCTCTCCTTCTGGGCCAAGAATGACGGCCCCTGGTGGGACAACGGGCCCCAGAACAACGGGCAGGTCGGCCAGGCTCGCAACGCCGAAGACCGCATCACCCTCGAGTACCTGGGCACCGTCACCCGGCACTTCAGCGACGATCTGCGTATGGACCTCTCGGTCGGTTCGCAGGCGCTCACCTACCGGCGCGACGAGACCGACGTGACCGGCCAGGGGCTCGTCAACAACGACGTGCGCAGCATCGACGCTGCAGCGATCCTGCTGAACGGCGGGCAGAGCAGCAGCGAGGCCAGAGACATCGGCGTCTTCACCCAGGCCGAGTTCAGCTGGAAGGAGCGCGTCTATCTTCAGACCGGTCTGCGCAAGGACCAGTCTTCGTCGTTCGGCATCGACAGCAAGCCCTTCTACAGCCCGAAGATCGGCCTGTCGTACGTGATCTCGGACGAACCCTACTTCCAGAACCTGGTGGGGTTCCTGCCCGATGGAGCCATCAACCAGCTCCGTCTGCGGACGGCGTTCGGGGTCAGCGGACGTCAGCCCAACTCCGGTGCCCGGTCCACGTACAGTCCGTCATCCAATCAGATTTCTCCCAACGAAGTGGCCGTCGGCGTGCGCCCCGGAGCTACGGGCAACCCGCTCCTCAAGGCCGAGAAGAGCCAGGAACTGGAAATCGGGTTCGATGCGGCCCTCGTCAATGATCGCATCGGCCTGGGCCTGGTCTACTTCAGCAAGAAGGGCATCGATCAGATCCTGACCCAGCCCGTGCCTCCCTCGCTGGGAGCCGGGGGACCACAGGTGAATGTGGGCGAGATCCTCACCAACGGCTTCGAGATCACCGCCGATGCCCGCGTCATCACCCGGCCCAACCTGGCCTGGGAACTGCGGGGTTCGGTCAACACCATTTCCAACGAGGTCCTGGATCTGGGCGACATTCCCGAGACCACCACCATGAAGGTGGGCTATCCCCTCGAAGGGGCGTGGGAGTACGCGATCAGGGAGGTCGATGTCGCCAACAACCGGGTGATCGTGTCCGACGAACGTGTCTTCGTGGGCAACGGCGCAAACTATCCCGGTTGGGAATCGGCGTTTTCCTCGACGCTCACCCTCTGGCAGAGTCTCACCCTCTACGCCCAGATCGATGGCCGGGGGGACCACTCGATTTTCGACAACACCAGTCAGTTTCGGGATCGCTCGTTCGGTATCGGCGAGGTGTCCGAAAAGGGTGCGGCGGCCTACGGGGTGGACGCGAACGGCGAGCCCACCGAGAACGCGGTCCGCGAGTACATGATGCGGTACGGTCCCTTCTTCACGGAGACCAGCGGCAGCTCGGTCAGCCGTGGTTCCGTCGATGGAGCCTACCGGCAGACGGTGAATAGCTGGAAGCTGCGCGAGGCTTCGGTCAGCTACCGCGTTCCGGCGAGGTACGTCCAGCAGTACATCGGGGCCCGGTCCGCCTCATTCGGGTTGACCATGAGAAACATCCATACCTGGACCAACTACCTTGGCCTGGATCCGGAGTCCGACCAGTTCCTGTCGGTCCCGCAGGACAAGCGTTGGACAATCAGATTCACGGTCGCGTTCTGAGGGGGGGCATCATGAATAGACTCAACTACATGAAGAGAGGACTCGAGATCGCGGTGGCCCTCTGTTTCACGGTGTTGGCCACCGGCTGTGACAGCTTCCTCGACGTGGAGAACCCGAACAACCTGGAGGCCGACAAGATCGACCCGCAGGGCGACGCCAACCTGCTGGGATGGTCGGTCTATCAGTCGTGGATCTCCGACATTTCCGAGCTGTCGGTCCAGGTGGCCTGGTTCACAGGATCGGCCTGGGTGGGCGACACCTTCCCCACCCGCAACGACTACGGGCGCCGGGATATTCCCAATACCACCCAAGACGGAGGCCATTGGAACGACGCGGGCGACAACATCTACTTCGCGCGCACGACCGTGGCCAGCATCGCGGAGGCGGGACCCAGTCTCGATCTGGCTCGAGCCCATTTCGTGTCCGGCGAAACGATCCGGACCATGGCCGAGACGTTCTGCGTGGGCACCATCGCCGACTTCAGCGTGAACCCGCCGGAACCGAGGGGCCCGATGACCACGGAGATGCTCCTGGACTCGGCCATCGCCGACCTCACCAAGGTCAAGACAGTGGCCCAGGCGGTCTCGGGCTCGGACGCGGCCGACGCCCAGGCCCTGGCCATGGCGGCACAGGTCCATATCGCGCGTTCCCATCTCCAGGCTGGACGCCTGAGCGAGGCGTCGGCTGCCGCGGCCCAGGTGCCTGCGGACTTCAACTTCGAGCTCTGGCACCTCGACGACTCGAGCAACCGGGCTCTTGGCAATGACGTGTGGAGCTTCTCCGAAGCCCGCATTTCGCTGGTGGTTCCGCCCGTGTTCCGGGCCATGGCCGATGCGGGCGATCCCCGTATCGCGTATGTGGACATGGGTCGGGTGGCCCAGGATGGGGTCCTGCAGTTCTACCGGCAGGACAAGATCAAGGGCTGGGCCTCTCCCGACCGCTGGGCGTCGGGGCTCGAAGCCCGCTACATCAAGATCGAGGCCGATCAGAATGCCGCGGCGATGTTGAGCTTCATCAACGAGCGCAGGGCGGTGGGCAACCAGGATCCGTTCCCGGCCACCACCGACATGGCGGTGCTCATGACGGAGCTTCTGGAGCAGAAGACCCGCGACTTCTGGTTGGAATCCAGCCAGAGGATGGCCGATTTTCGCCGGGCGCCCCAGTTCATGTCGTACATCATTCCACCGGGCGAAGACACCTATTACAAGCCCGACCTCGGCGTGGTGAAGGACACGGACTGCTGGCCGGTCCCCCGGGACGAGTGCGAGAGAAATCCGGGCTTCATGGGCACGCAGTGGTGCTCCGGCTGAGCGACGATCAGCCCTGAAGCGGGACAGGGGGTAGCCGGTGTTTTCCGGCTACCCCCTTCGCTTTGGGACTCGTAGCGGTCAGCCCTTGCGGTTTCGATCGCATGATTACATGGTTGGTGCATATATAGCATCACACATGTATGAGGAGTCGTCGCATGCCCGAGTCCCCTGGCCTCACCCCCCTCGAGTTTCACGTCGTGATGGCGTTGCGCGGCGGCGTGTCGTATGGCTACGCCCTGATGCAGGAGGTCGAACGCCAGTCCCGTGGCCGTGTCGATCCCGATGTGGGGACCCTCTACCGGGTGCTGGCGCGTCTGATGGTGGCGGGCCTGGCCGAGGAGCGCGACGCCCCGGAAGGCGCTCCCGACACGCATCGGGGCCGGCCGCGCAAGTACTACGGCCTGACCGCCGAGGGCGTCGAAGCGGCCCGGCGGGAGGCCCAGCAGCTGGCCCATCTCGTCGACCTGGCGCGCGACCATGACCTGCTGCCCGGCGCCGGTGCCCAATGAGGGGTGAGCGGGATCCCGCTCGCCTGATCCGTCGCTGGGAGGCGGGACTCGTGGCGCTCGCGCTGCGGCTGCTCCCTCGGGGTTTTCGAAGCCGCTTCAGCGAAGCCATGGCCGATGCCGTGGCCGATGGGTTGAGTGAGCGTCGGGGAGCCCGCCGCGGCGTGTTTCTCGCCCGCAGTGTCCTGGGCATCGCGGTCGCCGCCTTCCGTGAGCGCACGGCCCCGACGGCCTTCGACTCCCACTCCACCTCCTCCCCGCACGAAGCAGGCTCCATGGATGCCATCGCGCAGGAACTCCGCTTCGCCTTTCGCGCGCTCCGGCGCCGGCCCGGCTTCTCCGTGCTCGCGGTGCTCACCCTCGCCCTCGGGATCGGCTCGACCACGGCGGTCTTCAGCGTCGTCCATGGCGTACTGCTGCGCCCATTGCCCTATCCGGACCCGGACGGGTTGTTCATGGTGTGGGCCTACGACACCCAGTCCGAGCCGGGTCGGGGTGCGATGTCGCTTCCCGACATCGAGGGCGTACGGGGCCTCACGGGCGTGCAGGCGGTGGAGGGCCTCGCCACGGGCCGCTTCACCCTGACGGGGGGCCAGGCGCCGGTCCCCATCACTGCGGCGCGCGTGACGGGGTCTCTCCTCGCCGTGATCGGCGGACAGCCCTGGCTGGGGCGTGATCTTCGCCATGAAGAGAACTCGCCCGACGCTGCCCGGGTGGTGGTCGTCAGTCACGACTTCTGGAGCGGACGCCTCGGTGGTGATCCGCAGGTGCTGGGAACGACACTCGAGCTCGACGAAGTGGCCTACGAGATCGTCGGCGTCATGCCGAAGCACTTCGACTACCCGGGCGATACCGAACTCTGGGTGCCCCATCGAACCGAGCCGGAGGGGTGCGGGCGGGGCTGCCATACATTCCTGGCCGTGCTGCGGATGGCGCCGGGGGTGAGCGTGGAGGGGCTGAGAGGCGAGGTCGGGGCCCTGGCTGCCGCCCTCGGAGACGAATACCCGGCGACCAACCGTTTCATGGGCCTCACCCTCGAGCCCCTCGCGGACTACCTGGTGGGCGACGTACGGAGCGGGATCTGGCTCCTGCTCGGCGCCGTGGGTGGGGTCTTGCTCATCGCCTGCGCCAATGTGGCGAACCTGCTTCTGGTGCGGTCCGCATCGCGCAAGACCGAGGTGGCCGTGCGCTCGGCGCTGGGCGCCGGACCCCGCCGCATGTTCGGTGGGATCCTGGCCGAGAGCGTGGTCCTGGCGGCCATGGGAGCGCTCCTGGGACTCGCCATCGCGGTCGGGGCGGTGCGGTTGTTTCGCCTGGTGCCGCCCGACACCGTCCCGCGCATGGACTCCGTGTCGCTCGATGGTGCGGTGCTGTTGTTCGCTCTGGCCCTCACCGTGCTCGTCACGGTGGCCTTCGGGCTCGCACCGGCGCTTCGTCTGGCCCGTTCACCCGCGGGGCGGGCTCTGGGGGGCGCGGCCCGAGCGGGCGACCGGACCGAGACGCGTTCACGGGCGTTCCTGCTGGCCACCGAGGTGGGCCTCTCGGTCGTGTTGCTGGCTGGTGCCGGGCTGTTCCTGCGGAGCCTGGCCGAGCTTCAGGGTGTGGACCTGGGTTTCGACCGCTCGGAGGTCGTGCGTTTCACCCTCGACCTTCCCGAAGCGCGCTACGCCGAGCTGAGCCAGATTGCGGGCTTCTATGATGAGTTGGAGGGCCGGCTCGCGGCGCTCCCCGGTGTCGAGGCGGTGGGAAGTGCGTGGGATCCGCCGCTGGGTAGTGGTCGCATCCATGGGACGGTGCGGGTCGAGGGGCGGGCGGAGGCCGAACCCGGTCAGGAGACCGATGCCGCCATCCGCCCCATGACTCCGGGCTTTTTCGACGTTCTGGGGCTGCGCCTGCTTCGAGGGCGGTCGGTCGAGGAGACCGACCTGGAGAGCAGCGAGGGGGTCGCGGTCGTCAACGAGACCTTCGTGCGGGAGAATTTTCCCGGTGAAGACCCCATGGGACGGGTGTTTCGGGTGAGCGCCAACTTCGGCTGGCGCGTGCCCGGATTCCGGGTGATAGGGGTGGTGGCCGACGTACGGCGCACTCCCACCGCGCCTCCGGTTGCGGCGATCTACGTGCCCCACGCCCAGTTCGGACCCGAGACGTTGGCGGTGCATGTGCGGGGGAGCGCCGGCGCCGAGGCCATCATTGCGGCGGCCCGGGACATCGTGCGCCAGATGGATCCCAATGTGCCCCTCTCTCGCGTCGAGACGATGGGGCAGGCCATGGCCCGCGCCACCGGTACGACTCGATTCTATCTGGCCCTCGTGGCCGGCTTCGCAGTCCTGGCGGTGGTCATGGCCGGAGTCGGTCTCTTCGGCGTGGTGTCGTACCTCGTGTCGAGGCGCACTCGGGAGATCGGGATCCGGGTGGCGTTGGGTGCGGGCGCCAGGCGAGTACGGGGGATGGTTCTCGCGCAGGGTCTGGTGCCGGCGTTGTGGGGCGTGCTGGGTGGGGTGGTGGTGACCCTCGCCGCCGGGCGCCTGATCGAGAGCCTGTTGTTCCAGGTGCGGGCTCGAGACCCCCTGGTGCTGGGCGGCGTGGTGGTGCTCCTGGTGCTTCTCACGGGGGTGGCCACCTTCGTCCCGGCCCGGCGCGCCACCCGGGTCGATCCGGTCGAGGCGCTGCGCGCGGAGTAGGGCTCTCACCCCCAGCTCTCGCACCGGGCTCTCACCCCCAACTCTTCGCACCGGGTGGGTTTTGCCGGAGCGCCGTGAGATAGCCAAAACCAGAATTGTCGTTCTTTTTCACACTCGTCGCACTCGTCGTACCCGTCGCACCCCAGTATTCCTGCGTCCCGGGAAGAGCGGGTTGCAGCGCCGGGTTCTCCACACCGGATCGCGGACCGGGGCGCACCGCACCCACCTCGAATGCGATCACATTCATCGTCGCCCCGTCCTTCTGGAGACGCCCCCGCACCACCAGGAAGGGCTCGAGACGCACGTCGGAACGGTGTCGATTGTAGATATCAGGCTTTAGAATCACGTTTATAGCACCGTATTCATCTTCCATCAATACAAAGACATAGCCCTTGGCAGTAGAAGGTCTTTGACGAGCCGTGACCAACCCGGCCACGCGCACCGTACTTCGATCCGGGAGTTGGGCGAATCGATCCGAGCCCACGGTGTCGGCAGGGAGTTGGTCGCGCATGAGGGAGAGGGGATGCAGCTTTGTGGAAAACCTCAACATGCGGTACTCGGCCATGAGGCGATCGGCATCGTCGAGGCCGCTGAAGCGGAGGTCGGCGTACGGATCGCCGAGAGCGAGCTCGCGTTGGGGATGGTCGTCCCGGCCCCCTGTGCGGCGGGCGTCGGACTCGGGTCCGAGCCACAGGCCGATCTGCCAGAGCAACTCGCGCCGGGTGAGGCCCATGCCGTCGAAGGCGCCGACCCAGGCCAGGTTCTCGACGGCGGGGCGTTTGAGGAGCGCGGGGGTGCGTCGCAGAAAGTCGACGAGTGAACGAAACGGTCCACGTCGGTCGCGCTCTGTGACGATCCGTTCGGCCATGTCGCTGCCCAGTCCGCGTACGAAGCCGAGCCCCACGCGCAGATCGTCGGCTTCGGCGGTGCAGACTACCTGGCTGCGGTTCACATCGGGCAGGAGAATGCCGATGCCGTTGCGGCGAGCGTCGCGCCCCAGTGCGTCGAGCGAGTAGAATCCCATGGGTTGGTTGTTGAAGAGGGCGACGTAGTACTCGATGGGGTGGTAGTGGCGCAGCCAGGCCGACTGATACGCCAGCAGCCCGAAGGCGGCCGCATGCGATTTGGGAAACCCGAAGGCGCTGAAGGCCGAGACCTGGTCGAAGATCTTGCGAGCCACCAGTTCGTCGACGCCGCGTTGGGCGGCACCCTCGCGAAAGGCCTCCCAGTGCGACAGCATGGCCTCTTTCGAACGCTTGCGACTCATGGCCCGGCGCAGCTCTTCGGCCTGGCCGTCGCTGAAGCCTGCCAGCGCCTGGCAGACCTTCAGCACCTGATCCTGGAAGATGATCACCCCGAGGGTCTCGCCCAGCGCCTCTTCGAGCAGGGGGTGATCGTAGGGCACCACGAAGTCGGGGTCGTCGCGCAGCATCTCACGACGGCGCACGTAGGGATTGACGGCGCCCCCCACGATGGGACCCGGTCGCACGATGGCCACCTGGACCGCAAGATCTTCGAGATTGCGTGGCCGCACTCGCCGGATCATCTGGATCTGGGCCCGGCTCTCGACCTGGAAGAGCCCGACGGTGTCGCCCGCACAGATGCGGTCGTAGACGGCTTCGTCATGGTAGTCGATGCGCGAGAGATCGGGGGGCAATCCATCGCGCTCGGCCACCAGATCGACCGCGTCTTCGACCAGCGACAACATGCCCAGCGCCAGAAAGTCGATCTTGATGAAGCCGGCGTCGTCACACGAGTCCTTGTCCCACTGGCACAACACCCGCCCCTCCATGGCTGCGGGCTCGAGGGGAACGATCTCGACCAGGGGGCGCGACGAGATGATCATTCCGCCCACGTGCTGGGAGACATGGCGCGGTAGGCCGGCGATCTCTTCGGCCAGCGCTCCCAGGGCCTGCCAGAGCGGCGCATGGGCCTTGTCGCGGAATTCGGGAAGCCGCTGCAGCTCTTCCTTGAGGCCCGCCGCCGAGCGGTGCTCGGCCAGCTTCGCCAGCTTTTCGAGATCACCGAACGGAAGGTCGAGGGCCCGACCCACCTCACGAACCGCCGAGCGGAGCCGATAGGTGGGAAAGGTACACACGAGTCCTGCGTGTTCGGCGCCGTAGCGGTCGTAGATCCGCAAGATGAGCTTTTCGCGAATGTCGCGCGGAAAATCCAGATCGATGTCGGGCACGCTCCGCAGGGCCTCGTTCAGGAAGCGCCCCAGAAACAGATCGGCCTTCACGGGATCGACGTGCGACAGCCCGATCAGGTAGCAGATGATCGACGAGACCGACGAGCCTCGTCCGCGCCCTGGAGGCAGCCCCGACCGACCCCGCGGCGCGTCGCCTCGGACCTCGCGGGCCACCTCGCGGGCGAGGTTCATGATGTCGCGATAGACCAGGAAGAATCCCCCCAGTCCGTGTAGATCGACGAGCTTGAGCTCCTGATGAAGCCGCTCTTCGGCCTCGCGTTCGAGTCTGGAACCGGGCTCGTACCGCTTCGACAGCTCGGCCAGGCAGACGGCGGCCAGCGTCTCGAGGGCGCCCCCGCGTTCGTGGCCTTCGAAATCGGGAAAGGTGTAGCCCAGATCCCGCGTGAGATCGAAGGCGGCGCAGCGATCCGCCAGAACCCGAGTCGAGGTCAGGGCATCGGGACGGCTCGCGAAGCGGCGCGCCATGTCGGCGGCCGGGGCGAGGGCGTGGCAGAGATTGGGGCGCCGCATGTCGTGGGAGCCGTCGAGATTGGTGCGGTGCCGGATCGACACCAGCACGTCTTGCAGACGATGCCGCTCGGGGCGGTGGTAGTGCACGTTGTTGGTGGCCACCACCGGTAGCCCGAACCGATCGGCCAGCGCACCCAGCGCCTTGCCCCGGGCGGCGTCGCCCCGAGCGTGATTGTCCTGGAGCTCGACGAAGAGTCGCTCGGGTCCGAAGGCGTCGAGGAACCGGCGGAGCATGGCGTCCCCATCGGCCCTGCTCGAGTCGAGGGCGGCCAGGATGGGGCTGCGGCGACACCCGGTGAGACAGACGATGCCCTGCGTACGTTCGGGGACGAGGAGCACGTCGAGGGGCAGGGAGGGGGCGTCCCGGGGACTCTCCATGCGGGTCTGCGTGACCAGGCGGCACAGGTTGGCGTAGCCGGTGGGCGTTTCGGCCAGGAGGGTGACATGGTGGCCTCGGGCCGGCCACGCGGGCGGGTGGGCGTCGGCTGCATTCTCGCTCTCACCGCGAGCGCCGGGGGGCGTCACCTCTCGTAGCGTCAGCTCGACACCCGTAATGGGCTGCACCCCGTGCAGGCGGGCGACCTGGGCGAATTCCATGGCTCCGTGAAGCCCGTCGTGGTCGGTCAGCGCCAGCGCCGGGTATCCGAGCTCTGCCGCGGCCAGCACCAATTCCTCGGGATGCGAGGCCCCGTCCAGAAATGAGAAGCCCGAATGGCAATGCAGCTCGACGTAGTCCACTGGGCGTCTCCGGTTCGGGATTTGTTCGGCACCCGAACATACACCGAAGACAGGGCACGGAAAAGGGCTCGATCAGTCGCCGGTCCGCACCTCGTTCTGCACCACCTCGAGCGCCGTGCGGGCGAGGGCGCCCGTGAAGCCGCGCCGAGCCAGATACCCGTGCAGCCGGCGCCGAGCGCGCTGCGCCTCGGGGGTGAAGCCCCCGGCCCCCAGCGCCGCCCGAATGGCCGGCCCCTGCCGGCGGACCCATCCCCGGGCCACGTCGGCGGCCAGCTCGGGGACGACCACCTCTTCTTCGGCAAACACCTCGGCCACGGCCGCGCTCGCGACCTCGTCTGCCACGCCTCGCGCGCGGAGTTCCTGGGCCATCCGTCCCGGTCCCCGGGGGCGTAGACGCAGCCGGTCACGCACGAGACTGCGCGCGAATGCGGCGTCGTCGAGCCATCCGGCGTGCTCCATCTCGTCGAGACACGCACTCACGACGGCCGGCGGAAAGTCCTTGCGGCGCAATCGCCCGGCGAGTTCGCGTCGACTGCGCGGCCGGGTGTCGAGCAGGCGGAGCGCCGCCGTGCGGGCGCGTGAGCGCAGCTCTGCGTCGAGCAGGCGCGCTTCGAGAGCCGCATCGACCGGATCGCCCACCCGCAGCGCCAGTTCGGCCACGACCCGGGCGTCGAGGGTCAGCGTCCTGCGGTCGTCGAGGCCCACCTTCACGCGATCCCCGCGGATCGACTTCAACGACTTCACCTGTGGAGACGGGGGCGGAGCCCCTGCGAACGACTCGTCCAACAGGTCAGAGATTCTGGAGGAATGCGTCGACGCGGATCAACTCGGCCGCCACATCGGGCCACAGCTCTTCCATACGGGATCGGTCGTCGGCGCGTCCCGCAGCTTCGAGGTCGGCCACGAGGCGGTTGAGGCGATGGGCCTGCACATTGCCCGCCGCCGACTTGATGGCGTGGGCGACTTCGGCCACCGCGAGCACGTCGGAATCGGCCCAGGCCGCGTGGATCGCCTCGGCCCGCTTGGGCAGGTCGGCACGGAAGACCTGTAGCGTAGGCTCGAGTACCTCTTCGATCCCTGCTGTACGGAGCACCTCGCGGAACGCTTCGACGTCGACCGCAGGGCCAAAGGAATCGGTGGGGGGTGACGCGGTGGAGGGTTCGTTCAACATGGGTTCGTCTCCGGCATCATCGGGGGTGTCGTCCGAGCTGGAGCGGGTCCAGTGCTCCAGCAAGGTGAGAAGCTCTTCGGCTCGGAAGGGTTTGGCCAGGAAATCGTCCATTCCCGAAGCGAGACACCGCTCCCGCTCTTCGGCGAGGGCGTGGGCGGTGAGGGCGACGATGGGCAGCCTTCGTCCTCCGCGCTCCTGCTCCATCTCACGGATCGCGCGGGTGGCTTCGAGGCCATCCATTTCGGGCATCTGGATGTCCATCAGCACGAGCTGGAACTCGTCGTCACGAACCGCGATCACGGCTTCGAGACCATTGGTCGCCACCTCGACCCGATAGCCGGCCTTTTCGAGCGTCGCACACGCGACCATTCGGTTCACCGGATTGTCTTCGACCACGAGAATCCGGTGCTGGTGCAGATGTGCACCCAGTCGCACGGTACCCCTCACGGGCTCGACGGGAACGTCGCGTTCGGCCTGGATCGCGGCGACCGCGCGCAGCAGGTCCGGGCGCGGCAAGGGCTTCAGGAAGTACCCCTCGATCCCCAGATCCCGGACCCGCTGAGTGTCTTCGGACCGGTTGGCTGAGGTGAGGACCAGGACCGGGATCTGTGCGAACGCCGCCAGATCGGGGTGGGTCCGCAGCCGCTGCACCACCTCGAGGCCGTCCATCTCGGGCATCTGGACGTCCATGACGATCAGGTCGGGTGGCGTGCGGGCGGCGTCGAGTTCGTCGAGGCGGTCCAGCGCCGCGGCACCGCTGTCGGCCAGATGGACCAGGGCCCCGGATTCCCGGAGCACTCCCCGCAGGATGCGGCGGTTGGTCTGGTTGTCGTCGACGACCATGACCCGCACTCCCGTCAGATCGACCGGGCCACGATCGGCGAGGGGACGCGCTTCGGCGGGTGGCTCGCACGAGGGCAGGATCACGTCGAAGGTGAAGGTGCTTCCTTCGTTCTCCTTGCTCTCGAGGGTCATCTCGCCGCCCATCATGTTCACGAGTTTGCGCGAAATGGCGAGTCCGAGTCCCGTACCGCCGTAGCGACGCGACACCGAGACATCGGCCTGCGAGAACTCCTGGAAGATGAGCGTGAGCTTGTCTTCGGCGATGCCGATACCGGAATCCCGTACCTGGATCCGCACTCGGGCCGGCTCGCCCTCCGGGGTGGGCAGCCGCCGCACCCCCACTTCGACTTCGCCGTCCTGCGTGAACTTGACGGCGTTGCCCACGAGGTTGGTGAGAATCTGGCGCAGACGACCCGGATCCCCCTCGACCCAGCAGGGCACGTCGGCCGCGATGTCGACCATGAGCTCGTTGCCTCGCCGCGACGCGGGAATCGCCAGCACCCGTACCGCGTCTCCGATTTCCTTGTGGAGGTTGAAGGGG
Organism: uncultured Gemmatimonadaceae bacterium; assembly: GCA_964521385.1. Classification (GTDB taxonomy): domain Bacteria; phylum Gemmatimonadota; class Gemmatimonadetes; order Longimicrobiales; family Gaopeijiaceae; genus Gaopeijia. Next base: position 6,619 of record CAZFRU010000058.1, on the reverse strand, counting down.
ATCGCGTCGAGCGAGAGCCGGCCCGCCTCGATCTTCGAGAAATCAAGAATGTCGTTGAGGATCCGCAACAGATTGTCGGCTGAAGAGCGGATCACGTCGACGTACTGACGCTGCTCGGAGCTCAGCGGCGTGTCCTGGAGCAGCTCGCTCATGCCCAGGACCCCGTTCATGGGAGTGCGGATCTCGTGGCTCATGTTGGCCAGGAAGGCGCTCTTCATGCGCGCTGCGCGCTCGGCCTCTTCGGCCATGCCCTCGATACGTTCCTGTGCCTGCTTCCACGCGGTCATCTCGCGCGCGATCCCGAGCACACCCAGCACCTCGCCGTCGTCGGAGACATAGGGGGTTTCGACGGTCTCCCAGACGCGATGGGGGGCCTCGATGTCGTAGTGGGCCTCGTATCGGATCGCGGTCCGGCGATCCATGACCTCGCGGTCGCGGGCGCGACTTGCGGCGGCGAGTTCCTCGGGAAAGAGGTCGTAGTCGGTGCGCCCGGCCAGATCGTCGTCGTCGTCGAGATCGAAGAAGGCCGAGAACGCGTGGTTCGACCCCTTGTAGACCAGATCCACACCTTTGTAGAACACCATGTCGTCCGACACGTTGATCAGCGAGCGCACGAGCGAGTTGCGCCGGGCCAGCTCTTCGAGTGCTTCGCGGGCTTTCACCTCGGCGGTCACATCGCGGGCGATGCCATGGGCTCCGACGACGGCGTCGGTGGCGTCACGGAGCGGGCTGGCCGAGAAGCTCATCCACCGTTCCTCACCGTCGAAGCGGTGGTGTACGGTGACGTGGTTGACCAGCGTACCGCCGTCGAACACGCTCTTGAGGGCGTTGCGATCCGCATCGACCTGCTCGGGTGCGCTGCGGTCGAGCAGGGGGGTGCCCAGGAGGTGGTGGCGAGGAGCGCCGTAGACCTCCTGAGCGGCCGCATTCAAGAAGATCCAGCGCCCGCGGGCGTCGACGCGCCAGATCAGATCGTGGGCCGATTCGACCATGGCCGCGTAGTCGGCTTCGGCCTTCTTGAGGGCGTCCTGGGCACTGCGGAGTCCGGTGATGTCGCGTATCTGCAACAGAATCCAGCCCTCCGCCTGCCCCGAGGCGCGCGAGGCGGTCGCGATGAACCAGCGGGTCTCGCCGTCGGCCGAAGTCCGGCATTCGCGCTCCCCGAATCCATCGCTGCGTGCGTCCCGGATCGCGCCGGCCAGGACGGCGCCCAGCCCGCTGCCGGCGACATCGGCTACGGTGAGGGGTCCGTCCCGGTTCCCGGGCACCAGAACGTCCTGGAATTCAGCGTTCATCCGGGTGATGTGATCGTCGAGATCGACGAGGGCCATGCCATCGGGGATGCTGGTCAGAACGCTGTCGAGAAACTCCTTCTCGCGTGCCGAACTCCGACTGGCGGCCTCGACCTGGCTGTGGATCGAGAGACGGGTCTCGAGCTGGGCATGGCCGCGGGTCTGGATGAGCGCCATCGTGGCCCAGTAGGCTGCGATGATGAGCAGGTCGAAGAGGGCGTGCCGATCGGGGCCGGACACGACGATACCCACCCCGGCGGGAACCAGGATGGATGCCGTGAAGAGGTGAAAGCCGATGCGGTCGGCCATGTGGGTGGCCGTACCTGCGGCCACGAGCCCTGCCACCAGCAGCAGGATCCGGATGCCCATGGCCTCGGGAACGGCGGAAATCAGGACGAGAGCCACCCCTCCCCACGCGGCGGCAGGCAGGACGGTGCTCAGGCGGGTCCGCCGTCGGAGCAGGTCGGCGTCGTCGAGATGGACGCGTGCGGCGCGATGGAGCAGGAAGCGGGCGAAGCTGGCCACCGAGACGACGACCAGGCTCGAGAGCAGCAGCCGGTTGTCGACGTATCCCCACAGGAACAGGCCCAGGATGACGGCGATCAGTGGATGCACGAACATGGCGGTGGCCGTATCGGTGTGGAAACGGCGCGCCAGTTGCAACTCGACCGAGGTCGGGTGCGGATCGACGGCGGGTGTGGAGATGTCGGCCTCGGGCACGGGCCCCCTCACGGGGAGGGTATCTTCAATGGTTGGCGCACGAGGGGATTGGCGTGCAACCCTCGTGTCGAGTGGCCCGGCAGGCTTCAGCTCTGCCGGTACCAGGCCCGGGTCGTGAGATCTTGATAGATCGTCATGACCCGCCCCGTCTCCAGAACCAGGACGTGATACTCCCGGGACACTGGATGCCTCCACCATTCGTCGTCGATACGCCATCGTTCCCGGGCCGTCTCGGTGCGAGTCCAGCGATTGCCCGACATCACCGCAACGGGCCGCTGATGGGCGTCTGTCCGCACACGGATCGTTCGGGGCGTCCCGAGAGGGCGCAATCGCCCTCCACCCGGAGTACAGTCTCGTCCGCTCATGGGTCGAAGTTGAGAAGCGCATGACGGCGTTCGGGAATCCGGGACCACGGATCGAGCTCCACGACCCGATAGAGGGGAGAGTGACCGAGTCGCAGTTTGAGTTCACGTACGGCGTTGCGGAGCGCTGCCGGAACCGACCCGTCGCTCAACGTGCGGCCTCCGGCGTCGCGGGCTCCAACGTCGCTGCGGTCGAAGAGATCTTCCTGGGTCGTGGGCGAGCCGAAGCGGGTGAACTCCACCACGAGGGTCTGCACGGCTCGGGTGGGTGGGGCCAGCGCCATGCGGCTCCGCAACACGAAGGCGAGGCGGTTGCGGTCGGCTGTGGGCTCGTTGAGGACCGTTGCCAGCGTCCATGATCCCCCGCCCTCGAGCATGGCTTCGAGACGGACCGTGTGAATGCTGCGCCCGCGACGGGCCGGCCGGGTGAGGCCACGTTCCAACAGCCGATCGAGGGCCCCGTGGAGCCTCTCGATCTGGCCGACGGGGTCGGGAAAATCGAGCGAGGCCCGGATGGGACGGGGGCGGTGCCAGGCCCGGACCGGGTCTACCCGGCGGCCCGACGCCCACAACAGGGCGTCGCGCCCATCCTGACCGAACTGGGCCACCAGCGCGGGCTCCGGCAGCTTCGTCAGCTCACCCAGGGTGGCGATGCCCAGTCGCTCCAGGCGCTGGACCATGTCGGTCTCCACCGGTAGGCAGCCCACCGGGCATTCGGCCAGAAAGGCCATCAGGTCGTCTTCGGCCACGAGGGTCGGCTGTCCCGGCCGGGCTCGCACGGCTGCCACCCACGCGCCGAAGGTGCCCGGCGCCATGCCGGCCCGGGTGGCCGCCACCAGAGGGCGGGGAAACACCTGGAAGAGCGAGTGGAGCACCCTGCGCACCTGATGTGCGGGCGAGCCGTAGAGTCGCTCCAGGCCGTCGACCCCCAGAAACACCCGCCCGCGCTCGGCCGAGGGCTCGACCACGGGGGTGAACCCCGAGAGGGTCTCGAGCATGGCCTCGACGGCCGCGTCGTAGTGGGCCGGATCGGGCTCGAGCAGCGTCAGGGCAGGGCAGAGCGAGACGGCTTGCGACACGAGCTGGCCGGTGCGGACCCCCGCGGCGTGGGCCCGCTCCGAGATCTGCCATACCGTGCGCCGCACCCCCTCGCCCGGATGGAGCAGCGCCACCGAGGTGCGGTCGAGCTCGGGCGAGCGCACCAACTCGAGGCGCAACTCGAAGGTCGGCAGCCACAAGCACAAGGCGGTGCGGCTGCCGCGGGTGTGGGGCGGGGTGGGTGTGGGTGCAGGGGCGGGGGACGGGGTGGGTGCGGCGTTGGGGGTGGGCGTGGGGGTGGGGGTAGGGGTGCGGGATTGGGCAGTAGCGGGAGCGGGAGCGGGGGTGGGTTGGATGGCCGAACTGCCGCTGGGGCGGGCGTTGGGATGGGTGGATCGGTCGGCGGCTGCCCGCGTGCGGAGGTGGGCGTCACGGGAGACGGACGCCGGGCTGCGAGGGTAGGACATGGGGCTCCGGTGAACGACCTGGAAATGACGAAGAAACCGAACAAATACCGAAGACCGAAAATACACCGAAATAATGGAATGGGCAAACGGGACTTCTTGCCTCCGCCCCCCTCAGGTCGGTGTCCCAAACCCCAGGGCTCTCTCCGCACTTCGCCGTTCAGCGTCGAGAGTCAGGGGTCGAACGCGCCTTGTCACCCTCATCGCCTGCGAAGCCTGGGCAGTGCGGACGGCACGAGACGGGCCGGTGCAGGCGGCCGTCGTGGTCGCGGGCGGTGTGGGACGGTGCGGCGCAGGCAGCGTGGGATGGGTCGGCGCGGGCAGCGCAGGATGGTGCGGCGCGGGCGGTGTGGGACGCGGCGGCACAGGCAACGCAGGATGGTGCGGCGCGTGCGGTGTGGGACGGTGCGGCACAGGCAACGCGGGATGGTGCGGTGTGGGCGGTGTGGGACGGTGCGGCGCAGGCAGCGCAGGCTGGTGCGGCGCGGGCAGCGCAGGATGGTGCGGCGCGGGCGGTGTGGGACGGTGCGGCACAGGCAGCGCAGGATGGTGCGGCGCGGGCAGCGCAGGATGGTGCGGTGCGGGCGGTGTGGGACGCGGCGGCACAGGCAGTCCGGGACGGTGCGGTGCAGGGTAGCGTGGGACGGGTCGGTGCGGCGCAGGCCGGGTGGAAAACCGTACACGCTGTGATCGCAGGGAGAAGCCGTGCCCGGTTTGTCACTCCAGGTGTCGAAAACCCTGCACGCGCCCGGATGATCGTGGCTCGGGTGCCCGCCTTGCCACCCTATGTGTGGCAAACCCTCCACGCACCGACGATCACGCTTCCGATGAAGACTTCTCCACCCTCATCGCCCGCGAAACCCAGGCAGTGCGGGCGGTGGCGCGGCAGCGGCGGCGCAGGGCAGCGTGGGATGGGTCGGCGCGGGGCAGTATGGGACGGTGCGGCGCAGGGCAGCGCAAGACGGGCAGCGCAGGCAGCGCAGGATGGTGCGGCGCGGGCGGTGTGGGACGCGGCGGCACAGGCAACGCAGGCTGGTGCGGCACAGGCAGCGCAGGCTGGCGCAGCGCAGGCAGCGCGAGACGGCGCAGCGCGTGAAGTGCGGGAAACCGATCACGCCTGGCGGCTGAGGGGGAGGCGAGCGCGCTTTGCTACTCCACGTGCCGCAAACCCTGCATGCACCCGGACGATCGCGGCTCGGGTGCGCGCTTTGCTACTCCACGTGCCGCAAACGTACCGCGAGCCCTCCGGTCGAAGCCGACGTGCGCGCTTTCCGGCACGGTCGGAGCCGCTCCGGCCACCCTCCGACCACACCTCACCCCCTCGACCACCCCCTCGACCACCCCAACCGACGACCATCGTGGAGTGGTCGGCCGCGAAATGATCGCTACGCGCCAATTGCCTGTGAAATGATCACTGCGATGAAATGATCGCTACGCGCCAATCGTCCCTCGAGATGATCGTCACGAAATCGCCTTCGGCTTCCCCTTCCGCACCTGCGCCAATTGCCCGCGAAATGATCACTGCGAAATGATCGCTACGCGCCAATCGTCGCTTCAGATGCTCGTCACGAAATCACCTTCGGCTTCGCCTTTCGCGCCTTCAGGTGCGCGTCCATCTCGAGACGGGGCACCCCATTCACCCACCAGTCGGGGGCGGGCATTCCCTTCAGGTGATGGTCGAAGTACTCCTCCATACGCACCGTGTAGTCGCGCTGGTTCGTGGGCTCGCGCAGGCCGTGGTTCTCGCCCACGTACTGCAGCAGCACGACCTGCTTTTCAGCTTCGCGCAGGGCGTTGAAGTAGGTGATGCCCTGATTGAAGTCGACGGCACCATCCTTCTCGTTGTGCAGCAACAGCACGGGGCTTTTCACGTTGGCCACATGGAAGACCGGCGAGTTGCGAATGTAGGCGTCGTAGTTGTCGGCAGGGCTGCCGTAGAAGCGGCCCTGGCTCGACTCGAAGATGGCCTGATTGGCGCCGCCCGAGTTCCAGTAGACGGAATTGTACATGCTCACCATGTCGGTGAGCGCCGCACCCGCCACTACGCTCTTGAATTTGTCGGTCTGGGTCACGAGAAATGCGGTCTGGTATCCGCCCCATGAATGCCCGTGCAGCCCCACGTTGTCGGCGTCGACGACCCCCGTGGCCACGGCCGCATCCACGGCAGGCAACACCGACCACACCGCCGACATGCCCGGATCGTTCACCTCATACACGATGTCGGGCATCAGCACGGCATATCCGCGGCTGGTGTAGACGCTGGGGTTGAAGGCCCGGGTCTCGTTGGGAACCACGTAGCGGTTCAACCCCTGCGAGAGCTTTTCGTAGATGTAGACGACGGTCGGGTACGACTGGCCTTCCTGGTAGCCCGCGGGCAGGAAGAGCGCGGCCTGCAGCGGTACCCCGTGCTCGGTCGTGTAGTCCACGAGCCGCGAACCCGCCGACCAGGCGTAGTCGGCCTGCTGCGGATTCAGGTCGGTGAGGCGTATGGGATTTTCGAACGACCCTTCGGCCGTCCAGACATCGGGAAACTCCAGGAAGGTCTCGCGCGTGAACACGAAGGTCTCGGTGTCGCGTGCACGGCGCACGGTGAACCAGGCATCGTCGAAGACCAGGCGTTCGATGCGGGATCCGTTCGAGGTGAGGCGCACGATGCCCTGCTTCTTGGTGCGGTCGCCATAGGCCTCGAGGTAAAGGGGCTGGGAGAGATCCCATCCTTCTTGATTACGGGCATACCGCAGCG
>CAZFRU010000057.1:0-26667 GCA_964521385.1 uncultured Gemmatimonadaceae bacterium | reverse complement strand
CCCCCCGGGCGGCCCCCCGCGGGGGGGCGTTCGTGGGGCGGGCCCCCCCCCACCCCCCCCCGTTCCCCCCCCCCCCCGCCCCCGCGCCGCCCCCCCCCGGCTCCTGGATGACATGGACGTCGATCCTGCCGGTCCGGCGCAGGCGCTCATCGCTGGGCCGTCCGCCGAACACCGGAAACCCCTCGACGCGGGCGAAGCGCTCGGTGCCGTCGGGTGCCGTGGCACGAAGACGGACCCCCTGAAGGCTCCGTACCGAGGGGGCATCGCCGTCGTGCAGGTGCAGGCGGAGGATCCGGCCCGAATGGGGGCCGTTCAGGGCGTCGACGACGCGAAAGGTCGGCTGGCTGGGCATGGCGAGGACAAGGGGGTTCGTGCGAGGTTGCCGGAGCGATCAGGCGGGGCCGGGAGCGTAGGCGGCCCCACGGGTTCAGTCAATGGAGTGTCATGTCTTCTTCGTCTTCCCTCGATCTTCCTCCCGAAGAGATGCGCCGCCTGGGCCATGCCGTGGTCGACGCCCTGGTCGAGCGCCACCACACCCTGCGCGAAGAAGCGCCGTGGCAGGGTGGGGAGCGGCACGAACTCGAGCGGCTGCTGCGCGAGCCCTGCCCGGAAGAGGGCCGCGACGCCGATGCCGTGCTGACTCGGGCATTGGCCGACGTACTGCCCCGGGCGGGACGGATCGATCATCCGCGGTTCTTCGCCTTCGTCCCCTCGTCCCCCACCTGGGCATCGGTGCTCGGAGAGCTGCTGGCCACGGGGTTCAATGTCTTCCAGGGCACCTGGCTCGAGTCGGCTGGACCCAGTCAACTCGAGCTCGTCGTGATCGAGTGGTTTCGAGAGTGGCTCGAGTTGCCCCCGGGCGCGGAGGGGCTCTTCACCAGCGGTGGGTCGGCGGCCAATCTGTGTGCCGTGGTGGCAGCGCGGGAGGCGGCGGGCCATCCCGAGCGGCCCGCGGTCTATCTCTCCGATCAGAGCCACAGTTCGGTCGAGCGCGCCTGCCGCATTGCGGGCTTTCGTCCGGAGGCACTGCGGCGGATCCCCTCGACCGATGACTACCGCATGGATGTGGACGCGTTGGCCCTCGCGCTCTCTGCCGATAGGGCCGCGGGGCTCACGCCGGTGCTGGTGGCGGCCAACGGCGGGGCCACCAATACGGGCGCGGTCGACGATCTTCATCGGCTGGCCGATCTCTGCGAGGCCCACGACACCTGGCTGCACGTCGACGCGGCCTATGGGGGGTTCGCGGTCCTGACCGACCGGGGGCGCACGGCACTCGCCGGCATCGGGCGCGCACACAGCGTCACCCTCGATCCCCACAAATGGCTGTTCCAGCCGTACGAGACGGGGTGTCTGATGGTGCGGGGCGCAGGCGATCTCGAGCGAGCGTTCCGGATCCTGCCCGAATACCTGCAAGACACCGATCTCGGCATGGAGCATGTGAACTTTGCCGACCGTGGGCTGCAGCTCACCCGGGCGTTCCGAGCGCTGAAGGTGTGGATGGCGCTGCAGATGCACGGTCGCCGCGCCCATGCCGAGGCCATCGCCGCGGGAATCACTCTCGCCGACGAGGCCGAAGCCGCTTTGAGGAAAGCTCCCGAGATCGAGGTGCTGAGTCCGGCCTCTCTGGGCATCGTGTGCTTTCGCGTCCGGCCGCGCGGGGCGGAATGGATTGAGGCCCGGCTGGAGCAACTCAACCAGGAGATCCAGGACCAGATCGTGGCCGAAGGCACGGCCATGATGTCGTCGACCCGGCTGCGGGGCCGGTACGCATTGCGCCTGTGTATCCTGAACTACCGATCGACGAGTGAAGACGTGCTGGGGGTCGTCGAACGGATCGTGGCGCTGGGTCGCGACCGGATCGCCACGGGCTGAACCATGTCCGGCTCCGACGAACCGGCCGCTCCCCGGCCTGACGGGGTGCCTACGGCGTGGATCATCCACCTCGCGCTCGGATCGATGCTGGCGGCAACGCTGGGTCTGCATCTGCGGCTCGATGTCGGGCTCGCCTCGGCTCTGTTGGCGTCGTTTCTTGTGTTGACCCTACCCCTGCTCTCGGTGGCGCAGCTGCCCTTCGTGCAGGCGACCGAGCTCGATCGCCCGGGCATCTACGTGGGATCGGCCGTGACGTTGGCGGCGCTCACCGCCGTGGCACTGGTGGTGGGAGCGTTGGGGCCGGGGTTGCCGGCCCTCGGCCTGGGCGCCAGGGAGCCGGCGCTGATCGCGGCGGCGGCAGGGCGCCTCGCGCTCGCTACGGCGGTGGTGATCACCGCCTTTCACCTGGCGATGCGCCTGGCACAGATCGACGAGAGCCCCATCCTGGCCGCGCTTCTGCCACGGAACGCAGTCGAGCGTCGTTTGTTTGCGGGCCTGGCGGTGTTCGCGGGGTTCGGCGAAGAGGTGGTGTTTCGCGGATTCCTCTTGGCGGTGCTCACGCCGGCGCTGGGCGATGTGTGGCTGGCCCTGGTGGTGTCGTCGCTGGCCTTTGGTGTGCTCCACGCCTATCAGGGTCCGCTCGGGATGCTGCGTACGGCAACGCTCGGAGGGCTCCTGGGGGTGTCTGTGGTGCTCGACGGCAGCCTGTGGCCGGCCATCGTGGTCCACGTGCTGGTCGACCTCGTGGGGGGGCTCCTGATTGGTCCTCGCACGACTCGGCTCCCGGACGAACCTGCGGGAACCTGAACAACCTTGGCGAGGCGTCGGGGTATGGCGGTTGTGAGAGGGTCCTTGCTGAAACGTGGGGGGCGCTCGCACAGTAGGAATAGGTGTAAACGTCTGTAGCCGGCAATTGGCCATGATCCTCACCTGCAACTACGAAGAGTTGTCCGCACTCCGCTCCGGGGCCGAGACGGTCCTGCGCGGGGAGGGCACGGGTGTATGTGCGGTGGCCGCGCCTTCGACTACGCGAGCGCGCATCGAGGCTCTGATCAAGGCACTCGACGGTGACCTATCGCTGTCGACACTGGCCGAGCAGGAGGCGTGTGAGGAGGCCGTACGCACGATCCTGGCGTGCCAACATGCCGAAATGGACGCGGTGGTTCTCGCCCACCACCCGGCCGACGAGCTCGCCGTGGCCGCCTATTTCGAGTACGCCCACACCCTGTCCGTCCTGGCCCGGATCGAACTGATGGGCGAGCACATGCGGGCGCTGATCGAGGTGGTCACCGGGGGCCCCGTCGACGATTCGGCGGCCGTCTCGTTCGCCTTTCCGGATTGAACCGGGAACCCTCGGCCCTTCGACCGGATTCCACCCGCACATGACCGATCGCGCCGAGGCCCTGGTTCGGATGCTCGAGCGACGCCCCGACGATACCCGTCTGCGTTTCGGGCTCGCGCTCGAGTTCCTGAAGCAAGGCCGCCTGGCGGACGCCGTGGTGCAGCTGGAGGCGTATCTCGCGGCCACCGACGACGAAGGCAATGCGTGGGGACGGTTGGGAGATGCGCTTCGGCAGCTCGGTCGCGACACCGAGGCCCGGGTCGCGTACGAGCGGGGAATACGAGCGGCCCGAGCCCACGGACACCCGACGATGGCCGAGGACTTCGAGCAGCTTCTCGAGGACTGGGAGTGAGGTGATCAGCGGGCCGGCAGCGCAGGAGGGGGAGTTCGAGCGGGAGATGCTGCCACATCTCGATTCGGTCTACCACTTCGCGTTGCGTCTGGCGGGATCGCCGGATGCCGCCGAAGACCTCGTGCAGGACACCTATCTGCGGGCCTACCGTGCCTTCGGCACCTTCACACAGGGCACACGCGCGAAGAGCTGGCTGTTCACGATCTGTCGCAACGTCTTCCTGCGGCGTCAGGAGCGGGAGCAGCGGCACGCCGACATCGTCGCCCGCGAGGCCCCGCACACCGACACCGGTGGTGCACGCAGCGATGCCGTGGCCCCCCTCTGGTCCGGCGACAGCCAGGATCCGGAAGGCGAGTTCTTCGCCAGTATCGTCGATGCCGAGGTGCTGCGAGCCATCGACGCGCTCGCCGAGGAGTTTCGTACCGCCGTGGTGCTCTCCGATCTCGAGGGGTTGTCCTACCAGGAGATCGCCGACCTCATGGAGGTGCCGGTGGGCACGGTGAAGAGCCGTCTGTCTCGAGGACGTCGCCAGCTGCAGCGGGCGCTCTACGACTACGCGGTCGACATGGGCTACACGGCCCCTGCCGAGGTCCGCGAGGAATGACGCCGGGGGGCGTCGGGAAAACGATATGTTTCTGAGTCGGTTGAGGCGCCTGCTGGCGTGGGGCGCAGGGTCGCGAGACACCCCGGGAGCCGAGGCGGAGGTCGCCAGGACTCCGAGGGAAATGCTCTCGTGCGAGGAGTCACTGGCCCGGCTGCAGGAATTCGTCGATGGGGAACTCGACGGGCTCACCCATGCCCAGATCGAGGCCCACTTCGAGGTCTGTACCCGCTGTTATCCCCGTCTGGCGCTCGAACAGAGCTTTCGCGATCGCGTACGCACCGCCCTGAGTCGGCCCGAGGTGCCCGCCGACCTCCGGGAGCGGGTTCTGAGCCGGTTGGCCGACTACGAAGGGGGCGACGAGATGGAGGGATGATGCCTTGCCGCTGGGCCGCGATTCTTAGAGGATAGGCGGGCTCCGGGCCCGGTCGCGCCCTGGGGTCCTGCCACCCCCACCAGGAGTCGCATTGGCAACAGCGCACAAACGCGAGCGCATCCTGAAGCGGGCGATCATCGACGAGATGCGGGAGTCCTTCCTGGACTACTCCATGAGCGTGATCGTCCAGCGGGCGCTTCCCGACGTGCGCGACGGCTTGAAGCCCGTCCATCGTCGGATTCTGTACGCCATGCACGAGGCGGGGCTGTCGCCCGACAAGGCTCACAAGAAGTGCGCCACCGTGGTCGGCGACGTGCTGGGTCGCTATCACCCCCACGGTGACTCGGCGGTCTACGACGCGCTCGTACGCATGGTACAGGACTTCTCCCTGCGCTACCCCCTGATCGATGGGCAGGGCAACTTCGGCTCCATCGACGGCGATTCGGCGGCCGCCTATCGCTATACCGAGGCGCGCCTGTCGCGCATCGCGACCGAATTGCTCGACGACATCGAGCGCGCCACGGTCGATTTCGTACCCAACTTCGACAACCGTCTCGAAGAGCCGACGGTGCTTCCGGGCCGGGTGCCCAACCTGTTGGTCAACGGATCGAGCGGAATCGCGGTGGGGATGAGCACCAACGTGCCTCCCCACAACCTGCGAGAGGTGGCCGCGGGCATTCGGCTGCTGGCCATGGATCCCGACTGTACCGTCGACGACCTGATGCGGCATGTGAAGGGCCCCGACTTCCCCACCGGTGCCTTCATCGTGGGCGACGCCGCCATCGCCGACATGTACCGCACCGGCCGAGGCCGGGTGATCATGCGCGCGCGGGTCGTGAAAGAGGCGCTGCGGGGTGGCAAGGAGCAGCTGGTGGTGACCGAGGTGCCGTATGGCGTCTCGAAGGTCAAGATCATGGACCAGATCGTCGTGCTGGCCCGCAAGGGAAAAGCCGACGACATCGCCGACATTCGCGACGAATCGGATCGCGACGGGATTCGGTTGGTGATCGAGCTCAAGCGAGGGGTGTCGGCCAAGGCGACGCTGGCCATGCTGTACAAGCGCACCTACCTGCAGGCCACCTTCGGCGCCATCATGCTCGCCCTCGACCACGGGCAGCCCCGCGAGTTCAATCTCAAGCAGATCCTGGAGCACTACCGCGACCATCGCATCGAGGTCGTGGTACGGCGCTCGCGCTTCCTGCTCGAGAAGGCCGAGGCGGAGCGCCACATCGTCGAGGGACTGCTGGTCGCCCTGGCCAACATCGACGAAGTGGTGCGCATCATCCGGGGATCGATGAACCGGGCCGAGGCGAGTGATCGGCTGCAGGACCGGTTCGGTCTGAGCGACATCCAGGCCGGGGCGATCCTCGACATGCGTCTGGCCAAACTCACCCGTCTCGAGGGCACGGACCTCGAGGCGCGGCGAGCACTGCTCGAGAGCCAGATCACCGACCTGCGCGGGATCCTCGACAACGAGGAGCGGCAGCTCGACGTGGTGCTCGAAGAGCTCGCCGACGTCGTGGCCAGGTACGGCGACGATCGCCGTACCGTGATCCTGGCCGACGCCGAAGAACACATGGTCGAGGTGCGCGAAGAGGTGGCCGACGAAGACGTCGTGGTGACGGTGAGCCATGAGGGCTTCGTCAAACGCATGCCCATGCACCTGTACCGGCGCCGGGTGGCGTCGGGCAAGGCGCTCGCGGGAATGGAGAAGTACGAAGACGACTACATCGAGCGCATTTTCGTCGCGCGCACCCAGGGGTGGATCCTGGCCTTCACCGAGCAGGGGCAGTGTCATTTCCTGCCCGTGCTCGATCTGCCCGAGAGCGGGCGCTCGAGCCGCGGGGTGTCGATGTACTCGTTGCTGCCGGCGGCCGACCGCGGCGACCGCATCGTGGCGCTGGTGCCGGTCGAAGACCTCGAGGCCGAGGGGCGCGTGCTCATCTTCCTGTCGCGGGGGGGGCAGGTGAAGCGCACGGAGCTGGGCGAGTTCTCGAACCCGCGCTCGACCGGCCTCATCGCAGCCGGGGTCAAGGACGACGACCGCATCATCGAGGTGGTACTGAGCGATGGTGAGGCCGAGGTCATGATCTTCTCGCGCGCGGGGCGTGCGATTCGCTTTGCCGAGGCCGACGTGCCGACCCAGGGGCGCACCGCCCAGGGTGTGAAGGGGATTGGGCTCGACACCGGCGACGCCGTGGCGGGTGTGTTGACCCTGAGGCGTGACGCCGGGGTACTCACGGTCACCGAAGATGGCTACGGCAAGCGCACCCCCGCCGCCGAGTTCCCGGTGCAGAAGCGTGGCGGACTGGGCACGATCTTCGTGCCCTCGTCCGGCAAGTCGTCGCCGGTGGTGGCGGCCCTCGAGGTCTCGCCCGACGACTCGGTGATGCTCATCACGGCCGGAGGCAAGACGCTGTCGGCGGCCATGGGCGACGTCCCGGTGCAGGGCCGTCGCACCCAGGGCAAACGCATCGTGAGGATTCCGGCTGGTGACCGAGTGGTCGAGGTGACCCGCACCGCCGGCGGTCGCCCCGAAGAGGGCGTGGAGACGGTCGGAGACGCTGCGGCGGACGCGAGCGGTGAGGACGCCGTGGCGAGCGTGCCGAGCGGGGGGAGCGTGGAGAACACGGACAGCGACGAGGCGTCGCAGCTGGACCTGTTGGGCGAATAGCGACATTCCGCCCGACGTGGGTCGGGCTCACACATTGCAAAGGAACAGACATGAAGTTTTTGGTGCTCGGGGGCGGTGCCCAGGGTTCGGCCGCCGCCTTCGACCTCGTGCGACGCGACGGCGTCGAGAAGGTGATCATCGCCGATCAGGCCGCAGGGAAGGTACGCCCGTTCCTGAAGCCCTTCGTAGGGGGCAAGCTCGATTTCGTGGCCCTCGACGCCACCGACCACGGCGCCGTACGCGAGGTGATGGAGGGGGTCGACGCGGTGGTGTGCGGCCTGCCGTACTACTTCAACTACGACATGACCGAGCTCGCCGTGGAATGCGGCTGCCACTACTGCGACCTGGGGGGCAACACCGAGATCGTGGAGCGGCAGCGCACGCTGAACGACGAGGCGAAGCGCCGCGGCCTGAGCATCATGCCCGACTGCGGACTGGCGCCGGGCATGGTCAACATCCTGGCGCAGGCCGGCATCGACGCCTTCGACGAGTGCAGCTCGGTGAAGATCCGGGTGGGGGGGCTGCCCCAGGATCCTCGCCCGCCTCTCAACTATCAGATCGTGTACTCGATGGAGGGCGTACTCGACTACTACACGACGCTGTCGGTGGTGCTCGAAGATGGCAAGATCGTGCAGAAGACCGCGCTCTCGGAGCTGGAGGACGTCGAGTTTCCGGCCCCGGTCGGTACGCTCGAGGCGTTCCACACCGCCGGCGGCATCTCGACCATGCCCTACCGGTACCAGAACGCGATTCCCCACATGGAGTACAAGACGCTGCGCTACCCGGGCCACGCGAAGATCATGGAAGCGGTTCGTGAGCTGGGCCTGCTGAGCCAGGAGCCTGTCGAGATCGACGGTCACAAGGTGGTGCCCCGGGACTTCTTCATCCGCGTGGTGTCGCCTCGCCTGAGAAACCCCCGGGGCCACGACCTGGTGGCTCTACGGGTCGAGGTGGAGGGGATCAAGGACGGCAAGGCCGGCTCGGTACACTACGACCTGCTCGACTACTACGACGCCGACAATGGCGTGACGGCGATGATGCGCACCACCGGCTACTCGCTGGCGGTCACGTCGCTGATGCAGGTCGACGGTCGGGTGACGGCGAAGGGAGTCACGACGCCCGACGAGGGAATGCCGGCGGAGGCGTACATCGCCGAACTGGCCCGACATGGAATCGCGATCGTGAAGTCGGAGGGGTAGGGCGGGGCGATCGAGCGATGGCTGGCCAGGGGCAGCTCCTTCACCCCACGCCCTCGACCCCTCTCAGCAGGTCCAGCACTCGCTCCCGAAATCGGACGACGGCCTGTTGATAATCGCCCCGGCCGCAGCGGGATGGCGCGAATCCGTGATAGACACGGAAAAGCTGCGTCAGGCCCGACGCACTGGCGTATCCACACTGGAGAGCGATTCGCTCCCATGGGTACTCGGTCGCGAACCGACCGTCCATTGCCAACAGACTAAGCCAAGTGTGGGTGAGCTCCGAGAGCGGAATCGAGTGTGTCTTTGCCGCACGCGACAGATAGCCTCGCGACACCCCTACACTCCGGGCCAGCTCCGTGATCGTTAAGGGGGGGGGGAGACTTGAGGCGAGATCGCAGCACCATCCGAAGAGCTCCCAGGAGCACGGCCGGGAGAGATGGAACAGCGTAGGTGATTCGCTCCAGCCGCGCCGCCTCGGCCTCGAACCAGATGGGATGAAACTCCGAAATAAGCGTCTCTCGCTCTCCGGGGAGCAATACAAACCGCATCCTCCCCGATCTGTCCTGCCTCTCCAAGCGAAATTGCGTTCGCGGATCCGGCACAATGACTACCGCATACGAGTGCGGGTGACGCCGGAGATACCGAGACACCAACGCCCACTCCCTCTCTCGATCCCCTGCGACCGACACCACGACAATAGCGTCGTCGCCAGACAGCGATACGCCCGACCGTTCCACCAGCGTGAAGAACGGCCGCAGGAAGCGATCAATCCGCATCTGAGCGAGCCCGTCTCCGATGAAGGGGATGGGAATGGTCTCGATCATGGTCCGTCCTCAACCAAGGGAATGCTAGACACCACTCACCTCGGGATACGAATATCATACCAGTCGCACTTGACCCAGGGCAAGCCGCGACAAAACCCCCGACACACCCCAACGCATTGAGATGATGTGGGGGCGCCATCGCAGGGGGATCAAGCCGTCCTCGCCGCCACCGGTCAGCGAGTCAGCGACCCAACGCGTATGAGATCAAGATGGGTACATCCAAGTCATCCTTGTCGATGCTCAGAAACGTGGAATCCGAAGTGAACACACTCGGAAAGGGGAATCCGAGCGGTAGGGTTCCGAGGTAGACACCGTCGGCGGAGAACACATCGATCACCCGGCGTTCGTCAGCTACTGCGGTGCGTAGTGCCCAGATCCGGCCGGTCGGATCGATTCGAACATCGCTGACCGCGGGTACCGTAGGCGCGAGTCCCATCCCACGCAGGGCTTCATCCGGGGGCACGACGCAGTCATTCACCTTCCACCCGCCTGCCAGTTCAGCCAACGCGAGACCGTGAGTCGTCTCCCGAATCGGGACATCGCGCTCGATCCGGAACCGTTCAACACCATCCTTGAAGACCTTCACCCGGTAGTCGTAGCCCGGCACTACCGCGATCGTACCGTCGAACACGTGCCACGGGAGGGATGGTGCGAAGAGTACCGGACTCATGATTCCGGTCGCCCCGCAAGTAGGATAATCCGCCGAGCTCGATTCGATCGGAGGTCCAGTCACGAGGACTCGTACGCGGCCCGCCTCAGACTCTGACAGGCTCAAGCCGTATCGCACGCTTCCCCCACCTACCGGACGCATACTCCGGTAGACCACGCCTTCAGGCACGAGGGCGGCGCCTGGCCCGAAGACGAAGGCCCCGACTCGAACCTGTTGAAGAGGCTCTCCACCCTCCCGCGCCCACCGTACAAAGGCGCCCTTGCTCCGATCAAATGCCGACGGGTTCCCGAAGGGGTCGAGTGCCAGGGCTGACGGCTGCAACAGTTCACCTGGGCCGGCGCCCGCGCCTCCCATGGAATCGAGCACTGTCCCTTCCGACGAGAGTCGGACAACCCATTTCCCAAGCTCATCCAACACGTATACAGATGCCGCATCGCCCGGTGTGAGATCCCGTGCGTGTACACTCGACAGGCTCAGATCGTCATCATCCGCCCCTCCTCGCCGCCACTCCTCTCGGGCGCGCCACGGTAGAAGACGGTCCGTGCCGGCATCCCTCACGACCCTGACGGCAGAGTCGTCGGGAACCTGCGCGCGGAGAGCGGGCACTGCGCACATATTGCCCGCCACGACCATGGCACCAATGCACCGCGTCATCAAGTCCCACCACAATCCAGTCATCAGCGATTCCCTCGTAGGGCCCGGTCAACGAGCTCCTCCAAACGGTCACGTCCCGGGTTCCCCCCCACCAACAGGTTGTTCACGAGGAGGGCGGGCGTCCCCCTTAGGCCCAACTCATGGGCAGCCAACGTATCATTCGCGAGTGCCTGGGCGCCAATGTTCCCATCACGGCAGGTTCGAAATGCGTCGAGATCGTGGACTCCCGCTTCATCCGCCATTGCGCTCCAACTCCGAACCCCTATGGAGTCTTGTTGGGAAAACAGGAGATTGTGGAAGTCCTCGAATCGCCCTTGATTGGCGGCGCATTCGGACGCAAGCGCGGCATCGACCGCATGGTCGTGGACACCCTGCAGCGGGAAGTGCCGATAGACCATAGCGACCTCTGTCGGCCTTTCTTTTAGAATCGACCGAAGATCGGCGTGGGCAGATCGACAGAACGGACATTGGAAATCGGAGAACTCGACGATAACAACAGGTGTGTCGTCGTGACCCACTCTGTGTCCGTCCTTCGAATATTCTCGCCAACCCTCGATCGTGACTGGATCGTAGGGATCGGGCGCGCCTCTTATCACCTCGAAGAGACGGGACCCGCCCAGCGCCACCGCAAGGAGCGTGATGATCACGGTAGCCAAGTCCATGAGGCGCTTTGACATTGTATCCTCGGGTTTGGAGATCGGAGGGCAGGCTCCGGCTCCGGGGAAGACGACTCATGACCTCCCCGGAGGCGTGACCTCGACGGCGTACGCCGCTGATGGCTTCAGATAGCCCGGCCGGCAAGGCTACTCAGGATGATTCTCCAAGCAGAGCTGCTTCCCGTCCTCGTATCGCCAGCAAGCTTCGCTGCAGCACTGCTGGCCGTTCGTGCAAACAGACCCAGCGACCAGGCACCACTCGATGGTTTCCGCCGTGGCGGTGCGAGGGCCACCGAGTGCAGCGAAGATGACGAGGGACATAGCGGCGAACCAAAGGCGACGGTACATCGGGTGCCTCCAATGAGGAAGTGAGTAGACTACCATTCACATTCCAACTCTATCCTCGGGTGATCGCGGTAGCTTTCGCCGGGTGTTATGCGATCTCAGCAGACGTGATTTCATTTCACTCAGCGTGATCCACGGGCCTAAACCGACGGAGGAATATCCCTGCCGACGCCGCGGGACGGGGGCTCGTCATCGACGAGCTTGCCGGTGGGGGGAAGCGGTGGGTCCGAATCAACAGGGATGGCGTGGCCGTTGACACCGTCGCGACTCTGGCGAATCCCCCATCGTCGTCAGTGCTCTCGGTGATCCCACCCGGCGCCGAGGAGTACCGGTATATAAGCAGGCACTACCGACCCAGCCGTCGAGCGGTGTTTGTACCCGACAGCACCGTATGGTCCTTCGTCACAAACTCTCCTCGTCTGGTCAGGACGGTGGGCCGGGATGATACGGTGCGCATCGTCCAGTTCTCGCATCGCCGAGCGGAGTTGACCGCACAAGATGAAAGGCGCATCGCGATCGGCCTGGCAGACTTGGGCATGAGTCCGGGAGACATCGAACTCGGTCGGCCGATCATCGACCAACTGCATGTGCTCCCCGACGGACACCTCCTGGTCGGGATTCGCGAGGAGGTGGACCAGGACGCACCGATGTTCGATGTGTTCGACCCCCAGGGCGTATTCCTCGGGAGTCTTGATTTCGGCTTCCCCGTGTCACGACGAGGAGTCCCGGCGATAGTCGGTGACACGATGTTCGTGGTCACCGCCGGAGCGTTCGATGTGCCCTACGTGGTGAAGGTGGTGATCGAACGCGGGGGTAGTGGAGCAGGGTCGCGGCCGACCGACCGGACGGCCCTCAGTCGCGAATGAAGCGGATCACCGTGGCCGATGCGTAGAGCTTGTCGTCACCGTCCTCGCCCGTGGCGTAGCGCTGTCCCGCCTGGAGGATGATGGCATCGCCTCCAGCCCGGCATGCCTCCTTCTTCAGTTCGGGTAGCAGGTCGGACATGTTGGCCTTCCAGAGATCGCCCTCGCCCTCGAGGAGTCCCAGTTCTTCATAGGCCGCCGTAGGGGTCCCGGTCGAGAACACCTCGATGTCGCAGTCGTCGGGCCTCGGCGCATATGCGTTGCCCGTGGGTGTGAACCAGGCGTGGGCGCACCCGCTCGCAGAGAGGACGAGGAGCGATGCGGCAAGGGCGGAACGGGGGTGAAGGAGTGTCATGGTGTCGTCCGTGACGGGGAAGTTGGTGGTGCCCTACCCGATCGCCTCGCGTACCCCGTACGATGCGAACCGATCCTGGGCCGCCTTCAGCTCGTCGTCGGTGAGTAGGACCGGGGGCCCGGCCGAGAGCGAGCGGAGGTATATCTCGCTCAGCGTCTCGACTTCGCTGGCGAGTGCGAGTGCCTCGTCGAGATCGGCTCCCGCAGCGACCATCCCGTGGTTGGCCAGCAGGCAGGCCTTTCGCTCACGTATGGCATGCACCGCGTGGTCGGCCAGCTGCTGGGTGCCGAAGGTCGCGTAGGTCGCGCAGCGGACGCTGTCTCCGCCCAGGCGCGCGACCAGATAGTGGAACGGGGGCATGTCCGTGCGGAGGCACGCCAATGCCGTGGCGGCGACGGAGTGGGTGTGCACCACGGCGTCGAACTCCGGCCGGGCGGCGAGCAGGTCACGGTGCAGCAGCCACTCGCTGGACGGCTCGAGGCGCCCCTGGGCCACGCCCGACATGGTCACGTAGACGAGATCGTCGTCGGACACCCCTGCGCCTGCTCCCGACGGCGTGATCAGGAAGCCGTTTCCGCAGCGGGCGCTCACGTTGCCCGAGGTGCCGCGATTCAAGCCCAGGGCGAAGAGCCGCTCGTTGGCGTGGACCAATGCGCTCCGGAGCCTGCGTTCGTTCACGGTCGGCCCTCCGAGCAGGGATTCAACTCGCCCAGCGCCTCGGCGGTGACGAGACCCCGCTCGGTGATGAACCGCGTCACCAGGCGTGCCGGGGTCACGTCGAAGCCGTAGTTGGCGGCCTGAGATCCCTCTGGTGTCAGCCGGACCGAGCGCACCAGGCCGTCGTCGCACAGCCCCGCGATGTGCGTCACCTCGGTGGGCGCTCGCTCCTCGATGGCAATCTCCGCGACTCCGTCCTGCAGCCTCCAGTCGACGGTGGGCGTCGGAAGTGCGACGTAGAATGGGACTCCATTGTCACGGGCCGCGAGCGCCTTGAGATAGGTCCCGATCTTGTTGCACACGTCACCTCGGGCGGTGACCCGGTCACATCCGACGATCACCATGTCGACCCGCTCGTGTTGCATCAGGTGCCCGCCGACGTTGTCGACGATCACGGTGTGGGGGACTCCGTGCTGCCGAAACTCCCATGCGGTCAGACTCGCGCCCTGGTTGCGGGGCCGGGTCTCGTCGACCCAGACGTGGACCGGCAGCCCCTCGTCGACAGCGGCGTAGACAGGGGCCAACGCGGTGCCCCGGTCGACCGTGGCCAACCACCCCGCGTTGCAGTGCGTGGGAATGTCGACGGTGCGACCTGTCTTCGCGTACCGGCTGCGGATCAGCTCGCAGCCGTACCGACCGATCTGTGCATTCATGGCCACGTCCTCGTCGGCGATGCAGGCCGCTTCGGCCCAGGCGGCGTCCGCGCGTCGGTTCGTCGCGAGCGGCTCGAGCCGGGTACGCATGCGCTCGATACCCCACCGCAGATTCACGGCTGTGGGACGGGCGGCCAGCAGGGTGGCCGACGCCCCGACCAGCGCGTCGTCGGAAGGATCGTGCTTCATCGCCAGCGCCACGCCGTACGCCGCGGTCACCCCGATGAGTGGTGCGCCTCGCACCCGCATCGTGCGGATCGCCTGCGCAGCCGAGACGAGGTCGGCGAGGCGGAGCGTAGCGAAGGCGTGCGGAAGCCGCGACTGATCGATGATCTCGACTGCCGTGTCGTCGTGCGTGGGCCAGATGGTCCGGTACCACACCCCGTCGACTCTCATCGGGAGATCAATCGCCCTCGAATGCGCAGAGCGAGAAGAGCGTGAAGCCCTGACCCTCCAGTCGCGCGCGTCCACCGATGTCGGGCAGGTCGATGACGACGCAGCATTCGACGATGGTGCCGCCCATCTTGCCGATCAGGATGCAGGCGGCTTCAGCCGTGCCCCCGGTGGCGACGAGGTCGTCGACCAGGAGCACCCTCTCTCCGGCGCTGATGGCGTCGGTGTGGATCTCGATCCGGTCCGTGCCATACTCGAGCTCATAGTCGTGCCCGATGGTCTCCGCAGGCAGCTTGCCCTGCCTTCGGATCGGAATGAACCCCTTCCCCAGCGCGTAGGCCAGGGGCGCACCGATGATGAACCCCCGCGACTCGATGCCGGCGACCTTGTCGATGCCGACGTCCCGGTACCGCCGGACGAGGGCGTCGATGGTCGTGCGCAAGCCGATCGGGTCCTTGAGCAGCGTGGTGATGTCGCGGAACTGAACCGGTGGCCGGGGATAGTTCGCCACGGTGCGGATGAGAGACCGGATCGGGGTCATGGACTCGGTCGTTCGGGGTCGGCGTGCAGCACCCTCCCGGCGACGGCCGAGAGCTGGTCGACCATGGCGGCGTCACGCGCATGGGGTGGAGTGATGATGGCGTGCTCGAGGGCGCGCCGGCAACCGCACGCCGTGGCGCCGAGGTCGTGGTGGGCGCGGGGCGCGAAACTCCGGGCCAGCGCCCTCGCTCGTGCCGCGTTGTCGAGCAGCACGCGGACGATGGCGTCGACGCTGACGTGGTCGTGATCGGGATGCCAGCAATCGTAGTCGGTGACCATGGCGACGGTGGCATAGCAGAGCTCGGCTTCGCGGGCCAGCTTGGCCTCGGGCATGTTGGTCATTCCGATGAGGTCGCAGTGCCAGGCGCGGTAGAGTTCGGACTCCGCGAGGGTGGAGAACTGCGGGCCCTCCATGGCGAGGTAGGTGCCGCCGCGCACGAAGGGGATCGCCAGCTCCTGCGCTGCGGCGGCGAGGTGGTCGCCCAGGCGCCCACACACCGGGTGTGCCATCGAGACGTGTGCGACCAGTCCGGGGCCGAAGAAGCTCTTCTCACGCGCGAAGGTACGGTCGATGAACTGGTCGACGATCACGAAGGTGCCGGGAGACAACTCCTCGCGCAGCGAGCCCACCGCGCTCATGGAGACGAGGTCGGTGACGCCGAGACGCTTCAAGGCGTCGATGTTGGCGCGAAAGTCGATGCCCGACGGTGGGATTCGATGCCCGCGGCCATGGCGCGGCAGGAAGGCGATCGCGATGCCGTCGAGTTCGCCGATGAGGACTTCGTCGGAGGGAGTACCAAACGATGAGACCGCCTCGACCCATCGGGTGTTCTGCAGCCCCTCGATGTCGTAGAGGCCGCTCCCTCCGATGATACCGAGCATA
Organism: uncultured Gemmatimonadaceae bacterium; assembly: GCA_964521385.1. GTDB lineage: Bacteria > Gemmatimonadota > Gemmatimonadetes > Longimicrobiales > Gaopeijiaceae > Gaopeijia. The sequence continues at coordinate 10,698 of CAZFRU010000057.1, read as the reverse complement.
TCCGCTTGGTTCCCTACCCCTCGACCGTGAACCCGAACATCATGCCGCTGTGCAGGTGCTCCGCGATGTGGCAATGGAGCATCCACGTGCCCGGATTCGACATCTCCACCAACACGTCCATGGTCGAGCCCACCGGCACGATGGCGGTGTCCTTCCAGACGAGATTGGTGTTTTCGGCGCCGTCCATCGAGAGCACGAGGAATCGTTGTCCGTGGATGTGGATCGGGTGATGCATCGGGTGAAATGAACGGGGCGTGTTGAACACGCGGATCTTCACCACGTCGCCCTTCTGGAAGGTCCAGGAGATGTCGCCGTTCTCGGCCCCCGTCGCGGTGTCGCGCAGTACCCACTCCACCTGCTCGGCGGTCGACAGCCAGTTCATCATGGGCATGGCGTCGTTCCACTCCATGGGGGGCAGGTAGAGCGTGTCCATCTCCATCGACTGCACGATCGACAGGGGCAGGTTCTGCACCCGTACCGTCGTCACGAGTTCGTGGTCGGGCTCGCGACTGAAATGCCGTCGGAAGGTTTCGATATCGGCCTGCACCGCCTCGTGTTCGCGGAGCGTCTCGAATGCTTCCCCGAGGTCATCGGCCACAGGATCGGACGACACCGTCACGAGCGACAAGGTGTCGACCTCGGGGTAGAAGGTGCCTCGAAAGTGGTTCACGGCCTGGATCGTGTTGGCGATGGCGACCTCGCCGGCCTCGGCGAAGCGTACATCGACCACATAGCGCTCGGCCGGGGCGATGACCACGCTCTCGACCCACTGCTCGCGCTCGTACCGGCTGACGTCCGACGCCACCACTTTCACCCGGGCACCTCCGAAGGTGACGTTGAAGGTGCGGGTGTTGGCCACATTGGTCAGGTAGAATCGCACCACCTCGCCGCGCCGCACCTCGAGCCGATGATCGGTGAGGCCGTTCACCATGAAGACGTTGCCGAATCGGCCCATCAAGGCGTGCGTGGGCGCGCTCTCGCCCCAGGGGATCGGCCCCTGATCATCCATGAGCATGTCGTCGAGAACGAACACCTCCTCGCGGTTGGCGGGCCCGTAGTAGTCGGGGTCGGGGGAGGTGACGAGCAGGTTGCCGAAGAGGCCGAGATCCTGCTGGACATCTTCGCGAATGTGCGGATGGTACCAGAACATGCCCGCGTCGGGCACCTTGATTTCGTAGGTGAAGCTCTCGCCGGGTCCGATGGGGTCTTGCGTCACCCCGGGCACGCCGTCGAAGCGGTTGTCGATCCGGATGCCGTGCCAGTGGATGGTCGTGGGCATCTCGATCTCGTTGGTCACCCGCACCACCACGGTGGAGTTCTGGGGCGCCTGGATCAGGGGCCCGGGATACTGGCCCCCGTAGCCGAACATGATCATCTCATGTCCGTCGATGGTGCGCCGCACCATCGATACCGGCAGGTCGAGCGTGTCGCCGTCGGCCATCCGCACCAGCTCCGAGGGACGTGCTTCAGGCAGCGTGGCCGGATCGATGCCCATGCCCGGCATGAACGGGGCCACGGTCGGTACCGCACCCTCGAGTCCGGGCAGCATGGGCATCTCCATGTCCATCGGCACCATGCGCCATCCACCGCCCATGTCCATCGTGTGGCCCGTATGGTCCATCTGGGCGTGAGCGGGTGCGGCGCACACGAAGGTGCCGGTAGCGAGAACCAGCGCCCGAAGGATCAGGGTCGGTCTTGTCATCCTACCTTCCGTAGCCCCAGGCCGCGCAGTTCTCCTGCTGCAGCGGACCGTGGCCGGCCATGGTGTGCATGCGGCCGCTCCGCGACATGCCGCGGGTCACCACCGGTCCCGCCCAACGTGTGGGGCCTCCGGCGACGGCGAGGTCGTTCGGGTCTTCGAGCGTCACGATCGTGAGGAACTTGTTCCACCCCACCCGGCCCGTAAACGGTGTTCCGGGCTCGAGGATGCCCGCGTATATGACCTCGTCGAGGGCGGCAGTCGTGAACCACACGGCCCAGGCCCCCCCACGAGGAGCGACCGGCAGGTTTTCGAGCGCCAGATGCACGTCGTAGGTGTAGCTGCCGTCTGCGCTCACCGAGACGCCGAAGGGTGAGTGGACGAAGCTCACCTGCGCGTCACCCGTGAGGCGTGCCGTTCCCGGCACGTTCCTGGTGGTCACCATTTCGAAGGCGTAGTACTCCGGGGGGCCGGGATTGGCGCAAAACCCCGGGGCGCCGTCGGCTACGGATGCGTGTGCCCCACCCGCAAGGACGGGCGTCATGGCTGCCACCAGGCACGCGACGGCGATCCACCACCCCCGCGTGTGATCGTCGAAGATCCTCATCGGCCTCCGCCAGGAGTCGGTTCGTCGTCGTCGTCGTCCGAGATGGGCCGCCGGGGGGGTGCGTTCCAGTCCTGAGCCGACGAGATGTTCGGATACCCCCACCCTTCGCCGTTCCACCCCTGGAAACCGTCCATGCGGAAGGTCCAGAGCCCCGTGCTCATGTCACTGACGACGATGAGCCCGTCTTCGTTACGCACGTCGACGCCGAAGGCTCCATTGAACATCGCATAGCGGTCCGTGTTGGGCGGTCCGATATAGGTGTCGTAGAAGCCCACGGTAACCGGGTTGAGGGGGTCCTGCAGGTTGAAGATCTGCAGTCCGTCGAGATACCCGGACACGAACACAAACGGCCAGCGCACTTCGTGGTTGTGGACCAGGTTCCGCCAGTCGGCGGTGAACGCCGAGATGGGGTTGCTGATGTTGAGCTGTTCGCCGTCGAGGGCGGGCTGCAGGTCGAAGATCCGCAGCGGCGCATATTGATACTCGGTCTCGGCGATCACGTACCGGCCGTCGGGGCTGGGTGTGAAGGTGTGCCCGTAGCTCACACCCGCCACGTTGGTGAGGGTGATGCGAAGCTCGGGTGCGGTGACGTCGCTTACATCGTAGATGAAATAGCCGCCGGTACCGCCTCCGTAGAAGCGGTCTTCGTCGGTGTCGGGATGGTAGCCCACGTAGAAGTCGTGGTAGCCGCCCGAGCCGTCGGTCGAGGGGATGGGGACCATACCTACGCGGGCGTTGGCGAGGTCGCCGTCGACGACGCGCCCGAGGTCGTAGACGAGCGCGCCGGGGGCCCGGGCGGTCGTGAACAGGTATACCCGCCCGTTGGAGTGCTTGTAGATGAAGATGTTGTGGAACCCACCGGGCATTTCGGGCTCGCGAATGCGCGCCACCTCGCGCACGGTCGATGCGTCGGGCAGCCCCGTCACGTCGAGCACGACCGCGCCGAGATCGGTGTCCGGACCACCCTGACCGAATTGAAGCGATTGCACGACGTAGTAGCGGTCGTTCCACTTGAAATGCTTGACGTCCATTCCGCCGGTGCGCTGATGGAGGTCCTGATCCTCGATCCGCCATTCGTACAACAGCGTGGGCTTCTCCGGGTCGGCGATGGAGATGATGTCGAGGCCCTTGGGACCGTCGAAGCCGTAGACCATGCGCGAGACGTAGGCGAAGGGGCGGCTCAGTTCCTGCTCGACGTCCATGTCGGCCACCGACAGGCGGGGGCCGAGGGGCAGGTGTCCGAGTACTTCGACGTTGTCGCTGCCGCGCTTGAGTGGCGACCACTCCTGTGCCGCCGCGGGTGGCGTGAGCACAAGGAGGGCTGCTGCGATCAGCGTGCGTCGGAAGAGGGGAGGGGCCAGCATGGACGTCGCTCCGAGATGTTGAACCGTGGAAGGGTGTCGGAAGGCGATAATGCGTACTGTACACTGCGCTCGGCAAGCGCGTCGCGGCTCTTCTCCCGTCACGGCGAGCGGGTTATCGTCTGCGGGTCGGCCACGGAGTGGGTCCTCGAGTCCCGCGGTGGCCGGCGATTCGCGGTGGGCATGGGCCCGCGGATACGCTCATCATAGATTAGGACAGCAACCGTCATGACACGTCCTTTGCTCCGCCGTCGCCCCGTATGGGCGGCGATCGCCGCTTTCACGGCCGTGATCTCCTCGTGCGGCGGCGGCGACGCCCCGCCGGCAGACTCCGAGGTTGGTGCGATTCCGGTGCTGGAGTCGCCGTCGTCGGCCGTCGCGCTCACCATCGGCGCCGGGCAGCCGTTCGAGGCTGATCCCCGCGAGGTCCGCCTGCGCAATCTGCGCCAGTTGACCTTCGAGGGAGAAAATGCCGAGGCCTATTTCTCGTTCGACGGATCGCGACTGATCTATCAGCGAACGCCGCAGGAGGGCGGATGTGATCAGATCTTCAACCTGGATCTGGCGACCGGGGCTCAGAACCTGGTCAGCACCGGCGAAGGCCGCACGACCTGTGCGTACTTCTTTCCGCAGGGCGACCGCGTGCTGTTTGCCTCGACCCATGCCGAGTCGCCCCTGTGCCCGGCACCTCCCGACATGTCACAAGGCTACGTCTGGGCCATCTACCCGAGCTACGACCTGTGGGTGGCCGACCCCGATGGTGGCAATCTCGAGCGCCTGACCGACACGCCGGGCTACGACGCAGAAGCAACCATTTCTCCGCAGGGCGATCGCATCATCTTCACCAGCATGCGCGACGGTGACCTCGACCTCTACACGATGAACCTCGACGGCTCCGATGTGCGCCGCATCACCGACCGGATCGGCTACGACGGGGGCGCGTTCTTCTCACCTGACGGCACCCAGATCGTCTGGCGGGCCCACTACCCCGAAGAAGGGTCCGAGATGGACGACTATCAGGCCCTGTTGGCGCAGGGGCTGATCCGTCCGAGCACCCTCGATATCTGGGTCGCCGATGCCGACGGCTCGAATGCGCGGCAGGTGACCGACAACGGCGCCGCCAACTTCGGGCCCTATTTCCACCCGTCGGGCGAGAAGATCGTGTTCAGCTCGAACATGGACGATCCTACCGGCCGCGACTTCGATCTCTATCTCATCGGGGTGGACGGCACAGGTCTCGAGCGGATCACCTATACCGAGGATTTCGACGGCTTTCCGATGTGGAGTCCCGACGGCCGCTATTTCGTCTGGGGTTCCAACCGCAACCCGTCACACGAAGCCAACACCAATGTGTTCATCGCCGAGTGGGTCGAGGATGCGGGTATGTGAGGGCACGCGACAAGCAGGTGGCAGGGGCCAACACACCTTTCCGGGTCACACGTCCTGGACCAGGGCTCGGTCGACGCGATGGCACCACGGCGTCCCATGACACCTGTCTTCAAGGAGCGGCTGCTATCCGACCCGTCGTCCCTTGACGAAGTAGATGCCGGCGGCGAGGTGCCAGATCATTCCCGCCGGAACCGTCAAGAAGCCGTACGTCGCCAGGGCATTCGTGAACAAGGCGACCACGGTGAGGAGTCCTGCCACCACGGCCAGTAGCGACAGCTTGTGCAGCCAGCCCGGCAGCCAGTCGTCGCCATCTAGCCGTGAGATCATCACGGGGCCTACCGCCAGAATCAGTAGGGTGGCGATCCAATCCAACCTCGACCCGAACAGCGCGAACGCAGTAGCGGCCATCAGGTCGGAGTCGGCGCCGCCGGCAAACACCGTCGGCAACATGAGCATTGCGACGAACGAGGTCGTCCCCATCACCCCACCGCCGGCATAGCCGAGAGCCGTGAGTGTGCCGACGAGGCGACCGCGCCCGATCGTCAAGGCAAGTGCGGCTCCGCCGGCCCCGAGAACGAGGACACCCACGATCCACGTTGACAGGTTCGCGACGAGAAAGGTGCGGTTCGCCTCGGCTGCGGAGAGCAGCTCGAGCATCGCTGCGGAACCGGCTCCGGCAGCGGTGTCGATGTCCGTGCCGGCAGCGGTCCCGAGGCCTGCGCCGACGGCCATCGTCAATGCGCCGAGGATCGTGAGCCAGCCAGCCGTCCGTCGGTCGTGTCCGCCCGCCGATTGATTGTCCATCCGCCGTGTCCTCGCGCGAGCCAGCGCGCATTCTGGAGAAGCAGGTCCCGGTAGGCATCGACCTTGCTCGGGGGCACCAGGCCATCCGCTTCCTGATGGACGGTCTTCGCCCCGGTGCGCAGAACCGGGAGGGCGTAGGAGTTGCCCTACGCCCCAGGGCCCCATCCGTGAGAAGGAGCCCGGCATCTCGCGATTCTGCTGTACGACCCGCCTGCGAACAAGGGTCACGAGGTGAAGGCCGAGTGGACTGTCGTCTACCAGCCAATCCGCGTCGATGGGAATCGCATACTATGACGTGGTGTGTCGAAGAAGGCGGGGTGCCCGCCTCGCAGAGGAGGCGAATCCCGGGTATCACCCGTGGTCGAGGGCGGGCACTGCATTTCTCAGGGGGGGCCGACAACCCTCGTCCCGGAGAACACGGTCACCGGACTTCCCACTGCGACCATGGACGAGGACGGTGGGCTCCTCAGAATCTCGGTGAATACCGGGCCATACAGCGACTGGGATGGCGGGCTCCGATACTCGGACTCCGCGGTGTCCCAGACTCGCCAGGGGGGATGCTCCACCTGGTACTCCATCGTGCTGCCATCGCGTTGTCGCGTGTAGCCCCAGTAGTGCTCCGTGACGAACTCGGCTTCGGATCCCGCCATGAGAGGGGCAGCGGGCCCGTTCACCGAGGCCCGGATCGAGTATGCCTGCCCCCGGTAGGTCCACGAGTAGGAGGCGCTGCCTCCGGATGTCTCATCGAGCTCGACGAGATGGTCCATGGGCACCGACCGGTAGGGCTCGTTGTACACGAGGCGGGCGACCGTGGAGATCGCCATACGCGGCACGAGCTCTCGGATGAAGACGACCCCGCGACGGGTCGACCCGTCCGGCATGACACGGCGAACGTAGAATCGAAGATTGACCTCTTCGAAGGTGCGATGACCTGGGACGGAAACTCCCTTGAGGCGCGTATCCACGAAGCGAAAACCCACCAGGCTGACGAGGTGGGTGCCGTGCCACGGGTCGAGCTCTGTGCCCCTGGGAACCAGCGGCTCGAGCACCGTCGCTGGGCACGGAAAGTTCAGAAGAACCAGACTCTCCCACCGCGCCGTCAGGAATGCACTGGTCACGAGCCTCCGCGGGTTGGTGTCGAACGACTTCGAATCCCTGCTGCGGGACCACAATGCCGATCCGGAGTGCGACCCGCCAGGCGAGTGCCGTCGGGTCCCGGCAGACTTGAGCTGCGCTGGCTGGCTACGCGCTGATCCTGGCGATCAACTCAGGGATCTCGGCTTGCCGTAGCAGGAGCAGCCCAAAGCGCTTGTCTGACACCCCGTCCTTCAGCGCGTAGCTATAGCTCGGTGAGCCCTGAAGGAACTCGCCATCGAAATGGCAGAAGCGAATCGCGGGGTTGGAGTCGAGGGTGTCTACCAGTTCGGCGAGATGCGATGCGAACATGAAGCCGCTGTTTCGGGCTCGCGCGAAGCCGAGGATCACTTCTGCCGACGCTTCCAGAGCGTCCTTCACGTTGGTTCCCTTGAACACCTCATCGAAGAGGACGAACGACCGCTTTCCCTCAGCCAGGAGCGTCGCAGCGACCTTCACTCTCATGATTTCGGCCAGGAAGTAGCTGAGTCCCGCCTTCAGATTGTCGGAGGGATTCAGGCTCGTGAAGAGCGCCTCCACCGGGGTCAGCCTGGCGGAGGTCGCCGGAACGTCCATTCCCGTTTGGGCCAGTAGAACCACCAGGGCTACGCTGCGAAGGTAGGTGGACTTCCCTGCCATGTTCGGGCCGGTCAGGAAGACAACGGGCTCCCCGCCCGACAGCTCGACCGGATTGGAGACCGGGTCTGTCACGAAAGGATGGAACACGCCCTGGGCTTCGAAGAGGAAGCTCTGAGACTCGACGAGAGTCGGAGTGGACCACCTCAGTTCGTTGCACGCAGCCGCCATCGAGCCGAGTGCGTCGAGCTCCCCGAGTATCTGGATCGCGTCCAGGATCGAGTCCTTCAGGACCCCGCGGATCGTGCGATCCACCACGACGACATTCCCGGAAACCATGGCCTCGAGAACCGAGGATGCGGTCTTGCGAAGAGAAGCTACGAAGCACGCGATGACCGGGGGAGGCTCTCGGGCCGCCAGTCTCATGCATATGGTGTTGATGTGTCGGCACAAGGCCACCGTGGCAGCCTGGCCCTCACGAATCTCTCTCAGCACGCCTCGATATCGGATTGCGAGCCAAGCATACTCCACTCTCGCGACGAACGGCGAGCCGGCCGTCAGTTCGATGTTTGACCGGAGGTAGCGTTCAACCGGTCGAAACGAGTGCTCATCGAAGTCGAGGATGCGCCGGTGTTCCCTGAGGAATCGAATGGCGATCTGCGTCTCGCGAATCTGCTCGAGGTCCGAGAAGGGTTGCCTGAGTCGCCGAATGAGCGCTCGGCGCCCCACGGTAGTCCTGGTCCGGTCGATGAGGTCGACGATGGCTCCGCTGCCATCCAGCGAGCTGACGACCTCCAGGTCCGACAGGGTCACGTCATCAATAAGCATGATGGACCTATCGACAGAGTGAGCGGTTCTGCGTTTCACGTCCTGGCATTCTGCGGCGCGACTCGCCCGATCGCAAAGAGTCGCGAGTTGACGGCGAGTGACTCCTGCCGTTGCGGATATTACACGTTGGTAGCAACGCCTCGTCGGAACGAAACGATGCTACCTGAGCCGAACCCGTGCGAGCCGTTGGCCGAGCCGGGGCCGCGCGGGTTTGCCCTTCAGAAGCGAGAGCCGTGAACAAGCGGTACATGACGCGGCCCTGATGGCGGGATCAGCGAGGATTGCGCTGCTCCCATCTCCACGTAGGGCGGCTGCGGCCCAGGACGCCTCCGGCCACGGGGCGCCGGTTTCCACAACGGGCCAGGACTCCATCGGAAGACGGACACCCGGCGGGGGAGGGCCTTGATCGGTTGCTCGCTGGGAGTGCAGGTGGACGTCGAAGGGGGGATCTGCGAACGCTGCGTTCGGTTCGACCGGGCGAGGTCACCGGACAACGACGTCGTGCGGGTACGTACGCATGCTCCCAGCCGGCTCAGCCATCCCGCGGATCACGACGGTCAAGTCGCCGGCGGATGGCGACATGAGCGTCGCCGAGTGGTCGAAGAGCTTGAGTTCCCGTGTGCAGATGGTGGCGACGCCCGCCTTCGTGAAGTCGTAGGGTTCGACGAAGATGGTGTCGCCGCGCTTCAACGTCTCGGTGGGCCCCATCCTCTCACAGCCACCACCATAGGTGCGGACGCTCACCGAGAACTCCACCCCTGCCGCGACCTCCTCCGGAACCGCGATGGCCACGGGATCGTTGTAGAACTCCACCGTTCCAAGGACCCTGGTGTCGCCACCGTCCATTATGCCCCCGCAGGCGCCGACCAGGCAGGCTGGGGCGAACAGAAGTAGTAGGTGATGTCGTTTCAAGGGGATCTCCAACAATGGACGCGTACTCATTCAAGGAACGAACGGCTCGCAGGAATTGTGACGATCATCGATGGTCCGGCCCATGGCTCACACTGGAGGGAGAAACCGCCGAGAGCCCTCTACTCTGACGCGCTTCTCTGGAGCATCGAGCTTGCCGTACCCTTCGGACGAGTTGCGAGGTCGCCCGGACGAAGAACGATGGCCAGCCCAACCGCCATGGCCCAGAAGACGATCAGCAGAATCAGCTCCGACATCGCGCCCGCGCGGGCAAGCGCCGCGTCCGACGCAGGATTGGGCGTCAACACTGCGTTCAGGTGGTTGTGAACGGGGGAAGTTCGAAACTCGCCAACGTCACAGGCAGCCAGAGGAGCCAGGTCACGCCGAACGTGCCAAGTAGATACCGACGAAGCGCTCCGCTTGTCCTCTCTATCGTCTGCTCCAACTGGGTTGCTGGCCGTGCCAACGCCCCCAAGGAACCCGGCCGCTCGACTCGCCCCTCCCGGGGGTTCTGCTGATACCCAACGTCTCGTGATTCTGCTGTGCGGGCTTCCCCCAAACAAGGGGTGCGAGGCGATAGCACCAGGCGAGTGCTCCGGACCTCGCAGTCTATCCGATCAGCGGCAATTCCTTGTTGGCCAGCACCTCCGATGTCGTCCCTAGCCGATGACCTGGACGACGGTCTGTCCAATGCTCCTGCAGTTCGACGTCGGCGCACCGAAGTGGGCTGCGAGGAGGCCTTCCCGAATCGCCCGCTCGAATTCGACGCTCACGCTGCCCAGGAACTCGATCGAGTTCGGCACGACCCTCCCGGTGGGACTGACGTCATACTTTACGGTCACCCGTGGCGGCGCAGCAGAGCTTTGCTGAGAGAAGCGAATCCTGAGGCTGCTGCGATTCAGTTCGATCGGCGTCTGCTGGGCAGCAAACCGAATCATGCCGTGTGCCTCACCGTGAGGCTCCGTACCAAGATCGACTACCGCCACAATCGTGTCTCCATCCGCCATATCCGTGTGCGGGAACGACGGGGACGCCGGCATCGGGTTCTCCCAGATGCTCACGAGCGACTCGTCGAACGTAGGGTCTCCGGACGGCTCCGAGACCAAGCCGGTCACGCTGCCATCGGGCAGGAACACCAGCGTGATGGAAGCCTCCTGCCCCGCAGTGGGCTGCCAATCGTCGGCCCACCGGGGCTCCGGCGGGAGAAGCCGACGTCGAACACGATCCCAGCCGGCATAGGCGTTCCGGCGCCGACTGGGTACCCGCCAACGGTAAGCCACGCTCCGCGCAACCTCCTGCAGCCACTCCGGCGTGACCGCTGCCCCGGCTAGTGTAGCGTCCGACAAATGCATGGACAAAATAGACAGACGGTGTATCTTGAGGTCATGGGA
>CAZFRU010000056.1:1266-27598 GCA_964521385.1 uncultured Gemmatimonadaceae bacterium | reverse complement strand
GCGGCGAGGTGATCGCGGCGAGGTGGGCGTGGGGGGGTGATCGCGGCGAGGTGATCGCGGCGAGGTGGGCGTGGGGGGGTGATCGCGGCGAGGTGATGGCGGCGAGGTGATCGCGGCGAGGTGGGCGTGGGGGCGAATCGATCGGCTGTTCGTGCGGGTGCCGCCGACCCCGGTGACCCGCGTCGGAGGCTGACGGTGGCGGGGCAGATCGGGTGGAGAAGTCGCCACGGGGCGGGGGTCGCCCGAGCGCGTGGAGGGTTTGTCACACGTGGAGTGGCGAAGCCGGCACGCGGCCTGGATCGTCCGAGCGCGTGGAGGGTTGTCGACCCGTGGAGTGGCCAAGCCGACACGGGACCCGGACCGGGCGGTCGCGTGGAGGGTTTTCCCCCGCAGGGCTGGTTGGGCGGGGCCGGCTGCCGGGCGCCGAGATGGCGTTGACCGATCGGTACGCGCAGGCGAGCTTTACAAGCTGTTTCATCGTTCCATCCGACCCCCGTGGGCCATGTACGGATTTCTGCTGGTCGTTCTCATTCTCGACGCGCTCTTCCTCAGCGTCGTGATCCTGCTCCAGTCCGGAAAGGGAGGCGGCCTTGCGGCCATGGGTGGCGGCGCGGCCGCGACCGACGGAGTCCTGGGCGGGCGCCAGGCCACCACCGTCCTCACCCGGGCCACCTGGACCTCGGGCGCGGCGTTCATGGTGCTGGCCTTCGTGTTGAGCATCATGTCATCGCGCTCCGCGGCGCCGACCTCGATTCTGCGCCCCGACGCGCCGACGACCGCGCCTGCGCCGGTGCTGCCAGGACTCCTGGACGACACCGGGGCAGCGGGCGATACCGGCACGGCCTCGGGTGGAGAGGCGACGGCCCCCGCGGGGGGTGACACGGGCGAGACGCCCAGTGGCGACGCAGGGGCCGCTCCGGCGGGCCAACCGGGCGGGAACTGAGTTCGGTACGCCTCACGCCCCGAACCCCAGTGCCACGCGCAGTCCACGACGCGGACCTCCCGGTGGGGGTCTGCGTCGTGTTCTTTTCGGAGGTGGATGCCAATGCGTGACGCTTCATCCGAGGCGCTGATCCGGGCTCTGGTGCGGGCGCGGGCGCTCGAAGCCGAACTCGTGGGGCTGCGACCCGAGGGGTTGCCGCCCCACCTGCGGGGTCCCCTGGCCGTGTCGCCGGGGGTCCAGGCCGCGCTGGTTGCCCGCGGTTCCGTGCCACCCACCGCCTCCGCGCCGTCCCCACCCACCGCCTCGGCGCCGCCCACCACCTCCGCTACGGCCTCCGGTTCCGCCTCCGCCTCCACCTCCGCGCCGCCCCCACCCACCGCCTCCGCCTCCGCGCCACCCACCACCTCCGCGCCGTCCACCGCCTCCGCTACGGCCTCCGGTTCCGCCTCCGCCTCCGCCTCCGCGCCGCCCCCACCCACCGCCTCCGCGCCGCCCCCACCCGCCGCCCCCGCCCCCACCGCCCCCGCCCCCCCCACCGTCGGCGATGTCGTTTGCCTGCGTCGCGCATCGCCGGCTGCGGCGCTGGTCCTGGGAGTCAGTCCCGAGGCGCTGGCTCATGAGGCGCTCGGCTCTGCACTGGCCCATGCTCGAGGGCGCAGCCCGGGAGGGGTGCCCGACGCGGTACGCGCCGGGCTCCTTGCTTCTGTCGATCCTCCGGGCAGCATGGTCGAGGTGATGGCCGGGGTCGCCCTGGCGTTTGCGTTGCGGGGCGAGCCGCGCGTGGCGATCCTGGTCGACGAGGCCGATGCGTCGGCCTCGGGGTTCTGGCACGAGGGACTCAACTTCGCGGCGGTGCAGCGCGCGCCCCTGGTGCTCGTCATCGACAGCTCCCGCCGTCACGCGCTCACGGCTCGCGTCGATCGGCTGGCGGCCAAGGCGCCGGCCTACGGGGTTCGCGCGGTGAGCGTCGAGGGCGACGATCCCCGGCTGGTCTACGATGCCGTCGCTGACGCCGTCGAACAGGCGCGTGGTGGTGGAGGAACGCAATTGGTCGAGGTGGTGCCCGGCTCGCACGAGGATCCGGTCGACCGCCTGGCGCGGCTCGACCCCGCGCTCGCCGCCCAACTGCCGCTATGGCGTGAGCAGGCCGCCACCGAGGCGCGAGCGGCTGCCGCTGCCGCCCGGGCCTGCGCGTTGCCTACGGCCGCCGACGCCTTTCATCCGGTCTTGATTGGGGGAGAGCGGCTCGACCCTCCCTGGAGGGAGACGAGGTGAGCGAGCAACGACCCGCCCTGGAGGGAGACGAGGTGAGTGAACGACGACCCGCTCCGGAGGGAGACGAGGTGAGCGAGCAACGACCCGAGCAGGTTGGCCGAACCGCGCGAGGTGAGGCGGTCACCTTTCTGGAGGCCATTGCCGAGGCGCTCTTCGAAGAAATGCAGCGCGATCCCGCCGTCTTCCTGATGGGCGAAGATATCGGAGCCTACGGTGGCGCGTTCAAGGTGACTCGCGGCTTCTTGGACCACTTCGGGCCGCGACGCGTGATCGACACCCCCATCTCTGAAGGGGGCATCACCGGGGCGGCGGCGGGCGCAGCGCACATGGGCATGCGGCCGGTGGTCGAGATGCAGTTCATGGACTTCATCTCACCCGCCTACGACGTGCTCACCAACTATGTCGCCACCAGTGCGTACCGGGGCGCAGGCGCCCTGCCGCTGGTGGTGCGGGGGCCGGTGGGCGGAGGCAATCGGGGTGGGCCGTTTCATTCGCAGAACATCGAGATGGCGTTCTTCCACACGCCGGGTCTCAAGATCGTCTACCCCAGCACGGCGTACGATGCCAAGGGACTCCTGAAAGCCGCGATTCGCGACGATGCCCCGGTGCTGTTCGAAGAGCACAAGGGACTCTATCGCGCACCCTTCCTGCGCGAGGTGTTGCCGGACGAAGACTACATCGTGCCGCTGGGGGTTGCCCGTACCGTCCGCGAAGGCACCGACGTCACCGTCCTCACCTACGGCGCCATGGTGCATCGCACCGTCGAAGCCGCGGCGCGCCTGGCCGACGACGACGGCATCTCGCTCGAGGTGATCGACCTGCGCACACTGCTGCCTCTCGACGACGACGCCATCATGACCAGCGTCAAGAAGACGGGCCGCGCCCTCATCGTGCACGAAGACACCCGCACGGGCGGAATCGCAGGCGAGATTGCGATCCGCATCAATGAACAGGCCTTCGAGTGGCTCGACGCCCCGATTCTCCGGGTGACCGCCATCGATGCACCGGTTCCCTACGCCGCCGTGCTCGAGGACTATTTTCTGCCCTCGGTCGACGATATCACGACCGCCGCGCGGTATATGGCCCGATACTGACCCGCCCCGCAGCACACGTGGCCCTTCGCCTTGGGCAGATGGCTTGCCTTACGGGTCGGTTCGGGTAAACTCAAACGGTCCGGTGCACGCGACATGGGTGCGCCGCCCTTCCCCGATTTCTGGTACAATCCTGGAGTGACGAGCGTGGCTCGCATTGAAGTTCCCATGCCCCAGATGGGCGAATCCATCGCCGAAGGCACCGTCTCGAAGTGGCTCAAGGCGCTCGGCGACACCGTGGAGCGCGACGAACCCATTCTCGAGATCTCGACCGACAAGGTCGATGCCGAGATTCCCGCGCCTTCGTCGGGGACCCTCGTCTCGATCGAGGTCCAGGAGGGTGAGACGGTCGAGGTCGGCACCGTCGTGGCCTTCATCGATCCCGAAGGGGGCGCTCCCGCTGCGGCCGCGCCGGCGGCGACCGACCAGGCCGAGCCCGCCCCGTCCTCGCCCGCCGAGACGGCCGGCGTTGCCGCCGCTGCCGCCGACGGTGCCGCTGCCGCCGACGGTGCCGGCGCCGCAGCCGATACGGACGCCGGAGACGCTGCGCCGCCCTCGACCCCGTCGGAGTCGTTCGATCCCGACTCGGCCGAGGACCGGCTGCGCGCGCGCTCGACGCCCGTCGTCCGACGCATCGCCGAAGAGCACGGCGTCGACCTGGCGCAGGTCGCAGGGAGCGGGCACGCCGGGCGCGTCACCAAGCAGGACATTCTCGGGTTCATCGAGTCCGGGGCCGCGGCCCCGAGCGCGCCGCCCGCCGCCACTGCGCCCGCTGCGCCTGCCGCCGCGCCCGCGACTCCGGCGGCGCCTCCCGCTGCGAGTGAGCCTGCTCCGAAGCCGGCCGCCCCGTCGGTCGAACCCTCGGGTCTCTGGAAGGCCTTCTATGGCCAGGTCCAGCATCCCGAGTTTCCGGTGCGCGCAGATGATCGGGTCGAGGCCATGGACAAGATCCGGCGCCTCACCGCCGAGCACATGGTGCTGGCCAAACGGGTCGCGCCCCACGTGCACTCGTTCATCGAGATCGACTTCACGGCCATCGACCGGATTCGTGCCGCCCACAAGAAGGCCTGGGCCGAACAGGGTGCCCGGGTCAGCTATACGGCGTTCGTGGCGTGGGCCTGCAGCCGTGTGCTGCGGCAGTTCCCGATGGTCAACGCCACCGTGTCGGGCAACAACATCATCTACCGGGGCAATGTGAATCTGGGATTGGCGGTCGATCTCGATCCGGGGCTGATCGTGCCCGTGATCCACGATGCCGACAACCTGTCGTTGGTGGGGATCGGCAAGAAGATCATCGACCTGGCCGAGCGCGCGCGCAGCCGCAAGTTGCTGCCCGCCGAGATCCAGGGCGCCACCTTCTCGATCACCAACCCCGGTGTGCTCGGCACGCTGGTCGGTCTGCCGGTGATCCCCAAGGGCACCTCGGCGATCATCGGTACCGGAGCCATCGAGAAGCGCGTCGTGGTGCTCGAAGACCGCGTCACCGGCAGCGACACCATCGCCGTGCGCAAGCGCGCGCTGTTCAGCCTGGGCTATGACCACCGGGTGGTCGACGGCGCCGATTCCGCGCGCTTCCTGGCTCGCCTCAAGGAGGTCCTCGAGGAGTTCCCCGAGGACGCCTGATCTCGGGGGCGGCATGCGGAGGCCCAGGTGACCCACCCGCCGGAGTCCATGCGAACCTCCGACGTCCAGGAGACCATGCGCGCATCCGACGTCGAGGTGAGCCACCCGCTGGAGTCCATGCCCACCTCCGACGTCCAGGCGCCCCTGCGCGCGTCCGACGCCCGGGTGCCCAGGCCGCTGGAGATCGTCCGCGCTGGGGTGATGGCGTATGGCGATGCGCTCGCCTGGCAGGCCGAGCGGGTGATCCGGCGGCGGGAGGGGCACGTTCCCGATACCCTCGTGCTGGTCGAGCATCCGCACGTCATCACCCTCGGCACGGGGTCCCATGGTGAACACGTGCTGGCCGATGAGGCGGAGCTGGCCCGTCTGGGTGTCGAGCGCCGAGAGGTGGGCCGCGGCGGTGACGTGACCTACCATGGGCCGGGCCAGTTGGTCGGGTACCCGATTCTCGATCTCAAGCCGGATCGCAAGGATGTGCACCGGTACCTGAGAGACCTCGAAGAGGTGCTGATCCGTGCCCTCGCCGCCTTCGGACTCGAGGGGGTGCAGATCGCGGGCCGCACCGGTGTCTGGGTGCCGGAGGGCAAGATCGCCGCCATCGGGGTGCGTGTATCGTCGGGGTGGATCACCTCGCACGGGTTTGCCCTCAACGTGACCACCGATCTCGATCACTTCGATCTCATCGTTCCCTGTGGAATCCAGGATCGTGGGGTCACGTCGCTGGCGCGCGTACTCGGGCGTGCGCCGGACCCCGCCCGCGTCGAGCACGAGGTGATTGCGGCGTTTGCAGAGGTGTTCGAGCGAGAGGTGGTGCCTGCGCCCTCGGGCTCCTGAGTCAGTCGGGCGCTGCCAGGTGCTCGAAGAAATCGAGGTAGCGACCCTTCTCCCGCTCGGCCTCGAGCCAGCTCTCGAACCCGGACGGCACCAGCCCGTCGGACCGATCCTGGGTGCGGGCGGCGCGGGTGGCGAGTTCGTTGGCGTATTCGTTGCGCGGATGCCCGTCGTGACCGCGGACCCATTCCCAGGTGCAGCGGTGGGGCGCCGCCGCGGCGTCGAGGCGCTGCCAGAGGTCGAGGTTCTCGATGGGTCCGGCCCGGCGTTTCCACCCTCGCGCCTTCCAGCCCGCCACCCATTCACGCATACCCTTGACCAGATACTGACTGTCGGACACGAAGCGCACCTCGCAGGGTCGTTTCAGGGCCCTGAAGAGCTCGAGGGCGCTGCGCAGGGCCATGCGGTTGTTGGTCGTGTCGGGCTCCGACACCCAGTAGTCGCGGCGCACCCAGACTCCGTCGCGCCAGAGCTCGACCAGCCCGCCGGCGCCGCCCCGGTTCGCCCGATCCTTGAACTGGTTGCCGAGACAGGATTCGTCGGCGTGGACGTGAACGGTATCGAGCGGCATGGCGTGTCGGGGCATGGGAAAGGTTGCGTCGTAAGGTAGTGCGGCGGTATGAGGTGGAAAGCCCGGGTTGACCCGGGCCTGCCCGCCTCTAGCTTTCGACCACCGCACCCCTGTCCACCGGAGAATCACCTGACTGACACCGCGTACCTCATGCTCGAGGATGGGCGCCGCTTCGACGGAATCTCGCTGGGTACGCGGGCGACCGCTCTCGGCGAGGTGGTCTTCAATACGTCGATGTCCGGCTATCAGGAGATTCTGACCGATCCGTCGTATTCCGGGCAGTTGGTCACCATGACGTATCCGCACCAGGGCAACTACGGGGTCAACCTCGAAGACCGCGAGTCCGAGCTGCCGCGGGTGGCGGGGTTCGTGGTGCGGGAGGCGGCGCGTCGGCCCTCGAACTGGCGTTCCGAGGCGTCTCTCGCCGACTACCTCGAGCAATCGGGCATCGTGGGAATCGCCGACATCGACACCCGGGCGTTGACCCGACACATCCGCTCCCAGGGTGCGATGCGCGGGGCGATCGCCCCCGGCGACCGCGATCCTGCGGCGGTGCTTGCCGAGATCCGGGCGCATCCCCGCATGGAGGGCCTCGACCTGGCCTGTGGAGCGGGAGCCGACCAGCGGTACGAGGTGGCAGCCGTCGGTCCCGAGCGCTTTCACGTGCTGGCCTATGATTTCGGCGTGAAGGCCCATTCCCCGAAGCTGCTGGCGGAGCGCGGCTGCCGGGTGAGCGTGATGCCCGGAGCGACGCCGGCCGCCGAGATCCTGGCCGAAGCGCCCGACGGTCTCTTCGTCTCCAACGGGCCCGGTGACCCGGCCGCCGTGGCCGAGGCCCGCGACGCGATCCTGCAGCTGTCCGAGGCCGGAGTCCCCATTTTCGGCATCTGCCTCGGCCACCAGCTCATCGCCCGCGCCTTCGGCGGGCGCACCTACAAGCTTCCCTTCGGACACCACGGCGGCAACCATCCGGTCAAGAACCTCGACCGCAACACCGTCGAGATCACCGCCCAGAACCACGGCTTCGCCGTCGAGTCGGGCCCGGACCACACGGTGGTGGGTGCCCCCGACCTGCGGGTCACGCACGTCAATCTCTACGACCACACCGTCGAGGGAATCGAGCACCTGTCGCGGCCGGTCTTCGCCGTGCAATACCACCCGGAGGCCGCTCCCGGCCCCCACGATAGCCGGTATCTGTTCGATCGGTTCATCGAGCTGATGGCAGCCCGTGCCGACAGCTGACGGGAACGGGCTCCTTGACGCTCGGGACGGCGCGGTAGTACGGTGCTCGTTCGGTGAGCCGAGCGACCTCACGAATTCATCATTCCCATCTATTTCGGTGACGACTGTGGAGGACAGAGCATGACGAAGGCAGACCTGGTGGAACAGGTGGCCGAGGCCATCGGGCCGGGCATCACCAAGAAGGACTGTGCCCTCGTCGTCGACGGGTTCCTGAACGCGGTGAAACGTGCCATGGTCAACGGCGAGAACATCGAGATCCGCGGCTTCGGCACCTTCAAGGTGCGGCGGCGCAAGAGCCGTATGGCCCGCAACCCGCGCACCGGAGATCCGGTGCGGGTCCCTTCGCGCGCCCTGCCGGTATTCAAGCCCTCGAAGCACTTCAGCGGCAAGGTGGCTCGGGCCCATAGCGATCTCGAGTGAACGAAGGCCGCTGCATGGTGCGGTGAGCGGGTGGTACGGGGCCGGGAGCGCTGAGGTGCTTCGGGCCCCGTCGCACGTCGCCCACTTAACGTTTTTCCCCTGGCCCGCATCCGATCATCGGTGAGTGACGACAGCCCCCCCACCCAGGAGCCCCACGAAGCACTGCTGGTGCGCGCTCGGATGGGGGACCCGTCGGCGCTCGATCGCCTGGTCTCGCTTCACCACGAGGTAGCCTTCCGGGTCGCACGAGGTGTGTTGGGCGATGACGACCGTGCCGCCGACGCGGTACAGGATGCCTTCATCAAGGCGTTCCGGGGCCTCGACCGGTTTCGGGGCGATGCGAGGTTTCGCACCTGGCTGCTGAGCATCGTGGTCAACGAGGCGAAGGGGCAGTTGCGGCGACGTTCTCGTCGACGGGAGTCGGCTCTCGACGAGGTCGCTGCGGTGGCCGACCCGACCCCGACGGTCGATGTCGAGGTGGTGGTCCAGGACGAGGCTCGCAGGGCCCGGGCCGCGGTAGAACGCCTACCGGAGAAACAACGTATGGCGGTGACATTGCGAATCGATGAGGGGCTGAGCTTTCGCGAGATCGGGGTGTTGATCGACTCGTCGGAAGGGGCCGCACGGGTGAACTACCATCATGGAATCCGCCGCCTCAGGGAGATGCTGGCCGAATGAACGGATCGAACTGCACCGAGATGCTGGATCGCCTGCCCGACCTGGCCGAGGGCCGTCTGCCCGAGACCGAGGCGGGAGTGATCGAATCGCACCTGGCTACCTGCGTGGCGTGCCGTGCCGAGTACGAGATGGTGCAGCTGCTCGTCGCCGCCGGGCCGACTCCTGTGCCCACCGGCCTCGAGGGGCGGCTGCAGGATGCGGTTCGCCGCAAGTTCGCCCCTGCGGGCTCCGCCTCCCGCAGGCGCTCCGCGCGCCGGATCCCCGCCTGGGGATTGGCCGCAGCGGCAGGGCTCGTGCTCGCGGTGGCGACGCCGGTACTGGTACAACGCATGGGAAGTGTGCCGGGGCCGGTGGCCGACGACGCCGAGATGGCGGCCGAGCTCGGTGATCGTCTGCCCTCGCCCTGGATCGGCGACGAGGCGATGCTCGCCGGGGCGCCCATGCTCGACGGTCTGTCTGACGAGATGCTCGCTGAGCTATTGAAGGAGTTGGGGGGATGATCACTTCGCGCATGATCCGGACCGCCTGGACTGCGGCGCTGACCCTGGCCGTGGCGATGCCCGGTCTGGGCACGGCGCCGCTCGTGGCGCAGGGACGTCAGGGCACCACGCCCGAGGCCCGGCAGCGGCTCGAACACCAGGTCCGGGAGCGCTTCAACGCCCTGGTCCGCACCGAGCTGGGCATCGACGAGGCGACCACGGCACGCCTGCAGGAGGTGCTCGAGACCTTCATGGTCGAGCGCCGGGAGCTGGGGGTCCGCCAGGCCGACGCACGGCGGCGTTTGCGGAGTTCGGGCACCTTGCTGGACGAGGCGAGCGCGCGCGCGGTGCTCGACGACCTCGTCGAGGTGCAGCGAGACGAGGTCGACCTGCTCGAGCGGGAGCAGCAGGCCCTGCTCGCCGTGCTGAGCGCACCCCAGTTGGTGCGCTTCTACACGCTCCGCGATTCGCTGGCCGAACGGATCCGGAGATTGCGGGGCGAGGCGCCCCAGGGACGGCGGGGCGGCGGGCCTCTCGGCTGGTAGCCTTGTCCAGCCTCCGGTCGGGGCGTTTTCTTCTGTGCATGCAGGTAGATACCCTTTTCTTCGCGTCCTACCGGGAGCTGGTGGGACACTCGCGCCTGTCGGTGGCGCTGGACGAACCCGCCGACGTGTCCGATCTCGTCACCCAGCTTCGAAGCCGCGGTGCTCCCTTCGACCGTCTTCCCGAGACCCCGGCGGTCGCCGTGAACGAGGTCTATGTGCCGCTCGACACCCCGTTGCGCGACGCCGATGTCGTCGCACTCATTCCCCCGGTGGCCGGAGGCTGAGCGCGCTGTGTGGACGCATGTGGGGCCCGAGCCCATCGACCCCGGGAGTGTACTCGCGCGGGTGGGCGACGAGGGCGACGGCGCCGTGATGTTGTTTCTCGGCACCGTACGGAACCATGCCGACGGGTCTCGGGTTTCGGGGATGACGTATGAGGCCTATGCCTCGATGGCGGCGACGGTCCTGGCCGAGATCGCGGCCGAGGCCTCGCAACGTGCCGGAAGCGACCGGATCGCGGTCGCACATCGAATCGGATCCCTCGAGATCGGAGAAGTGAGCGTGGCCATCGCCGTGTCGACCCCCCACCGGGCCCAGGCCTTCGATGCCTCGCGTCACCTGATCGAAGAGATCAAGCGCCGCCTGCCGGTCTGGAAGCACGAGCACCGCGTCGACGGGCCGTCGCGATGGGTGCCCGGCGTCGTTCCCCCCCCTTCGGCACCGGCGGGAACGTCATGAGCGGACCGGCTCTGCCGATGATCGACGGCTTCGGCCGCCGCATCGAGTACCTGCGCATCTCGGTCACCGACAAGTGCAACCTGCGGTGCGTCTACTGCATGCCGCTCGAGGGGCTGGACTGGCTGAAGCGGGACGAACTGCTGTCGTACGAAGAGATGGTGAGCATCGTCCGGGTCATGGCGCCCATGGGACTGCGTCGGGTCCGGTTCACCGGGGGTGAGCCCCTGGTGCGGCGCGACCTGGCCGATCTGGTGCGCATGGTGGCCCAGGTGCCGGGCATCGACGACATCTCGCTGTCGACCAACGCCGTCCTGCTCGCCGACCAGGCCGACGCCCTGAGGGCTGCCGGGTTGAACCGCGTCAACGTCTCGCTGGACTCGCTGCGTCCCGAGCGGGTCGACGCCATTGCCCGGCGTCCCGGATCGTATCAGAAGATCATGGATGGGTTGCAGGCGGCCGAAGAGGCCGGCTTCCTACCGCTCAAGGTCAATGTGGTGCTGATGGGCGGCACCAACGACGACGAGATCGCCGATTTCGCGGCCATCACCCGCGAGCGTCCCTGGCACGTACGCTTCATCGAACTGATGCCCACGGCCTCGAACCTCGATCTGTCGAAGGACCACACCGTGTCGTGTGACGAGGCGCTGCGGCGGGTGCGGACCCTCGGCACCCTCGAGCCCGCGGCAGGCCCGACGGGCAACGGACCGGCCACCTACTATCGCTTTCCCGGCGCGCCCGGCACCATCGGGGTGATCACCCCCATGAGTCACAACTTCTGTGACGAGTGCAACCGCATGCGACTGACGGCCGACGGACAGCTGCGCCCCTGCCTGTTCGGCGACATCCAGACCGATCTGCGCACGCCGCTGCGGGCGGGGCGCCCCATCGCGCCCCTCGTGCGCGACACGCTGCGAATCAAGCCTGAACGGCACGAGCTGGTGCAGGGCACCGATATCGGTTCGGGGGGCTTGATCGCCCTCTCGCAGACCGGGGGCTGACGCCTCGAGCCCGACCGGCACCGGGCACCGGCCCACCCCCTTCCGGCGCGTTGACACCGCCACCCCTCCGGAATAGCTTGCGGCGACCGTTGCGACGGCCGTCCCCATCCCGCACGGGGCCCGCCAGAGAGGCCCGTGACGACTCCAGAAAAGCCGAACAGATCAGGCACATGAGCGCCAAGCGAATCACCGTGGTCGGGGCCGGGCACGTGGGGGCGACCTGCGCCCAACGCCTGGCCGAGAAGGAGCTCGCCCGCGAAGTCGTGATGGTCGACATCGCAGAGGGCATTCCCCAGGGCAAGGCACTCGACCAGTGGGAGAGTGCTCCCGTGGAGGGGTTCGATACCCGGGTCATCGGCTCGAACGGATACGAAGCCGCTGCGGGGTCGGACATCTTCGTCGTCACCGCCGGTATCGCCCGCAAGCCGGGCATGAGCCGCGATGATCTGCTCAAGACCAACGCGGGCATCGTCCGGAGCGTCTCGAACGAGATCAAGCGGGTCGCACCCGAATCGATCATCATCATGGTGTCCAATCCCCTCGATGTCATGGCGCAGGTCGCGCTCGACACGACGGGATTTCCGCGTGAGCGGGTCATCGGCATGGCCGGGGTGCTCGACACCGCGCGGTATCGTTCGTTCATCGCCCTCGAGCTCGACGTCAGCGTCGAGGACATCCAGGCCCTGGTGCTGGGCGGGCATGGCGACACCATGGTGCCCCTGGTGAGCTACACCACGGTGGCGGGCATTCCGCTCACGCAGTTGCTCGCCATGGACCGCATCGAGGCGCTGATCGAGCGGACACGCAAGGGTGGAGCCGAGATCGTGGGCTACCTCAAGACGGGCAGCGCCTACTATGCCCCGTCGTCGGCGGCCGTTCAGATGGTCGAAGCCATCGTACACGACAAGAACCGGATCCTGCCCTGCGCGGCTCACCTCACCGGCGAGTACGGTGAGACGGGGATCTTCCTGGGTGTGCCCTGCAAGCTGGGCGAGGGGGGGCTGAAGGAGATCCTCCAGGTCGAGCTGACGGACAGTGAGAAGGTGGCGCTCCGAGCGAGCGCCGACGCCGTGCGCGAGACCATGGCGGCGCTGGGCTGAGAGGCGACGAGGGGGGGAGGTCCAACCGTATTCTTCGTGGGAGTTCCGATGCAACGTGTGGTGACGCTCTACCAGTCCACGGTGGGCAAGAAGGTCATGATGGCGGTCTCCGGCATCGTGCTCTTCGGCTTCGTGCTGGTACACATGATCGGCAACCTGAAGATGTTGCTCGGCGTGAACGCCGACGGCGTCTACGCCATGGACGCGTACAGCGAGTTCCTGCGGGAGGTGGGCTATCCGGCGCTGCCCCATGGAGGCGTACTCTGGATCACCCGCATCGTCCTGCTGGCCGCCGTGATCGTCCATGTGGTCTCGGCGCTGCAGCTCGTGAGGCTGAGCAGGGCGGCCCGCGGGGTGGGCTACGAGAAGAAGGCCCATCTGACCTTCACCTACGCGTCGCACACCATGCGGTTCGGAGGCGTGATCATCGCCCTCTTCATCGTCTACCACATCCTGCATCTAACCACGGGGCAGGTGAATCCCCAGTTCGAGCCCGGAGCGGTGTACCACAACTACGTGACGGCCTTTCAGAATCCGCTCGTCTTCGGGGTCTATCTGCTGGCCCAGATCGCCCTCTGTCTGCACCTCTACCACGGAGTCTGGAGTGTCTTCCAGACCCTGGGCGTCAACCATCCGAAGTACAACCGCCTGCGGCGACCGTTCGCAACGGCCTACGCCCTGGTGGTGTTCGTCGGCTTCATGATTCCGCCGGTCCTGGTCCTGACGGGGGTCATCTCCCTGTGACCCGCCCCGCCGACGCCGTGACCCGCACTCCGACCGAGGTTCTTCCGCCGTGGAACTGAACGCCAGGATCCCCTCGGGGCCCATCGCCGAGAAATGGGACAATCACCGCTTCGAGATGAAGCTCGTGAACCCCGCCAACAAGCGAAAATACGAGGTCATCGTGGTGGGCACGGGCCTCGCGGGTGCATCGGCTGCCGCCACCATGGGGGAGCTGGGATACCGCGTGAAGGCCTTCACCTATCACGATTCCCCGCGGCGCGCCCACTCCATCGCGGCGCAGGGGGGGATCAACGCCGCCAAGAACTATCAGAACGACGGCGACAGCGTCCTGCGCCTGTTCTACGACACCATCAAGGGCGGCGACTTTCGCTCGCGCGAAGCCAACGTGTACCGGCTCGCGCAGCTCAGCCTCAACATCATCGACCAGGCCGTAGGGCAGGGAGTCCCCTTCGCTCGGGAATACGGGGGATTGCTGGCCAACCGTTCCTTCGGTGGAGCCCAGGTGAGCCGTACCTTCTACGCTCGGGGCCAGACCGGCCAGCAGCTCCTGCTCGGCGCCTATCAAGCGCTCGAACGCCAGGTCCATGCGGGCACCGTGCAGATCGACACCCGCGCCGAGTTGCTCGACGTGGTGGTCATCGACGGGGTGGCCCGCGGCATCGTCACGCGCGACATGGTCTCGGGTGAGATCCGTTCACATGTGGCCGACGCGGTGGTCCTGGCCACGGGCGGCTACTCGAACGTCTTCTTTCTCTCCACCAACGCGAAGGCCTGCAACGTCACGGCGACGTGGCGGGCCCACCGGCGGGGAGCGGGCTTCGCCAACCCCTGCTACACGCAGATCCATCCCACCTGCATTCCGCCCTCGGGCGACTACCAGTCGAAGCTCACCCTCATGAGCGAGTCGTTGCGCAACGACGGCCGGATCTGGGTACCGAAGCAGGCAGGTGATCACCGACCGGCGGCCCAGATTCCCGAGGCCGAACGCGACTACTACCTCGAGCGCCTGTATCCCTCCTTCGGCAACCTGACGCCCCGTGACATCGCGTCGCGGCGCGCCAAGGAGATGGTCGACGCCGGGCATGGAGTGGGCGAGTTGAACAACGGGGTGTTCCTCGATTTCAGCCACGCCATCGAGCGTCTCGGGCAGGACCTCATCAGGGAGAGGTACGGCAATCTCTTCGCGATGTACGAGAAGATCACCGGCGAAAACCCCTACCAGCGGCCGATGCGGATCTATCCGGCGCCCCACTACACCATGGGCGGGCTCTGGGTCGACTACGATCTGATGAGCACGGTGCCGGGGCTGTTCGTGATCGGAGAGGCCAACTTCTCCGACCACGGAGCCAATCGCCTGGGGGCCAGTGCCCTGATGCAGGGTCTGGCCGACGGCTACTTCGTGCTGCCCATGACCATCGGCAACTACCTCGCGCGGGTGAAGCCGGGCGGCGTCGACACGAGCCATGCCGCATTCGGTGATACCGAGCGCGATGTGCGGACGCGCATGGAGAAGCTGTTGTCGGCCAAGGGCTCGCGCACCGTCGACTCGTTCCACACCGAACTGGGACGCCTGCTCTGGGACGGGTGCGGAATGGCCCGGTCCGCAGAGGGGCTCAAGGCGGCTTTGGAACGCATTCCGACACTGCGTGAGGAGTTCTGGCGCGATGTGAAGGTGCCCGGAGCGGCCCACACCCTGAACCAGTCCCTCGAAAAGGCTGGACGCGTGGCCGACTTCATGGAGTTTGCCGAGGTGCTGTGTCACGACGCCCTGGCCCGTGACGAATCGGCCGGCGCCCACTACCGCGTGGAGCACACCACCGACGAGGGCGAGGCCGAGCGCAACGATGAGGAGTTCGCCCACGTGGCGGTCTGGGAGTGGATGGGCGCCGGCCAGGACCCCAGGCTGCACAAGGAAGCTCTCGAGTTCGAACACGTCCAGCTCTCGCAGAGGAGCTACAAGTAAGATGAGGCTGACTCTTCACGTCTGGCGACAGGCAGGGCCCGGCGACGCCGGCCACTTCGAGCGCTACGAGACGCACGACGTGTCCGAGCACATGTCCTTTCTGGAGATGCTCGACGTCGTCAACGAGCGCATCACCCTCGACGGTGGTGACCCCGTGGCCTTCGAACACGATTGCCGTGAGGGCATCTGCGGATCCTGCGGCATGGTGATCAACGGCCGGCCCCATGGCCCGCAGAAGCTCACCACCGCGTGCCAGCTCCACATGCGCACCTTCAACGACGGCGACGAGGTCTGGATCGAGCCGTGGCGCGCCACTGCGTTTCCGGTGCTCAAGGATCTGGTGGTCGATCGCAGCGGCCTCGATCGCATCATCCAGGCCGGCGGCTACGTCTCGGTGAGGACCGGGAGCACGCCCGACGGCAATGCGATCCCGATCCCGAAGGACGACTCCGACGAAGCGATGGACGCGGCCACCTGCATCGGCTGTGGTGCCTGTGTCGCGGCCTGCCCCAATGCGTCGGCCATGTTGTTCACGGGAGCCAAGGTGTCGCATCTCGGCCTGCTGCCCCAGGGGCAGCCCGAGCGGTGGGACCGGGCGCTCGGCATGGTCGAGACCCACGACGCCGAGGGCTTCGGCAATTGCACGAACCACGGCGCGTGCGAGAACGCCTGCCCCAAGGGCATCAGTGTCGACTACATCGCGCGGCTGAACCGTGATCTGACCCGCGCCGCGCTGACGGCGCGGACGGGCTCGGGGGCGGGCGAGTAGGGCTCTTCGCAGGGTCGTCGGGCAGGGGCTTCGCCCAGGGGCGGACTCAGCGGGTCTCGAGCCTGCCGCCGGCGACGGTGGCGGGGACGAGAAGGGCCAGGAAGGTGATGTGGTACCACACGGGCATCATGTCCCAATAGCCCACCTCCACGCCGATGCCGACCAGTAGCTGAATGGCCGCGAAGACCCACACGGTCTTCATCGCAGGGTCGCGCCGTACCGCCGCACAGACGTATCCTGCGACGACGGAGATCACCGCCGCATAGACGATGAACGCGATCAACGCCCCCACATGGGTGAGCGGCTGGGTCGGATCCAGGATCTCGGGAAAGGCAGCTTGCGCGGCGGCGTTGAAGCCCAGCCACAAGATCGTCCAGAGTACGAAGGCGACGATGACGGCGACGATGGCACGGCCCATGGGACACCTCTCGGAAGGGGAAAGCTGTGTACCGGTGGCGAGGCCCGGCGAGCGGTCGGGTCTTGCTCGCGACAATATGTGATGATAATGTCACATATGCAATCGAAGCCTCTGCCCCCTGCTGAAACGGCCACCGCGCCGGAGTCGGCCGAGCCCGTCGCCCCGGAGACGAGTGGGCCGGAGTCGGGTGATCTCGACGAGGTCTGGCGGGCGTTGTCCAACCCCATTCGCCGCCGCATCCTGGATCTGCTGATGGAGCGGCATCGCACCACCGGCGAGTTGGTAGATGCCTTTCCCGAGCTGTCTCGTTTTGCCGTGATGCAGCATCTCAAGGTGCTCGAGGCGGGGGGGCTGCTGGCGATCGTGCGAGAAGGGCGGGTGCGGCACAACTACATCAACCCCGTTCCGATCCAGCAGATCTACGACCGCTGGGTCAGCCGGTATATGCAGCCCTGGACCACCGCGCTCACCGGCCTCAAGCGAACGCTCGAGGAACGCGAAGAGAGCGCATGAACCCCCACCCGAGGTCGACATGCCCTCCCCATCGTCCGATCCCTCCCAGACCCTTCCCGACCAGGTGTGCTCGGTCGTCATCAAGGTCCCCGTCGAGAAGGTGTGGGCCGAGATCACCAAGACCGGCTCGATCCAACGCCCGCTGTACAACACCATGCTCGACATCGAGCTCGAGCCCGGTGGGCGCATTCGCTACTACAGCCCCGACCGCAAGCGGGTGTTCGTGGCCGGGAAGGTGCTCGAGGTCGATCCGCCCCGGAAGCTACGCCACACCTACATCTTCACCATGTCGCCCGATCCCGTCACCGAGGTGACCTGGGAACTCGAGCCGGTCGAGGGCGGATGCCGGGTGACGCTCACCCACGCCGGCTGGACGGTCGAGAAGGACGCCCGCAAGCACGCCGCCGGTTGGGTCGAGATCCTGGGCCTGCTCAAGAGCGAGCTGGAGACCGGAGAGATTCCCCGCAAGACCCGGCTCATCTACTGGGTGCAGGGTCTGTTCCTGTGGGCCATGCCGAAGACCACCACGACCCGGCACGCCGACGAACAGGGCTGGTAGCGCCTCACCGCCGCGCCACCACCACGCCGATCGGGCCGGCCGACCACACCTGCGTCGCGTCGAAGCCGATGCTCGCGAGCGCAGCCAGCTCGTCGTCCAGCGGAAGATACACGTCTTCGTCGGCCCATTCCCGGAAGTGTCGCCAGGCGTCGTCTTCGGCGATGCCGTGCGCGACCTGGTGATCGGCCCAGTACCGGAACAGCCGCGCCCGCTGCTCGGGAGCGGCTGGCATGCGTACGTCGGCGTTGACGAAGACGCCCCCCGGCGGGAGTGCGGCGAATACCCGTCCGAAGAGCGCGCTCCTGGCCTCGAGCGTCGGGATATGGTGCAGCGCCAGCGATGCCGCGACCGCATCTGCCGGCTCGAGGGGTTCGGCGAACGAGCGGAGGTGGAAGCGCACGCGATCCCCGTTCGACTCGAGACGGACCCGGGCCTGCGCCAGCATCTGCGGATCGATGTCGACGAGTTCGACCCTCGGCGCCCCCGGCGAGATGAACTCCGCCTGGCTGAGGATCGCCTGGCTGAGAGCACCCGTCCCTGCGCCGAGGTCCAGCACGCGTGCCGGAGCCACCGCCGCCACCGCGGCGGCCGCGACCGAGAGCATGGTGTCGTACCCGGGGATCCAGCGACGAATCGTGGCGTCGTAGTCGGCAATCTCCAGCCGGAGGTGTCTACGAACGGAATGTTCGCCGTGCGCCCCGCCGGTGTGCCCGGTCATCTCCCGGGGTCGCGGTAGGCGGCGATGAGCAGGATCGAGGCGCGAGCGTTCATCATGGCGCACCAGTCTGGGAGGCGGGCGGATCGAGCGCAGAGGGCGTGGTGCCGTGTTCCCTCTTGTAGAACCCGATGATGTCGTCGTACTCGATGTGCCCGAGCAGGCGCAGGCGATCTCCGGTCGTAGTCACGATGGGGACCTTGTCGAACTCGCGCCCGCTGAAGAACTCGAGCGCGCGGATCAGGTTGTCGTCGGGCTTCAGGTAGAGGGTCTGTCGATTGATCAGATCGAGGGCGAGCACGAAGTCGCCGAGACCCTCCAGCTGGCCCCGGTCCCCGAGGTCACGCAGCGACACCAGTCCTGCGAGGTCACCGTCCCCATCGCGCAGGACCAGGTCGCTCTCGCCGGTTTCTGCCGCGAAGGCCTCGACCTGGGGCAGTGGCAGATGGTCGGGGATGATCGCCCGTTGATGATAGACGCCACGCGTCATCTCGCCGATCGTCATCGCTCTCAGCACATTCGGGTTCATCTCCCAGAGGTGCGCCCGTGAGAAGAACTTGTTGTCGACCTGATTGACGTAGATCGACCAGCCCCGCGACGTCACCAGCGCCACGGTGGCCACCACCATGAGGGGCGGGAGCAGTTCATAGGCGCCGGTGAGTTCGCTCACCATCACCAACGAGGCGATGGGTGCGTTCGCGACACCGGCGAAGAAGGCGCCCATGCCCACGACCACGAAGGGACCCACCTCGGGAACAAGATCCGGAAACCACTGGTGGCTCAAGGTGCCGACACAGCCACCGAGCATGGCACCGATGAAGAGACTCGGGCCGAAGACACCACCGGAGCCACCCGACGAGATGGTGAACGACGTGGTCATGATCTTGAGTACCGCGAGCAGGGCGAGTGCGCCGATCGACGCACCGAGGGCACCCACGGGATCCCCCGAGATCAGCTGCTGCACGTAGCCGAAGCCCTGACCCATCGCCTCGGGATACCAGTAGCCGATCAGCCCCACCAGCAACCCACCCAGGGGCGGGATGAGGTAGGGGTGAAGCGGCAGTCGGTCGAAGAGGTGCCGTTTGGTGCCGTGCAGGAACTTGACGTAGACGAATCCGGCCCCGGAGCAGACCAGCCCGAGGACGGCATAGAAGAGCAGCTCGACCGGCGAGTGGAAGATGCCGTGGCTGAAGGCGAAGATGTGGCTGAATCCGTTGACTGAGCAGAAGACCGTGTAGGCGGTGACCGAGGCGAGGATGGCCGGTGTGAGCGCGTCGGTCTCGAGGTCTTCCCTGTAGAGCACTTCGACGGCGGTGAGCGCGCCGCCGAGGGGTGCGCGAAAGATGGCGCCGAGGCCGGCGGCGGCTCCGGCCACCATCAGCGTGCGCCGCGCCCGAGCGCCCACCCTGATGAGGCTGCCGAGCGCCGAGCCGACGCCCGCCCCGATCTGCGCCACAGGGCCCTCCCGGCCCGCGCTCCCGCCCGACGCGAGGGTGGCGATGGTGGCCGCCGATTTGATCAGCGGCACCCGGGTCCTCATGACGCCCCCGCGATTGTGGAAGGCGTCGATATAGCTGTCGGTGCCCGTCCCCTCGGCTTCGGGAGCGAACCGCTTGACGAGGTATCCCGAGATCAGACCGCCGAAGACCGGGAGGACCACCAGCATCCAGCGTCGGGTGGGTCCCACCGGAATCGTCGACTCGAGCCCCTCGCCCGCGGGCTCGGGAACCGGCAAGCGCACCAGACCGTGCATCATGAAGGTGGAGGCCTGGTGGAGCAGTTCGTTGAAGACGATCGCACCGACCCCGGCCACCAGCCCGATCAGGATCGAATACGCGTAGATGCTACGCGTATTGACGGTTCCGAAAATCCGGCGCAGGTCGAAGTCGATGCGCACTTCGTCTCTCCAGGATGGGGCCGCTCGAGCGGGTTTCCCGGCCCGGGTCAGGGGCCGGGGGCGCCTGCCGTCGGGCTACAGGGGCTGGGAGATGGCGAACTTGAAGCCGTCCGGGTCGGTGATCGGAAACATACGCGCTCCCCACGGCTTGTCCTCGGGCTCGGCTCCGAGGGTTCCGCCGGCGGCCTTGATCCGGGCGGCGGCACCGTCGACATCGTCGGCGGCGATGGTGAACATCAGTCCTTGTCCCTTGATGCGGTCCCATCCCTTGGCGCCGTCGTCCTGGTTGAGGAGCACCCGGACCTGACCGGCGCGCATTGCGACCGAGCGCACCACACCCTCGTACTCGTACTCGTTCTCGACGGCGAATCCCAGCACGTCCCGGTACCACTTCCGGCTCACCGCGAGATCCTTGACCGTGAGTGAGACCATCAGGGAGTGTGCGTTCAAGGTCGAGTCTGTCATCGGTGCTCCATAGGGGACTTCGAGTCGGTTGGGTTGCGGCCTCGGGCGTCCTACCCGAGCGCGGGCACGGGCGTGAAGATAACGCCAGTCGCCTGTCGCGTGCGTGGATCGGTGGAGCGGGGTGCCCTGATACCGATCCGGAGAATGGCGGCGGGTGGGAGTGGCGGTGGGCGGGTCTTGGTGGGTGGGGTCGAGGGTGACGGCGGTGGACGGATCTCGGTGGGTGGAGTCGAGGGTGCCGGCGGTCGAGCCCGGCGTGGCCTGCCGCAAAGCGCGCACGCGGCAGCCGGCGGCGGGGCGCGTGATCTCTTTGCGGCCCGTGGAGCGGCCAACCGCGCAGCCGTGCCTTCGTCCGCCCGGCTCAAGCGCGATTTGCCGCACGGGGGGCAGCGAACCGCGCACCTGCGGCCTGCATGAGGCACAGGTGCGCAGTTTCCCGCTTGTTGTCGGCGGCTAGCTCGACCTCTGCACTGCTTCCCGACGAACGGGTGCGCAGCCTCCGCCCGGTGCCTGGAACGACGTCGACCGCGAGGGCGCGGTGAGCGTATCTTGGGGTCGGGGGGGGTAGCGGGGCACTGGCAAAGGAGAGTGAGAATCATCGGGCCACCGGCCAAGGACACCCTTTTCAAGGAGTTGACGCGTGGGCCGATAACGACCGCAGGCGGCTCCTCGCATACGCTCGTCCGCTCTTGGTCGGAGCGCGATTCGACGTGCCCGCTGAGGAAGTCCGCCACCCAGGGATCTGGAGTGCAATGACTCGCTGGAGCCGACGACAACGAAGGGTGGTTCTGCCGCTCCCATTGACTCTCGTCCTCGTCGCCTGGTGCGCGATTCTGGGCGGGTGTGATCTCACCGACTGCAATCTCGACTACCTCCTGGAGATCGAGCCTTCGGTTGCGGAAATACAGCTGGGCGCCCTCTTCGAGCCTGCGAGTGCCGCACTCCGTAGCGATTGCCGGAACGACCCGGTGCCGCTCGAGTCGCTGCGATGGGAAGCGGACGACTCTGGAGTCCTCGAGGTGGACCCCACCACAGGCCTGTTGCGTGGCCTTCGGCCGGGCACGGCGATCGGCCTGGCGGTGTTGCGATCGGACGAGAGACAGGCCGTCCAGCTTCGGATCACCGTGCTCGGGATCCCGACCGGGGCGCCGCCTCGCGACGGGTTGGCACCTTGATCGGGCTGCGGGCCCAACCGTTGACCCGGCTCTACCACTGCGGCCCCCGACGTGCCACCCACCTCGGGAAGAGGTATCCTTCCACGGCGACCCTTCCGACGAGTTCTGATCCAGCTACTGGAGGAGAGTCATGCTGTCAGGAAAATGGAACGTCTCGCTCGGCCTGCTGGCGCTCGCCGGATTCATGCTCTACGGATTCGTCTTGATCTACCTGCGGGATTTCGCTCCTGGCAAAGAGGAGTGGATCGCCGCGTACTCCACCGGGACGCACTTCGAGGCGCGTTTGGCCCACGTCCATGGCAACCTGTTTGCCGTGCTGAACGTGATGGTCGGCTATCTGCTATTGCGGTTGCCGATCACGGGTCCGCAATCGCGCTGGATCTCTGGTCTGGGCCTGCTGGGGATGTTGATGCCGATCGGGATTCTCGCCGAGATCGTGCTCGGGGCCCCGCCGCTCTTCGTGTTGATCGGAGGCGTGTCGATGGTCATTTCGATCGCGTGGCTCGGCGTTGCCGCGTCGCGGATCCGCTACGTGGCCCAGCCGATCTCCGGGGAGGGCAGGTGAGCCTCTCGAGCGGAGCCGCCCTCGTTCGTGGGGCAGCAGCGGCAGTCGCCCTTCTGTTCGGCGTGCTGACCGTCGTCGCGGGCGGCCGCGTGCTCCTCGGCTCCGACCCCGGGTACGTGGTGTTCCGCCCCCTGCTGATCTACAACACGATCATGGGGGTTGCCTACGTCGCGGCGGGCGTGCTCCTGCTCGTGAACCCATCGCGGGGCAGGCAGGCCGCCGGAGCGATCTTCCTGCTCAACCTCCTGGCTCTGATCGGGATCGTCCTGGTGTACCGGACGGGGGGCGCCGTTGCGTTCGACAGCCTTCGTGCGATGAGCCTGCGCACGGTGGTGTGGCTCGTCATCTTCCTGGCGGCACGGTGGCTCGTGCCCCGCGGTGACTCGCCGCCACGATCAGCCTGAATCCCCTCTCAACCCCCGACCCGCGTCCGCGCCCAGTCCCAGCCGGAGGTCCCGAGGCGGTCGATCGCCTTGACCGAGATGGGGGTGCCCGCGGCGAGCAAGGCGATACGAGCGGTGACGGTGGCGTCGCTGCCCGCGTCGAGGTCGGTGGTGCGGGGGTTGCCGTCGGAATCGGTCCACATGACGCGGTAGCCGGTGACTCCGACCTCGGGTGAGGCGGGCCAGGTCACCTCGGTGTGCTCTCCGACGCGACGGGCCTGAACGTCGGTGATCCGCGACGGTGAGGCGGCCAGCAACATGATGGTCGCGGCCGTGGTCCTGGCCACCTCGGCCACCAACTGGTGGTTGATGGTCTCCAGCCGATCGGTGAACTGGTGGTAGTGCGGGTTGGCCAGCACCGGATACGATCCGATGCCCCCGACGATATCGCCGTAGGCCTCGTAGTAGGCGGCCGCGTCGGTGCTCTTGTAGTAGAGGGCGTCGTAGGTGATGAGGTCGGAGAACATCATCGCCGCCGCATGCTGAATGTCGCGGATGCCGGGATTCGAGTAGCGGATCGTGTTGTCCAGCCGGTGATCATTCGCCCACCCGACCATGTCGTTGTTGAGGGCCCCGACGATGCGCTTGCCGGTCTCCTGCGCCCGCTGCACGTAGTAGCGGCTGCCCAGAAGTCCCGACTCCTCGCCGGTGAACCAGGCCAGCTCGATGGTGGCCGGCAACTGCTGTCCGGCGAGCACCCGGGCTACCTCCAGCAGGGCGGTCGTCCCCGACGTGTTGTCGTCGGCTCCGGGACCCCGCGCCGACGAGTCGAAGTGCGAGCTGACCACGTAGACCAGTTCCGGATTGGCGCTGCCCTCGATGCGCACGACCACGTTGGTGGTGCGGGCGCCCGGCCGCGGCTCCCACCACTCGAGGATCGGGTCGTAGCCGAACCCCCGCAGGGTCGTCACCAGGTAGTCGATGGCCAGTCGGTTGCCGGGCTGGGTGATGTTCTTCGAGCCGAAGCGGTAGAGGTCTGCGGCATAGGCGAAGACACGCCCCGTCGAGATCTGCTCGGTGGCCTCGCGAATGCGGTCGGCCATCGGGGCGAATGCCGCTGCCCCCCGCGCGCGTAGATCGGCCTCGGCGGTGGCTGCGGCCGTGATCCGATTTCGTAGCTGCTGTTCGGAGACCATGCGGGTCAGATCGACGCGATACACGCCGCGTTCGGGCGAGACGGTATCGCCGTCCCGCTCACTGACCAGAAAGACGAGAGAGCCGTCCGGAGTCGCGACCCAACCGTATTCGGGGGCGATGGTGCGGATCGTGTTGTTGTGATGCAGCTTCAGCGGGGGCACCCGTGCCGAGGCGTCGACCACCTCGTTCAGGTAGGCGCGCTGATGTCGCCCCTCGCCCTTGGCAGAGAGAATCCGACCGTCCACCCACATGGGATTGCGGTCGTGTTGGATATCGGTCGTGATCTGGAGCGGCTCGTCGCCGTCGACCGACACGGCGTAGATGTTCCAGTCGTCGACTTCGATCATCTGGAAGGCGATCCACTCGCCATCGGGGCTGATCACCGGATTCGACATGGGATTGGTGGTCTCGAACAGCACGCGGCGCTCGCCGGAGGGGCTCAGTTCGAGGGCCTCGATACGGGCCGTGCCGTCACCCGACCGGGTGAAGAGGGCCGCGCGGGATCCGTCGGCGTCGGCCGAGACCGTGATGTCGTCGGCGTCGCTCACGACGACCGGGGCCTCGCCGCGCAGCGACAGGATGGCGGTCTGGTTGCGTCCCGGGCCCGACGACATCTCCACCAGCACGCGACCGTCGCCGAGAGCGCGCAGCGCGGTTACCGATCCGGGAGGAGCAGGGAGCCGCTCACCGGTGAAGGCGTTGCGGACGCTTGCGTCGTCGGAGCCCTCGTCGGTGCCGCTTACCAGCAGGACCTCATCCTCGCCGTCGTGGGTCCACGCAAGGGCGAGCTTGCCACCCGGAAGTGCCACGGCCCGCTCGGCGCCGCTGTCCAGATCCAGGATGCGGATCTCCGCCGCTCCGGCTTCCAGCGCTCTCAACTGGGTCATGGCCGAGGCGCGAGCCGCCCGGTCCGAGGCGTTGCGGACCCGATCGGTCAGCGTGGCGCGCAGTCCCACGGTCTCTTCGTCCATGCCCGCTGCGAGATAGGCGACCTGGCCCCCGGCGCTGATGGCCACGCTGCCCCCTCGCACGGTGGCCACCACCTGCGCCGAGGCGGCGGCGACGATCCGGGTGACCTCTTCGCCGTCTTCGGCGACGCTGTACGACATGAAGTGCCCCAGCGGTCCCATCTGCAGGTTCCTGCCGTCCGGAGCCACCTCGGTGGTGGTGTAGATCTCGCCGGTGAGCGCGGCGATCTCGCGAATCCGGTCGGGTGTGGCCGAGGCATCCAGTGCGTCGAGGTAGTGCTGGAGCGCCTGCGGATAGTCGCCCTGATCCCAGGCGAGAAAACCGGCCAGGATGGTCGGATCGTCGGGAAGGCTCCAGGGCCGATCCTGTGCGGAGGTGGGTTCGGCGCTGGACAGGGCCGCGAGGAGTGTGAGCGCGAGGAGGGTGAGGAGGTGTCGCATGCGCATGGAGATCTCGGAGAGGTCGAACGGGGGTCGTACGGTCGTTGCGAAGAAGGTGGACGGGCGCCGGGAGACATGCAATCGACGGCGCTGGAAAGTGCGCCGGATCTGCCGGGCACGACCTCGTCGGATCAGCCGGCCAGCTCCTTCAGCGTCTCGGTGAGCAACTCGTAGAAGCGTCCGACCGAGTCGATCTTCACGCGCTCATTGGGAGAGTGGGGGAACTCGATCTGGGGTCCTATGGAAATCATGTCCATGCCCGGAACCATCTCGCCGATGAGGCCGCACTCGAGCCCTGCGTGTATGGCCCCCACCTGCGGTTCGAAGCCCAGTACCCGGGTGTGTACGGCGCGGACGACACCGAGCAGCCTCGAGTCCAGATCGGGCTGCCACCCCGGGTAGCCGTCGTGGTGGTCCACCAGGGCTCCGGCCAGCGCGGCCACCGCCTCGATCTTGGCGCGAATCCAATCCATACCCGAGGCGACCGACGACCGTGAGGCCATCAGGACCCGCACTCCCCCCTCGGCGCGCTTCACCGCGGCCAGGTTGGTGCTGGTCTCGACCAGCCCCGGAATGTCGTTGCTCATGGCCGTGACGCCGTGGGGAAGGGCCACGAGCAGCTGGACGAGGCGAGCGCTGGCCTCGGCGTTCCACACGGTTTCGGGTAGGACGACGTCGTCCACGCGCAGCTTCATCTCCGGGTCGGGCACGGAGAACTCGGCCTTCACGCCCTCGAAGCGAGCATCGAGGCGAGCGAGGAAGCCCTCCGCTTCACCCTCGGGAACGACCACCGTCGCCCACGCCTCACGGGGAATGGCGTTGTGCTTGTTGCCACCCTCGATGTCGGCGATGAAGCCAGGTCGCTCGGCCGTGTGGAGCAATCGAGCCAGGAGTTGCACGGCGTTGCCCCGTTGCAGGTGGATGTCCACCCCCGAGTGCCCGCCGTTGAGGCCGAAAAGCTGTACCCGGTGTGCGGTGGCACTCGATGGCGTGGGTCGGGTGTCGAGGGTGAGGGTCACGCCGGTG
>CAZFRU010000056.1:0-1256 GCA_964521385.1 uncultured Gemmatimonadaceae bacterium | reverse complement strand
GTTCGAGCCGCCGGCGCATCCCACGGTGAGCACTCCTTCTTCTTCGGAGTCCAGATTGATGAGCTGCCTGGCCGAGAGCAGGGTGGGGTCGAGTTCTGCGGCCCCGGTGAGGCCGGTTTCTTCGTCGATGGTGAAGAGGAACTGCAGGGGGCCGTGCACCAGATCGGTCGCTTCCATCACGGCCAGCATGGCGGCGACGCCGATGCCGTTGTCGGAGCCCAGGGTGGTGCCGTCGGCGGTGAGGTAATCACCTTCCAGCACCGGCCGGATGGCGTCCCTGGCGAAGTCGAAATCCACGTCGGAGTTCTTTTCGTTCACCATATCCAGGTGGGCCTGGAGAATGGTGGCGGGCGCCTGCTCCCTCCCTGCGGTTCCAGGCTTGTCCACCACCACGTTGCCCGCCGCGCAGACGCGAAACTCGAGGCCGTTGCGCGTGGCAACGCCCACCACATAGGCCCGCATCTGCGCCTCTTCCCGCGATCCCCTCGGAATGGTGAGAATCTCGTCGAAATGGGCCCAGAGGGCCTGCGGCTCGAGGTCGGAAACGAAGGTCATGGCTCCTGCTCCTGAAGATCGGGGGCACCGGGCCGGCATCCGGCGTATGAATCGGGTCGTACAGATGGATCATCACCTCGAGTCAACCGATGGCGCTGGATGCGCTCGACGCCGAACGAATCCTCGGCGATCCCCAGCACGAAATCCGTTCCGACGAAGGTCAGCGTGAGGTTCGCCGGAGACTCGACCACGCCCCGTCCACGACCCTGCGGGTCGAACACGAGCCAGGTGGCTCGCGCGTGCGGATCGACCTGGAACTGCTGCACCCACATCGATCCAGCGACACCGGCGAGAATGGACTGGAAGTACGGCTGCTCGTCGGGGAGTGGAACCTGAGCGAGGTCTTGCTGGCCATCGGTTCTCGATACGAATCGTTTCCACTCGTCGATCAGGGCGTCGGTGAGGGGCCGAGGCTCTTCATCCAACCGTACGATTCGCTCGAGGTGTGCCGCCGTATCGAAAACGAGGATCTCGGGCTGGGATCCCAACGTGAGGGCGGCAGTCCCGCAGATGGTCGCCGCCGAGGGAGCCGGACTGAAGGGCGCCACCACATCCACCGTGGATGAACTGTAACGCCAGTCGCGGACGCTCTCGAGGATCGGCGTAACCTTTCCCGTTGAGAGCTCGAACCACATGAACTCATACGCAAGCCGCTGAACCCCCTCCTGCGCCAGCGAAGCCTCGCCACCCACGAAGGACCG
>CAZFRU010000055.1:0-30692 GCA_964521385.1 uncultured Gemmatimonadaceae bacterium | reverse complement strand
CCTCCACGCCGCCCCCACCTCGCCGCGAACACCCCCCCCCGCCCACCTCGCCGCGATCACCTCGCCGCGATCACCCCACCACGCCCCCCCCGCTCCCCCACCCCGCCACACCATCACCCCCCCCCCCGCTACGCTCCCCCCGCGACGGTCCGCGCCGCATCGACGATGCGCGCAAAGCCCGGGGCATCGAGCGATGCACCGCCCACCAGCACGCCGTCGACCCCCTCGGCCGCCATGAGCTCGGCGGCGTTGTCGGGCTTGACGCTCCCCCCGTAGAGGATCGCCACCTCCGCTCCCCTCCCCTCGCGGTCCGCCTCGATCCGCGCTCGGATCAGGCCATGGGCCTCGGAGGCATCGGCGGGGGTGGCGGTC
Organism: uncultured Gemmatimonadaceae bacterium; assembly: GCA_964521385.1. GTDB lineage: Bacteria > Gemmatimonadota > Gemmatimonadetes > Longimicrobiales > Gaopeijiaceae > Gaopeijia. The sequence continues at coordinate 30,320 of CAZFRU010000055.1, read as the reverse complement.
TCTCCGGTCCCGATGGCCCATACGGGCTCGTAGGCCAGAATGAACGGGCTGCCGGCAGGCAGCGCCTCGAGCGCCGCTCCGACCTGCCGCGTCAACACGGCGGCGAGATCTCCCGCGCGGCGTTCGGCCAGCGTCTCACCGACGCAGACCACGGGCTCGAGGCCCTCGGCCAGGGCGCGGGTGATCTTCGCCGCCACCTCGGCGTCGGTCTCACCGAAGAGCTGGCGCCGCTCCGAATGCCCGATCAGCGCGAGGGTGGCGCCGGCCTCACGGGCCATGGCCGCCGCATTCTCGCCCGTGTACGCTCCGGCCTCTGCCGCATGGATGTTCTGCACGCCCAGCTCGACGTGCGAGGGTCGTTCGGAGGCCGCCACGGCGGCCGCAAGGCTCAGTGCCGGTGGAAAGATCAGGATCCGGGGGCCCGGCGGTACGGCGCCGAACTCCGCGAAGAACCGCGTCGTGGCAGCGGGCCCGTGATTCATCTTCCAGTTGCCCGCCACGATCTTGCCGATGCCGCTCATGGTGCGTCTCCTTCGGAAAGCGCCTCGATGCCGGGAAGTCGCTCCCCCGCCAGAAACTCGAGCGACGCCCCTCCACCGGTGGAAATGTGGGTGAGCCGATCGGCTACACCCGCAGCGACGGCGGCCGCTGCCGAATCGCCTCCGCCCAGTACCGTGATGGCACCTCGGTCGGTGGCTTCGGCGGCGGCCTGCGCCACCGTCACCGTGCCCTGCCGGAATGCCGCGAGCTCGAACACCCCCATGGGCCCGTTCCACAGGATCGTCGCCGCACCTCGGATCTCGTTGCCGAACAACGCCTCGGTGTCGGGTCCGATGTCGGCGATCCGCTCGCCCTCATGCACATCGTCGCGACGGGCCACGCGCGGGACCGCCTCGGCCGTGAGGTCGGTGGCGACCCGCGTGTCGACGGGCAGGAGCAGCCGGTCGCCCGCACGATCCATGAGCTCCCGGGCCATCTCGACGCGGTCGGGCTCGACCAGCGAGTGGCCCACCTCGAGCCCCAGCGCGAGAAAGAAGGTGTTGGCCATGGCCCCCCCCACGAGCAACCGATCGACCCGGGGCAGCAGCGCCTCGACCACGTCGATCTTGCCCGAGATCTTCGCCCCGCCGAGAATCGCCACGAAGGGGCGCGCGGGGGTCTCGAGCGCGTCACCCAGAAACTGGAGCTCGCGAGCCAGCAGGAGGCCGGCCACCGCCCGGCCACCCCCCTCGCGGATCACGCGCGCGACGCCCTCGGTCGAGGCGTGCGCACGGTGGGCCGTGCCGAAGGCATCATTGACGAAGAGATCACCCAGGGCGGCCAGCTCCCGGGCGAGTGCCGGGTCGTTGGCGGTCTCGCGCGGATCGAAGCGCGTGTTCTCGAGCAGGACGATCTCGCCCTCGCCCAACGCGGCCACGGCGGTGAGGGCAGACGGACCGACCAGGTCGGGCACGAAGCGGACCGGAGCGTCGATCTGCTGCGCGAGAACCCGGGCCACCGGAGCCAGGGTGTAGGCCGGATCGGGTGCGCCGTCGGGTCGCCCGAGATGCGAGAGCAGCACCACCTTCGCACCCGCCCCGGTCAGCAGACTCAGCGTGGGGATCGACGCGCGAATCCGGGTGTCGTCGGAGACCTCACCCTCATCGGTCAGCGGCACGTTGAGATCGGCGCGCACGAGCACCCGCACGCCCCGGAGCGAAGAGGTGGACAGATCGGTCAGCAGGGCTTTGGCCATGGGTCATCCGGCAGCGATGGTCGGGGCGACACCACCCGCCGCTCACCCGGACGTCGCACGCGACGCTTCCGTGGAGCGCACGATGCCCGGTGGGACGGTGTGGCGGCAGGCGGGCTCAACCTAGCCCTTGGGCTGGCCTCGAGACAACGAGGGTCGCCCGGTCACTCGCGGTCCACCTTCGAGGAGTCGCCAGAGAAGCACAAATAGTGGGCACCACGTGGGGTGCTGGACAGACGCCTGGCGCATCATGGTCGTCACGAGCCGAAAAGGGGCCACCCGTAGGCCCCATCGCACCACGCTTGGACAATTCTCGGCGCCTGTCGCCAATCTTGCGCCAAGCATGAACGCAGGAGGCTACACGTGGACGATTCTTGCGCGATTCCGGCCGTCAATCGACTCAAATCAACTCGAATCAAGCAGGGACCTCGCCCGTGTCCCCAACTCCACGGCCCTCCCGCGTCCCTCGCGCCATTCCACGCATCGCTCGGGTCCTTCGCGCCATTCCACGCATCTCCCGCGTCCCTCGGCGCCGCGTCACTCGCGCCCCACCTCCCTGGCGAGGAGCCGGAGAGCCCATCACACGATCCCCGGGAAATCCCCTGTCACGCGATTCCCGGGAAAGCCCCTGTCATGGGATCCCTGGGAGATGGGATCCCTGGAAGATGGGATCCCTGGAAGAAAGGGTGTCGTGGGATCCCCTGAGCCAGGGCGTCAGCGCGGATCGTCTTCGGAGTCCGATCCGCTTCGCAAGACCAATCCCCCGAGCGTGCCCACGACCACCTCGTTCGCGCCGTCGAAGGATGCGGTCACCCGCAGCGTGTAGACGTCGGGAAGCACATAGCCGAGGTCGAGCGTCAACGACTCGACGACGCGGTCCGCCTGCAACACGGGGTGGCGGGTCCATTCGGTCTCGAACACCATCTCGCCCTCGGGCCGGAACGCCAGGGCCATCACTTCGCCCGTCGTCTCGGACTCGAGCTCCGCGCGCAGCCGATAACTACTCGCGGGCAGGCTGTAGAGCTCGAAGTAGAGCCCCACGTCACCGGGGCGGTCGACCCGCCGACGAGCGAGCGGACTCACCCGCATCCGCCTGTTCACGGCCGCATTCGTAACCGCCGCATTCGTCACCGCCACCGCACCCGCGCTCGCACCGGCTCTCACCGCCGCGCCCGCACTCGCACCCGCACCCGCGCCCGGACTCCCACCCGCGCCCACACTCCCCGCCGAGTCCGCACCCACGTCCGCGCCCGCGTCCGCACCCCTCCTCGTCGTGCTCACGACTCCGCTGGCCGCGGCGCTCACCCCGTCGCTGTCGCGCTCCAGCGCGGGACGTTGCCAGGCATCGGCCGCGACCAGCATCAGATCGGAAATGCGCGGATCCTCGTCGGCCTCCTCACCGCGGAAGGCCGGCAGGCGCACGGACGCAGCCTCGTTCGAGCGGGGGTTGTACAACTCGACCACCACCCAGGCCACGTCGGCGGCCACCTCGGTGCGCACTCGCGCGGGGTCGGGGGCGATGCGGCGAATCGTGGCCGATCGCACGCTGCCGTCGGCCGCGAGGTGGAAGACCCCGAGGTCGAGGGAATCGTCGACGAAGACGTCGAGGGCCTCGGGCACGTCGAGACTCACCTCGAGGGCGCCGGTTCCGGCCTGATCGCCGCGGAAGCGCGCCGTCTGGGCCAGCAACGAGAAGACCGGGCGCGCCCGGGTCCCGTACCAATGGGGGAACACGCGCAGCAGATCGTCGAGGTAGGCCTCGGCCTCGGGCGTGAAGGTGCGCACATCGGACGACGCCGGACGCGACAGGGTCAGATCGGGCCCCTCGCCGTAGTCCCAGAACTCGGTCCGGAGATCGGCCGTGCCGAAGGTGCGCACCTGCCGGGGCCGACCGTAGCGCAGCCACAGGCGGGCGGCATCGGATTCCAGACTGCCGAACCGGAGGTAGGTGTACGCGCCGCGAGCGAGGTGCTCGACTTCGCGCTCGTTGACCTCGGTGCCCAGGATCGGATCCAGCCCCGCCCAGAACCCGGCCGCGGAGCCCGCACCCGCCGCGCCCGCCGCACCCGTCGCGCCCAGCACACGCGTGTCGCGAAAGGCGCTCTCGACCGGGGCGCCCAGCACGTCGAAGGCCTGCTGAAAGTCGTCCAGCGCCTCTTCCGAATAGCCGAGACGGTGCAGAGCGAGGCCGGTGAGCAGCAGGCTGTAGGGATGCCCCTGGGTGGCCCAGGCGAAGCGGCGCGCACCGTCGAGCACGTCGGTCCATGACCCGCGATCGGCCTCGTCGAGCAGGATCGCCACGTTGGCGCCCACATGGGCGGGAAAGGCGGCGACCGCGGTGGCGAACTGATCGAGCATCGCCCTGTGCTCGGCCTCACCCCCGTCGGCCGGCTGGAACGACGACGCCATCGCCTCACCCAGCGCGGCCGGGCACAGGTAGTTCCGCGCGACGAGCGCTTCGATGGGACTGCTGGCCGAGGGCCGGGAGCAGGTGAGTCCATCGAGCACGGACGAGGGCACCGTTCCCAGACCGGCCCAGCCGAGCCACGACTCGCGCACGATGCTCCCCAGCTCGTAGCTCAGCTCGGCCACGAGTCGGGGTGAGACCGCGGGCGTGCCCCGGTTCGTGCGCTCGAGTCCCCGCTCGAAGAGCTGCCGCGCTTCGGCCCGGAGCCCTTGTTTGCGGCGAATCCGGGCGAGGGCCAGAACCGGTGCCGGATTGTCCGGGTACTCGGCCATGGCCCGTTCGAGTTCGCCCGCCGCGTCGGCGCGCCATCTCATGGGGCTCACGCCCGCCGGCGGCTCGCCCATGAGCAGACCGTCGAGGGGTCCGAGGCGCGCTGCGAGGGCGGATTCGGAACCCCCGAGGGCCATCAGCAACAGCTCTCGCGCTTCCATCTGGATCGGCGTCGGGACCGACACCGTCAGCGGGCCTTCGGCCGGGATCTCGTAGGTCTGCCCCGGGGGCAGCTCGGGATCGAAGATCGGAACCGGCGGGAGCTGTGCGCCCGGCTGGGCCACCGGCTCGAACACCAGGTCGAGCTCGACGTAGGTACCGACCGCGACCCCACGTCGTGTGGCGGGTCGGAAGCGGAGCGAGCCCGCGGCCTGCATCGCCGCCCGATCGAGCGCCGGCACCCCCGAGTTGCGGCGCGTCTGCACGTTGGCGACCGAGCCGTCTTCACCCACCCAGAGCAGCAGTCGTACCGTTCCGCCGATGCCCTGTTTCTGGAGTTCCGGCGGGTAGTGGCGGCGAATCGCTTCGCTTTCAGCGCTGGGATCGACGAGTTCGGGGTAGGTGACCATCGACGGACGGAAGGCCGGCAGACCGTCCCGCGCATCGACCCCCACCGGCTCCGCTCCGGACCCGGTCGCCCGCTCCACCGAGGGCGAGGTCTCGGAGGGCGCCGCGGGAAGACCCATCACCGGATCGGGGGCCGCCGCACCCGCAGGGAGGGCGTCGGACGCCGACGGCTCCGGCGTCTGGAAGCTGTCCAACAGGCGCTGCAGGCCGGTGGCGAGAGACGCGCGTGCCGGGGGCACGGCCGATCCGGCCAGAACGAGGGTGACGACGGCGGCCGCCACGACGCGTCGTGCGAGCCGGCCGGTGCCGATGCGGAGGGGGCCCCGCAGCCATTCCCGCTCCAGCTCGGCGGCGAGTTCGGGCGCGAACGAGGGCCGTTCCTCGGCCGTGAAGCGGGCCAGTTCGGCATCCAGCTCCGCCAGCTCGGGCGAAAGGCCCGGTAGGGTATCGAGGTCAGGTTTCGGGTTCATCGATCTATGGACGACAGTGTGATCGTTGCTACTGGGAGTGTGTATCATCGGGGCCCTCGACGGCATCCTTCAGCCGTTTGAGAGCCCGGTGCAGGCGCACGGCGACCGCGTTGTTGCTGATGCCCAGCGATTCGGCGATCTCGGCATTGCCGAGGCCCGCTCCGTAGCGCAGGGAGAGAATCTCCTGGTCCGCGCGGCGGAGGGTCTGATTGCCGTTGAGCAGTTTCTGGATCCGTTCCTGGCGCAGCACCCGTTCGTCTTGCGACGGAACGTCGGCCACCAGGTCGGGCACCCGGTCGAGCGAGACGTGGAGCGACCCGCGGCGCCGGAGCGCGCGCAGATGGTCGGTGACGGCGTTGCGCGCGATCCGGAGCAACCAGGTGCGCGGAGACGCCCGGTTGCCGTCGTAGCGGGAAAAGGAGCGCAGCGCCTTCATGAACACGTCGGAGGTGACGTCCTCAGCGGCTTCGCGCGTCGCCACCCGGAAGCGGATGTAGCGGTAGACCACCGCACGATGCTCGTGGTACCACGACTCGAAGTCCGCGGGAATGGCGCTCGGGGGCGTCGTGCGCGGCGCCGCGGTCGTGGGCTCTGCTTCGACGTCGTCCGGTTTCACGACCAGGCTCATCTCAGGTCTCGTCATGCCACCTCCTACGCCGTTCGGGGCCCGTGCTTACAGCGTGTGGCCCCGGAGAACGGGTCTCCGGGGCCCACCTGCCCCCTTCGCTGTGAGCGATCCCCTACAGACGATCCCCCACGTAGCGGGCGAGATCGACCACCCGCGAAGAGTATCCCCACTCGTTGTCGTACCAGGCGAGCACCTTCACCATGCGATCCTGCATGACGGCGGTCGACAGCGCGTCGACGATCGACGAGTTGCCGTTGCCCGTGTAGTCGATCGAGACGAGGGGCTCGTCGCTATACCCGAGGATTCCCTTGAGCGGTCCCTCTGCGGCCTCGCGCAGCGCCGCATTGACCTGCTCTTCGGTCACGTCGGTCTCGACCTCGGCCACCAGGTCGACGATCGAGACGTTGGGGGTGGGAACCCGGATCGCGATGCCGTCGAGCTTGCCCTTGACCTCGGGAAGCACGAGCGCGGTGGCGCGGGCCGCACCCGTCGTGGTGGGGATCATCGACATGGCTGCGGCGCGGGCGCGACGCAGGTCCTTGTGGGGCAGGTCGAGAATGTTCTGATCGTTGGTGTACGAGTGGATCGTGGTCATGAAGCCACGACGGAACCCGAACCGGTCGAGCAGCACCTTGACCACCGGCGCGAGGCAGTTGGTCGTGCAACTCGCGTTGGAGATCACGTCGTGCGAGTCGGGATCGTACCGGTCTTCGTTGACGCCCAATACGATGGTGACGTCTTCGTTCTTGGCCGGGGCCGAGATGATGACCTTCTTCGCGCCCGCCTCGAGGTGCAATGCGGCCTTGTCACGCGCCGTGAAGATCCCCGTCGACTCGATCACGATGTCGATGCCGAGGTCCTTCCAGGGCAACTTCGCGGGATCCCGCTCGCTGAAGACCTTCAGGTCGTCGCCGTCGACGGAAAGTCCGCCGTCGACGAGGTCGACCGTGCCGGGATAGGCCCCGTGTACGGAGTCGTAGCGCAGCAAGTGCGCGAGAGTGGCGTTGTCGGTGAGATCGTTGACGGCGACGAAGTCGATGCCCCCTGTGCCCGCCTGTTTGGCGGCACGCAGCACGTTGCGCCCGATGCGACCGAACCCGTTGATGGCGACCCGAATGGCCATGAAAACTCCTTCCGAATGAGGTATACGGCGACTCAGCCGAGCGGGACCGTGATCGGGCGGGGCAGAGCCCGCGCGAACGCCACGAGGGAGACCGCCCTGGCTCCGAGGGCCGCCAGCACTTCGGCGGCCGCTCCGGCCGTGGCACCGGTGGTGAGCACGTCGTCTACGAGAATGATGTGGGAATGGGACTTCGCCGCGTCGGCCTGCGGCCCCGCCGCGAACGCCCCCGAGACGTTAGCCCGGCGCTGGGCCACCTGCAAGGCGACCTGGCTGCGGGTCGGGTGTGGGCGCATCAGCATGTCGAGCACCGGCAGCCCCGTACGCTCCCGCATGCGCGCGGCGAGTTCGGCGGCCTGGTTGTAGCCGCGTCGGCGGCGTCGGCGGATCGTGGTGGGGACCGGCACCAGCGCCGCGGGGGCGGGATCGGGTAGATCCCCGAGTCGGGCACACATGCGTCGGGCCATGGGACCGGCCGCAGCACGCCATCCCCCGTACTTGAGCGACCGTACCAGGACGTCGGCCGGAGGCTGGAGCACGGCGGCCGCCCGGGCCGCGACCAGCACCGCGGGCCACTCGTCGCAGCGGCCGCAGGCGGCCGGTCGGCCCGTGCCCGTGCCGCGGGGCAGATCGCAGCGAGGGCACCGGGGGGCGGTGGGCGGTCGGATCCGCAGCCCACACTCGACGCAGAGCGGCTCGGCCACCTCGCCGGCGATCAACGGTTCCGGCACATACCCCCCGCAGGCCAGGCAACGCAGCGGCAACAGAAGAGCGAGAAGGTCTCTCACAGCCGCCGCGCCGCGGCCACGGCCGTCCGCATGGCCAGAAGTGGCACCGGGTCGCCAAACCACCGGCGAAAGGCCGCCGCGCCCTGCTGCACGAGCATCTCACGCCCATCCTGGGCAGGGATCGAGCGCGCGCGTGCGTCACGCACGAAGGGGGTGTCGTCGAAGCCGTAGGCGAGGTCGAGCACCGCCCCCACCTTGCCCAGGCGGCCAAGATCGAGGGGCAACGGGTCGTTGGCCGCGAGCCCCAGCCGGGTGGCCTGGACCACGAGGTCGAACGACGCGCCCTCGAGGTCGTCGACGCCCTCGACGACGCGCGCGCGCTCCCGGCCGAGGCGGTCGACGAGAGAGTGGGCCCTCGCCGGGGTGCGGTTCATCACCACCACCTCGGACACCTCTTCATCGACCAGCGCGGTCAACGCCGCGCGGGCGGCGCCCCCGGCCCCGAGCAGCAGCACGTTCAGCCCCTGGAGCGGGCCCTCGAGCAGTGCCGCGGCGGCGGCGCGCACACCCACCACATCGGTGTTGTCGCCGATCAGGCGTCCACCCTCTTCCCAGAAGGTGTTGCAGGTGCCGGTGCGTTCGGCGTCGGGCAGCGCTCGCTCGATCACCGCCGCCGCCTGCCGCTTGTGCGGAAGGGTGATGTTGCCGCCCCCTCCTGCCCCCACCAGCCCGCGCATGAGACCCTCGAGGTCGTGATCGGAGCACGACAGCGCCACGTAGACCGCATCGATGCCCCGCGCCGCGAAGGCCGCGCCGTGCATGGCGGGCGAGAGCGAATGCGAAACCGGACGCCCCAACACGGCAAAGAGCCGGGTGGAGCCCGTCACCTCGGGGATCATGGAGCGACGATCGGTGCGAGGCGGTCGAGCGCGGCCCGCACCAGCGACGTGAGGGCGTGAAAGGTCTCGACGTACTGCTCGTCGGGGCCGCCGAAGGGATCGGGCACGCCCTCGTCCGAGCCGGGCCCCTCGCCGAGAGCGAAGCGGGTGAGCAGATCGACGCGGCCTCCCCCTCCCAGCGCTTCGACCGCGAAGAGGTGCGATGCCGACATGGTGAGGATCAGGTCGGCCCGGGCCACCTCGTCCCGGGCGAGGACCCGCGAGGCGTGGCCGTCGAGGTCGAGGCCGTGGGCTGCGGCCACGCGCACCGAGCCGTCCGACGCGGCGCATCCCGGTACCGCCGAGGTACCGGCCGAGGCGACCTCGACCTGCGTCCATCCTCGACGTTCGAGCTCGCGGCGCGCGAGCGCTTCACCCAGGGGGCTTCGGCAGGTGTTGCCGGTACAGACGAAGAGGATTCGAAAGGGCTGGGGAAGATCAGACACGGGCAGGCAATTCCGGAAGGACGCAGCGTAGACGAGACAAGGGGATCGATCCCTCGCGCACGACGAAGGCGCGGGCGCCGGTACAGTCCACGAGGGTGGACGGAAGGCTGGGAGGCAAGGGGCCCCCGTCGGCGATGTACACCAGCTCATTCGGGTCGAGGCGGCTCAGCGCCCGTTCGACCTGGTCGGCGTCGGCGGCGGGCGCATCACCGGGTGCGTTGGCAGAGGTGCTCGTGATCGCGCCGCCCACGGCGGCGGCCAGGGCCCGAGCCAGGGGGTGGGCGGTCTCACGAACGGCCACCCCTCCGGTGCTCCCCCGCACGCCCGACGGATAGCGACCGTGCGGGTCGCTCAGGATCAGGGTGAGCGCACCCGGCCAGAACACCGAGGCCAGCGAGCGGGCCTCGTCGGTCCAACGCAGATCGGGCAGGGCGTCGCGGCGGGCGATGAGCAACAAGAAGGGGTGCGCGGCGTCGCGACGCTTGAGTGCGGCAAGACGGTCGAGGGCGGGGGGCGAGGGCCGGCCCCCGAAGCCGTAGACGGTTTCGGTGGGATAGGCCGCAAGTCCGTCGCCGCGAAGGTGGGCGACCAGGCGGGTGAGCCCGGGAGCACGCCCCGGGTCGTCGGATTCGACGAGCTGCGAGGCATCGAGGCCGCGCAGATCGACGCGGACCACACCCGGCGCCTCGGTCACGACGCTCCCTCGTCCGGACGAGCCGCATACCACTCGGCCAGCGGCAGGTCATCGGGGCGGGTCACCTTGAGATTGCGGGTCGCGCCCAGCACCATGCGCACCTCACCTCCCACGGCCTCGACCAGGGCAGCGTCGTCGGTGGCCGCCTCGGCCCGGGCGGGGTCGGCGAGGAGGGCGGCCACGGCCCGCCGCAGCAGAGCGGCCGGAAAACCCTGCGGGGTCTGCGCGTGCCAGAGCCCCTCGCGAGTCGGGGTGTCGATCACGACGCCGCCGGGATCCACCCGTTTGAAGGTGTCCACGGCGGGCAGGCCCGCCACGGCCCCCTGCCCCTGCAGCGCGCCGTCGATCACCCGCTGCACCACCGCCGCCGGCACCAGGGGGCGGGCGGCGTCGTGCACGAGAATCAGGTCGAGGTCGTCGGGCAGCGCCGAGACCGCGCGGGCCACCGACTCGGCCCGGCTCGCGCCGCCTTCGACCACGGCCACCCGCGGGTCGAGCGCCACGAGCCAGTCGGGGGGGTGGTGCGCATCTGCGGGCGCGAGAGCCACCCGCACCGCCCTCACGTCGTCGCGCTCGAGAAAGGGACGAAGCGCGTGCGTCAGGAGCGGTACACCCGCGAGCTCGAGCCAGGGCTTGGCCCGCCCCCCCATGCGCCGTCCCACTCCCGCCGCCGGGACCGCCACCCCCACCCGCAGGGGCCGGCCCGCGGCACCGCTCTCGCTCAAGCTCAAACTCAGTACTCCGCAGCGCTGGGCTGCGGACCCGAACCCTCTCGCTGTTTCGAGTCGAACCGCGTGTAGGCCTTGTAGAAGTGCAGATCTACCGAGCCGGTCGGTCCGTTTCGCTGCTTCGACACGATGAGTTCCGCGTGGCCTTCGATGGAGTTGCCGTTCTCGTCGACGGGTCCAAAGTAGTACTCGGGACGGAACAGAAACATGACCAGATCGGCATCCTGCTCGATGCTTCCCGACTCCCGCAGATCGGACAACATGGGACGCTTGTCGTTGCGCTGCTCCGGCGCCCGGGACAGCTGCGAGAGCGCGATCAGCGGCACGTCGAGCTCACGGGCCAGCGACTTGAGTCCCCGTGAAATCTGACTCACCTCCTGGACCCGGTTCTCCGGGCGGCCGCTCCCGCCCATGAGCTGCAGGTAGTCGACGATGACGAGTCCCAGCTGCTTGCCCTCGGACTTGATGTCGCTCGCCAGACGCCGGGCCTTGGCACGCATCTCCAGCACCGACATGCCGGGCGAATCGTCGATCCAGATCGGGGCCGTGTTGAGGTGGCCCGCCGCCGCCCCCAGGCGCTGGCTCTCGTCGGGCGTCATGCCGCCGCGCCGAATGTGCTGCGCGTCGACCCGTCCCTCGGCCGAGAGCAGCCGCTTGAGCAGCTGCTCCTTGCTCATCTCGAGCGAAAAGACCGCCGTGGGAACCTGGTGTTCGATGGCCGCGGTGGCCGCCACGTTGAGCACCCACGACGTCTTTCCCATCGACGGGCGGGCGGCCACGATGCAGAGGTCGCCCCGCTGCAGCCCGGTGGTCATGCGGTCGAGATCGGCAAAGCCCGTGGGCACGCCGGTGATGGGCGACCCGGAGCTCTGCAGCCGCTCGATCTCCTCGAAGGCGGGCCACAAGAGGTCCTTGATGCGAACGAAGCCCTCACGCTCGGTCGTCTGCGCGACCTGGAAGATGCGCGCCTCGGCCTCGTCGAGCAGCTCGGTCACCGCTCGGTCGCCCTGATCGAAGGCGTCGCGAATCGTCTCTTGCGAGGCCTCGATCAGCCGTCGCAGCAGCGCCTTCTCGCGCACGATCTTGGCGTGGTACTCGATGTTGGCCGCCGTGGGCACGGCCTCGAGCAATTCGGCCAGATAGTTGAGACCCCCGACCGACTCGAGTTCGTCGGTCTTGCCCAGTTCGTCGCCCAGGGTGATCGGGTCGATCACCTCACCCCGTTCGAAGAGCCGGGCCATGGCGCGAAACAGTCGCCGGTGCCCCTCGCGGAAGAACATCGACGAATCGAGAATCTCGACCGAGCGGGCGATGGCTTCACGGTCGAGGAAGACGCCGCCCAGGACCGAGACCTCGGCCTCGGGCGACCAGGGCGGCCGACGATCGAAGGCGGGCACGCCCACCGCTCCCCCGACGCGGTCGGTACTCACCGGGCGTCCAGCACCGATCGCAACAGCTGCAGGTCGTCCCAGGTGGGGCGACTCCAGGAGCGATTGCGCAGCAGCGCGGCCGGGTGGTAGGTCACCACCAGGGGCACGCCCTGGTAGCTGTGCACCGTCCCGCGGAGTTGGCCGAGCCCTGCGTCGGAGCGACCCGTCAGCAGCTGTCCGGCGAAGGCGCCCACGGCCAGCAGCACCTCGGGCTCGACGAGCTCGATCTGACGACGAAGGTAGGGCGAGCAGGTATCGATCTCATCGGTCTGGGGATTGCGGTTTCCCGGCGGCCGACACTTGAGGACGTTGCAGATGTAGACCGAATCGGCCCGCGACAGGTCGACCGAGGCCAGCATGAGGTCGAGCAGCTTGCCGGCGGCCCCCACGAAGGGCAGACCGATGCGGTCTTCGTTCGCGCCCGGCGCCTCGCCCACCACCATGACCCGGGCATCGGGGTTGCCGTCGGCGAAGACCGCCTGCGTGCGGGTGCCGGCGAGTCGGCAGCGGGTGCAGCTCATCACCGCCGCGCGCAGCGCATCGGCGTCCATCCCACTCGTGTCGGCGGGCGGACCCGCCCGATCCGAAGGCGCCGGGGCAGCCGGGGCAGCCGGGGCCACAGCAGCAGCCGGGGCAGCCGCAGCAGCCGGGGCGGCTTCGGTGGCGCTGCCCCGCCCCCTCGCCGCGGTGGCCCTCGGCGCCGCGGTGGGTGCACCCGCGCCCCGGGACGTCGCACCGACCCGCGCGCGGGTCACGAGGCCGAGCGCTTCGACCCGATCCAGGCTCGACAGGAAGAGGGGCGCCGAGCCCATCTCCAGGCGCTGCCGCAGCGCACGGGCGAGAAGCTGCGCGGCCGGCAGCGACGCGGGGGTATCGGTGGGGGTCTCGGTCGGGCTCACGTCGCCTCCCGACGGCCCTGGATCAGCACGGCGGCCCGCGCCACGATCCGATCCGCCACCTCGATCTTGCTGAGCACCGGAAGCTCCACCGGCAGGCCGCCCACCTCGAGCAGTGTGACGCGGTTGGTGGCGACCTCGAAGCCGGCCTGGGGGTCGGAAGCGTCGTTGGCCACCAGCAGATCGAAGCCCTTGGCCTCGAGTTTGGCTCGGGCTCGCTCGACGAGATCGTCGGTCTCGAGGGCAAACCCCACCACGATGGACCCGGCCTTGCGCAAGGCCCGCGTCTCGAGCGCCACATCGGGATTGGCAACCAACGAGAGCTCGAGCCCGGGTCCGGTCTCGGCTCGTTTGAGCTTGCCCTCGGCCGGGTTCAACGGCCTGAAGTCGGCCACGGCCGCGGCATAGACCACGAGGTCGGCCATGGGCACGTGCGCCCGCGCCGCCTCGAGCATGCCGCGGGCCGTCTCGACCCGGATCGTCTCGATTCCCACCGGATCGGACAGTGCCGACGGTCCGGCGATGAGGGTGACCTCGGCTCCGGCCAGCCAGGCCGACTCGGCCAGGGCAAATCCCATACGACCCGACGAGCGATTGCCCAGGTAGCGCACCGCGTCGACGGCCTCGCGCGTGGGTCCCGCCGTGACCACCACCCGCTGCCCGGCCAGCCCCCCCTGCTCTCCCAACGCCCGACCCACCTGCGCCACCACCACCTCGGGTTCGACCAGACGCCCGGGGCCGTCGGCTTCACCCACCGCCAGGGGGCCCGTCGCGGGGCCGATGAGCCGGTAGCCCAGCGATTCGCAGCGACGGGCGTTGGCCTGGACCTGGGGGTGCGCCCACATGGCGTCGTTCATGGCCGGACACAGCAGGACCGGCGCACGAGTGGCCAGGAGCACCGTGGTCAGGAGGTCATCGGCCCGTCCCTCGGCCGCCCGCGCCAGCAGATCGGCGGTGGCGGGCGCCACGCACACCACGTCGGCGTCCCGGGCCAGGCGAATGTGCACCGCCCCGCCCTCGGCCGAGAAGAGGTCGGTCAGCACCGGGCGTCCGGTGACCCCCTCGAAGGTGAGGGGCCGCACGAATCGCCGTGCCCCCCGCGTGAGCACGACATCGACCGTGGCGCCCAGAAGGGTGAGGTCACGGGCGACCTGCACCGCCTTGTACGCGGCAATGCCTCCGGTCACGCCGAGCACGACACGCCGCCCCGACCATGGGGCCCGCGGGCCGTCGGCACGGGTCGTCATGCCGGCTCCGCTCAGTCGTCGCGGCGTCGGCGACCCACGAGTCGGAATTCGATTTGCCCTGAAGTGAGCGCCTCGAGCGCACGCGTGGTGATCTTCTTCGACTCACCCAGCGGCAGCACCTCGCGAGGAAGGTTGTTCAGTTCCCGCGCATACTTGGCCGAAACCAGCACGCCCAGGTACTTGCTGTAGGTGTTCTTGGCCACCTCGGCCGGTGTGAACACGCGCATGTCTCGTACTCCCTTGGGTTGTCCTTCGTGGTTCAACGTCCACCGATACCCGCTTGCCCCGCTGGGGAGCCCGAACGGGACGAGCGCCCTGCACGAGCGCCTCGACCCTCGGCTACCGCCTGCGCGAGCCCGTTCTGCAGCGCAGCGACCCGCTGCCGCACCTCTTCTGCGCCCAGCCCCGCGTGCCCTTCGAGCACCACCGAGCGCACCTGCGCGACCGCTTCGTCCAGGTCGTCGTTGACGACCACGGCGTCGAAGCGCCCGACTTCGTCGAGCTCACGCGCCGCGGTCTCGAGGCGGGTCAGGAACTTCGCCTCATCTTCGGTACCCCGCCCCCGGAGCCGCTGCAGCCAGACCTCGAGCGCCGGCGGCAGCAGGAAGACCAGCAGCGCGTCGGGCACACGACTGCGGATCTGGCGGGCGCCCTGCACATCGATGTCGAGCAACGGATACTGCCCCGCACTCGCTGCGGCCTCGAGATTTCCGACCGGAGTCCCATACAACGCGCCGTGCACCGTCGCCCACTCGGCGAGTTGGTCGCCCTGGACCAGGGCCCGAAACCCGGCTTCGTCGGTGAAGAGGTAGTCGACCCCGTCCTGCTCACCGGGTCGCGGAGGGCGCGTGGTCGCCGACACCGAGAAGACGAATTCGGGTCCTTGCGCCACCAGCCGCCGCGAAATCGTGGTCTTGCCGGTGCCGCTCGGGGCAGCCAGCACCACCGGCCGGGCGTGGGGCGCGTCGCCCATCACTCGACGTTCTCCACCTGCTCGCGCAGCCGTTCGATCTCTTCCTTCATCGAGACCACCGCATGGCTGATCTCGGTGTCGTTGGCCTTGCTGCCGATGGTGTTGGTCTCGCGGTGCATTTCCTGCACGACGAAGGCGAGGCGCTTGCCCACCGGCTCGGTCGCGGCCAGCGTCTCGCCGAAGAGCTCGACGTGCGAACGAAAGCGCACGATCTCTTCGTTGATGTCCCACTTCTCGGCGAGATACGCCACCTCACGGGCAAGGCGCTCATCGTCGATGTCGTCGGTCTGGGCGAGCTCGGCGATCTGCGCGCGCAGGCGGTCGCGTTCGAGCCGCAGCCGCTCGGGTGCGCGGGCCGCGATCCGGTCGAGATGACCCGTCAGAGCATCGAGACGCCCCTGCATGTCGGCCTGGAGCCGCGCACCTTCGGTTTCGCGGAGCGCCACCACCGCGCGGGCCGCCGCCTCGACCGCCTCGCGCACGATCTCGGGATCGACCACAGGTCGGTCACGGGGGTCGGGCGCAGACGAGAAGATGTCGCCGAACCGCAGCAGCGAATGCACGTCGACATCGCCGTCGAGCTCCAGGGCGGCGCGCATCTCCCGCAGCAGGCCCGCATAGCGGCTGGCCCGGGCGAGGTCGATCCGGGGCAGGTCGTCGCCCGCGTCGTCGTCGCGATCGAGGGTGAGGGCGACCGTGGCGTGACCGCGCGAGATGTGCAGGCGCAGCCACTGTTGCACCTCGTGCTCCACGCGGTCGAACCCCGCAGGCGTGCGGATGCTCGCGTTGAGGAACCGGTGGTTCACGGTCTTGATCTGGACCCGGAGGACCCCCACGTCCATGGGACGTTCGGATTCACCGAAGCCGGTCATGCTACGGATCATTCAGTCTCCTGAAAGTTAGCCTACCAAGCTAACCGGTCAGTTCCAGAGGGTCCACCGGATGCCATAGACCGAACGAGTCTGAGGAAGCAGGCGTTCCGGAAAATCCTGGTTGCCCCGCCGAAGGGTGAGGTTTTCGGTGCGTACGAAGATCTGTACGGTCATGACCCGAACCTGGAGCCACAGATTCCAGCTCTGGTAGAAGGGCACCCGCACGAAGGTCGCCTCTTCGCCCGCGCCGGGCGTGAGTCGGGGCAGCAGCATCGAGTCCCGCCCCTCGACCACCAGCGACGACCAGAACTCGAGGTTGCCGGCCTTGTAGACGTTGTGGAAATCGAGTCCTCCCGAATAGCTGCGCCCCGGCCGGTAGATGCCCTCGGACTCCCACTGGAGCAGCGAGCCCACCAGCGACAGCCCGTCGAACAAGACGGGCACGGCAAGGCGGCCCGACACCTCGAAGCCCGTGACCTCGTCGCCGGCCACGGCGACATCGTCTCGCGTACCCAGGATCTCGAGGGGGAGCACCGAATCGACATCGACCTTGTGGTAGGTGCCGGTGAGGTCGAGGGGACCCAGGCTCAGTCTGGCGCCGATTCGCGTCGCCGTACGATCGGAGAGGTGAAACCTCGGCATGGTGTCGGGCGGCACCGGGGGTGCGACCGAATCGGGGGGCAGCGAATCGGGCACGGGGATCGCCACTCGGGGCCCCGCGATCCGGGCACCGCGGATTCCCGAGCTCCACTCGCCGAACAGAGACAGCCCGAAGAGGGGAGCCGTCCACCCTCTCACCCCCCGCGCCGAGGCGGTGATGGTGCGCACCGGGTCGGACCAGGCGTCGCTGCCGAGGTCGAAGGCCAATCCCCCGACGCGGTCGACCTCGCCGCCGAGCTCGAGGGTGAGGCGCCGCGAGGGAAGCTCGGGATCGGCGAAGAGGCGCCCCTCGGCGCGGCCCCACAGGCGCCCGCCGAACCCCTCGGGCGCACCCGCCTCGGCGTCACCCAATCCGGCTGCGAGCTCGCCCCCGGCCGGGGGCGCCGCCTGCGCCGTGTCGGGAGCGCTCACCTGCGCCGTGTCGACGGGCGGCACCTCGGCCGTATCGGGGAGCATTCTCACCCGGGCCGTGTCGACGGGCGGCACCTGGGCCGTATCGGGGAGCATTCTCACCTGCGCCGTGTCGACGGGCGGCACCTCGGCCGTATCGGGGAGCATCCTCACCTGCGCCGTGTCGACGGGCGGCACCTCGGCCGTATCGGGGAGCATTCTCACCCCGGCCGTGTCGACCTCGGGTGCACTCTCGACCTCGACCGCCGTGTCGGACGCTCCCGCCGTATCGATCACGGGCGCACGCTCGACCTCGGCAGCCCGGGCGCGCGCGCCGAAGGAGCGATCCCATGAGAGCCGCGCCCCGTGTTGGCCACGCGTGCGATCGATCGAGGTGAGCCCGTCGGCCTCACCACTCAGCGAGGTCGATCCGGTGTAGAGCTCGGCCACGAGCGACGGGGCGAGCCGCGCACGGGCGCGCACCGTCCAACTCGATTGGCTGATCTTCGGGGGGATCGAGTCGAGCTGCGTTTCGTTGGTGCTCGAGCGCAGGTCGAACGACAGCGCCAGGTCGTCACCCCGATGCAGCGCGTAGCGAAACCAGATCGCCTGCCTCGACCCCGGCTCTCCCCCGCCCCGCCCCTCGCTGTCCTTGCGCTCGAGACTCAGCGCCAGCGTGCCCCCGAAGGCGCGAGGATGCAGAAAGGTGCCGCGAAACAGGTTGGTGTTGAGATCGCCCGTCCCCGCCTCGACCAACGACAACGGTCGCGCGTCATCGGGCTCGAGAGAGGTGAGATGGATCGCCAGATCGCCCCCGGCGCGTTCGATGCGCACCTCCTGGACTCCGTTGAGTCCCACCCGGGCAAGATCGGGTACGGCACCATCGAGCGGCACATCTTCGAACCCGTCGACGAAGACGCGGATCCGCCCGCCGGCCTGGCCCGGCCCGAGGACCGCCTCGGGGGCGCCGTAGTCACCGTAGCGTAGCCCCACCAGATCGGGCTCCCGCGTCAGGAGCTCGAGCAGCGTCAACGCCGGCAAGCCCAGCAGCGCATCGCGGTCCCAGACGCTCACCCCCGCCTCGGGCCGAGCCGGCGCCCCCGCCGTGAGCGCCGGCAGCGGCCGAAACACCGAGTCGGGGTGCACGGTGTAGACGGTGTCGACCACCGATCCCGAATCGAGAGCCACCACGCTCACCCCCGGGGCGAGCGAGTCCGGCAGCGGCACCACCGAATCGGGGGGGTTCTGCGCGCGTGCGGCCGACGGCACCGCCAGGAGCGTGAGCGCCGCGAGGCGGAACAGCCGTCTCACCCGGCGCGACCCCGGACCCACTCGACGAAGAGGCGCGTGGGCACGCCGTGGCCTCCCTTGCGGCGATACGGCAGATCGCCCGCGTCACCGTAGGCGGTACCGGCGATGTCGAGATGCGCCCACGGGGTCTCACCCACGAAGTCGCGCAGGAAGAGAGCGGCGGTGATGGTGCCCGCCGGGCGTCCCCCCACATTCATCAGGTCGGCCGATTCGCTGGCCAGCTGCTTGCGGTACTCGGGCCAGAGCGGAAGCGGCCAGCAGCGCTCACCGGTGCGCTCGCCCGCGGCTCGCAATTCGTCGATCAACCGGTCGTCGGTGCCCAACACCGCAGAGGCATGATGCCCGAGGGCGATCACGGCCGCCCCGGTCAGGGTGGCGCAGTCGACCACCGCCGCAGGCTTCATCTCGACCGCGTAGTCGAGGGCGTCGCACAAGATGAGGCGCCCCTCGGCGTCGGTGTTGACCACCTCGACGGTGCGTCCGTTGCGGGTCGAGATCACGTCGCCCGGTCGCATGGCCGAGCCGCCCAGGAGGTTTTCGGACGACGGCACGATCCCCACCACATTGCACCCGATCCCCAGCCGGCCGATGGCCCACATGGCGGCCAGGACCGCCGCCCCGCCCGACATGTCGAAGATCATCTCTTCCATGTCCTTGGCGGGCTTGATCGAGATGCCGCCGGCGTCGAAGGTGAGTCCCTTGCCCACCAACACCAGGGGCTTCTCACCGGGCTCACCGCCGTCGTGCCGCAAGACGATCAGGCGCGGCTCCTGGTCCGAGCCCTGACTGACGGCCAGCAGCGCGTGCATGCGCTCGGCCCGCAGGCGGTCGGGACCCAGCACGTCGACCTCGAGTCCGGCGTCTTCGGCAATGCGGCGCGCCTCGTCGCCCAGATGGGTGGGCGTGGCGATGTTGCCGGGCCGGGATTGCAGCGACCGCGCCAGATTCTCGGCCTCGGCCACCACCGCCCCCACCCTCACGGCATCTTCCGCGGCACTGGCGGTGGCCGTGGGCACCACCACGGTGAGCGCCGTCACGGAGATGGGTGGCACCTCTTCACCCGCTCCGGTCTTCAGTTCACGAAAGCGCCAGGCGGCCAGCACGCCTCCCTCGGCCGCGGCCCGCGCCGCACCCGGGTGCCCCACC
Source organism: uncultured Gemmatimonadaceae bacterium (assembly GCA_964521385.1). Classification (GTDB taxonomy): domain Bacteria; phylum Gemmatimonadota; class Gemmatimonadetes; order Longimicrobiales; family Gaopeijiaceae; genus Gaopeijia. The sequence goes on along the minus strand of CAZFRU010000055.1, from coordinate 10,607 downwards.
CCCAGCTCGTCGGGGAGCACCAGGGCCACCTGATCGATGCGCAGGCTCTCGGCCAGGCGTACGGCGTGGCCCGCAAAGCGCCGCACCGCTTCGAGGGTCGCGGCCTCTCCACCGGCTCCGAAGCCCAGGAGCGCGACCCGCCGGCGAGCCGAACCACTCGCGTCGGTGGCCGCCATGACGCTGTATCCTGCTCGAGGCGCGGCATCGGGGCGGATCGACGCGATCATCGCCTCCAGCGCCTCGGGCAGAGCGGGAATCTCTCCTGCGTCGAGCGGGGCACCGGTGACCGGGACCACGAGCAGGGGCGAGTCGAGCGCCGCGAGAGCGTCGCGGGAAACGGTGCGAACTTGCATGGCGTGGCCGACGTGGGAGCGAAAGGACGATGGAGGGAAGGGCGCGGAAATGCGCCGGAAGTTGGCTTCGGCGTCGGTGCGGAGCAAGGTCGCGAAACGCCTTGTGCATGTGTATTCTCTCCCCTCGTTGACCTCCCCCCGTCGGAGCGCGAACCATGATCCGAATCGCCGTCGCGGCCCTCGTCACCTCGCTGACCCTGGCCTCGGCCCCGCTCGCTGCGCAGGAAAGCCGGTTTCTGAGGGATCCCGACGTGGGTCCCGACGCCATCGTCTTCGTGCACGCCAACGACCTCTGGTTGGTGGGCCGCGACGGGGGCGACGCCCGCCGCCTCACCAGCGACGTCGGCGCCGAGAGCGAGCCCGCCTTTTCACCCGATGGCCGCTGGATCGCCTTCACCGCCCAGTACGAAGGAGACACCGACGTCTACGTCGTGCCCTCGGGCGGTGGGCAACCCCGACGGCTGACCTTTCACCCGGCCGACGACGTGGTGCAGGGCTGGACCCCCGACGGGCGGGTGCTCTTCCAGTCGAATCGAGCGGGTCGTCCCACGGCGTTGTGGCAGTTCTACACCGTCGGGGTCGAGGGCGGTTTTCCACGCGACGTCGGGGTGCCCCAGGCCTATCAGGGAGAGATGAGCGACGACGGCGCCTGGTTGGCGTACCAGGAGATCGCCCTATGGGACCCCGAGTGGCGCAATCACCGCGGCGGACAGGCGCAGCCGGTGAGTGTGGTCTCGCTCGAGAGCTGGCAACGTCGCACCCCGCCCTGGGAGGGTGAGCGGCAGCTCGCCCCCGTATGGCTCGACGGGGTGGTCTACTACATCTCCGAACGCGATTGGGCGGCCAACGTCTGGTCATGGGATCCCGCGACCGGCGTCGAGACCCAGCAGACCTTCCACAGCGACTTCGACGTGAAGAGCCTCGGCGCGGGCGACGGGGTGGTGGTCTACGAACAGGCGGGCTACCTGCACGAACTCGACCCCGCCACCGGCACCACGCGGCGTCTCGAGGTGCGGGTGCAGGCCGACCAGAACTGGGCCCGTCCCCGGTGGGAAGACATCTCGCCCACCTCGCTCATCAACGCCCGCCTCTCGCCCACGGGTACCCGCGCGCTCTTCGAGCAGCGGGGAGAGATCTTCACGGTGCCGGTCGAGCACGGCAGCTGGCGCAACATCACCCACTCGCCCGGGGTGGCCGATCGTCACCCGGTGTGGTCGCCCGACGGCGCGCAGATCGCCTGGTTCAGCGACGAAGGCGGCGAGTACGCGCTGGTGGTGGCCGACCAGGAGGGGGGTGACGCGCGCCGAATCGCCATCGCCGATCCCACCTTCTTCTTCGCACCCGTGTGGTCGCCCGACGGCTCGCGGATCGCCTTTACCGACACCGACTACCGGCTGCTCTTCGTCGATCTGGCCAGCGGCGACCTCACCCACGTCGATACCGACCGTTACGCGCATCCCGAGCGCTCACTCAACCCCGTGTGGTCGCCCGATTCGCGCTGGATCGCCTATGCGCGCAGGCTCGACAATCAGTTGCGCGCCATCTTCGTGTACGACACCCGCTCGGGCGAGGCGCATCAACTCACCGACGGCATGGCCGACGCCATCACCCCGGTGTGGGATGCCAACGGCAAGTACCTCTACTTCCTGGCCAGCACCAACTACGGGCTCAACACCGGCTGGCTCGACATGACCTCGTTCGACCGGCCCGTGACCCGGGCGCTGTACCTGGCCCTGCTGGCCGACGACACCCCGTCGCCCTTCCTGCCGCGGAGCGATGAGGAGGGAGGCGCCGAGGCGTCGGAAGGAGCGTCGGACAGGGCGTCGGCGCGGGCGGGCGCCGGAGCGTCGGCGGGGGCGCCGGAGCGAGCGCCGGGGCAAGCGTCGGAGGGCGCGGGTGCCACCCCCCGGGACACCACCTCGGCGATCCCCGTGGTCACCATCGACTTCGACGGGATCGCCCGACGCATCATCGACGCGCCCGGCGTACCGGTGCGCAACCATGTGGGGCTGGTCGAGGGACCAGCGGGACACGTCTTCGTGCTCGAAAGCCCCGCCGGGGGCGGAGGCCTCACCCTGCACCGCTACGACGTGGCCGACGCCGAGCGTCAGACCTTCATGGAGGGAGTCAGCTCGGCGGTGGCGTCGCACGATCGCAAGAAGCTGCTCGTCCGCACCGGGGCCAACTGGTCGGTGGTGGGGGCCGCGGGCTCGCCGCCGGGCGCCGACAACGGCCGCCTGTCGTTCGCGGGGCTGCGGGTCCGCGTCGAACCGAGAGCCGAGTGGGCGCAGATGCTGCGCGACGGCTGGCGGTTCATGCGGGATTTCTTGTACGTCGACAACGTACACGGTGCTCCCTGGAACGAGATCTGGGACTGGTACAGCGCCTGGCTTCCCGACGTGCAGCACCGCAGCGACTTCAACCAGCTGCTCGACATGGTCTCGGGTGAGGTGGCGGTGGGACACTCGTACGTGCGCGGGGGCGACTATCCCGACATCGACAACCCCCGCACCGGGTTGCTCGGCGCCGACCTCGAGGAGGTCGACGGCTTCTACCGCATCGCCCGCATCTACTCGGGTGAGGACTGGAATCCGGGGCTGGACGGCCCCCTGTCCGCACCCGGCCTGGGCGTGGCCGAGGGCGACTACCTGCTGGCCGTGGCGGGCCGCCCGCTGCGCGCTCCCACCAACCCGTACGCACTGCTCGAGGCGACGGCGGGCCGCACCATCACCCTCACGGTGGCCTCGACCCCCGACCCGGCCGCGGGCCGCGACATCGTGGTCGAGCCCATCGCCAGCGAGGGCCAGCTGCGCAGCTGGGCCTGGGTGGCCGAGAGCCAGCGCAGGGTCGACGAGATGAGCGACGGGCGCCTCGCCTACGTGTGGCTGCCCAACACCGGCCAGGGCGGATACACCTACTTCAATCGCATGTACTTCGCCCAACAGGACCGCAAAGGCGCGGTCATCGACGAGCGCAACAACGGCGGAGGCTCTGCGGCCGACTACATCGTCGAGGTGCTCGACCGCGATCTCACAGGGTATTTCAACTCGAGGGCGGGCGATCACCGCCCCTTCACGCAGCCCATGGCGGGGCTGTTCGGTCCCAAGGTGATGGTCATCAACGAGCGTTCGGGCTCGGGCGGCGACCTGCTGCCCTATCTGTTCCGGTTCGCAGGGATCGGACCGCTGGTGGGTACCCGCACCTGGGGCGGATTGGTGGGCACCTGGGACACCCCCCCGCTGCTGGACGGTGGCGGCTTCGTGGCACCGCGCGGCGGCTTCTTCGACGTCGACGGCGAATGGGCGGTCGAAGCCGAAGGGGTGGCGCCCGACATCGAGGTCAGGAACGATCCGGTCGACGTGCGTGCGGGGCGCGATCCGCAGTTGGAGGCGGCCGTGGCCGAGGCGCTGCGCCTGCTCGAGACCGAGGCGGTCGAGTTGAAGGCCGAGCCGCCGCCACCGATCCGGTGGCGCCGCCCGAATCGGGGTGGCGGCGGCGGCGGTGGCGTGGGTGGCGGCGCGGGTGCGGGCGGCGGTGGCGCGGGCGGCCGCTGAAGCTCGTAGCCCCCTTCGCTCGTAGGTGAGGCAGGGAGCCCCTCTCGGCGGCTCCCTGCCGGCCCTTGCAAGGAGGACCCCGTGGATGCCGTTCGTGCCCGACTACTCGAGTTCGGAGACGAGGTCTACCTGGCGTTTCAAACGGCGGCGCGCACCTTCGCCTTCCTCTCCGACGGACGCGACCACGTCGAGGCGTCACCGGAGGCCGACCGGCTCGTCGTGCGGTTTCCCGACCACACCGACGAGGGCTGGCCTGCCGTCGAAACGGCGCTGCCCCGAGACGCGACGTTCGTGCATGGGCACATGGCAATCCTGACTCGCGGGGCCACCTTCACCCTACCTCGGGCCTCGGTCGACGTGGTGGCCGATCTGAGGGAATCCCTCGACGTCGAATTGCGCTCGACTCTCGACGGCAACTGGTGCGCCCTGGTCGGTGACGAGAGCTGGCTCACGATGAGTCGCGGCCACACGGCCCCCACGGTCATCGCCCTGCGCCAGCGCCGCGACCCGGATACGATCCGCACCGCCCTCCACGACCGCGCCGAGCGCTCGCGACGAGAACGCGCGCAGAGAGCGGACCCGGACGCGGCGGTCGACCCCGACGAGCCGATAGACCCGGGGGGGTCCGTAGACCCGGGGGGGTCCGTAGACCCGGGGGGGGCCGTAGACCCGGGAGGGGCCGTAGACCCGGACGAGGCCGTGGGTCCGGATGGGCCGATGCGTCCGACCGGAGCGATTCGTCCGGACGAGCCGGTGGGTCCGGACGGAGCGGTGGGTCCGGACGAGCCGATGCGTCCGAACGAGACCCCCGGCCCCTGATCCCACGACCGGCCACCGCCCCCCTCGTCCTCCCCGTGTCGCAGGTAGAGCGCCGAGACGTTTCCGCGGAAACGTCTCCGACGAGGCGCGGCTCGCCGAGACGCCTCTGCCGGGTTCGACGGGTGTCGGGAAGGAGGTGCCCGCGGGGTGTCACCGGATCTGGAGGTTGGGGACATCGAGGCAGCACTCGCCTTCGCGGCGGAGCGGGAACGCAGGCTGATGTCGGTGCCGCATGCGTAGCTCGATGAAGCTACTGTTCGACCAGAATCTTGCCCCCCCGTCTGGTGCGCGATCCCGCTGACCTGTTCCCGGACTCCGTTCACGTCCGGACTATCGGCCTGAAGTCGGCCAGGGATCGCGATCTTGGGGACCACGCTCGCGACAAGGGCTTCGTGATCGTCTCCAGGGACAACGACTTCCAGCAGATGAGCTTCGTTTGGGGCCATCCGCCAAAGGTTATCTGGATTCGCCGAGGAAACTGTAGTGTCCGGGAGTCCGAGTCGATCCCACGCACGAACTCGGTGCGAATCCACGATTTCGAGGCGGACTCTCAGGCTGCCTTTCTCGTGCTTTCGTGACGGGTAAGATCTGCTGACAGTAAGGTTGCCGCCTCCGTTCGCTGGCGCTCACTTCGGCGAAACACGGCGCATGTTGGCCGCCGCGCTTCCGCCGGAAACCCGACAATCCTGGCTCCCCTTCGCGCTGCGTTCGAGTTTCCGGCGGTATGTGCCGGGAAGTCGACGCCAGCCGGATCCGTCCAACACTGAACAAGGGTTTCCGGCGCTGAGCGCCGGAAAGTCGACTCGAGAAGTTTTCCCGTCCGGGTTTGTCGACTTTCCGGCAGTCCGCACCGCCTCGTGCCGGCACCACCGACACCACCACCGCCACCGCCGCGCACCACCACCACCCCCGCGCACCACCACCACACCGCACCACCACTCCTCCCGCCGCCCCGGGGCTACCCGCCTCCCCCGCCCTTCCTACCGGAACGAGGGCATCAGCGCGTCGAGGGCGGCGCTGCCGGGGCACAGCTCTTCGTAGGGCAGGTCTTTCAGGGGGGTCGGCGTGGTCTGGTTCTGCCCGTGGAAGTCCTGCCCGTTTCCATCGTAGTAGAGCAGCCCGGTCACCACCTCGCCGCGAGCGGTGAGTTCTCCGTACCGCGCCAGCGCCTGCACCTTGTCGGTGGGATCGTAGTCCTGGCCCACCTTGTGGAAGCGCATGCGGCTGCCGTCGTGCATGGGCACGGTGGTCACGCCGTCGTCGTGCTGCTTTGCCTCGATGGCTGTGCGCAGGGGGACGAAGTCGACCGGAGCCAGCTCGTGCAGATGCTCTCTCGTGTAGCGGTAGCTCTTGGTGGAGCCCACGTGATCGTTGAAGGTCACACAGGGAGAGATGACATCGATGAAGGCGAAGCCCTTGTGGGTGAGCCCGGCCTGGAGCAGAGGCACCAGTTGATCCTTGTCACCCGAAAAGCTGCGAGCCACGAAGGTGGCGCCCATGTTGATGGCCAGCACGATCGGATCGATCGGAGGCTGGGTGTTGACCTCTCCCCGCTTGGCCGTGGATCCCACGTCGGCAGAGGCCGAGAACTGTCCCTTGGTCAGTCCGTAGACGCCGTTGTTCTCCATGACGTAGAGCAGGTCGACGTTCCGCCGGATGGCGTGACAGAACTGCCCCAGGCCGATCGAGAGCGAATCCCCGTCGCCCGAGATGCCGATATAGACCAGCTCCCGGTTGGCGGCGATCGCACCGGTGGCAACCGACGGCATGCGGCCATGCACGCTGTTGAATCCGTGCGCTTCGCCCACGAAGTAGGTGGGCGTCTTGGCCGAGCAGCCGATCCCTGAAAGCTTGGCGATCCGATGCGGTGGCACATCGAGGCGAAAGAACGCCTGGATGATCGCTGCGGTGATCGAGTCGTGGCCACACCCTGCGCAGAGAGTGGAGACCGATCCCTCGTAGTCCCGCACGGTCAGCCCCAGGGCGTTCTTCTGCAGGCTGGGGTGATGGACCCTGGGTTTCTTGATGTACGTCATGGCTCAAGCCACTCCCTGGGCGGTCGCGACAGGCTGCGGTTGCAGGGCCTGGGCCAGCGCTTCGGGAAGATGGGGGAGGATTCCGTCGATCACATGATGAGCGCTCAGGGGCATGCCCCCGTACTGCAGCACCGAGATCATGCGATCGCGTGGTACCGGGGTCTCGAGGCTCAGCAGCGACCGCATCTGCCCGTCCCGGTTCTGTTCCACGATGAAGTTGGTCGTGTGCGCCATCAGGAAATCGGTGACCTGCCGGCCGAAGGGAAAGCCCCGCACGCGCATGAACTCCACCGAGATTCCGGCCCGCCGCATCTGGGCCAGCGCCTCGCGGGTGGCACCGTCGCACCCACCCCAGGTGAGCAGCCCGTAGGTGGCGCCCTCCTCAAGATCGGTCAGAGGGGCGGGTACCGCGTCGGCCGCACTCTCGACCTTGCGCAGCAGCCGATCGACCACCTCGCGGTAGGCTGCGGAATCCTCTGTGTACCGACCATACTTGTCGTGCCCGGAGCCCCGGGTGAAGTAGGCGCCCCTGGGGTGTTCACCGGGTAGCGTGCGGTAGGCAATGCCGTCGCCGTCGACGTCCAGGTACCGGTAGAACGACTCGGCCTGCTCCAGTTCGTCTGCGCTCAGCACCTTTCCGCGATCGGGCTGGTAGCTGTCGTCCCAACGCAGCCGGGGAACGACCCAGTCGTTCATTCCGATATCGAGGTCCTGTAGTACGAAGACGGGGGTCTGGAAGCGCTCGGCCAGGTCGAACGAGGCGACCGCCATCTCGAACGACTCGCTGGGATCGGCCGGAAAGATGACGATGTGTTTGGTATCTCCGTGCGATGCGTAGGCACAGAGCAGCAGATCTCCCTGCTGGGTGCGGGTGGGCATCCCCGTCGAGGGTCCGGTGCGCTGCACGTCGAAGAAGACCGACGGAATCTCGGCGTAGTAGGCGAGCCCGATGAACTCGCTCATGAGCGAGATGCCCGGCCCACTGGTGGGGGTGAAGGCGCGCGCTCCGGCCCAGTTGGCGCCGATGACGACGCCCGCTGCAGACAGCTCGTCCTCGGCCTGGACGATGGCGTAGCGCCGTTCTCCCGACTCGGGGTCGGTCCGATACTTCTTGCAGAAGCGCTCGAATCCGTCCATCAACGAGGTCGAGGGCGTGATCGGATACCACGCGCCCACCGTGGCGCCGGCATAGACGCAGCCCAGCCCGGCTGCGGTGTTTCCGTCGATGATGATGTGGTCGTCCAGGGCGTCCATCCGCTCGAGTCGGATGGGAAGCGGACAATCCCAGTGTTCCTGGGCGTAGTCGTATCCCAACCGGATGGCCTGGAAGTTGGAATCGAGCAGGGCCTTCTTGCGAGAGAAGGTCTCGGTGAGCATGTGCTCGATCACCTGCATGTCCATCTGGAACAGCGCCGCCAGCGCTCCGGCATAGACGATGTTCTTCATCAGGATCCGCTCGCGCGCTCCCTTGAACGCCTCGACGCACATGGTCCCGATCGGGATCCCGAGAAAGGTGATGTCGGGCCGTTCCAGGTTCTCGTCCAGCGGCCACGACGAATCGTGCATCAGCCAGCCACCCGAGCGTACCTCGGCGATGTCGCGCGCATAGGTCGCGGGATTCATGGCCACCAGGAGATCGAAGGTGGGGGTGCGGGCGGTGAAGCCGTCCCCGTTCACCCTTATCTCGTACCAGGTAGGCAGTCCCTGGATGTTCGAGGGAAAGACGTTCTTGCCCGAGATCGGAATGCCCATGCGGAAGATGGTTTGCAGGAGCAGCCCATTGGCGCTCGCCGAGCCCGTGCCGTTGACCGTACCGATCTTGAACGCGAAGTCGTTGACGCGGACGGGTGCCGAACTGGGGTCCACCATCGAGCCGCCCATCAGGTAGTCACCGCCTTGCCCGCATCATGAAATGCGTGGGGGTGGAACAGGTCGAATTTCTTCATGTCCCACGCCGCCGTGGGACACCGTTCGGCGCACAGTCCGCAATGCAGGCAGACGTCTTCGTCCTTGACCATCACCCGCGCCGTGTGAGGCAGCTCTTCGGAGACATAGATCGCCTGGTCCGGGTTCAGCGTCGGAGCCGAAAGCAGCGTCCTCAAGATGGGCTCTTCGGCATTGTGCGTGATGGTGAGGCAGCTGGTCGGGCAGATGTCGATGCAGGCATCGCACTCGATACACAGGCTGGCCGTGAAATGCGTTTGAATGTCGCAATTCAGACAGCGCTGCACCTCGTCGGCCACCTGCTCGGCCGAAAATCCCAACTCGACCTCGAGAGACAGCTCCTTGAAGCGGGCATCCAGATCGGCATGGACCATCTTGGCTCGCGCCGATTCGTCGTAGTCGTTGGAATAGCTCCACTCGTGCATGCCCATCTTGGTACTCACCAGACTCATGCCCTGAGGGGGGCGCTCGACGAGCGACTGCCCCTTGCAATGGAGGTCGATCGAGATCGCCGCCTGGTGTCCGTGCTCGACGGCCCAGATGATGTTCTCGGGACCCCATCCGGCGTCGCCTCCGAAGAAGACCCCTTCGCGAGTGCACTGAAAGGTGACGGGATCGACTTCGGGCATGTCCCAGTCGTTGAACTCGATGCCGATATCGCGCTCGATCCAGGGAAAGGCCGCGTCCTGGCCGATGGCCAGGATGACGTCGTCGGCCTCGAGAAACACCGTGTCGAGCACCTTCATACGCGACTTGCCGGCGTCGTCCGTGACCCACTCGACGACTTCGAACTCCATTCCGACGAGCTTGCCGTCTTCCACGACGAAGCGCTTGGGGGAATGGTTCTCGACGATCTCGATCTGCTCTTCCTCGGCGTCTTCGAGTTCCCAGGGAGACGCCTTGAACTTGTCGCGGCCCCGGCGGGCCATCACCCGGACGTTGGTGCCACCCAGTCGCTTTGCGGTGCGGCAGCAGTCCATGGCCGTGTTCCCGACTCCGATCACCAGAACGTTGCGGCCGATCGATTCGACGTGTTCGAAGTGCACATTGGCGAGCCACTCGATGCCGATGTGGACGTTGGCGTCGGCTTCCTGACGGCCCGGCAGATCGAGTTCCTTGCCCTTGGGCGCCCCGGAGCCCACGAAGACGGCATCAAATCCCTCGTCCAGCAGCGCTGCGAGGCTGTGGATCGGGGTGTTGTAGCGCACCTCGACCCCCATGTCGACGATCATCGCGATCTCGCTGTTGAGTACCTCGCCGGGGAGCCGGAAGGCCGGGATGTTGACCCGCATGAGTCCGCCGGGGCGATCGAGCTGCTCGAAGACGGTGCACTCGTATCCCAACGGCATCAAATCATTGCAGACCGTCAGCGACGCCGGACCCGCGCCCACCAGGGCGATCCGCTTGCCGTTCTTGACGACCGGCACGGGTGGACGGCGGTCGACGTCGGGGTCTCTCAGGTCGGCCGCGACCCGCTTGAGGCGGCAGATCGCCACCGGCTTCTCGTCGATGCGGGTCCGTCGGCAGGCCGGCTCACAAGGTCGGTCGCAGGTGCGGCCCAGAATTCCCGGAAAGACGTTCGTGGCCCGGTTCAGCCAGTAGGAATCCGTGTACCGCCCCTGCGCGATGAGGCGGATGTATTCGGGGACGTTGGTGTGGGCCGGACAGGCCCACTGGCAATCGACGACTTTATGGTAGTACCGCGGGCTCTTGAGCACGTCGGTAGGCTGCATGCTGGTGCCTCCCAGAAGTTGCAAGAAGGCCCATTGGGGGGTCTCCACAGGAGGCCTGGGCGAAGGGTCGCGCCTATCATGATGGGGGAGGGCAGACGACGCAAGCGGGTTGGGGGGGTGGTGAGGTGGGGGGTGCGGCGGGGTGAGGCGGGGTGCGGTGGCGGGGGG
>CAZFRU010000054.1:0-31686 GCA_964521385.1 uncultured Gemmatimonadaceae bacterium | reverse complement strand
GAGGATGGCCCATCGCCCAAAATTGGCGCTAGTCCGGTTAAATGGATACCCCCTTCCTCGGAAACGTCTCGACGCCTCCCCTGCGACGCGAGTATAATGCGAGCGGGGGTGGTCGGCTCGTCCAGCCTCGATTCACCCGGCCTCGATCTCGGCCGCAGCACTGGCTCAACCAGCCTCGACCTCGGCCGCAGCACTCGCACCATCTCGCCCGCCCTACGGCGTGCGCCCCACCTGCGGGACCGGGTCTGCCGCTTTCCGGGGGGCGGCTGCCGCTTCACCGATGGGCACCACATCGCACACTGGGCCGATGGAGGGGAACCCAAGCTGCGCAACCTGATCCTGCTCTGCCCACGGCATCATCGCGTGGTCCACGAGGGGAGAGTACAGGTGTGCGAGGACCGCCAGGGCGTGGTCGCCTTCTTCACGCCCAGAAGCCAGGCCATGTTTCGCCCGGGAGCCGGGCCATGTTCGACGCCGCGCGCGGGGAGCACGCGCCCGGGAGCGGGCACGACCGAGTTGAAGCGCTGGGCCGGGGCTACGGACACGAGCAGAAGGGCGCTCATGACCCGAGCGAGCGCAGCCCGAGTCCCGCGCTACTCCCCCCCGCCCTGCCCAACCTGCCGGATCCCGACCCCCGGCGCGGCGGGGTGGACGCGCGATATCGAAATCCCCAGATCTGGAGTCAGAGACACCTCTGGAGCCCGCGATGCCACCACGCGCGGACGCCGGGAACTCCTGGCCCCCTCATCCGGATTGGTACGGTACCGAACCATAGCATATCATACCATACCATATCATTTGCCGGGCGGCGGACCGGTGTCTTATCAGCAGGCGTTCCAGGAAGGGATCGCGTTCGAGGTTTTCCTCGACCAGGTCGAATCGCATCGGGAGCTCTGGCACACCATCGCGAAGCGCATGCGCGCGCCGAAGGGCACGGCAGAAGCCCTCGGCGCCCTGACGAGACCGGGCCGCCTTCTGGTCCTCGCCGACGACTGATGTGGCGATGCGGTGAACGTCGTTCCCATGGTGGCGGCCGTGGGAGATACGGCCGAGCAGGTCGAGCTACGCATCGTGGAGAGGGAGATGTATCCCGAGATCATGGACCACCATCTCACCAACGGGGCACGCTCGATTCCGGTGGTCATGTCCCTGGATGAGGCGGACGAGTGTCTGGGACGGTGGTGTCAGCGCCCCACCCGCTCCAGACCAGGTTCGACCGGGAGGGTCGGGCCATGCCCCCGGACGCATGCTACAAGGAGCCCCGGGCCTGGTGCGCCCGTGACCGGGGGCTGACCATCGCGCATGAGATCAGAGGCCTCCTCTCGGGGGCCGAGGCGACCCTTGCACCTACCGCCGCGACGGGAACTTCCGCGTCATGGTGCTCGTGTTCACGACCCGTCTCCCAATGTGCTCCGGCGTCGGGGGTCTGGAAGCGGCAGATGCGCCACCGTGAGGGCGACCTCGGCGCTGAATTCCTCTGCCGGAAGCCGATCGGCTCGCCGGAGTTGCAGCACGAGCTCGGCCGGGTGCTCCAGGCCGAGGCCTTCCGCGCCGGCCAGCCCCTCGAACGCAGTCAGATCGGAGGCAGTCAGGACCAGACGGGGTCGCAGCAGGCGTCCGAAGAGGCGGGGTTGAATCGTGGCACCCGAGATCCGCGACAACGGCACGGAAATCTCGCGAACCGGCTCGACCTCTTCCTCGGTGCGCATCTCCATACCGATGTGATCGGTGCGGCGCCCTACCCGCCACTGGATCGTGAGACGGTCGTCTTCGAGCCGCAGCAGACCATGAACCGTCTCACGCGTGGTCGTAATCGCGCCCCCCGTGATGACGTCGGAGGCCCGTTTCAGAAAGAACGGCAGCGCGACTATGCGAGGCATGGCCCGGCTCAGTCTCCCAGGACGCAGGCAAGAACGAGCGGAGCCGCGATCACGACGTGACCACACCCGAACCCCCACTTCGGCCGCCGCCAGCATCCAGGAGTGCACGCTGATCGTGCGGCTCCAGATCGCTGCGGAAGAGCAGGTCGAAGAAAGACTCGCTGGTCATCGTATGGAGAGGAATCGAAAGGGGATCGCAGGCCTACATCTTCTACGTCGGCCTCGACCTCCACAAGGGCCGCTCCGGATCAAGCCACGGGTCACCGCGGGGTGGGGGCAACAGAAGGTCCGCTACCGGTCCCGACGCCGAAGTCACCACGATCGATGGTGAGCGTGTCTGGAAGCTGGCCCCGCGCCTGGCCCCCCTTGAGCATCTACTGCATCTCGCCGGGAGTGTCCTGGATCCCGAGGATCTCGGTGGGGGGGCTCGATCTGCCTGGTGACCCCGCGAATGGTGAGATAGCCAGTGGCACGAGACGATCGTCGACTACGCGCCGGACGGACGTGCTGGGGAAGGCGATGCCCGACCGACGTTCGGCGTCGAACCAGATGCCGATCCGCGGGTGGTCGTCGCGCCGCTGGCTACCGGTGTCGATGCCCGCGACATCAAGGATCTGCGGGCCAGCATGAGCGTGTGCGACATGGTTCAATACTCCTGGGATCGGCGTCGGTGGGAGAGCTTCGGTGCCCGAACCGGATCGCCTGCCCTGGTGGTCCCCGAGGCGGATCAGACGTGGCGCCTTCGACCTCGGATTCACGCCCGTCGCTCGCCTGCGATCATCGCCAACGCCGGCCGGCGAGCTTCACGACCTCGACCACGGCGATCGGAACGAGGGAGGCGGTGACGACGAGCCCCCAGTCGGCGGCAGCCAGTGACACCGTGTCGAGCACCTCCTGGAGCAGTGGCACCGTGACGGCCGCCACCTGAAGCAGCACGCAGACGAGCGTCGCGCCCCAGAGCCAGCGGTTCTGGAACGCCCGCACCGTGAACGCCGTGCGGGTGCGTGAGCGCACGTTGAAGGCGTGGAACGTCTGCGCGAGCGCCAGCGTCATGAACGCGACCGTGATCGCATGGGTCAGCCCCTCGCCCTCGGCGCCGTGCCAGTGCATGGCGAGCGCGAATGCTCCCAGAGTGCAGCTCGCCAGCAGGACGCCCTGCCATACGACCAGCCAACCGAAGCTCGCCGTCATCAGAGGCTCCTCCGGGTCGCGCGGTGGGTGCTGCATGACGTCGGGCGCAGATGGCTCCAATGCGAGCGCCATCGCGGGGAAGATGTCGGTGACGAGATTGAGCCACAGGATCTGCAGCACGCCCAGCGGGAGCGGCCATCCGACCATGATCGCGACGAAGACGGTGAGGATCTCCGCGAAGTTGCATGTAAACAGGTAGTGGATGAAACGCAGAATGTTGTGGACGATGATTCGCCCCTGCTCCACGGCGCGCACGATCGTGGCGAAGTTGTCGTCGGTGATCACCATCGCCGCCGACTCCTTGGCGACCTCCGTGCCTCGAATCCCCATGGCGATGCCGATGTCGGCCTTTCGCAGCGCGGGCGCATCGTTGACGCCATCTCCCGTCATCGCGACCACGTGTCCGAGTCGCTGCAACGCATCCACGATCCGAAGCTTGTGCTCGGGTGAGACGCGGGCGAAGACGCCGGCGTCGCGCACGGCGTCGAGCCATGCGTCATCGGCCAGGTCGACCAGATCACGCGCATGCACGGTCTGCAATTGGTTGCCCTGTGCGTCGACGTCCATGCCGAGCTGGTTTGCCACCGCAGCAGCGGTCACCTCCTGGTCGCCCGTGATCATCACCGTGCGAATGCCGGCTGCGTGACAGGTCTTGATCGTGTCCTCGACCTCGTCCCGCAGCGCGTCACGCATCCCGACGAGACCGACGAAGGTGAGCTCGCGGGTGAGGTCTTCTTCGACGTGGTCGGGCGGCAGTACTCGCCACGCCAGCGCCAGCACGCGCAACGCCTCGGCCGCAAGCTCGCTGTTCATGTCGAGCTGGCGATCGCGAGCCTCATCCGTCATCGGCTCCTCACCATCCACCGCGACAGCCGAGCTACTGAGGTCGAGCAGGGCGCCTGGTGCTCCTTTGACATACGCGACTGGGCGCCCGTCGGGCGTGTCATGGACGGTGACCATCAGTTTCGAGTCACTGCTGAACGGGAGCTCGGCCGTGCGCGGAAAGTCGTCAGCCAGTTGGCCGAGATCCCAATCCGCTTTCTCCGCGGCCACGATCAGCGCGGCTTCCGTGGGATCGCCGAGCACGGTCGTCGACTCGCCGGAGCGGTCGAGCTTCGCGTCGTTGCACAGGGCACCGATCCGCAGTGCGAGCGCCAGTGCGTCGTCGTCGCGCAGGTCCGGCTGAAGTGTGGAGTCCCCGTCGAGGAATTCGCCCTGCGGAGCATAGCCCGCGCCCGTCACCTCGAACCGGCGCCCACCGACGACAAATGTACCCACCGTCATCTCGTTGCGGGTGAGGGTGCCCGTCTTGTCGGAGCAGATCACGGTCGTCGAGCCCAGCGACTCCACTGCCGGCAGCCGTCTCACGAGCGCGTTCATCTTCGCCATCCGCTGCATTCCGACCGCCAGCGTCATCGTCGTCACCGCCAGCAGCCCCTCCGGCACGGCAGCGATCGCGAGTGAGACCCCTACCTCGACCATGTAGAGCAACTCATTGCCGCGCAGCCAGCCGAACAGGATGACGACAGCACACAGTGCCAGCACGATGAAGACGAGGGCACGGCTGAGCTCGGCGAGTTTCGCCTCCAGCGGGGTCCCGTGGGTGTCGACACCCTCGATCAGGGTGCCGATCCTTCCCATTTGGGTCTCGGCCCCGGTCGCGGTGACGACGATGGTCGCGCGGCCGTCCGTGACCGCCGTACCCATATGCACCATGCTGGTGCGATCCCCGAGAGGCGCCTCTGACGGGGTGATCGCCTCGGTCTTCTCGATGGGAAGCGACTCACCGGTGAGCGCGGATTCGTCGACCTGGAGCCGGGCGTGTTCGACGACGCGTCCGTCCGCGGGGACTCGATCGCCGGCAGCGAGGAGGACGATGTCGCCGGGCACGAGATCTGTGGCGGCGATCTGGTGTTCTTCACCGTCCCGCAACACCCGCGCGAGCACGACGGTCTGATCTCGCAGCGACTCCAGCGCGACGCGCGCGCGCCACTCGGTGGCGAATCCGATGACGGCGTTGATCACGATCACCACCAGGATCGCTATTGCCTCCACCGTCTCGCCGAGGAGCAGCGCGAGACCACCGGCTACCAGCAGGAGCCAAACGATGAGGCTCTTGAACTGATGGCCGAGCAGCAGCAGGAGCGACCGCCGCTTGCGCCGCCCGAGTTGATTGGGGCCGTGCCGTGCAAGGCGCCGTGCGACCTCGGCGTGGGCGAGCCCGCTGTCGATGTCACTGTTCAGCGCGCGAACGGTGTCGTCAGCTGATCGCTCGTGCCATGTCGGCTCGTGTGCTGTCGTCGGGCTGGGCAAGCGGTGTCCGTGACTCGATGGACGGAGTTGCGCCGAAATTTTCTGCCACTCGGCGAGTGTGATCCGTAGGCGAACATACGCACATGGCCTCTGTTGCAGGAATCGACGGCGACCCACAAGGCGACCGATTCCGAGATGGAACCACCTCTCGGCCACCGGTCACGGGGTTCTGCTGCCCGACCGCAGCACCAGCACCGACGCGTCCAGCGCGGATTACCGCCGCTGGAAGAGCTCGTGGCGATCGGGCGGATCGAGCAGCGGACGAGCGAGCGACGGCAGGACCAGGTCAGGGCGTTGAGACGAGTTGGAAGGAAGCGGCCTGAGGGGTTACGATCAGTTCGCATACTCGGAGCCTGCGCCCTGGCAGTTCCTGCAACCATCGGGAAGCCTCCGAAACGCTGTTGCCCTTCCTCTTGTCGCGTATCGCCGACCCGAAGGGCAAGGAGGAGCAATGACTGGTCATGGAGTGAAGTCCTCGGGACGCATCGTCGGCTGCTCGAGAGGCGTCCATATACTCGTGGCGCTCATTCTGGGGATCGCTGGCGTCGCGTCTTCCGCGCAATGCCAGGAACGGCCCGTGCGCATCGGGTTCGTCCTCGATGGGCCGTCCAACGAGAATGGTGCGCTCGTCGAACTCTTCAAGGCGGAGGCAGAGGCTCTCCTCGGGCGGGATTTTCAGCTCGAGTTCCCCCAGGACATGACCGTGGTGGGTGACCACAGCCTCGGCGGCGCAAGTCGAGGGTTGGATAGCCTTCTCTCCGACGTGCGCAGCGACTTCATCATCACCCTGGGACCGCTTGCGTCGCTTGCGGCAGCCCAGCGCGATGCGCCGGAGAAGCCGATCGTCGCTGCGTTCATGCCGGACCCGGAGATCAGTGATGCGCCCGTTCAGGATGGAATGAGCGGCGTCACGAACCTCAACTATCTCATTGCTCCATCGGCTCTGAACCGGGAGCTCGAGGCCTTCCAGGAGATCGTCGCGTTTCAGAATCTGGGCCTGCTGGTCGACCAGGGGCTGCTGGATGCGCTGCCTCGTGCCGAAGAGGCGATCCAGGCCAGGACGGAGCCGCTGGGTATCAGCGTCGTGACGGTGCCGGCAAGTGGGTCTGCCCAGGACATCCTCACCCGCATCCCACAAGATGTCGACGCCGTCTATATCGTGAGCCTGAACGAACTGGGCGGCAACGAATTCTCGACGCTGATAGCCGGGCTCAAGGAGCGACATCTCCCGTCGTTTTCTCGTCGAGGGCGGGTTGACGTGGAGCGAGGGGTGCTCGCGGGCCTCACCCCTGCCGACTGGCACCAGCGACTCGCAAGGCGGGTCGCCATCAATGCCCAGGACATTCTACTGGGCCGAGAGGCGGCGACACTCCCGATCGCGATGATCCGCCGCGAAGAGCTGGTTCTCAACCTCGAGACCGCCATGGCGACTGGCGTGTATCCGAGTTTTCGTCTCCTGGCTGAAGCTGTCGTTCTAGGTGAGGATACGGCCCCAGCCGTCCGCAGGCTTTCGCTGGGCGACGTGCTGAACGAGGCCGTCTCCGTCAACCGCGACCTGCTCCGCTCGAACTTCGACGTTCAGGCGGGCCAGGAAGATGTCGCCCAGGCACGCTCCAATCTGCTTCCGGACTTCTCGGCGTCGGCCGCGGGCAACATCATCGACCCGGATCGTGCAACCACAGGATTGTCGGCCGAACGCACCCTCACAGGGTCTCTCGGCCTCACCCAGACGATCTGGTCGGAGCCGAGTTGGGCCAACCTCTCGATCCAGAAGAGTCTTCAGGCGGCGCGGGGTCATTCAAGGGACGGGGTACGGCTCGACGTGGCCCTGGAAGCCGCTACGGCGTATCTGGGGATTCTCCGAGCGAAGACCTTCGAGAAGATTCTCAAGAACACCCTCAAGACCTCACGGTACAACCTGGAACTTGCCGAGGTGCGGGTTTCGATCGGCACCGCCAATCGGTCCGAGGTTCTCCGATGGAGGACCAAGATCGCCACGGACAAGAGCGCTGTGATCAGGGCCCGCGCCGAGTACGAGGTTGGGGTGGGACAGCTGAATCGTCTTCTCTATCGGCCGATTTCCGAACGCTTCTCCACGACAGAGACCGATTTGAGTGATCCGGGGCTGCCCAACGACCCTCGCGGCCTGCGCTATCTTCGAGACCCCTGGACCTTTGAGCTCTTTCGACAGTTCGTGGCCCAGCGTGCCGTGCAGACCGCGCCCGAGCTTCAGCAGGTGACGTCGACCATCGCGGCGCAGGAAAGGTACCTCGCATCGACGACCCGATCGTTCTTTTCCCCAACCATCTCTGTTCGGGGAGAGCTCTCGGAGCGTTTCCACGCAGGCGGCGCGGGCTCAGGCGCGGGGGCGAGTCCGTTTTTCGGCGATGGCTCGGACTGGAGCGTCGGCCTCATGGCTTCCATCCCCCTGTTCACGAGCGGCTCCAGGACCGCCGAGGTCCGGCAGGCCCGGGCTGAGCTTCGGGGGCTGGAGACGAAACGAGAGGCGCTGGTCAAACAGGTGGATCAGCGCGTTCACGCGAGTCTTCATGTCGCAGCGGCGTCTTTCGCTTCCATCGAGTTGGCTGAGGAAGCAGCGCAAGCCGCCCAGGAGAATCTGGCGGTCGTGACCGACGGATACTCGAAGGGCACGGAATCGATCATCAGCCTTCTCGATGCCCAGGGTGCTGCCCTGTCCGCCGATCTGGGCGTTGCAGATGCGATGTACAGCTTCATGATCGACCTCATGCAGGTCGAACGGGCCATCGGGCGCTTCACATTCTTCCTACAGCCTGAGGACCGAGATGCGTGGTTTCGCGCTATCGAGGAATTCTTCAGACAGGCGCGCCCTCAACTTGGGGTAAGGTGAGGAGCTGGAGATGGAGAAGAAGACAAGGAGGTTGATCGGCCTCGGTTTCTGTGTCGCCGCCGGCCTATCGGGTTGTGGCCAGGACGCCCCGGAAAGCGGCCCTCGGATTCGACCGGTCCGCTATCAAGAGGTCGAAGTCAGCGGTGCTGTGCGGGTTCGCACATTCTCCGGCACCTCTCAGGCGAGCCAGGAAACGGACCTCAGCTTTCGCGTCGGCGGAGTCGTCGAGCGAATTGCTGTCGAGGTTGGCAACCGGGTCGAGGCTGGAACCGAGATTGCTGCGCTCGACCCACGAGACTACCAACTCACCGTCGGGCAGTCTGAGGCCCAGCTCAGCAGGGAGGAAGCCAATCTCAGGAGCGCCTCTGCCGACTTCGACCGAACCAAGGCCTTGTACGAGAACAAGAATGCGTCCCTTGCTGATATGGACGCGGCCCGTGCACGCTTCGAGAGCGCCGAGGCGACGGTAAGGGCGGCAAGACAGGCATTGGAGCTCGCCCGCTCGCACCTCACGTACACACGGCTGCGAGCCCCCGTGGACGGGTCTATCGCAGTCGTTCGAGTCGAAGAGAACGAGAACGTCCGGGCGGGACAGGTTGTAGCCATCCTGGCCTCGGGGTCGTACCCCGAGGTGCAGGTGTCGATTCCGGAGGCTCTCATCACGCAGATTCGGGAAGGTAGTGCGACGAGAGTCACCTTCAGTGCAATCCCGGGGGGCGATTTTCAAGCTACGGTCACCGAAGTCGGGGTCACTACGAGTGGCGGGCGGACGACTTTTCCGGTGACGGTTCGACTGGATGAGGCGAGCGAACAGATTCGCTCGGGCATGGCCGCGGAAGTGGCTTTTTCGTTGTCTTCGCCAGGGGCCGAATACTCGATCGTGGTTCCAGCCGTGGCGGTGGGAGAGGACGATGCCGGGCGCTTCGTCTTCATCGTCGAAGATGTCGAGGGCGAGGTCGGTACCGCCTACCGTCGCACGGTCAGGGTCGGGGAACTGGGCACCAGCGGCATGGAGATCGTCGAGGGACTCGAGGCTGGGGACCTTCTCGTCGTCCGGGGCATCAACAGGCTTGCCGACGGTACGCCCGTCCGCCTGCTCCCCGGGAGGTAGCCTGCATGAACATCACAGAGACTGCCATCAAGAAGAACCGGGTGACGACAGCCATTCTGGTGGGGCTCATCCTGGCGGGCATCGCAGCATACAAGAATCTACCCCGTGCCGAGGATCCCGGGTTCACGATTCGCACCGCAGTGGTCAATACGCTGTTCCCGGGCGCGAGTCCGGAGAGAGTAGAAGAACTCGTTACGGACCGGCTCGAAGAGGTGATTCAGGAGATTCCCGAGCTCGACGCCATCCGGAGCGAATCGCGGACAGGGGTGTCCATCATCTATGTGGACATCAAGGAGTCGTACACGAGCATGCGGCCCATCTGGGACAACCTTCGGCGAAAGGTCGACGCTGCTGCTCGGACGTTGCCCGCGGGCACCCTCGGACCCTTCGTGAACGATGAGTTCGGGGATGTGTTCCCCGTGGTTCTGGCCATCACGGGCGATGGCTACTCGTATGCCGAGATCAAGAGTGTGGCCGATGAAGTGCGAGAAGAGCTTCTTCGCCTGGACGATGTGGCCAAAGTCGACATCTATGGGGAGCAGGACGAGAGGATCTTCGTCGAGTTCAACAACGCGCGTCTGGCCGAGGCGGGTCTTTCTCCGGTTCAGCTGGAACGCATCCTGAGAAGCCGGAACATCCTCGTCTCAGGAGGGACGATCACCACGATCGATGACGAAGACCTGGCGCTGGAGCCCACGGGCAACTTCGACACCATCGAAGACCTCAAGCACACCATCATCGAGGTCCCGGGCTCTGCAAATCTTCTCTACCTGGAAGACCTGGCGTACATCTCGCGTGGCTACATGGACCCGCCTGGCCTCATCATGCATGCCTCGGGCCTGCGTAGCCTCGGGCTTGGCGTATCGGTTCGGAAAGGCGGGAACGCCATTCGGATGGGGCGAGGCATTCAGGAGATCACCAACGAACTCGACCTCGTCTACCCCGTGGGGCTGGACTTCTCGCTCATCACCTTTCAACCCGAGTTCGTCGACGACCTCGTAAAGGGATTCACCGTCAGTCTGGTGCAGGCGATAGCCATCGTCCTGGGCATTCTGCTCCTCTTCCTTGGACTCAGAACCGGCTTTGTCGTGGCCAGCCTGATTCCGACCACCATGCTGGTCGTCCTTCTGCTCATGGCG
The DNA here is from genome assembly GCA_964521385.1 of uncultured Gemmatimonadaceae bacterium. Lineage (GTDB taxonomy): Bacteria > Gemmatimonadota > Gemmatimonadetes > Longimicrobiales > Gaopeijiaceae > Gaopeijia. The sequence goes on along the minus strand of CAZFRU010000054.1, from coordinate 21,183 downwards.
GTCTTCAAGGTCGGGCTCGACCAGATATCGATTGCCGCGCTCATCATCGCGCTCGGCATGCTCGTCGACAACGCCATCGTCATGTCCGAGTCCATCATGGTTCAGATGCAGCAGGGAAAGGAGCGCATGCGAGCAGCGCTCGACTCGGCAAACGAGCTGAAGATTCCACTCATCACTGCCTCTCTGACCACCTCAGCCGCCTTCCTGCCGATCTATCTCGCTCAGTCGGCAGTGGGTGAGTACATGTCCTCGCTGTTCGTCGTCGTCACCATGGCGCTGCTGACGTCCTGGGGCCTCTCCATCACGATGATGCCCCTGCTCTGCATCACCTTCATCAAGGTCAGGGAGGGATCAGGTGCGAAGGAGTTCGACAACCGGTTCTATCGCGGGTATCGCGCCTGGCTGCTGGCCTTCGTGCAGCATCGGGCGGTTACGCTCCTCGTCATCGGCGGCGCCTTTGCGCTGGCCATATACGGGCTCACCTTCGTACCGAAGATCTTCCTTCCAGGCTCGAATTCGCCACGGATCACGGCCAGCGTCGATTTGCCGGTGGGGACCTCGATCCGACGCACCGAAGCCATCGTCGATGAGGTCGAGCGCTTCCTGGCCGAAGAACTTCAGGTTTCCGCCAACCGCCCCGAGGGGCTTGTTTCGTGGTCGACCTATATCGGGCGTGGCGGTGGACCGCGGTATCGCCTCTCGTACAACAATGGCACCACAGGTCCGGAGACCGCGCGATTTTTCCTGACGGCGACCTCCCGCGCAGCGGCGCAAGAGGCAATCGCGAGGATCGAACGTTTCACCTTTGACAACTACCCCGGCATGGTCTCAAGCTGGGAATCCGAGGAAATGGGTCCCCCCGTGGGGATTCCGGTTCAGATTCGCGTCTCTGCCCGTGACGAAGCGAGCCTGTTTGCGCTGGTGGAACAGGTCAAGGGATGGCTCCGGGAGCACCCCTCGACGCGGAACGTGCGCGACGACTGGGGGCTTCGTACCAAGAAACTCGTCGTCGAGGTGGACCAGGCACGGGCGCGGCGAGCCGGGGTTTCGAGCGAAGACATCGCGATTTCCCTTCAAACGGGACTGAGCGGGCTCGTCACCACGGAGTTTCGCGAGGGTAGGAACGCCATCCCAATCATCTTGCGGTCCGTGGCGGCCGACAGGCGAGACCTGACGAAGCTGGAAGGCCTCAACGTGTTCGCCCAGGCTACGGGGCGCTCCGTTCCGCTCAAACAGGTGGCCGACATCACGGTGGTATGGGAGGCGCCCATCATTCATCGCCGGGACAGACTCAAGACCGTGACGGTCCAGAGCGAGCTGGAGCCGGGCATCACCGCAGCAGAGGTCAATGGCGAACTGCTTCCCTGGCTCGAGGATGTGAGCGGGGAGTGGCCGCCGGGGTCACGCTTCGAGCAGGGAGGGGTGAGCGAGAAGTCGTCGACGGCGAATGCATCGATCATGGCGCAGTTGCCGCTCGCGTTTCTCCTGATCTTCATTCTTCTCATCAGTCAGTTCAATTCGTTCCGGCTGACGGGGATCGTCCTCCTGACCATTCCCCTTGGCCTCATCGGTGTGACCATCGGCCTGCTCGTCGCGGATTCGGTGTTCGGCTTCGTGACTCTACTCGGGCTGGTCTCGCTTACCGGGATCATCATCAACAATGCCATTGTGCTTCTCGACCGAATACGAATCGAGATCACGGAGCACTCCAGAACTCCAGCCCAGGCGGTAATCCACTCGGCACAGCAGCGTCTCAGACCCATTCTGCTCACGACCGCCACTACAGGCGGCGGCCTCCTTCCCCTGTGGATGAGCGGAGGGCCGTTCTGGGAGCCGATGGCCGTGACGATCATTTTCGGCTTGGTGTTCGCGACGGTGCTGACGTTGGGTGTGGTCCCCGTGCTCTATTCCGTTTTCTTTCGGGTCAGCTTCACGGGCTTTCAGTATGAACCGTAGAGAGGGCGAATCTGGGGTCGGGAGTCGAGCTTCCTGAAGCAGCTGGCGGGCACCGCGGTGCCCGCCCTACGGGCCGGCCGGGTCGACCCGGTGGAGGCGATGCGGCGATAGCCGGGGGGGGTGGCGCTACTCCGGCCGCAGCGATTCCGCCGGATCGATGCGAAGTGCCGCGCGCAGTGGGGCGCCGCACGCGAGTGCCGCCGACACCGCCACCAATAGGCACACACCGACGAGCACCACCGGGCTCGCAGCACCCAACGGCACGCCGCCCGCCGTGAAGACGCGGTCGGCGGCCCAGGCGGCGCCGGCGCCGAGGGCGGTCGAGGCGGCCACCAGGCGCGCCAGGCGGCCACCCACCGAGCGGACCACGGCGGCGCCATCGGCACCCAGCGCGATGCGAATCCCGATCCCGCGACGGTCGGCGGCGATGCGGTACGACACGGTGCCGTAGATGCCGATGGCGAAGAGTGCCAACACGAGCGCCGCCAGGGCCGACAGCAGTATTCCGGTGATGCGGATGCCCTGGATCGACCGCCGCAGAACCGCGTCCACCCCCTGCACCGACACCACACTCGCGCCCGGCGCGACGGCCGCCAACCAGTCCGCCCACGCCTCTGCCGACTGCGCCTCGCCTCGCGGATCCACGCGCAGCAGGAGGGAGCCTTCAGGAGAGTTGTCGTACAAGCCCTCCACCGTCTGGGCCAGCGAGGTGTAGATGCGCGGCTCGGTCATGCCGGCCTCGCTCCACGCCCGCGCGATCAGGGGTGCGCTGACGCCCACCACCTGAAAGGTGCGGCGGGTGCTTCCGACGGAGAGGGTGAACGCCTCGCCGACCACCTCCGTCGCCGGGAGGTCGGGCCACATCGCGCGCGCGGCGTCTTCCGACACGACCGCTGCAGGGGGGGTGCCCTCCACATCCGCCGCCGTCACCCCGCGCCCGGCCAGGATCGGGATCTCGTTCAGCTCGAAGAACCCGGCACCGACCGCCTGCGAATGCCTGGGTACACGGGTGTTGCCCATGGGCTCGGCGTCGCCCGCCACATGCACCGGGCTCGCCGCTTCTTCGGAGCCCCACGACCCCAGAAAGAGGGTGCGCGAGAGGGCGTGAGCCTCGACGCCCGGGTGCTCGGCGAGGGCGGCTTCGAGGCGTGCGGCCAGCGCTGCGGTCCCGCTGCCCGAGGCCTCGTCGAGCCCGGGCGGTCGTACCGTCACATTCTGGAGTCCCTCCCAGCGATAGCCGAGACGATCGAAGTCACTCACGGTGCGGAACGTGCGAAGGGCGCTCCCGGAGCCGGCCACGAGCACGATCCCGAGCACGATCTGCGCTCCCAGAAGAAGGTCGCGTCCGCGACTCCGGTGCGGCCTCGAGATGGCCACGCCCGCCGTCAACCCGGGGTGGCGACCGACCGCCAACGCGCGCGTCAGTGGAAGAAGGCCGGTCACCAGCGAGGCCAGCACCACCGAGGCGATGGCCGCCGCCCCGACCCGCAGATCGATCGGGAAGCTCGCCCAGGTGGGCATCTCAGCGGCGAAGGTGGCCAGCGCCACCTCACGGCCGATCCAGGTGAGCACGAGTCCGAGCACGCCACCCGCCGTTGCCAGCACGACGGCATCGAGCACGGCCGCCCGAGCGACCCGGATACGACCGGCTCCGAGGGCGGCGCGAACACCGAGCTCGTGCGTGCGCTGGGTGACCCGGGCCAGGAGCAGGGTGGCCAGATTCAGAGCGGCCACGAGGAGCACGATCAGGCAGAGGGCGACCACCGCCAGCGAGGCGGCGGGGTCGGGTCCGCTGCGGGCGAGCACCTCGCGCAGGGGCACCGCCCGGGCCGACCACCCGGCGGTGAGCTCCGGGTCGGCGGCATACATCCGGCCTGCCTGCGAGCGGACCACATCGTCGGCGGTGGCGAGCGGCATGCCCTCGGCGAGTCGGGCGACCACCCAGAGGTCGCGGTCTTCGTAGCTCGCCCCGGCGGGGGCAGTGCCGAGCGGAACGAGGAGGTCGGTGCGAGTGAGGGTGCGCGAGGCCCGATCGAGCACGCCGACGACGACGTGGGTCGTGCCGTCCACTTCGATCCGACGTCCGATGATGGCGGGATCTTCACCGAAGGCCCTCTGCCAGAGGCCATGCGTCAACACCGCAACCGGGGGCGCGCCCCGGAGAGCGTCGCCGGCGTCGAGGCCGCGTCCGACGCGCATCTGCAGTGCGAGGATCTCGCCGAGCCCGGGGGTCACCTCCGACGCAAAGATCGTCATCGAGGCATCGCCGAGGCGCAGGTTGGCCGTCTGGCGGTGGCTCGCCTCGAGGTGGTCGAAGATGCCGGAGAAAGCATCCCGCCACTCGTCGAAGGCCCGGTGTGAGGTGCCCGGGGAGCAGTCCCGACACACCTCGGTTGGATGCGTGTCTTCGAGGTCGACCAACCGATCCGAGGCGGGCCAGGGCAGCGGGGCGAACCAGGCACCGTTCAGGAGAGTGGCCGAGCCCGTCACCATGCCCGACCCCAGCGCCAGGGAGCCGACGCCGACCACGACGAGGGTGGGATGCCGGCGGAGCCCGCGCAGAGTCACGCGGAGGTCCAGCACGAGGCCGGAAGCGGCCTCGGAGACCCGCGTACGCGCCGACACAAGGGCCCAGGGCACGACGAGTCCGAGCGCCTGCGCCGCGTACCAGAGATTGGCCGCGACCCGTCCTCGTTGCGAATGAAGGCGGCGATACTCCTGGTGCAGGTCGCCGAGAATCGAGCTGCGGCCCGATGCGCCGTCGGGGATGCGTCGACCCAGAAACCGTTCGAGCCGGCGGGGCGGGCATGGGGGCGAGGGGCTCATTGCACGGCCTCGGCCGCCTCCGCCCACAGGCTCTCGAGGGTGGCGCGGCGCGCGCGGACGGCCTCGCGCCCGCCCTCTGACAGCCCGTAGATCCGCCGGGAATGCCCGCCCCGCTCGGAGTGCGGCTCCTCGACCTCCCACTCGATCATGGCCTTCTCACCCAGCCGGTCGAGGGCCCGGTAGAGGGCGCCACGCGTGAGCGAGCGGCCCTCGGCCTCGAGGCGCCGACGGATCTCGAGAGCACCGGCATCGGCGCGGAGTGCCCCGATCGCTAGAAGGATGAGGTGCTCGAGTTCGCCGATCGAGGTCATGGGGGATTCCGGGCGAGCGGGTGCAGGGTGGCCCGGACTCGGGGTGCGACTGGGTACGGGTCGAGGCCCGGCCCGGGGTGTCGTGATTGTATTCTGTCGTGGATGTATACACAAGAGACGACAGGATTCCTACCAGATCCCGAGCGTTTCGAGCTGACCCACGGCCTGCTCGGCCCACCCGCGGTTGGCCGCAGGACTGGCGGGGCTCGGATGCAGCACCCGACCGATCCGGGGCCGGCCGGAAGTGGCCACGCCCTCGCTCCCGCTCTCGAGTACCCGCCGCGCGCAGCGTTCGGCAAAGGCCCCGACGCCGACCACCCACTGCGGTCGCGCGGCCCCGATCAGCTCGATCAGATGCCGATCGCAGGCCGCCTCCAGGGGCGCGCGCTCGGCAGCGGGCAGCTTGTCGGGCGTGCGGTTGCGGCCGCTCGCTTCCATGAAGACCAGCGGGCAGTAGTTGATCACCACATGCCGCTCCGCGAATGCGTCGAGGGTGCCGAAGCGCTCGGCCAGGAGTCCCCACAACCGACGGCCCGACACCTCGCTCCGCGTGCACGCCAGTCCCTCGATCGGCCGCTTGGGGTGTTCGATCTCGGGTTTGCCCACCGCCCCCTCCAACCCCATCCAATCACGCACCGCCGACACCTCGCCGAAGGGCACACCCGTCTGCGCCATCCCCCAGGGCCCCGGATTCATGCCGAGAAACACGACCCCGCCCTCGGCCTGCGGCGCGGCCCGCCGCAGATAGGCCTCGTGCATCGCCCGCGCATGGACCAGCGGGTTGTAGACGTGGGTGACGGGCTCGCCGAAGCGCAGCGGCTCGACGGCATCGCGCAGTCGGCGACTGGCGTCGACGAAGGCTTCGGCGATCGGGTGGGCGTGGGTCATGTGGCGATCAGGCCTTGCGGGTCACCTTCGGATGCTTGCGATTCGGGTAGCAGGTACGACAGATCTCGCACACGCGGCCATCGCAGCCGCGTGCGGTGCAATGCTCGCGGCCGTAGAAGATGATCTGCAGATGTAGCCGATTCCACGATTCCTCGGGAAAGAGCCGCTTGAGATCACGCTCGGTCTGCACCACGCTCCTGCCCGAAGTGAGTCCCCAGCGCTGCGCGAGTCGATGGATGTGGGTGTCGACCGGAAACGACGGCACACCGAAGGCCTGAGCCATCACGACGCTCGCCGTCTTGTGCCCCACACCCGGAAGACGCTCGAGGGCGTCGAGGTCGCGCGGCACCCGACCGTCGTGCTCGTCGAGCAGCATGCGAGACAGGGTGGCGATCGCCTTCGACTTCTGCGGTGAGAGGCCGCACGGCCGAATGATCGACCGAATCGTCGACACCTCCAGCTCGGCCATCGCCTCGGGCGTGCACGCCCTGTCGAACAGCTCGGGCGTGACCTGATTGACCCGCTCGTCGGTGCACTGCGCACTCAACAGCACGGCCACCAGCAGCGTGTAGGGATCACTGTGATCGAGCGGAATCGGCGGCTCGGGATACAGCTCCTGCAGCCGCCTCGAAATGAAGTCGACTCGTTCGGCCTTGAGCACGGGGCGCGGTTCCGGTGTGGGGAAAGGGCGAGAACAAGGTATAGCCTATTCCTGTGCGAGGGACGGGCTGGAGCGAGGCCCTCTTTGCGGGTACCGCGCCGCGGCGGAGTGATTTAACCTCCTGCGGGCCGCCCGCGCCGGAACATCCTCGTTCGAAGGCTTTCGCCATTCGCGACATGACGCTCCTCCTCATCATCCTGATCCCACTGGCCGGAGCCCTGCTTCCGCCGTGGTTCGTTCGGTGGGGTCGCACCCAGAGCGCCCTTGCGGCAGGTGGGGCGGCCGGAGCCTCCTTCTTCCTGATGGTCTCGCTGATTCCGCGGGTGTTCGCGGGCGAGGCCCCGGCGTTCGACCTGGCCTGGATGCCCTCCATCGGGCTCGACCTGAGCCTGCGGCTGGACGGACTCGCGCTGCTCTTCTCGATCCTGATTCTGGGGATCGGGCTGCTCGTCATTCTCTACGCGCGCTACTACCTGTCGCGTGAGGACCCCATGGGAAGGTTCTACGCCTTCCTGCTCTTCTTCATGGCCTCGATGCTCGGGGTCGTGCTCGCCGACAACCTCCTCCTGCTTCTGGTATTCTGGGAGCTGACCAGCCTCAGTTCCTTCCTGCTGATCGGCTTCTGGAAGCACCTGCCGGAGGCGCGGCAGGGTGCGCGCACGGCGCTGGTCATCACCCTGGGCGGTGGGCTGGCGCTGCTGGCAGGCTTCATCCTGCTGGGGCAGATCGCCGGTACGAACCAGATCAGCGAGATCCTGGCGAACGGCGACCTGGTGCGGGGCAGCGCGCTCTACGCGCCGATGCTGATCCTGGTGCTCCTCGGGGCCTTCACCAAGTCGGCGCAGTTTCCCTTCCACTTCTGGCTGCCGCACGCGATGGCGGCGCCGACCCCGGTCAGTGCCTATCTGCACTCGGCCACCATGGTCAAGGCGGGGGTCTTCCTGCTCGCCCGCTTCCACCCTGTGTTGGTGGGGACCCAGCTCTGGTTCCTGCTGGTCACGGGGGTAGGCGTGACGACCATGGTCATCGCCGCCTACATCGCCCTCAGCCGTCACGACCTCAAGGCGCTGCTGGCGTACTCGACGGTCAGCCACCTGGGGATCATCACCGCGCTCTTCGGGCTCGGCACCCCCGCGGCTGCCGTCGTCGGTGTCTTCCACATCATGAACCACGCCGCCTTCAAGGCGAGCCTCTTCATGAATGCGGGCATCATCGATCACGAGACCGGAACCCTCGATCTGCGTCGGCTGTCCGGACTGCGAAAGTCCCTTCCGCTCACCGGGCTGCTGGCACTCCTGGCCTCGGCGGCAATGGCCGGAGTCCCCCCCCTGAACGGCTTCCTGAGCAAGGAGATGTTCTTCGAGGAGACGTTGCACCTCGAGTACGCTTTTGGTCCCGCCTGGCTGCTCCCCGCCATCGTCACCCTGGGGGGTCTGTTCAGTGTGGCCTACTCCGCTCGCTACCTCTTCGACACCTTCGGCGGACCCCCGGCGACCGATCTTCCGAAGGCACCGCACGAGCCTCCGCGCGGAATGCGGTTTCCGGTCGAGCTGCTCGTCCTGATCTGCATCCTCATCGGGCTCTTCCCGAAGCAGATCGCCGGGCCATTGCTGGCAGTCGCTGCGGGCGCGACGGTCGGCCGCGAGCTTCCCTACTACAGCCTGGGGCTCTGGCACGGCTTCAACCCCGCGCTGTTCATGAGCGCCATCGCGATCGCAGGGGGAGCCATCGTCTGGCGCTTCCGGGCGTCGATCATCGCGCTGCACGAGGGGCCGCTCCCCTTGCCCCGGGGCAAGGAGATGTTCGACGGACTGGTCGCCGGAGGGGTCTCCCTCGCCCGCACCGTCACCGGGGCACTCGAGAATGGATCCCTCCAGCGCTACCTGCTGCTGACCGTCGCGGCTGCGGTCGCGGCCGTGGGCGGGCCCCTCCTCGCGTCCGGCTGGGTGACGGGCGGCGATGTGCAGACCCCGGTCGACGCGGTCAGCGCGTCGTTCTTTCTCTTCCTGGTCATTGGGACGCTCGGCACGGTCGTGGCCCACCGGGATCGAATCCGGGCGCTGGTGCTGATCAGCGTGGTGGGGCTGGTGATCTCACTCGCCTTCGTGCACCTCTCGGCCCCGGATCTGGCGCTGACCCAGATCTCGGTCGAGGTGGTGACCATTGTCCTGCTTCTGCTGGCGCTCCACATCCTTCCCGAGACCAGTCCGCGGGAAGAGTCGACGCTGGTGCTGGGCCGGGATGCACTGCTCTCGATCGCCGCGGGCGCGTCGGTGGGGATCGTCTCGTGGGTGCTGCTCACGACCGATGTGGCGAGCATCTCGGGCTACTTCCTCGCGCAGAGCAAGCCCGGTGGCGGCGGCTACAACGTCGTCAATGTCATCCTCGTCGACTTCCGGGGATTCGACACCTTCGGAGAGATCACCGTGCTCGGCATTGCCGCCCTGGGCATCTACGCCCTGATCCATGGCAAGGGGGTGCTGCCGCAGTGGCGCATCGGGTCTGCCATGGACGAGGTGCGCTACCCGCTTCTGCTCACGACCATCGCCCGCCTGACGCTGCCCCCGGCTCTGGTGGTGTCGTTCTACCTCTTCATGCGAGGCCACAACGAGCCCGGCGGCGGATTCGTCGCAGGCCTCGTGACCGCGGTGGCGCTGATCATTCAGTACATCGCCTCGGGGATCGGCTGGACGCAGAAGCGGATGGGGCGTGACCTGCACCGGGTCATCGGAGCCGGAATCCTGCTGGCCGCGCTCACCGGAATGGGAGCCTGGTTCTGGGGCCATCCCTTCCTGACCAGCTGGTTCGGCTACTTCCATCTTCCTCTCTTCGGCGAGGTGGAACTGGCCTCCGCGGTGCTCTTCGATCTGGGGGTCTATCTCACCGTCGTCGCGGTCGTCATGATCATGCTCATCAACATGGGCAAGATCCGGAATGCGATGGCCGTGGACGTCCCGGACGACCAGGACTGACGCCATGGAACTGCTCGTCACCCTCTCCGTCGGCGCGCTGGTTGCAGGAGGCGTCTTTCTTCTGCTTCGTCCCCGCTCCTTCTCGACGATTCTGGGGCTTTCGCTGCTTTCGTACGCGGCAAACCTCTTTCTCTTCGCTTCGAGCCGGGTGCGTACCGGCCTCGCACCCCTGGTCTCGCAGACGGGGGTCGACTTCCCCGACCCGCTGCCCCAGGCGCTGGTCCTCACCGCCATCGTGATCGGCTTCGGCATGACCGGCTTCGTGGTGGTCCTCAGCCTGCGCGCCTACTCCGACCTGGGGTCGGACCATGTCGATGGGGTCGTAGATCCGGCAGCGGGAGACGAGGATGGCTCGCCCACTCCCGCCGGAGTGGACCCTTGAGCCACCTTCTGATCCTCCCCGTCGTCCTCCCTGCGCTCACCGCAGTCACCCTCCTGCTGGCGGCGCGGCTCCCGGTCGCTACGCAACGCACGCTCAGTGTCCTGTCGCTGCTGGGGCTGGCCGGGATCAGCATCGCCCTCGTCGCCGAGGCGTCGGCGGGCGCGGTGACCGCCTACCGGCTCGGCGACTGGCCGGCCCCCTTCGGCATCGTTCTGGTGCTGGACCGACTCGCCGCCCTGATGGTAGCCCTCACGACCGTGGTCGGGCTGGCTGCGGCCACCTTTGCGACCCGTGGATGGGATCTGAAGGGACGGAATTTCCACGCGCTGCTCCACTTTCAGCTGATGGGGCTGAACGGGGCCTTCCTGACCGGCGATCTCTTCAACCTCTTCGTCTTTTTCGAGATCCTGTTGATTGCATCGTATGGGCTGATGCTGCACGGGGGTGGGCGGGAGCGAGTTGCTGCCGGCCTGCACTACGTGATCATCAACCTGGCCGGATCGACGCTCTTCGTGATCGGCCTCGGCATGGTCTACGGATCGCTGGGAACGCTCAACATGGCCGACCTGGCCCTGCGCGTCCGTGAGGTTTCGCCCGACCTGGAGGCGACGGTCCAGGCAGCGGCGCTGTTGCTCCTGGTCGTCTTCGCGCTCAAAGCTGCGCTGCTGCCGCTCTACTTCTGGCTGCCGCGGACCTACGGCGAGGCCTGCGCACCGGTCGCCGCCCTCTTCGCCATCATGACCAAGGTCGGCGTCTACTCGATCGTGCGTGTGTACACCCTCGTTTTCCCTGGGGACGTCACGATTCTGGGAGGATTGCCGGGTCGGGTGCTGGTCCCCATCGCGCTCGCGACCATCGTCTTCGCCGCGCTGGGAGCCGCCGCCTCGCGGACGCTGCGCGGCCTGGTCGCCAATCTCCTGATCGTCTCGGTGGGGGTCATGATGACCGCGATCGGCCTGTTCACCGAGAAGTCGCTCGCTGCCGGGCTCTTCTACATGGTGCACTCGACCCTGGTCGTCGCCGCACTCTTTCTCATCATCGAGATGATCGCCTCGGAGCGGGGCGACACCCGAGACGCACTCACCTCGGCCAGGCAGGTCGCGCACCCGGCGGTTCTCGGAACCCTTTTCTTCATTGCCGCCGCCGCCATCGGGGGCCTGCCTCCCCTCGGAGGGTTCCTCGGCAAGGTCTACGTGCTGCAGAGCGCATCCGGAGTCGAGAGTGTGGCCTGGATCTGGACCGTCGTACTCGGAGGGAGTCTGCTCGGCCTCGTCGCGCTGACACGGGCAGGAAGCAAGGTCTTCTGGAAGACGCTTCCCGATGCTCGGCCCGAGGCGCAGGAGGACCCGATCCACGCGCCGGCAGGGCTGGGCCCCGCTGGCGGATTGCTCCTTCTGGTGACGGCCGTCGCCCTTCTGGCCGGACCGCTGTCCGCCTACACCGATGCGGCCGCGGCTCAGCTCGCCGACCCTGACGGCTACATCGAGACCGTCCTGGGAGGTGGGCGATGACGACGGACTCACCCCCTCGCCGTGGGCTGCTGCCCCACCCCGTGCTCTCCGTCGTGCTGCTGGTGACCTGGGTGCTGCTCAGCGGCGACCTTGCGCCGGGGACCCTGGCCGTCGGTGCTCTGCTTGGAGTCCTGGTCCCCTTCTTCACGTGGCGCTTCTGGCCGGAACGACCCCGCGTGAAGCGAGTCGGGGCACTCATCGGATTCGTCCCCGTCTTTCTATGGGATGTGCTGATCGCCAACCTGCAGGTGGCCTGGCTCATCGTGAATGTGCGCCGAACTCTGCGGCCCCGGTGGATCGTGATCCCCCTCGAGGTTCGAGACCCGTACGCCATCACCACCCTGGCCAATGTGATCTCGCTGACCCCCGGGACCGTATCGGCCGAGATCGGACCCGATCGAGAGACCCTGCTGGTGCACAGCATGGACGTGCCGGATGAGGCCGAGGCGGTGGCCTTCATCAAGCGACGCTACGAGCGGCCGATCCGGGAGATCTTCGAATGATCGCCGCCACTGCCACCTTCGGCTTCGTCTGCCTCGCCCTGGCGATGGCGCTGAACCTGTACCGGCTCGTTGTCGGACCGGACGCCACGGATCGGGTGCTCGCCCTGGATACCCTACACATCAACGCGATCGCGGTTCTGGTGCTGGCGGGGATCCGGATGGGGAGCGCCGTCTTCTTCGAGGTGTCTCTCCTCATCGCGATGATGGGGTTCGTGGGCACGGTGTCACTGGCCAAGTATCTCCGGCGCGGGAGCATCATCGAATGATCGCCGAACTCGTCGTGGTCGCCTTCGTGATCGTCGGATCGGTCTTTACCCTGATCGGCTCCTTCGGGCTCGCGCGGCTGCCGGACTTCTACACCCGCCTCCATGGGCCGACCAAGGCCACCACTCTGGGGGTGGGTGCCCTCGTCGCTGCGTCGATCGTCCATTCGGCGGCGCAGGGCGGCGGCCTGAACCTGCACGAACTCCTGATCATCGTCTTCCTCTTCCTCACCGCTCCGATCAGCCCGCATCTCCTGGCCAGGGCGGCGCTGGTCCGAGGGGTGGACTCGGTGACGGCAGGATCCGACACCGGACACGGGCACCGTCGCCCGGACGACGAACCCGGGGCGGACGAGCCCCGAAGGGTCGAGCTGGAGCTGGGCGACGGGTAGGAACGGCGCGAGGGCGCGTCGGAGGCGTGGTCCTAGTCGGCCTTGAGTGTGGCCACCGGGTCCATGCGCGCCGCCCGCGTCGCCGGAATCCAGCAGGCGAGGGCAGAAACGAGAGACAGCAGGGTCAGGACCGAGAGGTAGGTGGCGGCGTCTAGCCGCGACACGCCGAACAAGAGACTGACCAGCGTCTCACTCGCCAGGGTCGCGACGGCCACTCCGATGGCGACACCCAGGCCGGTCATGGCCATGCCGTTTCGGATCACCAGGCCTACGATATCGCTCCGTGATGCGCCGAGGGCGCCGCGGACGCCAATTTCGCGGGCCCGTTCGGTGACGCTGCCCGACAGCACACCGAACAGCCCGATCCCGGCCAACGTCAAAGCCGAAAGGGCGAAGGCGCCGAGGACGATGGCCACGAAACGCCGCTGCGCTTCGGATCGCGCCACGAGTTCGCTCATCGCCTGCACCCGCACGATGGGCTGGTTCGGGTCGACGCCTCGGATCGCCTGGCGAATCGGCGTGACGATGGCCCCCGGATCCCGCGCGGCGCGCACGACCAGCCAGCGCACCCGATCGGCCCAGTGCCACTGGCGCGATGCGATGTACACGGCGTCTGCCTGAGCCGTCCCCAGCGACTCCTGCTTCACATCTCCCACCACCCCGACCACGCGGAAGGCGGGTTCGGTCACGGCGCCGAAGTGAAACAACGACCCGACCGGGTCGGTCCCGGCGAAGAGCCGCCGCGCAAGCGACTCGCTCACCACCGCCACCGGCTCGGCGTCACCCCCATCCCGAGGGTCCAGTCCCCGGCCGCCCACCACCGGAATCGACATCGCGTCGAAGTACCCGGGGCTCACCGCGTACCGATAGGCCGATCCGTCGGCGGCCTCGGACCGCCCCTCCTCGACGAGTGTGACGCCGTACATGTCGACATCGCCACTCAGGGGAAGCTGGCTGGTGAGCGCCGCGTCTTCCACGCCGGGCACGACGCGCACGGCCTCGAGCGCCTCGTCGAAGAACTGCTCCGTGGTGGCGTCGCCCCGACCGAGTCCCGTGGTGGAGATCTGCAGAACCACGGTGCGGGACGGGTCGAATCCGGGAGAAATCGAGAAAAGATTCTGCGTGCTCCGCAGCAGCAGCCCGGCGCCCACGAGCAGGATGACGGCCAGGGCCACCTCCGTCACCACCAGGGCTCGCCGGGCAGGGTGAGCGTGATGGACCGATCCACGGGCACTGGAACGCGCCGCTCCGGGGCGGGTGCCCGCGATGGCCGGGGTGACACCGAAGAACAGCGCGACCAGAGTGGGCACCGCGACCGCAACGGCGAAGGCACCGGGGTCCAGGTCGACGGCCGCAAGGCGGAGCGTGGGGGGACTCACCGCCACCAGTCCGGCTCGGCCAGCGCGCGCCACCAGCAACCCGACGGCGGCGCCCGCACCGGCCAGCAGGAGGCTCTCGGTCAGGAGGGAGCGAACCAGCCGGGGCCAGCGAGCGCCGAGGGCGGCGCGCAAGGCCAGTTCACCCCTGCGCCGGGCGCCGCGAGCGAGGAGCAGGATCGTGAGATTCACGCACGCGATCGTGAGGAGCAGGGCCACCGCCCCCATCAACACCAGGCTCATGGGGCGCGCCTGGGCGGTGCTGGCCTCCCGGAGGCGCCGCGTCACGAGGCCTTGTGCCAGAGTCGCCCAGACGGGGCGCACGAATTCCGGCACGGGGGTGTTCGCAATTGCCGCGAGCGAGGCCTCGGCCTGGTCCACACTGACGCCCGTCTTGACGCGGCCGATCATGTCGAGGTGGTGTCCCCACTCCCGGGTGTCGAACGACACCGCTGCGGGATCGTACTGAAGCAGCGCCCAGACGTCGGCCGCATACGAGGTCGCGTTCTCGAAGCCAGGGGGCATCACGCCGACGACGGTGAACGGCTGGGAATCCAGTTGGACCGTGCTTCCCACGACCGAGGGATCGGAGGCGAAGCGCCGCTGCCAGAGGCCGTAGCTGACGACCACGACATCGGGGCCACCGGGATGATCGGCGGTAGGATCGAACGACCGACCCAGCAGGGGCTGGACCCCCAGCACGTCGAAGTATTCTGCGCTGACGCGTTGTCCTTCGAGCCGCTCCGCCTCTTCGCCTCCGGTTGAGGTGGGCTGCCACGGCTTGTAGACCGCGAGGGCCGCGAACGACCCGCTCCGCGCGTGGAGCTCCTGAAAGGAGCCGAAGGTGACTGGAGCGACGGATCCGTCGTCGGCGCGATCGGCCACCGCGACGATGCGGTCCGCATCCGGATACGGAAGGGGATCGAACAAGACCGGGCGCACCACACTGAAGATCGCCGTGGTCGCACCGATCCCGAGCCCGAGCGTGAGTACCGCAACCACGGAAAAACCGGGATCCCGCACCAGGCGTCGCGTCGCGATGCGCACGTCGGTCCACACCGCCGCAACCGTGCTTTCCCACCCGAAGCTCCTCACCTCTTCGCGAGCAGCGAGCGCGTCGCCGTAGCGAAGACGCACCGCTCTGCGAGCCTCTACAGGGTCGACACCGCTCGCGACCAACTCCGCCACGGCCTCGTCGATGTAGTGCTCGACCTCATCCTCGAGGTCTCGGTCCGCCTCCGTACGACGGAACAGAGATCGCAGGCCGGACACGACCTGCCGCCAAAGCCGCATCGCTAGCCCTCCGCACCCAGCAGGCGACCCACCGCAGCGGAGCGCCGACGCCAGTCGGCCGTTTCGTGTTCGAGCCTGCGTTCACCGGCCCGGGTGAGGGCATAGTACTTCGCGCGGCGGGCATTCTCGGTCTGCCGCCATTCGGAGTCGAGGAGTCCGGCTCGTTCCAACCGTTTGAGAGAGGTGAGGAGGGAGCCCGGGTTTACCCGAAAGACGTCTTGCGAGACCTGCTCGATCCTCTTCGCGATGCCATACCCGTGGAGGGGCGAAAGGCTCAGCGTCTTCAGGATCAACATGTCGAGCGTGCCCTGGATGACGTCGGTATTCGATGGACTCATGCTCCCGCTCCGCTGGTGGGATCTGAGCCATCTTCGTCACCCATGTCTTGATTGTCAAGATATGAACGTCAAGGGGTCACTCAGCCCTCCGGCTGCAAAACCAGGAAAGAACGCTCGGTTTCCGCTTCGGACCCGTCGGAGCTGGTGAAGGTGAGGCGCAGCGTATACGTGCCGGGCCGCAGTCCCTGGGTGTCGAGATCGAGTGTGCCGACGTGCGGTGTACTCTGCGGCCGTTCGCTCCACGACACGCTGCCCGAGCGACGGGCAGCGTCCATGAGGCCCAGCGCCGCCGCGATCCGGTCCAACACGCCAGGGTCGGCTCCCTCGACCTGAAGCGTCGTCGTGATCGCGTTCTCGTCGGCGAGGCCGTAGACCTCCCAGTACAGCCCCAGGGGCTCACCCGCGATGACTTCCGCCGCGCTGCGGGCGGCGGCCACCGCGTCGTGCAGCTCCTGCAGGCCCTGTCCGTGGGTGGGCCACGTCAGCAGCACGTCCGAAGCGCGGAGGGGGCCCAGCGACCAGGGCTCGAATCCGACTCGGTGACGACCGGCACCCGCACCGTCCGCACTCGCCAGGAACTCGACGCTCGCTACCCCTCCACCCCGGTCGATCGCCTCCTGGAAAGCCACCGTTGTGCCCGCGGGGCGGGTGCGGAACACCTGCAGCGGTTGAAACGGCGCGGGGCTCCACGCGAGGCTCACTTCAGATTTCGGGCCGCCGCCGGCGCCACCGATCTCAGCCACGGCCACCAGGACCAGCGTATCCCCCCGCTCGAAGCGAGCGAACTGCGCCGGCACCTGCCGCACCACACCATAGCGGGGTGTGAATCCCTCCGTGTCGCGGTCCGAAGCGATCCGGTACGAGAGGCTGCCCAATGCGCCGGTCAGGGGCGGCGTCTCGGGCACGAAGTGGCAGCACGCGGCCCGATTGCTGACAAAGCGCCCCTCGTCGTCGAACGAATCCTCGAGTCCTCGACGCGCGACGGCGTCGTCGTGGGGCGCTGGATGCGGATACCGAACAGCGTCGAGGATCTGCGAGTGCATGATGAGCTGAACGCGCCGGGCCACATGCTCTGTCCAACGATCGTTGCCCGGGACGATGAACAACGGGTCACTGAGCCACCAGAAGCGGTCGTCCGCCTCTTGCCGCTCCTCGCAGGTGAGAGCCTCGTACCCGGCTCGCTCGTCGTTCGCCAGGAGGGCTGCGATGTCGGTGACACCGCAGGCCAGGGCCGACCGGCCGAGGGCCCCTCGAAACGCAGCCTCGGCGGCGTCACCCCGCCCTGCCCTTTGGAGCACGAGCCCCTGAAGCAGGGTGCACCATGCGACTCCCGCCGTACACTCATCACTCAGTTTGAACGCCTCGATGGGTCGATCAAAGCGGACAAACGCGTAGACCGCTTGCCCCATGACGTAGGGGTCATCGGGGCTACGACGGGCGGCGGTACGGAGGTCGTCGAGAAATCGCGACACCCGGCTCTCGGTGCGGCACGCCGGTACCGTGGAGCACAGCTGGTCCTCGGGATCGCCTCCAAAGCAGACGTCTCCCTCGTCGGCACGGCACCCGCCCAGAGCGACGGCACCCACGCTGGGTCCCGGCTCTCTGCCCATCCCGTAGTACTGGCGCAACACCGTCTGGAGCTGCCGGTCCGGCTCGAACGCCCCCACCCGGGTGCGGGGACGGGTCTGGCATCCCACAATCCCGAACAGCAGGAACAAGAGCGTCGCGCAGCGGAGACGGCGTAGCGGTACTCCGCGTCGGCCTGTCGCTGCAGTGCACACCAGGGCGGTTCCTGTTGGGCGAAGAGGTCAGTTGCCGTCCGGCGTCGGGCGACTGGGTTGTTCGAGAGACACCCGCCAGATGTCGACATACGGGAATCCCGCTTCGTCTTCACGATAGGTCGCAACCAGATCTCCGGCGAAGAACCCGACCATGAAGAAGTCGCTCAGGCGATCGGAGGCGATGAGTTGACCGCTGCTCGGCTCGATGACTTCCAAAACTGTCGCGTACGCCCGGACCTCGTCGAGAGCGAACACACCAGGCGACGGCTCGCTGAGCGCCTCCTTCCACCCCGACGCAGGAACGGCGACGGCGATCCAGAGGCGACCCTCGTCGTCACTGCGGCTGTCTGTGATGATCGGTTGCGGAGGAACCGTCGGTGACACGGCACGGTTCAGGTCGTAGGAGTGAAACCACTGCGAACTCCGCTTCAGCACTGCGCGTCGGTGGCCGAGCGTGTCCCAGAGCTCCATCAGGTAGTCGCCGCGCCCCACCGTCCACACCGACGCCCCATCGGGTCCACGTGCCGTCACCTTCATCATCGCCATGGCTGCCCGGGGGTCGTAGTCCGGCCGCACGGAGCCGAAGGAGCGCACCACGCTCCCCCCCGTGTCGACGAGTTGAAGCGGGTATCCGGCACGCTCCGGCGTGACCCGGTGATCGACCGAGATCATGCGGCCGTCGGGCAGATCGAGTGAATACCGAAAGCGTCCCACGTCGAACGGGCGAGTCGACACCACCTCACCGCCCAGGGTCATGACCGTGCGTCGGCGACTCCGGCTGTCGAACACGGCCACCGTGTCGGCGCCGAGAAAGCGCAGGCGACCGATGGCCTGAAATTCGCCCGGGCCATCGCCTCGACCCCCCAGCCGCGCCAGGAACCGTCCGCCGGAATCGAAGACGGTCAAGAACGCATTCGCGGGGGAACCGTCGCCGTGAGCCACCCAGAAACGTCCCTCGGGATCTCGATCCACGACGAAGGTCGACGTGATCGCGCCCGGACCGTCCCGATCCCCCAGGCTCACGACGGGCTCCACGACGATCCGGCAACCGGTACAGCTGGGCGCATCCGAAACCACCCGCACATCCTGCCCCTCCACCGGCCGCACACCCAGGCACAGCGGCAGGAGCACGGCGACCACAAGAAACGGGGGACGGACGACGGACGTGGACATGCCTCTCCAGGGAGCATCGCGATGTGCTTCTGCACCTACACTGCGCTCATCAGACGGGTCCGCGCAAATCCGCCGCAGGCCCTCGACGTCCGCGTGTCAGCTCTACTCGGCCGACAGCACCTCACGAGGATCGACCCGCGACGCCCTGCGCGCTGGAATCCAGGCCGCCACGGCGCTCGTCAGCACAACGACCCCGATCACACCGAGCCAGGTGAGGGGATCCCAGGTCGGCGTCTCGAACAGCAGGGAATCGAGCCAGCGGGTTGCAGGGACGGCCAGGATCAACCCCGCCGCGAGCCCCATCGAAGCCAGGACCAGCCGCGCGCGCACGAACGACCTCACCAGCATGGGCCTCGCGGCTACCTCCTCCGCATCCCCCGCCGAGGGCACCGGCGGCACCGCTCGCACCGCTCGCACCCCTTCCCCCGCCCACAGCCGCTGGGCCCAGCTCCTCGCACGCGGGCATCGACGCGCAGCGTTGGTCGCGAACTCGATCCCCTGCGCTGCCCCGGATGCGACGGCACCCTGCGCATCCTCGCCTTCCTCACCGATCCCCCCGTCCTCGAAGGCATCCTCCGCCACCTGGGACTCCCCCACCGACCCCCACGCTGCGCTCCCGCTCGCGCACCACCCCAGGCAGGACCAACGCTCCGCGTCGGTGCCCCGACTTCGACCAGACGCCACACTGGGAGTTCGATCAATCTCTCGCCGGAGACGACGGCACCTGGAGCGCTTGAGCGCCCACACCCGCCGCAGTCGTTCGCGAGCGAAGGGGGGCGCGAGATCGTGGAAGGTCAGGAGAGGACGAGGAAGGCGGCCCGCTGATCCTTCTCGAACACGTGGATCCGCGCGGAGTTGGTCCGGAGGATGGACTCGGATTCCTTGACGCTGCAGTTGCCGCGTCGGATCCAGATGACCTTGGGCGGATGGCCGTAGAGGAAGCTCATCTGTTGGAAGTCGTTGTCTTTGGAGACGATGACGAAGCCCTCGCCCCGGGCGTGGGTCCAGATCTCTTGATCCGATGCCGAGTCCATTCCGAGCTCGCGCACATGCGCTGAGCCGGGGAACAGGTCCGCGAGACCGCGAACCAGGCGGGGTGCGAGATTCTGGTCGAAAAGGAGCCTCACCGCATCACGCAGGCGGCACGGACATCAACCTGCGCTCCCGTTCCGCCGCGAAGGCGAGAGCAGCCTTGATATCATCCCTCTCGAGATCCGGGAAGTCGGCCAGGATCTCGTCTTCACTCATTCCGGACGCGAGGTAGTCCAGGACGTCGGAAACCGTGATTCGCAGGCCACGAATGCATGGCTTCCCGCTCCGCTTGCCCGGGTCGATCGTAATCCTGTTTCCGTAGTTCATGCCTTGGGTACCCCTCAGGAGTAGCGATGGGCCCGCCACCTCCGCCAAACTTCACACGGTGTCCTCTACCGGCAAGGGCCATCCATAGGTTGGGAATCCACCCGGGTCGCAAATGATCGGCCGAGACGACGCATCACGGCCTCGACCTGCTCCCGGAGATGCTCGACTACGAGAACCATGCCCTGAACTTACCCCTGCCAGGAGGCATCGAGCCAGAGAGGGTCACCACCCGCCCGGCCTTGTCGATGTTCTTCATTGCGTCGTCCTTCGGCCACGACGCTCGCAGTGGTCACCAAAACCGACCAGTATTGGTCCCTTACCACGCGAATCTCGCTCAAGACGACTAAGAATGGGTCATGCGTGGTTCTCGGCGAGGGCGGGGATGAGGAGCGCCTCACGGAGGTGGAAGGCGGCGGCGACGACCCGGCGCCCGGCGCGGGTGAGGTAGTAGCGGTAGGTACCGTGGACCTTCTTGAGCAAGCGGTGCGTACGGAAGCGTTTGACCATCCGGGAGATCTGCGAGCCGGTGAGGTGCGGGGGGAGCCGGCGGAGATCGCGGACCTGGAAGCCGAGCAAGTTGAACTCGCCCCTCTCGATGGCGAGAAGGAGGTCGGTGTCGAGGGGATCGAAGAAGTTGAGGCCCTCGTAGCTCCGGTTCTGGTCGCGCACGGGGCGAGCGATCTGCTGGAGCCGCTTCCGGCCTTCGGTGGTGTCGTCGAGCGTGGAAAGGATTCCTCTATGCGAGCGTCCAGTGCCATGTCGCCCAACGGGTCGCCTACCCGTCCTCCTCCTGAATCCCTCATCGCCCGTAAGGTCGTACGCAGCCTGTTACGGATCCGGCGTTTTCGCAGTAGATCAGCAAGGCCACGCCTCGAAGCACCCCAAAGATACCGCTCAATCGATTGTACATCAGGGCCAACATCAGGGCCAACATCATGTTTAAGGCAACTGAGGACGCCTTCGGCCACCACGTCCTCTGCCTCATCCCCGGACAGGCCCTGATTGACGAGCCATGACCTTAGGCAGGGTACGTGGACCATGAAGACTCGCTTCCAACACATCGCAATTGACTCGCTCCTAGGGTCGCTCGGTCGACACTATCTCCTTTTGGTACCTGCTACGAGTTCTCGGACCATCTCCGGAGTGTAGTGGTTCAGCCGAAACCGGACTTTTGGGAGACGTAGAGGAGTGACAGGTT